>JAZNNO010000022.1:0-49654 GCA_045580345.1 Faecousia sp.
GCGCCTACCGAAGCCCCCACAGAGGAGGCAACGAAAAAGCCGACCCAAACCAAGGAAACAGCTACGGTAGCGGCCAATAAGCGGCCTGCCGCCGCAACCAAGGCATCTGCCGGTGTGACTACCAAGGCGACCAAAGCCCCCACCAAAGCGACCGTTGCGGCCACCGTGCAAACCGTCATGGAAGCGACCGAGGCCCACGAGCATACCTTTGGAGAGTGGGTATTGCAGGAGGCATCTTCCTGTGTTGTGGCGGGTAAGGAGCTGCGCCGGTGCAGCCAGTGCGAATTTGCGGAAATTCGCGATCTTCCCATGGAAGAACACAGCCTCAGCGCCGGCAATGTGTGCAAGACCTGCCGCCAGGTGATTTTTGACGACAATGCACCCTTGGTGGAGCTGGGCGTGGTGTGCGATGCCTGGTATGGCGTTGGCGCAGATGCCAATTTCGCCTGGGATATTAAGTACTGGAAGGGCAAGATCTACCGGGGCGCCGGTGACTATGACAAAAATTCCGGTTCTACTATCATCATGGCCTATAATATTGAAAAGCATATCTGGGAGAATACCGGCAGCGTCAGCGACGAGGCTGTCCACAGCTTTATTGAGATCGGCGGCACCCTGTATGCCCCCGGCATCGACCCCCGGGAGGGCTGGGAACAGGGCAATTTCTATGTGCTGCAGGAAGACGGAAAGTGGAAACAGGTCCGCAATTTGAAAAACGGCATCCACAATTTTGATATGATCGAATGTGGTGGTAAAATTTTCGCCGGTCTGGGCACGGAAACCGTTGGTCAGACTGTGGCTGTGTCCGAAGATGGTGGCAAGACCTTCAAATTTGTGCCTCTGTATAAGGACGGCAAGTTGATGGATCTGTCCGGTTATAAGTCTTCCCGTACCTATGAATTTGTGCAGTATAATGGCGAAGTGTATGCCCTGGTGCGGTTCACTTTGGGATTTGGCGGCGAATGGGCCGTGTTCCGCTATGCAGATGGCAAGATGCACTATTTAACCAACGGCGTCAAGCTCCTTGGCTCCAGCACCAGCCGGAAGTACTTCGGCGGTGAATTTGAGTTTGACGGCGCTTGCTATATCGCCACCGGCGGACTTACCGTGGTCACGGATTTTGCAAACCAGGAGAACTGGAAGCAGATCCCCATGCCCGGCGGGGAGACCGTGGTGGATGCGTTCTTGCGGGACGGTGTGATCTACACCCTGGCCTATGCCCAGAACAGAAACCCCAGCACCCATAATGTGGAGAGCTACAGGACTGTGATCTATAAGAGCACCACCGGCAAGGAAGGCTCTTTCCAGGAGGACCTCAGCTTTGATTATACCAATACCCCGATGAGTTTCGATTGGGACGGAAAGCATTTCTACATCGGCACAGGCCCCGGTAAGGAAAGCGCTAAGGTGGGCATGGTCCTGCGGGCCACCCCTGCTGCATAACTAAAAAATACCCCCCAAAAAGCATTGACTTTTTGGGGGGGTATTTTATAATGAGAGAAAAACGGGACATTCCTCAAAGGAGAAAACGCTATGGCTAAAATTTTTGAAACCGATACCGATATTCTCTTAGAAAACAAATACGCCCAAATCGTGCTTTCCAAGCAGGATGCATCGGTTTTGCGGATCTGGGACAAAACCGGTCAGAAAGAACTGCGTGGCGAGAAGACTTGCTTTTTCGCCCTTTTGCAGAAAGACTTGACGGAGGTATCGCCTACGGGACTTTCCTTGCAGGGGGATCTGCTCAAAGTAACCACGCCGCTGGGTGATTTTTCGGTGCAGGTAGGCGCAGAGGAAGCGTATTTTACCTTTACCCTCACAACGGCTTTGCCGGAGGGTGCTTTTCAGTGTCTGATCGCCAACGCAAAGTATGAGTATGACTATACCGACAAGCAAAATACCGGCGCTTGCGGCATTGCTATGACCTACTGGGTAAATCCCGTGTTTTACCCCGATGCCAAAAGCTGTGAGACCCGGGGTGAGATCACCCGGCATTTGCAGGATGTAAATGGTAAATACGCGCTGATCATTGCACCCATTGCTGAGCAGCGGGATATTATCAAAAAGGTTTCCCTGACGATTGACCGCAAGGTGGGTATCATGTCCCAGATCGGCGGTGCATGGGGTCGGGACAGCCGGATGAATTTCGGAAACTATCTGATCGAATTTGAAACGTCTGCCGAATACATTCAGCAGACCAAGGATTACTTTTGCTCTGCTGGTATTGACCAGGTGGATTTCCACCAGGGCGCGGGCACTTTCCGCCAGGGCGATTTCAAATTTGACCGGTATGCATCCGCGGCGGAATTTAAGGAAAATGTGTCCGATGTGCTGGCAGAACAGGGCATCCAGGTGGGCCTGCATACCTATGCCTTCTACATTGATTACGACTGCGACACGATCCTGTCCGATCCGGTTTGGCAGAAGGATCTGAGTGTGCTGGAGACCTTTACGCTGGCCCGGGATATCGGCCCGGAGGAAATGTTCGTCCCCACGGCAGAGTCCACGCAGACCGTCTCCGATGACTTCGCCTTTATGGCCAGAAACACGCCCTTCATTTTGATAGGCGAGGAGCTGATCCGCTTTGAAGATTCCAAGGAGGGATTCAAGGTCGCAGAGCGGGGCGCAGCGGGAACGAAAGCCACCGCCCACAAAGCGGGAGAGAAGATCAAGCACATTGACGGCTATTACCGGGTGATCGCACCGATTCCCGGCAGTCCGCTGTTTTTCCACATCGCCCGGGATACCGCAAGAGCCTTCAATGAGGGCGGTTTCAGTATGATCTATCTGGATGCGCTGGATGGCATCCGGATCCACTGCGGAGAGAACGAAAACTGGTATTATACAGCTATGTTTATCTGTGAGCTGCTGCAGTACTGCGACAAGTTGCCCTTGATCGAGTATTCTACCATCTTTCCGTCCATTTGGCCTGCCCGTGGCCGGGTAGGTGCCTACGATTTCCCCAACCGGGGCTACAAGGATTTCCTGCAGATCCATGCCAAGGATAACGTCAAATACATAGACCGGTATTCCGCCCCCACCCTGGGCTGGTATAATTTCTACCCTGTCAGCGAAAACTTCCCGGGCAACGAGCATGTGAAGTACAACCATACCGATGCCATAGAGTTTATGGGAACTTTGGCGGTGACCTATGATTTCAGCACCGTGCATACCACAACCGTGCCGAAGTTTTTGGACCGGTATGCAGGCCTGCGGCGGAATGTGGCCCTTTACAAAAAGTACGACGACCTGCGGAAACAGCAGTATTTTGCGCCGGAATATCTGGAAAAGGTGAAGGAAAGTCCCTGGGAGTGCCATCTGAAGGAAACGGAACAGGGATACGTGTTTGAGGAAAAAGCTTATCAGACGGCGAAGCTGTACGATTTGCAGGACCAAAGCAGAAACAACAGCAAGTTTACCAATCCCTTTGCTGAGCAAGTACCCTTTATTCGCATTGAGGCGCTGTTATCCTCCGCAGGCAGAAACCCCATTGAACTGATCAGCCTGGATGAGAACAAGGACTTAACAGAACAGCCCTTGGTGAAAGAGCATACCCAGGATGTGGATTTGAACAAAAAGCTTGCCAAAAAGGTGCGGGTGCTGGGTAACGGAAAGCCGGGCAGCGCCATCGCCATTGAGAACCGCTGGGAGACCTTCAAGAGCAACCGCAGTTACCTGGATTATATCATTGATACGGATTTTGAGGGCTGGCGGGAGTTTGTGCTGGTGGAAACGGACACCGGCGAACGGCCGGATCTTCCCTTTGATGAGGGGGAAAACATCTATGCCTGCTACCGTTCCCAAATGAATAACCGAATGGTCAGCAAGACGGAGATCCGCACAGCCGGAGATGTGACCGGTGTGCGGATGAGTAGCGTGGTGGCCTGCGAGCATTGCTACGAGGTGCTGAAAAATCCCACGGTTCAGATCGGGGATACAAAGATCGTGTTTGAATGCGAGCTCATGTCCACGGATTATCTGGAATTTGACGGAAAAACCGCAAAGGTGTTCGACCGCAACGGCAACGAAAAGCAAATTTGGTATCAGACCGATCTTGCGGCGCCGGCAGGAGAATTCACAGCATCGCTGACAGCGGATCCGCTGAACGGAAATCCTGCAAGAGCAATACTGACACTGGGCTTTACAGGAAAAGAAATATAAAAGACGGGAGCACCGCCAATGGCAGTGCTCCCGATTTCTATGCAGTTTTTATGCTTCCATCTGTTCGGTGAATGCCTTCTTGTCGGCTGCGCCGAAGTAAGCAGAGCCTGCTACGAACACATTTGCGCCGTTTTCCTTGCAGGTAACTACGGTGTTCAGGTCCACACCGCCGTCCACTTCCAAATGGCAGGCAGGATTCACCTTGTCCAGCATTTCACGGAGCTTCTTCACCTTGGGCATCATGTCGGCCATAAACTTCTGACCGCCAAAGCCGGGCTCCACGGTCATCACCAGCACCATGTCAACCAAAGGCAGGTACTCTTCAATGGCCTCTGCGGGGGTCTTGGGCTTGACCACGATGCCGGGCTTTACGCCCAGGCTGCGGATCAGCTCTAAGGTCTTGCGGATATTCTCGGGGGTATCAGCCTCCACGTGAATGGTTAAGTAGTCCGCACCGGCCTTGCAGAAATTCTCTGCGTACTTGATGGGGGTGTCGATCATCAGATGTACATCCAGCACCAGGTCGGTGACAGGCCGCATGGACTTGACCAAGGAGTAGCCGAAGGACAGGTTGGGCACGAAATGGCCGTCCATAATGTCAACGTGCAGCCACTTGACGCCGTTTTCCTTGCAGGCTTCAAAATCCCGCTGCATATTCATATAGTCACAGGAGAGAATGGAAGGGGCTAAAATGTTCATTTTAATTTCCTCACTTTTCGTTGTTTTTGGATTCTTCTAAGAGATCAGCTAAGGTAATACCCTCGAAAAAACTGTCGATCATTGCGTCCAGCCGATCCCACATGGGTTTGGTCTGACAGCAGGTGGAACGGGAGCAGGCGGCAGGTCCCTGGCTGGTGCAGGAAACAGCGGCCAAATTGCCCTCGGTGAGCTTTAAGATGCTGCCCACAGTATAGTCCTTCGGTTCTCGGTTGAGGCGGTAGCCGCCGCCCTTGCCGTGGACTGCGTCCACAAAACCGGCTTTACTCAGCACGGTCATAATGGATTCCAAATACTTCTGAGAGATACCCTCCGCCTCGGCAATTTCTTTCAGCGGAATGTAGTTCCCAGCGCCCTTGGTGGCAAAATGCACCATCACCCGCAGGGCGTAGCGGCCCTTCGTGGATACGATCATAGCTTATTCGTGGCAGTGATCGCAGTTTTCGCAGTCGGGGAAAATGCTGTGATCGTATTCGATGCCGTTTTTGTCATAGTAGTCCTTCAGAGCGGACTTGATGGCCTCTTCTGCCAGCACAGAGCAGTGCATCTTGTGGGCGGGCAGACCGTCCAAAGCCTCAGCCACAGCTGCATTGGTCAGCTTCAGCGCATCTTCGATGGGCTTGCCCTTGATCATCTCCGTAGCCATAGAGGAGGAGGCGATGGCAGAGCCACAGCCAAAGGTCTCAAACTTCACATCCACGATGGTGTCGTTCTCGATCTTCAGATAGATCTACATAATGTCGCCGCACTTGGCGTTGCCCACAGTGCCAACGCCGTCGGCATTTTCGATCACGCCCACATTCCGGGGGTGCATAAAATGGTCCATAACGACCTCAGAATAAAGTGCCATAATGATTTCTCCTTATCTTACAAAATGTATTCTCTTTCGCCGTTTTGCAGATCGCGCCAAACCGGGCTCATATTCCGCAGCAGCTCCACCACCTGAGGAACAGCCTGCAGGATATAGTCGATTTCTTCCTCGGTGTTATCGTGGCTCAGCGACAGCCGCAGAGAGCCGTGGGCAACATCGTGGACCCGGCCGATGGCCAGCAGCACGTGGCTGGGATCCAAAGAGCCGGAGGTACAGGCAGAACCGGAAGAGGCGCTGATGCCCTGGGCATCCAGGTACAGCAGCAGGCTTTCACCCTCAATGCCCTCAAAGCAGAAACTGACATTGTTAGGCAGGCGGTTTACCCGGTCGCCGTTGAGGGCGCAGTGGGGGATCTTCTCCAGACCTGCGATCAGCTTGTCCCGCAGAGCGGTGATTTTCTTGGTGTTTTCTTCCAAATTGTTGCAGGCATCTTCCAGCGCGGCAGCCATACCCACAATGGCGGGCAGGTTTTCCGTACCGGCGCGCTTGCCACGCTCCTGTGCGCCGCCGTCGATGAGATTCTTCAGGGGAATGCCCCGGCGGACATACAGCGCGCCCACGCCCTTAGGGCCGTGGAACTTATGACCGGACAGGCTGAGCATATCGATGTTCTGCGCCTTTACGTCGATGGCAATGTGGCCTGCGGCCTGGACAGCATCGGTGTGGAAAGGCACACCGGCCTCCTTACAAATAGCGCCGATCTGGGCAATGGGCAGCACGGAGCCGATCTCGTTGTTGGCGTACATACAGGTCACAAGGCAGGTATCCTCCCGGATCGCATCCTTTACCTGCTGGGCGGTGATGTTGTGGCCCTCTTTTACATCCAAAAGGGTAACATCAAACCCCTCTTTTTCCAAAACATTCAGGGTGTGCAGCACTGCGTGATGCTCAAATGCGGTGGAAATGATGTGCTTTTTGCCTTTTTTCGCGCCGTAGAAGGCAGCGGAACGAATGGCCTGGTTGTCAGCCTCACTGCCGCCGGAGGTGAAGTAGATTTCTCTTGCCTCACAGCCTAAGCACTTGGCAACGGTTTCTCTTGCCTGATCCAGCACTTCTTTGGCCTCCTGGCCCACGGTGTGCAGGCTGGAAGGGTTGCCGTAATAGGTTTCAAAGCAGGGCAGCATTGCCTGCAAAGCGTGCTTGCTTATTTTCGTAGTAGCAGCATTATCTGCGTAAACTTGCATCGTAATTCCTCCTCGGGAGTATTTACCTATTTGGTGTATAGGTAATATACCAGTTATTACCTACTTTGTCAATGGGTAAATAAAAATTAAAATACCAGTTCCTTCCTGTTTTTTCGACTTTTGCAAGGGTTACAAAACATATCGTCGAGGCATATTAACAAAGCAGACGTGAAGGAGGGCTGGAAAATGAAACGACTTAGTCATTATATAATAAGCGCAGCGCTGATTTTTTGTTTGACAGTGACCGCTGATGCGGCGCAGATGCTGATTCCCGTGGGCCAGGTGGTGGGGCTGGAGCTGGTGGACAACACGGTGACGGTAGCATCTTTTGATGAAAAATTGGGGCAGGCAGCAAAAGAAGCGGGCTTGCAGGTGGGTGACCGGATCTTGACGGTAAACGGGCAAGAAATACAAAATGCCGAAGATGTGCGGTTTGCCCTGGACAGGGCCGATGGCCCGGTGGAGCTGGGTGTTCAGCGAAACAAAAAAACCGATACTTTGCACATTGATCCCACGGTGACTTCCGACGGGCCCAAATTGGGTGTGTATCTGAAGCAGGGCGTTACCGGTGTGGGTACAGTGACCTGGTATGACCCGGACAGCAAAAAATTCGGCATATTGGGTCATGGCGTGAACAATTCCCGGGGGGAGCTTCTTAATATGGTGTCCGGTTCTGCCTATAAGGCCGGGGTGGTTTCTGTGCGAAAGGGAGAGTGCGGCGCGCCGGGGCAGCTGATGGGCGCGCTGAAGGAGGCAACACCCATCGGTATTTTATATAAAAACACCAACCGGGGCGTTTTCGGCACAGCCAATACCGGCTGGGAAGGCGCGCCTTTGCCGGTGGGTACTGCATCAGATGTAAAAGCCGGGCCGGCAACCATTCGCTCCACGGTGGAAGGGGAAAGCCCCCGGGAATATTCTGTGGAGATTTTGAAGGTTTATCCCAACGCAGGCGAAGCCGGGCGGAACATGCTCCTGCGGATCACGGACGCAGAACTTCTGAACACCACCGGCGGCATCGTGCAAGGCATGTCCGGCAGCCCGATTATCCAAGACGGCAAACTGGTGGGTGCAGTCACCCACGTCCTCGTCAACGATCCCGCAACGGGATATGGCATCTTCATTGAAAACATGCTGGCCGCTGCTGCATAGGCGGCTCGCAAAACGGACACTTGCGTGTCCGTTTTTTTTGTTGACAATTATATCATAGCTGTTATATACTTATATCCATATTATAAATATATAATTGTGGTGATAATATGTCAAAAGCCCCTGCTGTAGATTATGCGCTGGAAATAATAGAACTTTTTGCAAAGGCCAATAAGCAAATAGGGATTGCTGATATTAGTAACACACTTAATATCAACAAAAACGCAGTATCAAGAGTGCTTGATGCCTTGCTCGAAAAAGACTGGATCTATCTAAGTGACAAATGTCAAAAAAAGTATTCTCTTACGTTGCGACCGTTTACTATGATTTCCCAACACATCAATAACCGCAGTATTGTAAATATCGCAGCGCCTTTCGTTGAGGAGCTGAATGAAAAGTTAGGCGATGCTGTGTATCTTGGCGTCAAAAATCAACGAAATGTGCTATATCTCATGCACTGTGATTCCTCAAAAGAAGTCCGAATTAATGGCCGTGCGGGGGGCGAATATCCGTTGAATTGTTCCGCGCCCGGCAAGGTTCTTTTGAGTTACTGCTGCGAAAGTGAACGCAAGGAATACTTTAACACGCCTGTAGATAAAAGAACAAAAAATACCATTACGGATTATACCAGCTTTGCCCTCGAGGCTGAAAAAATCAAAAAAGCCTGCTATGCCATAGACAATGAAGAATTTGCAGACGGCATTGTATGTATCGCAGTACCGGTGTATGATTGCGATGCCAATGTTGTTGCCACATTGGGCATATCCTCTCTAACTATCTATGACTCTGTGCATACACTGATCGTCGAAAAGCTGCCTGAACTGAGTGCGTATGCAAAGAAAATCTCCGCTTGTTTAGGTTATACCGAAAAGTGATTATATACCCATACCCGAACTATGAAAGGAGTCCACTATGACGAATTCGCAAAAAGCTCAAAAGTCAATTGCTGAAGCAATAAAGCTGCTAAGGGAAAAGTCTCCCGAAAGCACAATGGTGGAAAGATATTTTCTGCTTTATGAAGCATGGGACATCGTGAAAGAGCTTCCCCAGCCGTTGCAGATGGGAAAGGTCATTTATTATGTGCTTTCGAAAGCATCGTTGCCTGTAAAGGAATATGACCTGCTGGTAGGACGATACGATGACCATGTCCCAACTGTTCAGGAAGAAGCCAAGCTTCAGGCGCTTTGGCAAACAAATCCAAATGAACTTCCTATTATCAAAAGAAATTACGGTCACAGAACCTTGGAGTGGGAACAGCTGATCAACCTGGGCATACCCGGTTATTTGTCACAGGTAGAGGAGCGCATAAAGAAAGCAGAGGCCGAAGGAGAAGGCAGTAAAACCACGAACTTCCTGGAAGGTATGCGATGGATCTATGAGGGTATTCTGCTGTATATTGCCCGTTACGGAAAGGCAGCGCGGGATGCCGGTCTGTCAGAGTGTGCCCAGGTGTGTGAAAACTTGACAAAGGACAGTCCCAAAACCTTCCGTGAAGCGTTGCAGCTAATACTGTTTGTCTATAATATCTACCTCGTATATGCCGGAAGATATGTGGCGTGTTTGAATGTTGGCAGACTGGATGATATCCTTTTGCGGTTCTATGAAAATGATTTGGAATCAGGGGAATTAACGCAGGAGGACGCAGGGGCTTTGATCGATGACTTTTCGGCGAAAATGAGCTTGCATCTTGGGCGCGGCGAACACCAAATGGCATATTTGAACAGCGACTATGTACAGACAGGATGGCTTCGCAACCCGGTATATGATTCCCCGGGATATATTACCCTTGGCGGTTACAGCAATACCACCGACCACAAAACCAATCCCCTCACCCTTTTATTCGCGAAGCATATTCATCCGGAGCTGAAGAACCCCATTTACGTCTGCCGCTATACGCACAATTGCTATGACGAACTGTGGAATACCCTCTGTGAGAAAATTCAAAAAAACGCATCCTTGCTTCTGTACAATGATGAAACAATGATCCCTGCATTTACCCATATCGGTGTTGAGAAGGCAGATGCTGTTAACTATTCCATTCATCCATGCAATTGGCCGGATATCACCGGTGATTCCATCATTTTTAGCCAGATTTCGGATCCGTTGCCTCTCATTATAAACAGGGCATTAAACGCTGGCATAGAGTTTAAAAGCATCGATGACGTGTATGAAGAAATCAAAGAGGTTTTTCGCTCTCTGATAAAGCCCAATTTTGATGGCTTCAGGCAAAAATATCCCTTCCAAAAATCCATGTCCACCGGTAATCTTTTTATAGACGACTGTTTCGCAAAAGGGGTCATTTCGTACGGCGCAAGTCTTGAAAACGGCGCGGCAAAATACCCTGCTGTCTATGTTTGCTTGCGTTGCATCGGTACTGCCGCGGATATGCTCAGCGCCATTGATACGCTGGTTTTCCAGAATAAGGTGTGCACACTTCCCCAGCTTCTGGATGCGGCAAAAGACAATTTTGAACACGACCCCGACATCCTCAGTGCTTGCCGGCAGGCTCCCAAATACGGAACGGACAACGATTTCGCCGATATGCACGCATGCAGATTGATGAATATGCTCTTGGACTTAATTGACAAAGAGGCCGTTAATTCCTCCGGTGAAAGAGATATTTACACTTTGAACACAACCATTAACGATTCCAATCACATAAGGGACGGCTTGGCTTCGGGCGCGACAGTAGACGGAAGACTGAAGGGAATGCCGTTTAGCGAAAACCTGAGCGCCACTGTGGGAAGCGGAAACAACGTGACCTCCTTGCTCAATTCCGCTTCCAAGCTGCCGTTCAACCGGATTCATTCCGGCGCCTTGAATTTGCGTCTTAGAAAAGGCCTTGTGTCGGGCGAAGAAGGGGTATTGCGTATAAAAACATTGATAAAAGCCTATTTTGAGCAAGGCGGTATGCAGCTGCAGATCAGCATCGCTGACACAGAGGAATTGAAGTGCGCGCAGGAAAACCCCGATGAATACCGCGACCTGCTGGTGCGAATAACAGGTTACAGTGCGATTTTTGTCGATATGTCAAAGGGAGCGCAGGATGCATTCATCAGCCGTGAGGAGCTACAATAGGTATGACAGGCCGAATATTCAATATTCAAAAATTCAGCATACATGACGGTCCCGGAATACGAACAACTGTATTTTTTAAGGGCTGTAATTTAAGGTGCAGATGGTGTCATAACCCCGAAAGCCATGCTTCGCAAAAAGAAATCCTGTTTTACAAAAATAAGTGCACCGCTTGCGGACGATGCAAAGATTTGACTGTTGACGATGATTTTATTTGCCTGAATGGCGCAAAAGAAATTTGCGGAAGAGATTATACCGTTCAAGAGGTCTTCCGTGAAATAGAAAAGGACCGGGCCTTCTATGAAGCCTCCGGCGGCGCAACCTTTTCCGGTGGAGAGTGTATGCTGCAGATCGATTTCCTTACAGAGCTACTGAAAATATGTAAGGAAAACGGTATTCACACGGCGGTGGATACAGCTGGCCATGTTCCTTGGGAACGGTTTGAAAGGGTACTCCCCTATTCTGATATGTTCTTATACGACATAAAGACTATGAATCCGGAAACCCACAAAGAGGAAACCGGTGTTGATAATGCTCTCATACTGCAAAACCTCGGGAAGCTGTTAAAAACCGGGAATAGAATCTGGGTAAGAATTCCTGTCATTGGCGGCGTAAATGATAATCCGGAAGAAATGCAGAAGATACACGCATTTTTTTGCGCCAACGGTTTCCCGGAAAAGGTCGAGCTTTTGCCTTATCACACAATGGGAGAGCACAAATATGCCGCCCTCGAAAAAACTGCCACAGAGTTTTTTGTGCCGGAACAGGAAAAGCTTGAAGCACTGAAAAAAATTATCGATCTGTAGTAATCCTATCCGACATTTTCCTCAATCAAGTCAAAAGGGGCTGTCTCGCTTAGTGAGACAGCCCCTTCGTCATTTTTAAAAAAATACACTTGTGCATCTCCCAGAATCAGAATTTGTCGAAAGTGCGAGAAGTCTAAAAATACGGTATTATCGACAATCTATCTATGTCAACTTAGGGATCGCGGTTGAAGGTTTAAAAAACCTACCTTTTACCTGCAAAAAACGCATAAAAATCGCAGAAAAACACAAAATTCTTTTGTCCCTTACTTGACATCAGCGTGTCCGGCAGCCCCATCATCCAGGACGGCAAACTGATAGGTGCTGTAACCCATGTCCTTGTTAACGATCCAACAACCGGCTATGGCATCTTTATCGAAAATATGCTGGATGCTGCCGCATAGAGAGCGTAAGATATGCTCCGTGTAGCAAATCTTGCCTGCATAACAACAAAAGGACAGCAAACGCTGTCCTTTTGTTAATAGTTTTTGTAAAAAATCCAAGCAAAGTCACTTAAAGCTGACTGCCGGTGACGGAAATGTAGTCCCTTGGCGCACAGCCAAACTCCTGCTTGAATACCCGATAAAAGGTTCGCATGGATGTAAATCCGCTCTCCAATGCGCAATAGGTATGGGTATTTTTCCCTTCCTGCATAAGAAGTAACGCATTTCTAAGACGAAGGATGTTTACATATTGGTTCAAACCAATGCCGAACCGATCCTTAAAATAGCGGGAAATGTAACTTGGACTGTAGCCGAACGTGCAGGACAAAGATTCCAGAGTGATTTCGTTGCGAAATTGCTGATTCAGATAAAACAGGATTTTGCTCGAAAGCTCGGTATCAACAGAAAACTCTGCGCTTTTTAGAAAGATATTATCCAAAACAATGCCCAGTACCACATACAAATACCCCCGCAGCTTTACTTCGTTTGTATGATCTGTTTTAATGGTATCTACAAAAAACTTGATCCGTTTTACAGTTTCCTCGTTGCAGATAAAGGGGTTCTGTACTTGCTTTTGCTGTACTGCGGACATGAATTCTCCGCAAAGATCCGGTGGAATCACAAGGATGCTTGACCTGGAGCTTCCAACCGAGCGAAACAAATGGGCATCATAACTCAATGCTACCGCCATTTGCCCTTTTTCCAGCCGTCTTTGCTGATGATTCACAAAGGCATCGATTTGCCCCTCCTCCACAAAATACAGCTCGATTTGGGAGTGAAAATTGACATGGCACTGTCCGTCTATATTATCGTTGACAACCTCTTTAAACAGTTCCCTGCTCCGTTCCCGTTCCAGATCAAAATGCAGTCGCATACCTGTTTCCTCCGGCAGCAAAAAATGGCACATTATTCTAATTATTTGGCAAGCATGTGCCGTAAATTTATATTATACTATCATAAAGCAGACAAGAAGGAAAGTACTATTTGATCTGGAGGTATACACAAATGAGGGAAACAGTCATAAAAGAGATCTTTCGCCAAAAAATCATTGCCATTATCCGGGGTGCAGACGAACAGCAGGCCCTTGCTGCAGCGAAAGCGCTTTACGCTGGCGGCATTAGCTTGGTTGAGGTTACTTTTAATCAAAAAGCACCGGAAACCTTTATCCACACCGCCAATGCCATCCGCAGCATCCGAGATCAAATGGGCGATCAAATGCTGGTAGGCGCCGGTACGGTAACCAGCATCGAATTGGTAAAACTCGCCGCCGATGCCGGTGCTTCTTACATCATTTCTCCGGATACAGATGAAGCGGTGATCCGCGAAACCAAACGGCTGGGGCTGGTGTCTCTTCCCGGAGCCTACACCCCCACAGAGGCAAAGCAGGCGTATAACGCAGGCGCAGACTTTGTAAAACTGTTCCCCTGTGTGGGTGATGCACTGGCATACATAAAAGCGCTCTGCGGACCGCTCAATCACATTCCGTTTTTGGCGGTAGGCGGTGTTAACGCAGATAACGCCGTGGATTTTTTAAAAGCAGGTGCCGTCGGTATTGGTGTCGGCAGCAGCTTGGTCAACAAGAAATGGCTGGATAGCGGTCAGTACAGCGAGATCACAGAAGAGGCAAAGCGGTTCGTTGCCAATATTTCAAAATAGGAAAGGAATTGCCATTATGAGTAGAATCATTACCTTTGGCGAGGTCATGCTCCGCCTGAATCCGGAAAGCTACCTGCGCTTTACCCAAAGCCCCAAATTTGAGGCTACCTATGCCGGCGGCGAGGCCAATGTGGCGGTCTCTCTGGCAAATTACGGATTGGATGCCGCCTTTGTTTCCAAAGTGCCTGCCCATGATATTGGGCAATGTGCAATCAATGCGTTGCGCCAGTTCGGTGTGGATACCTCCATGGTGCTTCGTGGCGGCGATCGTCTGGGTGTTTACTATATTGAGAAAGGCGCTTCCCAGCGACCCAGCAAGGTCATTTACGACCGAGCCGGCTCTTCCATCGCAACGGCGGCTGCCAGCGAATTTGATTGGGAGCAGATTTTTGCCGGCGCTGATTGGTTCCACTGGACCGGCATTACCCCCGCCCTCAGCCAGAACATGGCGCAAGCTTGCCTGGAGGCATGCAAGGCGGCTAAAACAATGGGTCTAACCGTTTCCTGTGACTTAAACTACCGCAACAAGCTGTGGAGCCGGGAAGAAGCAGGCAAGTGTATGGCCGAGCTCATGCCCTATGTAGATGTCTGCATCGCCAACGAAGAGGACTGCAAGGATGTATTCGGTATTGAAGCAGAAGGCACCGACATCACCGGCGGCAAGCTGGGTTATGAGGGCTATGTCAGTGTTGCCCACCAGGTTGCACAACGCTTCGGTTGTAAAAAAGTGGCGATTACTTTGCGTAGTTCTCTTTCTGCCAACGATAACGATTGGGCCGGTATGCTCTACGATACAGCCACAGACACAGCCGTACTGTCTCCCACTTATCATATCCACATCGTGGACCGGGTTGGCGGCGGCGATAGCTTTGGCGGCGGTTTGATCTACAGCCTGGTCACAGGCAAAAAAGATCAGGATGCCATCAATTTTGCGGTTGCTGCATCTTGCCTGAAACACAGCATCGAGCACGACTTCAACTTGGTATCTGTTGCGGAGGTTGAGAACCTGGCAAAAGGCAATGCCTCCGGCAGAATCCAGCGATAACAAAGAGAAACGGGAGTGTGTTGTTATGAAGATCACAGCTGTCAATACTTATTTTGTTCGTCCCCGGTGGGGATTTGTAGAGATCGAAACCGATGCCGGCATTGTGGGCTGGGGTGAAGCAGTTCTGGAAGGCCATGCAAAGGCGGTCCTTGCCTGTGTGCAGGAATACAAAGATTATTTGATCGGTTCCGATCCTGCCGACATTGAGGGCATATGGTCCACCATTTACAGGGCAGGCTTTTATCGGGGCGGCGGCGTGCTGATGAGCGCCCTTTCCGGCATTGATCAGGCCCTGTGGGACATCAAAGGAAAGGTTTTTGGTGTGCCCGTCTATCAGTTAATGGGGGGCAAATGCCGGGAGAAAATGAAGGTTTATTCCTGGATCGGCGGTGATCGACCCGCAGACGTCGGCCGGGCAGCCAAAGAAAAAATGGATGCGGGTTTCCGGGCAATCAAGATGAACGCTACAGAAGAGCTGCAGATGATCGACACTTACGACAAGATCGACGCGGTTTTGGCGCGGGTCGCAGCCATCCGAGAGACCTGTGGAAAGTATTTTGGGATTGCGATTGATTTCCACGGAAGAGTCCACAAGCCCATGGCCAAGGTACTGGCAAAGAAACTGGAAGAGTTTGACCCCATGTTTATCGAAGAACCTGTGCTTTGCGAAAACATGGAGCTGTTCCCGGAAATTGCCGCGGCCTGTAACATCCCCATTGCCACCGGCGAAAGGCTGTTCTCCCGTTATGATTTTAAGCGGCTTTTACAGATCGGCGGTGTAGACATCATTCAGCCCGACCTGAGCCATGCGGGCGGCATCACGGAAGTGAAAAAGATCGCCTCCATGGCGGAAAGCTATGATGTTGCCTTGGCACCTCATTGTCCTTTGGGACCGATTGCCCTTGCTGCCTGCCTGAATGTGGATGCTACCTGCTATAATGCGGTCATTCAGGAGCAGAGCATCGGTATCCACTACAATGTGGGTAAAAGCGTACTTGACTATATTAAAAATCAGGACGACTTTAAGTTTACAGACGGCTATGTAGAATTGCCGAAGAGGGCAGGACTTGGCGTTGATGTGAACAAAGAACTGGTAGTGGAAGAGAATAAGAATCCCCACAACTGGAAAAATCCAGTTTGGCATCATGAAGACGGCTCTGTCGCGGAGTGGTAGCCAACCAGCAGATGATTCTTCAATAATCTGCTATTTTTCGCAAAGCCTCCGGGAACCCGGAGGCTTTGCTATGCAGATAGAAAACCGACAGTCCGGTAAATACCAGAATTTGTCGAAAGGTAGGAAAAATTAAAAGACTCCTTCTTCGACATTTCATCTATGTCAACTTAAGGACAGCGGTTGCAGTGTGTCAAAACCTGCCTTTTACCTGCAAAAACGCATAAAAACCGCAGAAAAACACAAAATTCTATTGTCCCTACTTGACACAGAAGTGTCCGGCTCACCGATCATACAGGACGGGGAGCGATGCGACCGCCGCCGGTGGCGGAGAAAGGGAGCTGAGCGAGTGGCAGCGGTCGATAAAATCGAGGAAATGCGTAAGCCCGAAGATTTTATCGGGCACCGCAACAGGATAACTGGTAGGCGCCGTGACGCATGTGCTGGTGAATGACCCCACAACCGGCTATGGCATTTTTATTGAAAACATGTTAGACGCGGCTGCGTAGGGGACGGGTTTCCCGTCCCGCGGGAGGCGAAACGCCTCCCCTACAAACAACAACGGAGGTAATTCTATGGATTTCTATCAAGTTCCTATTGGTTTCGGTTTGGCGTTGTCGTCAAACACTGCGGCTATGAACCGCTATGCCCATTTGGATGAACAGCAAAAGCAGGATATCTTAAACAAGGCCCACAATGTTCGCTCGGAAGAAGAAATGTACGCATTGGTGGCAAGTCTTGCCAATGGCACAATGGCATAACCGCATATAGCAAAAGCCTTCCTTGGAAAAGGAAGGCTTTTGTAAGTATTACAGGTCGATTTGATGCTCCTTGGCCAATTCTTTGTTGTCCTCGATGATCTTCAGGCTCTTTTGCCGGATGTCTGCCATGAGCTCCGGCCAGGTGGTGGGGTCAACAAAGGGGTTGCCGCCATCTTTTAGCTGGCGCTCCCGCTTTTGGAGGGTTTTGTTGTTATAGGGGTGATTGCCCAAATGGACTTCCACAGGTTCGTCTTTGATCCGATCCAAGGATGCCACCATCCGCTGGGGCATATCCAAAGGCAGCTGGTAGTGCAGCATATAAGGAAGCTTCAAGGCGTTGATGCCGGCGCCGCCGAACTGGCCTGCCAGGTAGGTTTTTCCATTGTCTGTCACGGTGAAGAAAAAGCTCATAGTTCCCAAAGTGTGGCCGGGGGTCAGCAGGCAGCGGATATCCTTTCCGCCGAAGGAAAATACTTCCCCGTCTTCCAGCTCCCGGTCGATCACAGGTAGATTCATCGCCGCTTTGGAAGAACCGATGGCCCGGAAGGGCTTTTCCCGCATGGATGCGGCGTCCACCGCGCTGAGGGCTACCTTGGTGCCGTAGAGATTCCGGAATTCATTGGCTGCGCCAAAATGGTCGGAGTGGGCATGGGTCAGAATGATCCAGCGCACATCTGCCGGATTAAAGCCTAAGTGGATGATACTGGCCATCACAAGATGCTTGGTGCAGGGATAGCCTGCGTCCAAAAGGATCAAACCTTCCTCGGTGCGGATCAAGTGGACACACACCAGCCGGTCACCCACATAGTAAAGGTCATCGGCCATCTTAAAGGGCGCAATGTACTCGGTGGAGGGCTCTGCGTAAAAGGCGGCGTGTTTTTCATTATAATTCCGGGCATGCTGCTGGGCCCATTCGTTATACCATTGCATCGTGTAACCTCTTTTCGGTTTTTTGTAATTGTATATTGCCGGGAGTATTTTGTCAAGAAACGGCATAAAAGCCGGCGTTTCGCTGCCCTTGACAAAACCCGGTTTCTGTTCTAAAATTTGTTGTAATATAACGATTTTGCATAAAGCAAATGCAATACAAAGGAGCTTCTGTGATCTGAAATGACTGTTTTTACTGCAACCTTAAACCAAACCGCATTTTTGATGCTGTTTATCTTGGCCGGTTACGTCCTGTCCAAGTGGAAATTCGTACCGGACAATGCCCAGGCGGTACTGTCTAAGCTGGAAAACTGCTTATTCATTCCGGCGCTTGTTTTGGGAACCTTTATCGATAATTTTACCACGGAGACATTAGGCTCTGCGTGGGAGCTGCTTTTGTGCAGCCTGGCGCTGGCGGTGATCGCCATTGCGCTGTCGCTGGTGTGTGTTCGCTTTTGCAGCAAGGATAAATACGAGCAAAATATCTATACATACGGCCTGTGCTTTTCCAATTTCGGATTTATGGGAAATGCGGTGGTAAGCGCCCTGTTCCCGGAGATCTTTTTGGAATATCTGATCTTCACCCTGCCCCTGTGGACACTGATCTATCTGTGGGGCGTGCCGGTCCTGCTGATGGGCAGCTCGGAAAAGCAGACCCTCAAGCAGCGGGCAAAAAGCTTCCTGAACCCAATGTTTGTGTGTATGCTCTTGGGTATGCTGATCGGTCTTATCAACATTCCGATCCCCAAGTTTGTCAGCTCTGCGGTTTCCACAGCGGGCAGCTGTATGTCCCCGGTGGCGATGCTGCTGACCGGTATGACCATTGCCAAGTTCAACCTGCGGGAAGTGCTGCGGATCAAAGGCGTTTACCTGGTGACCGCCCTGCGGCTGATCGTATTCCCGTTGCTGTTCCTTGGGGCGATGCTGGTGATTCCTATGGGAGAAACTTTTGCCACCTGCGCGATCTGCTCTTTGGCTATGCCTCTGGGTCTGAACACGATCATTATTCCCAGCGCCCTGGGAAAGGACACAAAGGTAGCATCCGGTATGGCGCTGGTTTCCCACATTCTCTCCTGCTTGACCATCCCGGTGGTTTTTATGCTTTTTCAATATATAGCATAATCCCAATCATATGAAAAAATCCCCCCGGAGCAGACCTGCCCCGGGGAGATTTTTTGTTTACATCAGCCGCGCAGGGGACAGTTTACAATGCATTTTTCGCCGGTAACAGGACGGAATTTCAGCACAGGGTCCATCTGACGGAGGGCGTCAGCCAGATTCTCCTCGGTGACCTTATCCGGGCAGGGAACATCGGTATAGTTGCCGGTGTACATATTGCCCTCTTCGGTGACCAGAGAGAACTTAGTTGCCCAGTCGCAGCGGTTGGCATCTACGGGCAGATAGGTAACCTTTTTGCCGTTCAGTGTCAACTCTGTCAGAGAGTCCTTTTGCAGTGCACAGGTGGGGCAGGCGGTCAGGCACTGTTCACAGTCGTGGCACGCGGCGGCAAGGCCTGCCTTGACTTCGTCAGCTTCCAAATCGGCGTTGGTAACGATTGCGACAAAACGCTGATGGATGCCGTATTCCTCGGTGCAGACAGAGCCGTTGAGCGCTAACTGACCGATACCGGCAGCAACAGCTTCCAAGGCGTTGCAGGAAGCGCCGTTGAATTGACCTCTGGGGCTGCCAACGGTAGAGCCTGCGCCGGTGAGATTGTGGGAATAAACTGCCTCATAGCCCATAGCATTCAGCGCCCGGCAGACAGAGAATGCCAGGTGGCCGGTCAGACGGTTGACCTCGTACTGGGTAAAGACATAGGGACCTACGGCCTCGGCGGGAGGCTGGCCGACACGCTCTGCCGGGGTTTCGGGATAGTGCATACCCATCACGATGACACTTTTGGCATCCGACAAAAGATCGGTTGCGCTCTGAATGTTGCGCTTGTGTTCTGTGACAACCGGGTCAAAGGGCATCATACGGGGGTTTTTGTCCATAACAGAGAAAATCTTCTCGTCCTTGCGAATGGCACGCAGCTGGTCTGCCAGGCTGTCGATGGTTGCAGCGGAAGCCACACCAAACAGGTCTGCGCCCTTCTCCTTGGCAATAGCGCGCAGCTGCTTTTTGAGGTTGGGCATAGCATCGGTTTGCATCAGCTGGGTAACTGCCATATCCTTTACGGGCGCGCTGGTCAGGATCAGCGCGGTACGCACAAAGGTGTTTTCTGTGTTGGCAACACCGCACAGTGCGCGGAAAGGCGCCTCGTCCATAGTAGTCTTGGGCAGTGCGGTATAGCCCAGGGTCTCCAGCTCCCGGCACATATCCAGCTCGGTGAAGTCGGCGTTGAACTGGGCGATGCGGGCATAGCTGTCCAGTACATCGGCGCGGTTTTTGTGGTTGCTGTCGTGATCTTCGATGTACGCCATAGAGCCTTCGTGGTCGATGGCAGAGCCGGCAGGAATTTGGTAACGGGAGGTCAGCAGGATAGCGCCCACTCCGTCAGGAAGCGCTTCTTTGATGCTGATATTGGCTTTTGCCAAAGTTTCTGCGCTGATAAAGTGGACACTGTCTAAGTCCCAGGTGCGGGCATGGACCAGCAGCTTGTCATAGACCTGGGGATGCACAGGCAGATCGGAGGGGGTAACATGGCGCTTCCGGCGGGCGGTCTTTTTGCAGTAGTCCTTATCCCAGTTGCGCAGGTGCTTGGGCAAACACACCTTCAGACACACACCGAACTCACCGCCCCGGGTGCCGTACTTTGCCACATGATCCAACAGCACCTGCTCATCCACTTTCTCGGGGATAGGCAGATCCAGGTCCAGGTCAAAGTGCTCACCCCAGGCGCAGCGCCACAGGTTTTTATTGCAGAACACATGGTGCTTGCCCTCGACGACCACATCCTTGGTGCCGTTTACTTCTTTCTTGTAGGCGTTGGTGGGGCAGTTGCGGACACATTCACCGCACATATCGCACAGCTTTTTGCCGCTGTACAAAGGCGTGGGGGTCAGTTCTGCCTCGGTGATGATGGAGATAAAGCGGTTGCGGGCGCCGTACTCCGGGGTAATGCACAAGCCGTTCCAGCCCAGCTCACCCAAGCCGGCGCATACGCCGGCATAGATGTGGCTCATGTCCGGTGCAAAGGTGGCATCCATATCCTTGTAGCCCCGGTAGCGCCAAATATTCGAGCTGGCAATGGGGACGGTCTTGTAGCCTAAATCATCCAGCATACGGCCGATTTTGAAGGACAGCACATCCAGCTTGTCGTTCATAATATACTGTATGCGGTAGGGGCCGAGGTTTTGGGGATGCACTTCCCCATCCAGCTCAATGGCGGCATCGGGATGGTGTACGGCACAAACTACCACAGACTTAGCCGTAGGCAGAATGCCCTTGGGGCTCATTTTGATGGGGGCATTTTCAAAGCGTTCGATGTTGGCAATGCCAACGAGATCCGCGCCCAAACGGTAGGCAAGCTCTTTAACGGCTAAGGTTAAGTTGTTGTCCATTGTGTTTCTCCTTTTGGATTGATATATTACGATTATAGCGAACACAAAACAGAAAAAACAGGGACAAAATAATTCTGTTTTCGTAAAAAAGTGCGGGCAAGTTGACAGCAAATCCGAGGAATGTTACAATAAAAACGGGTGAGAACAGATGAAAATGAACGCTTTGGCATATGCCGCCATTGACCAGCTGTCACTGGTCAATCTGCGTATTGAGCCTTGCCGGGTCAATGCATCGCACGAATATATTATGCGTCCGGCGCCTGTGGAGCGGTTTGTCTATATTCTTGAGGGGAAAGTGAATTTTTCTTTTCAATTAGGTGCGCTTGCCGCCGGTGCGTTGGATATGGTGTATTTGCCCCGGGATATTGCTTACCGCTCCCGGTGGATGGAAGATGCCCGGTTTATGGTGGTGGATCTGTCCCTGCGGGACAGCGCAGGACAGGATATCCGCTTTGGAGATGACCCCTGTGTGCTGTTTCACGATACCCACCGGGTTTATGACGGGCTTCTCACAGACCTTGCCCACAAGGCGGATGCCAAAGGCCCCTTTGATTGGCTGGAGCGGCTATCCTTGTGCTTCAAGCTTCTTTGCGATATGGCCAGAGATACCAACAAAAAAGAATTGGATGAAGATCGCAGCCTGATCAAGGAAGGCGTGGATTATCTGGAGCGAAATTTAAGCTGTGATTGCTCTGTGGACAGCTTGGCAAGCCTGTGTAATCTTTCTCCTTCCGCTTTTCGCCGCATATTCCAGAAAAGCAAGGGTATGTCACCGGTAAAATACCGAAACCGGCTGCGGATCCGGAAAGCAACAGAGCTCCTCCGTTCCGGCGCGTATACCGTCGGGGAGGTGGCGGAGCAGGTAGGTGTAGCTGATGTCAAATACTTTGGAAAGCTCTTTAAGCAGTATACGGGAATGAATCCCAGCGAACTAAAAAAGGGCGGTATACAGGATCAGTTTCCGGAAAAGTGAAAACAAGCGGGCAGTTGTTGACTGCCCGCGTTGGCTTGCTTTTTCGGGGGATTGTGGTATGATAGACAAAAAACAACAGGAGGCTATTTATGAATACGAAGACCAAAGAACGGGGGCTGTTTTTGCTGGGTGTTGCCATCTGCTTTGCTGTGGCGGGCCTGTCCGTTCTGTTAGAAAATATTATTCCCGGAGGGCTGTTGGGCGCATCCATCATTGCCCTGTTTATGGGCACGATCATCAATAGCTTTTTCCACCCGGCATGGCTGAAGCCGGCGCTGAAATTCACCTCCAAGCGCATTTTGAAGCTGGCGATCATTCTGCTGGGCGCATCGCTGTCTGTTAAGATTATTGTGGACGTGGGCAAGATGACCTTTTTCGTGATGCTGTTCACCTTTGCCATGTGCTTTGGCGGCGGCTATTTTGTCCGCAAGCTTTTTGGCCTTAACTGGAAGCTGGGCAATCTGATCTCTGCCGGTACGGGCATCTGCGGCGGCTCTGCCGTTGCGGCCATCGCCCCTGTTATCGATGCAGAGGATAAGGATATCGCCTTTGCCATGTCCTCTACATTCCTTTTTGATATGGTGATGATCGCCCTGTACCCGCTGATGGGCAAGGCCCTGGGTATGGAGGACTTGGCCTACGGCATTTGGGCCGGTACTTCCGTCAACGATACCGCCAGCGTGGTGGCCTCCGGCTATGCTTTTTCGGAAGCCGCCGGCGATATTGCCACCATGGTCAAGCTCACCCGCACCATTGCCATCATTCCCACGGTGCTGGTGTTTGCCTGGGTCGGTATTCGTGTTAAGCGGAAGGAGCTGCAGCAGGCCGAGGGCAAAAAGGTGAACATTGTGAAGATCGTTCCCTGGTTTATCTGCGGCTTTTTGGCCTTGGCGATCCTTAACAGCACTGTGACCATTCCCGCCGATGTTGCTTCCGCTGTCAAGCACACCAGCAAATTCCTGATGGTGACGGCTTTGGCGGCCATCGGCCTCAATACCAGTTTGCTGGACTTCAAAAAAGCAGGCCTTAGACCTATGTTCTACGGCATTACCATCGATACCCTTGTGACCCTCACCGCCCTTGGCGTGATTTGGTGCATGGGACTGATGTAAGAGAAAACCCACGGCATTAAGCCGTGGGTTTTGTTTTTTACAGAGCAGCCTTGATCTTGGCAATCATTGCGTCGTATTCACTATCGGTCAAATAGGTCTTCTTGGGATTCATGGCAAAGGGCGTGCCCCACTCAAAATTATCCTTATATTTGGGAACTAAGTGGAAGTGGAGGTGGCAGCCGCCGTCGCCGTATGCGCCGTAGTTGACTTTGTCAGGGTTAAATACCTTGTGGATGGCCTTGGCAGCCCTGGCAATGTCTTCCATAAAAAGTGCCCGCTCTTCGGCAGAGATGTCAACCAGCTCGCTGACATGATCCTTATATGCTACGATCACACGGCCGGGGTGGCTCTGCTCCTTGAACAGGATCAGCTGGCTCACCTGCAGGTCGCAGATCTTGATGCCGAAGCCAGCCAGAATTTCACCGCCCATGCAGTAACCGCAGTTTTGGTCTTTCATAAAATTGCCTCCTTAAAAATATATAGATATACTATACTTCCCAATAGGGAAATTTGCAATTGTTTTTCTTTCGTAAAGGAGGGATATTATCCCTCCCCTACAAAAAAGGTGCTGTCCGGTAGGACAGCACCTTGTGTTTTACACTTCAGCCAGCAAGGGCAGCAGCTCTTCGTTGATGGTCTTTTCGGCCATAGCGATCTTCCACTCCAGCTGCATCTTGCAGCAGCTGTAGCCGTATTCCTTCTCGTAGCCCAGACGGGAGTTGGCCTCCACCAGAGGAATGGTGTTCTTGGCGTTCTCGATCTCGGCCTGGATGATCTCCAGCAGCTCCAGCACCACGGGGCGCTTGTCGGCAACGGGAACCAGGGGCTTTTCGGCCTTCTTGGCATCCACCATACCCTTACGGCCGCCAACCCAGGTGGGAACAGCATCCACATAAATACCCAGCTGACCCTTCAGGTAGTGCCAGCGCTTCACACGGTGAATGGTGAGAGCGTTGTTGCGGATGTAGGTAGCCACCTGCAGGATGTGCATAGCGTCCTGCTTCTTGGCGCCTTCCATCTTGGCGATAACGCCTTCCAGAATGGTCACACCGGCGGAGAACAGACGAGCCATCTTGATGTACTCCTCAGTTTCATACTGCAGCTTTTCGGTGCGGTCTAAGTTGTAGGTGTAAACGGGGAAGCCTTCGCCATTGACGGACTTGCCCTGTACAGGACAGGCAGGGATCAGCTCCCAGTACTTAAAGAACAGCGGATAGGAAGGACCCACACGGGCAGGGCCGTACTGGTCTTCGTTGGTGGAAACGCAGTGGCTCATACCCTCGGAGAACAGCTCATAAGCCTTGAGGACAGCTTCTAAGTTCTCCTTGCCGAAGTCGCGGATGATCAGCTTATTCAGCAGTTCGTGCAGGTCGGGCTTAGGCTCCATAAAGGCATACTTTGCCATTTCCGGCAGGAAGGAGGGCCAGTAGCCGTAGCTGTGGGATTCCCGCATGCCGTCCATACGGAGGGTCTCCTCGGTGTTCACCACGGACTCCCAACGCTCGATCCAGCGCTGCGGAGCGGGCAGGTAGGGCACGCCGCCGATATCCCAGGTGTTGCCGCCGGTGTTGGACATACAGTACATCCGGATGCCCCGCTCCCGGGCGATCTTGGACTCGGTGGTGTAGTACTTGCCGGGGCCGATCTGCCACAGGGTATAGTCGGTGGTGATCTCCTGGATATTGGGAGCAATATCGATCTCCTCGAACATCTCGAAGGTGGCCATCATGGTGATGTCGGTGGGCACATTGCGCAGCAGCTCTTCCCGGAGCTCCTGCTTCTCATAGCCCCAGTTGTAGGTCCAGAAAATGATTTCTGCATCGGCCTTGTGGGAGCGGATCACATCCCGCAGAAGTGCAATGAACTGGGGATAGTCGCGGCAGGGGAACCAGCCGGGGCTGCTCTTGGGATCTTCCTTGGATTCCCGCCAGCTCTTACCGGTGGTGCGCTCGTCCTTGGAGGGGAACTCGCAGCTTTCGCCTACGAACAGGAAGCCCTTAACACCGGGGCAGAGCTCCATCAGCCGACCGTACATAGCATCGTAATGCTCGAATGCGCCGGGCTCGTCGGGGTGCATCGTGTTCTTAAAGCTGGGGTAGGCGTATACATCCAGGCCGTACTTGGCGGCGGCGGCAACGGTATCGTTGACACGCTTGGCATCGTCGGGATTTTCCGCAGCCTTGCGCATACCCAGGTCCACAGCGGTGTAGCCGGCGTGGGCGATGGCGCACAGGTGGCCGTCGGGATAGCATTCCGTGCCCATACCGGTGTTGATGTCACGCATAGAGAAGCGCATTTTCAGAGTGGTCTCGCCGGGCTCGATGATGGGAGCCTCGTTCATATTCAGCTTGTCCTCCAAAGCATAGCAGCCCTGGGCGGTGTAGCGGGGGTCAGCGCCGCCCACGATGATGCCGTCAGAAACCTTGATGGTGAAGGTCCGCTCGGGAAGGCTCTCGTCCACGGCTACAAAAATAGTGTTTGCAGCGGGGGCATCGGCGGTTGCTAACGCCAGCTCTACATTCATAGAAACCTTGAAATAATCCTGCAGGTCGGCTACCACGGTAGCAATCACGATGCCGGGCTCAGCCTTGCAAGTGATCTTCCACTCGGGGGTGATCTTGACACCGGCGAGGGTGTTCAGCGCCTCGGGGTTTACCCGGTTGGGCTTATGTACCTGCTGTACTGTTTTCTCAAAATCCATATACTGTTCCATTGTAAACGCCTCCGTTTATATTTTGAACATTGTATTTTTTTGGCCTTTCGGCCATCAGGCTAAGTCTACCATACTCTCCCAATTTTCGCAAGTATAAAGAAGGGAAAATATTTCTTCCGTTCGTAGGGGCGGGATATTATCCCGCCCGCGGGAGGCATACAGAGCCTGCCCTACAAAAGAAGACGACCCCACCGGGGTCGGCTTCTTATTCTTTATCCGGGATGAATCGCACTACCTCATTGGGTGTGCAATTTAGTATGGTGCATATTTTCTCCAAAGTAAGCAGAGTGATATTCTTTCCCTTTTTCAAGGAATCCAGCGTTTTGTTGTCAATGCCGGACTTTAAGATTTGATATTGGGAAATACCCTTTTTCTCCATTGTTTTCCACAGCGGACTGTAATCCAGCACAACACCACCGCCTTCCTGTTAATCGGGAATATATTCCGCAATATCCTCCAGCTTGCAATCCAACGCGGCACAGATTTTATTCAAAGTCTTAGTTTCAATATTCTCGTTAGCTTTTAGTCTACGAACAGTCTTTCGATCGATACCGCTGCTTTCTCTAAGCCGATATGTGGAGATATGATTCTTCTCCATAAGTTTCCAAAGCTTGTCAAAACGAATCATTGCAAGCACCCCTTGACATTGGTTGGTCTTGTCATCGTTCTTGGTCTGGGATAAACAAAACAATATCCTCTGCCTGGCAATGCAGAATTTGGCACAACCGCTCCAAGGTATAGAGGGTGATTGACTTGTTGTGTTTCAAATTGTTGATAGTCCTGGGGTTGATGCCGTATTTGGTTATCAAAGTATAGGTGGTTTCCTTGTTCTTTTCCATTGTTTTCCATAGGGGAGCATAGCTTATCAAAATATCCACCTCATCTCAAAAGATTAAATTTATTATCTTTTGAAAAAAGGTACTTTACTATACTGAAATATGTATCTATAATGTGATTACCGGAGGTGATAGTATGTACAAAAGCAAAAATCCTATGCTCAATCTTTCTGAGGAGCTTGTACAGCAAATTGAACAGGTTACAGACTGTCAAATCGATGAGCTGATCCTCTTGGTGGCGCATCGGTTTAATAGGTTGCGCCCGAAACAGGAGGGTTTCTTTGTTTCCTTGTCCAAAGATCCGGCCCTGCGCCGTAAGGAAATAGAGAATATTTTGCAGGACCTTATGAAATAAAATATGTCTTCCTTTTTGGGGAATTTTCGTGTATAATGGGGAAAACACCCAAAGAAGGCAGATTTATGCATAAAAAGACCACCAATGTGATCCACAAGATCCTTCACTTTTTTGAGGGCGCCATCGCCATTTTGACGCTGATCGTCCTGGTGGGTATGCTGGTTATGGAGGTCTACCGGATGTTTACGGTGGACGGCTACTTCGACTCCATCAATACCTACCTGCATAATATTCTGACCTTAGTCGTGGGCCTGGAGTTTGTGCGTATGCTGCTGGACATGACCCCCGCAAACACTTTGGAGGTGCTGATCGTGGCTATCGCCCGGCAGGTCATCCTCAGCCACGGAAGCCCCTGGAGTAATGTGGCAAGCGTTTTGTGTATCGCCGGCCTGTTTGCCATCCGCCGTTTCCTGATCCCCAAGGGCGAAATGACCATGGAGCTGTCCGAAATGGGCGAGGAAGAGGTCTTTGAAGAAGCCGAAAGGATCTCTTTTTGAGAAAAAACTTGGAAAAGGGGTTGACAAACCCCCGTTTCTTCGATATAATGAGCCGTGCCTTTGGACGATTAGCTCAGCTGGCTAGAGCATCCGCTTGACGTGCGGAAGGTCATAGGTTCGAGTCCTATATCGTCCACCAAAAAGAAAAAGTCCACCCAAGAGGGTGGGCTTTTTGTTTTTGGTATGGTATTAGAGATAGGACTCGAACCCATAGCAGAGCAACAGTCCGGTGGACTGTTGCTGTCACCAGTGCAAACACTGGTCACTACCTTTGTTTTTGCCAACGGCAAAAATGCAACCGAGTCCTATATCGTCCACCAAAGAAAAGTCCGCTCAATCGAGTGGGCTTTTTTCTTTATGTCAAGCGGGCGACCGCTTGCAGTGGGTCAGGTCATAGACCTAAGTCCTATATCGTCCACCAAAAAATCACCACCCGATTGGGTGGTGATTTTTTATGTTATGCATTTCGTTTTTTGCGGAGGACGAACCAGCACAGGGCGAATCCACCGCCGCCGACTGCAATTACGACCAAGGCGACCCAAAGCCAAAGCAGATCCTTTCCTCCTTCTTCCTCATCGGTGGTTGGGGCGGAGGTTGGCTCTGTCTTTTCTGTTCCGGGTTCTGTGCTCATACTCGGTTGTGTAATTGGCGCAGCGCTGGATTCCGTTCCGGGCTCTGCGCTGGGTTCGGTACTGACTTCCTTGGTGGGTTCTGTACCGACTTCCTTGGTGGGTTCTGTACCGGGTTCTTTACTGGGTTCAGCACTGGGATTTGTTCCGGCAACCGCGTTTTTATAGCCGCAGGAACTGCACTTACCGCTTGCCATTTCGTGGGCCAGCTTTGTTTCTGCGAGAACTGTGTTGCACACAGTGCAGGTGCGCCAATGATTGTCGTTGTCATACTTCCAAGCATCGGAAATCTTATGTCCCGAAGGCGCAATCACCGTATCGGTGATTTTGGTTTTACCCTTGCTGTCTGCAAAAAGGTAGGAACAGCCATTGCAGGTGTAATACTCCACATTGCCCGGGTCTGTGCAGGTGGCAGCTTTCTTGGCAACCTTTGTCAGCTTGTGGGTGTGGTTCTTGGCAGGGGTGATGATGTAGCCGCAGTCCTTACAAACCACAGCTGCGTCGGGGGTGCCCGCAGGACCGGCTACATGGTCTTGGGCATCGCAGTGAGCGCCGCAATCCTTGCACAGATGGGCGTGGTACAGACTGCCGCAGGCTGTCCATTTGGCGGTGTCGGGGTCGTGCTTTTCGTTTTCTTCTATGTAGGCATAGCCGCAAACGGTGCATTTACCCTTTTGGCTGCAGGTGGCAGAGCCGCCCTTGTGGTCTTCCTGCTCCAAAAACTCGCCGCATTCGGTGCAGGCCTTGTAATGGTACGCGCCGGTGGTGCGCCATGCAGAGGGGGTATGGGTATGCGACGGTGTCTGACTGGGCACGCTGAAGGGAACATCATACACAGAAACATATTTCTTGTAGTCGGCGCCGATGGTCCAAACAGCGGTATAGGCCTTACCATTGACATAGACCGTTGCGCCTTCTTTGAAGGTATATGGGTCTTTTGCAACAAAATTGAGATCTGCATAGTAGGTTTTCCCTGCTTCAAAGGCCTTGTTGTTGAAATCATTGAGATTGCTTCCGTCTTTGGTAGTAGACCAACCCAAAGAAACAGTATACTTGTTTGTTGTCAATACCGTACCCGCTTTGGAGGTCGCGCCTGCAACAGGCGCAGCTATATCATAGCTTGCAGTTTTAATGACATTGGAACCTTGTGGAATATCCTCCCAGAGTGCCGTGAGAGTGGTGTCCTTCCATACAATTATTTTTCTGCCGGCAGGGGCGGTTCCGTAATTGCCGGGCCAAACCGACCAGCCGCAAAAGCGCTTACCGGCCGGCGGCGTAAAGGTGCATTCGGGCAGAATGAATTCGCCACAGCAGTTTGTCTTTTTCGCCATATTCCCCGTGCCGCCGTTTGCATCAAAGGTCACGGAAAAACCCCCTGCGGGAATGTCGCTCCAATTTGCATATACGGTGGTGTTTCCGAGCACATTGATGGTATCATCGGGATCTTTGGGGTATCCGCCCACAGTCCAGCCACTGAAAAACTTTCCTGCAGGCGCAGTAAACATACACGACGGCAATTTGTAGGTGTCGAAAATACCTGTGACGGACTTTGTTGTATTGCTTCCGTCGTCTTTGTTAAAGGTCACCGTGTAGGTGGGGCAGTTGGGATCAGCCGCATAAAGATAGGTATAGCGGAATTCGTTGCCGTCCTTGCTGTAACATCCCGTAGGCGCGCCGTTAATGGTAAATTCACAGTCTTCTGCAAAGGTATATCCTAATTTTGCCCGGAAAATGATTCGAAGCTCATAGCGCTCGTGCGTCTTGAACTCGATGCCGCTTGCAGGCGTAACGGTACCGTAAGCCATCCACCCCCAGCTATCTACATCCGCATAATACTTTTGGGTATCGGAGGATACTGCGGAAAGGTCAGGCATCACACCGCCCACGGGCTTTGTAATGGTTACATTTGCCGATGTGATTTCAATTTCCGCCGCAAAGGCCGTTACGGGCAGCAGACCGGCAAGCAGCACCAGGCATAAAAGCAAACTCAAGGATCTTTTTCCGATTTTCATAGTTTGTGCCTCCTTGTGGTTGGTATTCGGGATACTTCAATTTTAACATTTACAGGAAGAACAGTCATTCACCCATAGGGGTGATTTGGGGCGAAAACAGCCAATAATTACAAAAAACCGACGGTTTCAGCACCGTCGGTTTTCAGCTTTGAAATTTTGCATAGATCTCTTCCCGGCCCGATACGCCCAAGGCCTTATACAGCAGGCCCGTATGGGTCTTTACCGTGTTTTCAGACACACACAGGGACAGGGCAATATCTTTTCTGCTTTTATGGTCCAGAATGCCTTCCAAAATATCCGTTTGCCGGGCGGAAAGGGTTGTGCCTTCCGGCAGGGAATTCAGAATTATCTGAAGTTTCTCCTGGGTGGTCAGCGCATTGACCACAATGATGGGCGTGTTTTCCGTAACAGGGGGAATATCCTTAATGTGGATATAGTCCTGCAGGATCAAATAAATGAAGAAAAAGGCAAACTCGCTCATTAAATAGGAAATGGACAGGATCTCAAAGGGCGTGCGGATCAGCTTTTCCACGATCCACATACCGATATTGCCCAGCACGATAATGAGCATAAAGGAGGCCAGCTTTTGGGAGCTTCCGGAATGTTTCCGCAAAGATATGCCGATCAGCAAAAGCATTGCCACAAAGTAGCCAAGCACATAGATCAGATTGCACGGATGCAGCACACCGTATTCTTTTACCAGGTAGGCGGCGCCGTTTTGGAAGGCCAGGTCGGCGCTTACATAGTACCAATCCAGGTAACCGGTGGTGCAAACCATTGCAAATATCACAAAAGCCGGAGCGCCTAAAGCAGCCACGAGGGATTTCTTGCAGACAAAGCCGCAGAGCCTTGCGATGAGCATAAACATACACATGGGAATGAGCGCCTGTCCCAGGTATGCGATCTTGTTGGCAAAGAGGGCGAAGGCCACCGTCCTTGACACCGAGATCAGAAGGTATCCCAGATTGACCACACCGATACAGGCAAAGAGGGCAAATAGCCAAGGTTCTTTTTGCTTTTCGTGTATGAAGCGAAAGTACAGGGGCAGCAGGGCGAGGGAAATGACAAAAATACCGCCGTATGCGTAAGCCAACAGTCACACCTCCTTAGGAAAGAATACATACATTATAGCTTAATTTTGACGAGATAGCAAGGCTGATGTAAAAACAGAAGGTTTTGTTGTAAATGTTGCAATTTTTGTCGGTTTGTGATATAAAAAGGAAAAAAGGAGGATTGGTTTATGATTACCTTTATTGTCCTGTTTTTGCCGGCGGTCTTGTCCGTGTGGCTTTGGGAAGTCTTCAGCAAGACCCGGCTTTGCAAGCGGAACTGGGTGTATCTGCTGAGCCTGAATATCCTGCTTATCAATTTCGGCTGCTTTGCCGTGAAGAAATGGATCTTGTACACCGGTAACCATACCTTGGCCACTTTGATGGCGGATATGACCCCCTCCGTGGCGGTGAACTATCTGATCATGGCCATTCCTGCCGCTGTGGCGTTGGCGCTGGTAGAGAAGATCGTATATAGTAAGATACAACTGCGTGTAGAAGGTGACGACAAAAATGCCTCAGAAAAAGAAGACGCATAAGATTTTGCGTGTCCTGGGAACTTGCTTCGGGTGTGCGCTGATCTTTGTGGGCTTTTTGACATACTATTCCGCAAGCTGGTATGCCGATACATACGGTCAGCTGGGCTTTGAAGCGGTGCTGTACACCCTGCTTGGCGGCTTGGGCGGTGTGGAATCCACACTGGTTTACAAATATGTCCGCGCAGCGCTGATCCCGTCTTTGTTTTGGGCGGCGCTGCTGTGTCCTGTGCTGTTCGGCACTTGGCGGAAAAAGCTGATGCTGGTATTCCCCAAGGTGAAGCTGCAGCTGTTTCCGTTGAAGCCTGTGGTGGCGATTGTGCTGACGTTGGCTGTTTCCGGTAGCTTCTTTTACCGGGGCGCGAAAACCGCCCAGTTTTGGGAATATTCTGCCAATTTGGGTAAGCGATCCACCTTGTATACGGACCATTACCAGGACCCTGCCACTGCCAATATCACATTCCCGCAGGAGAAACGCAATCTGATCTATATTTTCCTGGAGTCTATGGAAATTACCATGTTCTCCCGGGAACAGGGCGGTTTGATGGACACTTCGGTGATCCCGGAACTGTATGAACTGGCGGACAGTAATCTGTGTTTCTCCAACACGGAAGATACTGTGGGTGGCATTCGCAGCGGTATGGGCGGCGTGTGGACGGTTGCGGCTATGGTGAGCCAGACGGCCGGTATCCCCTTGAAAGCGCCCCCGGATGTTGTGGATGGCAACAGCTACGGCAAGAACGGGGTATTCCTGCCCGGCGCTACCTCTATGATGGATATTCTCCACGAAAACGGCTATTATCAGACCCTGATGGTGGGTTCCGATGCCGACTTCGGTGGCCGCTCCACCTATTTTGGAACGCACGGTGTGGATAAGATCTACGACCTGTTTACTGCCCGGGAAGACGGTCTGATCGCTCCGGATTATAAGGTCTGGTGGGGCTTTGAGGACAATTACCTGTTCCGCTATGCCCAGCAGGAGCTGCCGAAGATCGCAGCCAAGGACGAACCCTTTGCCTTTTATATGCTGACGGTGGACACCCACCACGAGGACGGCTATCTCTGCCCGGATTGCCCAAACACATTCCCCAACAAATATGAGAATGTATATGCCTGCTCCAGCAAGAAGACCGCAGCTTTTATAGAGTGGATCAAGACCCAGGATTTCTACGAGGACACCACGATCGTGGTGGTGGGCGATCATCCCACCATGGGCAACGATTATATCCGCTCCATCAAAAAGCCCGAAGACAAACACTATCCCCGGGATGTGTACAACTGCTTTATCAATGCGGTTTCCCAACCCCAAAAAACTACAAACCGCATGGCCTTTACCTTAGATATGTTCCCCACCACCCTGGCGGCGATGGGTTGTCAGATCCAGGGCGAGCGGTTGGGTTTGGGCACCAACCTGTTCTCAGACAGGAAGACCCTGGGCGAGGAGCTGGGCTCCAACGGCTTTAACGATGAGCTGAATAAGCCATCCAATTACTATACTTCTGAGTTCTATTTTAAGAAAGACCGGGACAGCTAAGCTGTCCCGGTCTTGTCGAAAAGTGTCGAACGCGTTTTTCTTGCCTTTCTCCCGGAAATCTGTTAAGCTATATGCAATATGAGAAAGGAGGGGTTCTGAAGTGCTGAAGCTGTTGGTTGCGGATATGTCTGAAGAATTTACAGGTGCCGTAGAAAAAGTGCTGCATAACGAGTTCGAAATGCAGATCTGCCACGATGGCGAAACGGCCTTGGAGCTGCTCCATTATTTTCAGCCCGATGTGCTGATCATACATTTGCTGCTGCCCTTTAAGGATGGCTTGACTGTCCTGCAGGAAAGCGCCCACAGGCCTCGGGTGGTGATGGCAATAACCCATTATTTGCCGCCCTATGCGGAAAAACGGGCAGTGGAACTGGGTGTGCAGTATCTTTTGTTCTCTCCCACGGTGGAAACTTTGCGGGTGCGGCTGATGGATTTGATCGCCGAGACCCAGCCCCGGGAAGAGACCCGGGTGGCGGTACATCTGCATACCCTGGGCTTCCGAACCAATTTGGACGGTTATCGTCAGCTGTGCGCGGGCATTCCCCTTTATGCACAAAATCCCGGTATGCTGCTGTCCAAGGAATTATACCCGGCTATTGGCGAAATGTTTTCTTTGCCGGATTGCCGGACGGTGGAGCATTCCATCCGCAAGGCCATCACCGATGCCTGGTCAAGGCGCAATCCCATCGTATGGGAAAAGTATTTCCCCGGCGCCACCGAAGCGCCTACCAATAAAGTGTTTATCAGCAAGTTAGCTGAAGTGTCACGGCTGTGACGACCCGCCTTTTGACGGGTCGTTTTCACTATTGCAAAAGATAGGCCCTTGTGGTAAAATGGCAGCATAAAACTTAAGCAAAGGAAACGAACATATGTGGTATGGTTTGGCTTTGATCATTTTTCTGCTGTGTGAATTTTTAGCGGTGTATCCCGGTTTCCGGAAGATTGCTGCCGGCGTGCACGGATTGACTGTGGATTTTACCCAGTGGCGTAATATCATTATTATTTTGATCGTGGTGGCGCTTTTGCTGCTTATGTGCCTGGCACCTATGGGCTGGGCGCCCCTGTGGAACGGCGAAGTGCCCGGCCACCGGAATCAGTACGAGGAATTGGCGGACGCATTCTTAAAAGGCCAGCTCTATTTTGATGTGGAGGTAGATCCTGCTCTGCTGGAACTGGACAATCCCTATGACCGGGATGCCCGGATCGAGGCAGGCGTGGAGAGCCGCCAATGGGACGATATGTGGGATCACGCCTACTATGACGGCCACTATTATATGTACTTCGGTGTGGTGCCGGTACTGCTGCTGTTTATGCCCTACCAGGTCATTACCGGAAATCCGCTGACTACCTACCATGCCACCCAGATTTTTACGGCGCTCTTTATCGCAGGACTGTTCCTGCTGTTTGCCTATCTTGCCAAGAAGTTCTTCCCCAAGATGCCCCTTGCCATTTTCCTGCTGCTGAGCACTGCGGTGGCGGTGATGAGCGTTTGGTACTGCGTATCCTACCCGGCCCTTTATTGCACGGCCATCAGTTCAGCGCTGTGTATGATGATCTGGAGCCTGTACTTCTTTGTCCGGGCGGTATTTGATGGGGAGATCACCAAAAAGACCTTTATCTTTGCTGTTGCAGGAAGCCTGCTGGGCGCATTGGCCTTTGGCTGCCGTCCCACCATCGCATTGGGCAATCTGATGGTGATTCCTCTGTTTATCACCTTTGTTCGGAGCCGTAAGCTCACAGGCAAGCAGTGGGGCTATACTGCCCTGTGCATCCTGCCCTATGCAGCAGTGGCTGCAGGCCTTATGTGGTACAACAATGCCCGCTTCGATAATCCCTTCGAGTTCGGTCAGTCCTATCAGATGACCGTGGCAGACCAATCTCAGTACGGCAATGTGTTTGCCGATTTGGATTGGAAGCTTTTGGGCGAGAATTTGGGGGATGCCCTGTTCCGCTCCGATTGCGAGCCCATAGATTACGGCGTTTTCGTCACATTCCCCATTCTGTTCTTGGGGCTGGTCGGTGCGTGCCGCAAGGGCAGCCGCGGCTACCTGATGAACTCCGGTTTGGGTCTGGTGATCCCCACCGCTGTGGTGACAACCTTGGTGATCATTGTGATGGGCATTTTGTGGACACCTTATTTGCTGGCCCGGTACACTATGGATTATCTGTGGCTGATGGGTGTTGCCCTGTTTGTGGGCGTGGGCGCATTGTATCAGCGGGAAAAGGTAAATCCCCGGCTGACACTGATCGTGGGAATCCTGTCGGTCTTTGTGGTGGTGGTGTGCATCGCTCTGTTCTGCACGCCTTACGACTCCAATTTTGCCAGTGATCAGGGTTTTGACAAAGCTTGGGTGAAAGGCATTTTGAAATGGAAACACTAAAAAACACCCTGGCCCAGACCTATCCTTACCGCCTGGAACTCCATGCCCACACGAACCCGGCAAGTCCCTGCGGCGATGCGCCTCCGGAAGAACTGGTGCAGCTTTACCTGGATGCGGGCTTTGACGGAGTGGTCATCACCAACCATTTTTCTCACGCAGCCCACGGCGACCGCAGCCGGGAAGAATTTATAAAGATACAGACAGCCGATTATGCCCGGGCCTGCCAGGCGGCGGAGGGCACGAAGCTGAAGATCTACTTGGGCGTGGAAGCCCGTTTTGATGAAAACAGCAACGACTACCTGCTCTACGGTGTGGACGAAGGGATTTTGGGTAAAATTTATGATTATTTGGATAAGGGCCTGGCTGCCTTCCGGGCGGAAGTCAAGCTGCCAAATTCTGCGTTTATCCAGGCCCATCCCTTCCGGGATGGCTGTGTTCCGGCCGATGGCAAGCTGCTGGATGGCGTGGAGGTATTCAATATGCACCCCCACCACAACTCCCGCTGCATTTTAGCTGCCCTGTATGCCGAAGAGAACGGCATTTCCCTGACCACTGCCGGCACGGATTTTCACCACCTGAAGAAAGGACATATTGCCACAACGGCGCTGCGCTGCCGTGAATTGCCAAAGGATTCCTTCGGCGTGGCACAGCTGCTGAAATCCGGTGATTATATTTTGGAAATCGGCGACAAGTTCGTGTTATAATAAAAATGCGTGCCATCGGCACGCATTTTTTATTTGTTGCGGATGCGGTTTTCCATATGCCCGGATTGGATCACCGGGGGCTTGGGGTCTTTCAGTTCCCAGGGAATGGGCGCAGACTGTTCCTTCTCTTTCATACGATCCCTCCGGGAATAGTATGCGCAAAATAGGACAAAAAACACCCAGTTTTACCGGGTGTTTTTAGTTTATGTATTCAGCCGGGCCTTCTAAGTATAGGGCAGTGACGGATCGACCGTCGCCCTCTAAGGCAATTTCCAATGTGCCGCCGGGGTTTTCTACGGTTAAGCGGCCGCCGGGGAGCTTTCCCTGCAAGTAAAGAGCCACTGCCACCGAGGCAGAGCCTGTGCCGCAGGCCAGGGTGAAATCCTCCACACCCCGCTCATAGGTCAAAATGCGAACAGAGGTGTCCGACAATTGCCGATACAGATTCACATTCACACCCTTGGGAAATCCCGGGAACTCCCGGATCTCTAAAAAAACCGGCCGCAAAAGCGCCTTATCCGCCCAATCCAGGCGCTTCAGCTCTGTCACCGAATGGGGGATGCCGGGATCGCCTAACTCGATATAGGCAGCATTGGGATGGCACTGTAGATCCACCGCGCCGGGGTTATTCAGCTGCACCTTGTAGCGGTTTTCACCCAAGCGCCAGCCGTACACCGGGCCTGCATCGGTTTCCACCGTCATGGCTTCCTCGGCAAGGCCCTTGTCAAATGCGTACTTGCAGATGCATCTTGCGCCGTTGCCGCACATTTCCCCCCGGCTGCCGTCGGGATTGTAAAAATGCAGCTTAAAATCCGCTGTTTCCGACACATCCAGCGCCAATAGGCCGTCTGTTCCGAATTTTTTGCAAAGTTCTTTGGAGAGTGCTTCAAAATCAAGCTGTTGTTCCCGGGCATCCAGCACCACAAAATCGTTGCCGGCGCCGCTCATCACAAGAAGCTCCATCAGTTCGCCTCCAGAAGCTGGGTCATATTGTAAAGACCGGCGGGCTTTCCCTGAATAAATTCAGCAGCGGCCTTTGCGCCGTCGGCAAACATACCCCGGTCACAGGCCTCGTGCTTGAGGGTCAGCCGCTGGGTGTCGGTGCAAATGTGCACTTCGTGGATACCCACAACGCCGCCCATACGCAGGGAGCTGATGCCGATCTCCTCGGCTGTGCGCTTGCCCTCACCGGCCCGTCCGCAATGGGCGGTAGCCTGGGGACGCACTTCCTTTACTGCCTCAAAAAGCATCCTGGCAGTGCCACTGGGGGCATCTACCTTCCGATTGTGATGGACTTCTACGATTTCAATGTCCGCATCGGGAAAGCTCTTGGCAGCCTCCTTTGCCAACCGGCAAAGTACAGCAATACCCAAGCTCATATTGCCTGCATAGAACACGGGGATATCCTTGGCAGCCGCGAAAATGGCGGCTTTTTCTTCCTCGGTGTGGCCGGTGGTGCCAACCACCAAAGCGCAGCCCTGCCTTACAGCATATTCTGCTGCCTGGGGGGCGGCGGAGTGATGGGAAAAGTCCACCACTACATCCGGCTTCACATCGCCCAGTTCTGCAAAGGTCTTGGCAACGCCGTTTTCTCCGTCGATGCTCACCAGACCTGCGATCTCTTCAAACCGCAGCTGCAGCAGCTTACCCATTGCGCCGTTGGCGCCGCAAATCACCGCTCTCATTACAGAACTCCTAATTTCTTCATCTCTGCCAGGAGGGCAGCCCGGTGGCCGTCCTCTAAATAGGACAGCGGCATACGCAGATATTCCTCACCGAAGCCCATAGCCGCGACCGCTGCCTTGGCGGGAATGGGATTGACCTCACTGAACAGGCAGCGAATGAGAGGCAACAGCTCGCATTGCAGCTTGGCTGCGCCCGCCATATCGCCGGTAAATGCCTTATCGCACATTTCTACAGCCTGCTTCGGTACCACATTGGACAGCACACTGATGCAGCCCTTGCCGCCCATGGCCAGCATAGGCACAGTCAGAGAGTCCTCACCGGAGTAGATGTCCAGCCGGTCGCCGCATTTGGAGATGGTCTCCACGGTCATATCCATGTTGCCGTTGGCATCCTTCAGCGCGGCGATCATGGGGTGATGGGACAGCTCTGCCACTGTATCGGGCAGGAGGGTGCAGCCGGTACGGCTGGGAACGGAGTACATAATTACAGGCTTTTCGGAAGCATCTGCCACAGCGGTATAGTGGGCAATAAGACCCTTTTGGGTAGCCTTGTTATAGTAGGGCGTGACCACCAAAACCGCATCAGCGCCGTCACCGCAGGCGCTCCTGGTGAACTCCAGTACATGCTGGGTGTTGTTGGTACCGGTGCCGGCGATCACAGGCACACGGCCATTTACCTGCTTGACAGTAAAGGCGATGACCGCCTTCCGCTCCTCGGGGGTCAAGGTTGCGCTTTCGCCGGTGGTGCCTACAGCAACCAAAGCATTGATACCCTGTTCGATCTGAAATTCAATGAAACGGGCCAAAGTGTCGTAATCCACGCCGTGGGGCGTCATAGGTGTGACCATGGCGGTAGCCATGCCCTGGAAGATATTATGTTTCATAGGATTCCCTCCTTTGTTTGTTTCTATTTTACCACAGTTTTTCCCAAAAGAAAACAAAAAAATTACACCGCTGCAAAATTTACAGCGGTGTAATGGGTTCTTATACCAAATATGCCTTAACAGCCTCGGATGCGCCGGCGGGATCGTCGGAAACGGTGATGGTGATGTTCATGTTGTTGGCTTCTGCGAACTTAGCGCACCAAGCGATGAACTCCTCACCGGTAGCACGGTCAGCACCGATGGTCTTATACAGATTGTCGATGTACACATTGGTAATATCGAAATTACCGGCATGAAGGCCACTGAGCAAGCCCTTCAGCTTGTCCAGATTGTTGATCTCATATTCCTTGGAATTTACCAGGCGGACGCGATAGTTTACGTCGTAGGTCAGCTTGCTGCCGTACTCGATGCAGACAACATCGCCCTGGGCGTTAGCAACTGCATTGTTGATGGCGTCGATCAAACGCTTGGTCTTACCGGAGCCCTTCAGGCCCATAATCACTTGAATCATAGGGTATACCTCCTTTGCTTCCAGCTATATGCTGTATGGTAATTTTACCAGTTATACGACAATTTTGCAAGCCCTAATTGTTAAAAATCTGATAAAATTTCGTTCTGGGCGAAAAAGTTTTCAATTTGACCCTGTGTGGCGGCAATTCGCCCCTGGAAGGCCTCTTTTTTGCCACCGCCCCGGCCGTTTAATGCCTTTGCGGCGGCATCGCCGATGGCTTTGGCATCTTCTGTACGGCTGAGGACACAAAGGCAGTAGCCGGTTTCGTCAGACCCTGAGAGGGTCACGGCCACTTTGGCAAAGTCTGCTATGGCATCGCAAAGCTCCCGGCAGCTGTTGGGGGACAGGTCTTTTGCAAAGTGTACAGCTAAGGATTTGCCGGCATAGCCCCGGGCAATGTGGGCAAAAAGCTGCTTTTCCAAAGCGGAAGCGCGGAATTTTTCCGCGGCTAAGGCATCATTCATACGACGGGCCGCAAGGCCGGTTTCACCGATTTTCGCGGAGAAGGCCTGGCTTACCTGTTTGTTCTGCTCATAGGCGCTGTTCAGCATGGTGAGCGCCCGCTTGCCGCAGGCCATTTCCATGCGGACACCTTCGTGGAATTTCACGCAGGAAAACAGCTTCACAAGACCGATGGCACCGGTGGTTTTGGGATGTGTGCCGCAGCAGGCGCAGATATCGTAGCCGGGGAATTCCACGATTCGTACCGGCCAGGGAAGATCCTTCTTCCGCCGATAGGGAACGGTGGGCAGCTCCTCCGGGCTGGGATACCAGCATTTGATTGGCAGGTCCTGCCAAATGGCGTTGTTGGCGGTGTCTTCGATTTCTTGCAGGTCTTCGGCAGGTACAGGGCCGTCAAAGTCGATGGTCACCACATCGGCGCCCATATGAAAACCCACATTGTGCCAGCCGTAGCGTTTATGGATAATACCGGAGACGATATGTTCGCCGGCGTGCTGCTGCATCAGATCAAACCGGCGATCCCAATTGATTTCGCCTGCCACAGTGCTACCCACTTCCAAAGGCTTATCGCACAGGTGGAAGACCTCCTCACCCTCTTCCCGGACTGAGAGAACGTTTGCTTCTCCCAGGATACCGGTGTCACTGGCCTGTCCGCCTCCCTCGGGATAAAAAGCGGTGGCGTCCAAAGTGACCTCCCAGCCCTTTTTTACCGGGACGCAGCCGGTGACGGTGGCAGTAAAGGCTTTTAAGTGACTGTCTTCGTAATAAAGTTTCGTTGTGTTCATATGTTTTTCCTCAAATTGATGGGATTATCCCAATTATAACACAGTAACTGCCACTTTACAACCAAAGCTTGTCGAGGGGTTTTTGTTGCGGTGTTGCTGATTTCGTGGAGTTTCTGTAGGTTTTCCTTATAAACTAAGGGTAATCTAAGGCTTCTCCTGGAGGAGAAGCTGTCACCGCAGGTGACTGATGAGGTGTTATTGACCACCTCATCCGACCTCGCTACGCTCGGCCACCTTCCCCTCAAGGGGAAGGCTTGTGCCGCCCCTGCGATTTACCAAGGAGGAAATGTTATGCAGTGTCAAAAACTGAGAACCTATATGGAAACAGGCCGGGTGATCTTTTTGCCCGCCCGGGCCATCAAGCCCAATCCTGCCCAGCCCCGGCGGGTATTTCGGGATGCGCCCTTGGAGGAGCTGACGGAGTCCATCCGCCGGCACGGTATTTTGCAGCCCCTGTCCGTCCGCCGGGTGGGGACGAGCTATGAGCTCATCGCCGGGGAGCGGCGGTTGCGGGCGGCGATCCGGGCAGGGCTGACGGAAATTCCCTGCATCGTGATGCAGATGACCGACCAGGAATCGGCTATGACCGCATTGGTGGAAAATCTCCAGCGGCAGGATCTGGATTTTATTGAAGAGGCCCAGGGGATCGACCTGCTGCTGCAGCAATGGAATATGAGCCAGGAGCAGGTGGCAAAGGTCTTGGGGAAAAGTCAAAGCGGGGTGGCAAATAAGCTCCGGCTTTTGCGCCACAGCGGCCCGGTTTTGGAGGCTTTGCGCAATAGCGGCTTGACGGAACGCCACGCCCGGGCGCTGCTCAAGCTGCCCGGCGAGGACAAAAAGCTGCGGGCCATCCGGGAGATATCCCGGCAGAATATGAGCGTTGCCCGGACGGAGCAGTACATCGAATCCCTTTTGCAGCAGGGACAAGGCACTGCGGTCAAAGCCAATGTGGGGGCGTTTTTGACTTACTTAAATCAATCCCTTGCAAGGATCCAGCGCAGTGGGATCTCTGCCATTTCCGAACGCAAGGAAACGGAAGACCAAATCGTGCTGACAATTACAATACCGAAAAATTAAGATTTTCGATATTGGCGGTTGGTGTTACTTTCTTGTTTCGCCAAGAAAGTAACCAAAGAATGCGATATAGGGGAGGGGCTGAGCCGCAACTCCCGCTTGCGAACCGCCCCTCCCCTATATACCCCTCCGGGCGCATTTTTGAAAGTACAGTGTAAGGTTTCAGATTTTGGGTGCAGTAATAATTCTCAACTTTCAATTCTCAATTTTATAACACGTTCCACCAGCTGAAGCGATGGGCATCGGCAAAGGAGTGGATCCGCCGGGCCAATTGCGCACAGCAGGCGGCGAAATGGGGTTGTTCCCCGGTAGTGGCATAAACTTCCATTTCCGCAAACAGGGCGTCTACCTCGTCCATCGGCTCATGGTCTGCGATGGCGGCAATGCCGTTCCACTTGCCTTGCCAGCGGCTGTGAGCCTGTCTTCCCAAAGCGATCCCTCCGGCAAAATCTCCGGACAAGGTCTTTTCAGCGGCTTGCTCCAAAAGTTCTTCCGTGGGCAAACAGGCATTGTCCGCTATGCCGGACAGGCCTATACCAAAAATCAAAAACACAACCAAAAGTCCTGCGCCCAGCCATCCTTTGCCCATTTATCCTTCCTCCTTGGGGTAAAATACGATCTTATCTTCTAAGTCCACGGTGAGCAGCCAGGTTCCCTGCAGGGTGGCTTTTTTCTCCCGGAGCACCCGCTGCACCCAGGCAGCATCCTTTTTGACAAGGGCAAGATTGTCGGCCATAAGCGTGCCGTCGGAGATCACCGTGATGGGCAGGGTCTGCTTTCTGACTTCAATGCCGGCTTCCTTGGCGGAGGCCGGTTTTTCCTTGGGATAGGGGAAGACGGACAGGTTGCCGTTGGTCTCCAAAATGGCGTACTGCACCGAGCGCAGATCCAGTATGTCTTTTTCCCGCAGGTGGCCGATCAGTTCGTCGCTGGTGATGCGGGTCTTGCGGAGATTTTTTTGGAGGATATTGCCGTTTTCCATCAAAATCACTGGCTTGCCGCACAGCAGCCGCCGCAGGCGCAGACTTTTCATAGACAGGGCTGAAAGCACCAGCTCCATACCCAGCACCGTGGCAATGGGCACCAAGCCGGAAAACAGGGGAATGCCCCCGTCCTGCATGGGAATGGAGGCAAGGTCTGCCACCAGCATAGTCACCACAAATTCCGACGGCTCCATTTGGCCCACCTGCCGCTTGCCCATCAGCCGCACCACTAAGATCAGCACCAGGTACAGGATTACCGTCCGTGTGTAATATAAAAGCAAAGAATCACCCCTTACAACCCAGTTTTCCCGCTAAATTTGGGAATATTCGGAATTTTTTCGGAAAAATCCCTTGACTTTTTCCTTTGGGGTCGATATAATACACTGGTCTGCGAATGCGGACATATCCTTGCTCCCGGCGCGACCGGGGGCCAAAAGTCCAAAAGGAGGTGCAATCATTATGGCAAAAATCACTGGTAAGTACGAGGCTCTGTATATCCTGGATGCTACTCTGGGTGAAGAGGGCACCGCCGCACTTGTGAACAAGTTCAAGGCAATGGTGGAGGCGGAGGGCACTCTGCTGAGCGTTGACGAATGGGGCAAGCGCCGCTTGGCCTACCTCATCAACGACATGGCTGAAGGCTACTACGTCCTGATGACCTTCGAGTCCAAGCCCGAGTTCCCTGCGGAGCTGGAGCGTGTGATGAAGATCACCGACGGCGTTATGCGCTGCCTGACCACCGCTGTGGAGGAGTAATGCTATGCTCAACCACATTGTAATTATGGGTCGACTGACCCGTGACCCCGAGCTTCGCCGCACCGGCACCGGTGTTGCTGTCGCCAGCTTTACTGTGGCTGTTGACCGTGACTTCGGCAAGAACGAGAACGGCGAAAAGGAAACCGACTTCATCGACTGTGTCGCTTGGCGTCAGACCGGAGAGTTCGTCTCCAAGTATTTCACCAAGGGCCGTATGGCAGTGGTTTCCGGCCGGCTGCAGATCCGCAGCTGGACTGACAAGGATGGCAACAAGCGCCGCACCGCTGAGGTGGTTGCGGACAACGTCTACTTTGGCGACAGCAAGCGTGATGGTGAGTCTACCGGCTCTTACGCTGCTCCTGCTGCTCCCAGCTTCGGTGGCTACTCTGCCCCCGCAGCGCCTGCATCCGATTTTGCGATGCTGTCTGACGATGACGCTCAGCTGCCCTTCTAAAAATTGAACTTTTCACAAATGCTTACAAAGGAGGTTTTTCCAAATGGCTAACGAACAGCGTGTTCATCCCCGTAAGCGCAGAAAGGTTTGCGCTTTCTGTGTCGATAAGGTAACTGCTATTGATTACAAGGATACTGCTAAGCTGCGCCGTTACATGTCCGAGCGCGGCAAGATCCTGCCCCGCCGTACTACCGGCACTTGCGCAGCCCACCAGCGCGCCCTGACCACCGCTATCAAGCGTGCCCGTCAGATCGCTCTGCTGCCCTACGTGGCTGACTAATCAAAAAGCTAACTGCCCGCTTCGCAAGAAGCGGGCAGTTTTTCTTTGCACTTTTTGGGTATTTGTTGCATTTTTCGGTCATTTGCACCTTCTCAAACTTGACACTACAGAGGCTTTGTCGTACAATTTTATCTATAGAATACTATACAAGGAGAAACATTATGGAAAAACTTATCCCTGTTGTTGTGATCAAGGAATTGTCCGAAACGGACAAGATCCTCACCGCTTTGAAAAATAACGGCATTAACTGCGCGGAGATCACTTTCCGCACCGCCTGCGCCAAGGAGGCCATTGCCTACGCCTGCAAGCACTATCCCGAAATGTCCGTCGGTGCAGGTACGGTTATCAATGCTGAGCAGTGCCAGGCTGCACTGGATGCCGGCGCACAGTTTATCGTATCTCCCGGCCTTAGCGTGGCAGTTGCCAAGATCTGCGCAGAAAAGAATATTCCCTACTATCCCGGCTGCGTGACCCCCACCGAGATCATGCAGGCATTGGAGCTGGGCATTACCACTGTCAAGTTCTTCCCTGCCAATGTGTACGGCGGTCTGCAGGCCCTCAAGGCCCTGTCCGCACCCTTCCCCCAGGTGAAGTTCATTCCCACCGGCGGCGTGGACAGAAGCAATATTGATGAATTTTTGGCCTTCGACAAGGTGGCAGCCATCGGCGGCAGCTTCTTTGTGAAGGAATCTCTGGCAAAAATGGAGGAAAAGTAAAATGGCAAAAGTTGTTACCTTTGGCGAGCTGATGCTCCGCTTAGCCCCCAACGGCTACTACCGGTTTTTCCAGAATGATCAAATGCAGGCCACCTTTGGCGGCGGCGAAGCCAATGTGGCGGTGAGCCTTGCCAATTACGGTCTGGAGAGCGTTTATGTGACCAAGCTGCCCAAGCATGCCATCGGCCAGGGTGCTGTGGACAGCCTGCGCTACTTCGGCGTAGACACCTCCAAGATCGTCCGTGGCGGCGACCGGGTGGGTATCTACTTCCTGGAAAAGGGCGCTTCTCAGAGAGGCTCTGTTTGCATTTATGACCGGGCAGGTTCTGCCATTGCGTTGGCTGAGCCCACCGATTTCGATTGGGATGCTATTTTCGAGGGCGCTGACTGGTTCCATTTCACCGGCATCACCCCCGCGCTGGGCGGCAAGCTGGTGGAGATCTGCAAGGATGCCTGTAAGGCTGCCAAGGCCCGGGGCGTGAAGATCTCCTGCGACCTAAACTATCGGGGCAAGCTGTGGACCCGTGACCAGGCAAGAGCTGCTATGACGGAGCTGTGCCAGTATGTGGATGTGTGCATCTCCAATGAGGAGGACGCCAAGGATGTGTTCGGCATCGAGGCCGAGGGCACCGACATTTACGGCGGCAAGCTGAACCACGAGGGCTACAAGAGCGTTGCCAAGCAGCTGGCTGACAAGTTCGGTTTTGAGAAGGTGGCGATCACCCTGCGGACCTCCATCTCCGCCAGCGACAATGACTGGGCCGGTATGCTCTACGACGGAAAGGATTACTGCTTCTCCAAGTCCTACCACCTGCACATCGTGGATCGCGTGGGCGGCGGTGTCAGCTTCGGCGGGGGTCTGATCTATGCGCTGCTTTCCGGCAAGACCTCCCAGCAGGCCATTGAGTTTGCTGTGGCGGCATCTGCGCTGAAGCACTCTGTGGAAGGCGACTACAACCGGGTAAGCGTTTCCGAGGTGGAAAAGCTGGCCGGCGGCGACGGCAGCGGCCGTGTGCAGAGATAAGGAAAAACAGGAAAGACCCTCCCATTTGGGAGGGTCTTTTTGTTTCAAATCTTACATATTTTCCGGAATTTGGTGGGTTTTACAGAAAGGTTTTGTTGAAAAAGGTTGACAATCTGGGTTTGTTTTTTGTATAATTGTCCATACATCAAAAAAATGACATTAAAAATGTTCGCGCGGAAACCAAAAGGAGCGTTTTTATGAAAAGAATAATTGCAATTATGCTTTGCTTGGCGTGTTTGTTGGCATTGCCTGTGGCGGCTGCCCCCACAGATCCTATGGCGGTGAAATTCCAAAAGTTTTTGGATAGATGCGATAGCCTTTATGACGGCGATGTGATAAAGCTGGTGCTTACCGATGCCATGAAGGCCTTTGTGCCCCGGGAAGATCTGGCGGCTATGGAAATATCTGCTGCAGATTTTGAAACAGAGCTGGAAAAGCAGATCGTTTTGACGGAAGAGGTCCGGAATGATATTCGCAGCGAGGAGAGAGGCTTATACAATTCGACGGAGAATAAATATGCTGTGAAATATCCCGGTGGCGTTACCAGCATCTCTGACGAAAGACATTACAGAGGGTATGTGAAGACCGGTGAGAATACCTATGCGGTGTATTACGAAAAAGTAGTACGGGAAATTTTGGATGAAAGCGCGGAAATCATCAGCCAATACAAAAATCCCATCACCGGAGAGGTAACCTATAACGGCAAAGTTTATATCCAGGATGCCGATAGATATTACTGCATCAAAAACTGGGAGGGTGGCGGCAAGAAGTACAATGTTGAAGTGATTGACGGCAAGATGCGCTATATTTCCAGCGAAGACTATGATGCAGCCCAGCTGCCCACGGCCTTTGACGATGTATCCGTGACCTACGATCTGCCCAAGGACGATACGGTTTATTTGGATAATGTGGCTTATTTCCCCGACCAAACTGTTGTCAAGGTGGAGAGAATTACCGGTGTTGTTGAGGAAATCGCCCAGGCGATGGCAACGGTTTCCACCCGGTATGCACCCTATTCCTTTACCGCGACCCTGAACGGGAATCCCGTTCAGCCCGGCAGCAAGATGAAAGTGCATTTTGTTGTGCCGGAGAATTTTGGTGCCAACACTGTGGTGATGCATTTGGATGATGAGGGCAAGCTGACCGAGTTGGCATCTATGGTGAAGAACATTGAGGGCACATCCTATTTGGTAACAGAGCTGGAGCATTTCAGTATTTACCTTTTGGTGGACAAGGATGCAAAACCTGCTGAGGAAACCACACCGACAACTGCACCCACCACAGAGCCAACTACTGCACCGACCGAGGCGGCGACCCAAGTTACAACAGCGCCTACAAAGGCGACAGCGGCGGCCACCAATGCTACTACAGTGGCAACCCAGGCTACAGCTGCGACTGAAGTCACTGCGCCTGCAACCAAGCCTATAAGCGTAACCGTAGTCAGACCTACAGTGCCGGCTACCAGCGCAACGGTTGCAGATCCCACTGAGGAGACTGTGGTGGACCCCACCGAGGAAACCACTGTGGCGCCCACTGAGGAAGTTGCGCCCACCGAAGAAGCGACCATAGCGCCTACGGAAGATAACAAACCTGCAAAATCCAATAAGACCGGCGGCATTATTGCTGCTGTGGTTATTGTTATTGTGCTTGCAGGTGGCGGATTTGCTGCCTGGTGGTTCTACTTCAGAAAAAAGAACGAACAGGTAGAAACAGAAGAAGTAGTAGAAACAGAAGAAGCAGAAGAAACAGAAGAAGTAGAAGAAACAGAAGAAGTAGAAGAAAAAACTGAAGAATAAGATAAAGACCCGGGATCAATGATCCCGGGTCTTTTGTTACAGTTTCAAAATATATTCTGCGGTTTTGTGGGCGATTTGCTCGAACTGATCGTCTGTCAGCTTCAGCTTTAAGAAACGCTCCATTTCCGTTGCAGGATCCCACATGGGGAAGTCGCTGCCGTAGACGAATCGCTCCGCACCGTAGCGGTGAATATAGCTTTCAGCCACACCCTCGGCCATAAACATCAGAGAGCTGGACACATCAAAGAAGCAATCTGTGTCCTTGAGGTAGTCATACGCCTGCTCGTAAAGCTCATAGGCGCCAAAATGAGCGGCGATCACCTGCAGATCGGGGAACAGCTCCATTACCCGGCGCAGACGCTTGGGGTGGGAATAGTCAAACCGGTGGTCGCCCATATGGAGGATCACAGGCAACTTTCCCTGCACCTGTTCATATACGGGGAAGAGCCGCTCGTCGTCAATGGCAAACACCTGGGAATCCGGGTGCATCTTTAAGCCTTTGAGACCTTTTTCCATAATGAAGTCCACTTCGCCGGTGATGTTCTCCATTGCGGCATGGACAGTGCCAAAGCCGATAAATCGGGGCTGCGCTGCCACCTGGGACAGGATAAACTCATTGATGTGCCGGGTGCGGTCCGGGCGCATAGCCACGGGCAGGATCACAAACCGGTGGGTGCCGGCCATATCGCCCCGCGCCAAAAGCGTCTTGGCTGTGCCGTCCATGGCTTTTTCACCAAAGCCGTAAAACACACGGATGCTGTCGGCTGCCTTGGGGGCTATGGCATCGGGATAAATATGGGTATGAAAATCAATAAAATCCATTTTCTTCTTTCGTAATTACGAGGGTGCTTATCGCACCCTCGTAATTCTTTGCTTATTTGTAGATCAGAGACTCGGCGTAGCGGGTAGCAATGATGCCCTCGGGCTCGCCGGTGGTCTTGGACTCGGACAGAATGTGCTCGATGGTGTTGTAGATGTTGTCCACCTTCGCCAGGACAGCATCCTTGTTGTAAGGACCGTCCACCTCAGCAGCTGCGTTGATAACCCCGCCGCCGTTGATGACGAAGTCGGGAGCGTAGAAGATGCCGCGGGCCTTCAGAGCAGCGCCGGAAGCATCGTCCAGGATCTGGTTGTTGGCGCCGCCGGCAACAGCCTTACAGTTCAGAGCAGCGATGTTGGCGGGGTTCAGGATCGCGCCCATGGCGTTGGGGGAGAAGATGTCGCACTTCTGGCTCATGATCTGCTCAGTGGGGACCACCACAGCACCGAAAGCCTCAGCAGCCTTCTCAGCGATGGCCTTGTTGCTGCGGTTGGCAACGATCAGCTTGGCACCGGACTCATGGAGCAGACGGCAGAGGTCGTAGCCCACCTTGCCCAGACCCTGGACAGCGATGGTCAGACCTTCCAGAGAGTCCGCATCCAGAGCGACCTTGGCGGTAGCCTTGAT
>JAZNNO010000023.1:0-47140 GCA_045580345.1 Faecousia sp.
CATCCAGCTCCACGCGCAAGCCTGCATCCCGCAGTTTTTGATAGACCTCAACGGACTTATCCATGGTACGCTCGCTGATGGGCAGAACCTTTGCCTGCACGGGAGCCATCCAGGTGGGCAATGCGCCGGCATACTTTTCGATCAGCAGAGCCAAGGTGCGCTGATAGCAACCGATGGAGGTACGGTGGATGATGTAGGGAGTCTTCTTCTGACCATCCGCATCCACATATTCCATGCCGAACTTTTCCGCCAGCAGCATATCGATCTGAATGGTGATGAGGGTATCCTCTTTGCCGAATACGTTCTTGATCTGAATATCCAGCTTGGGGCCATAAAAAGCGGCCTCGTCGATTCCAACGGTATAGTCTACGTTCAGATTGTTGAGGATCTTTTCCATGGTGCTCTGCGCCATCTCCCACTGTTCGGGAGTACCCTCGTACTTGTTGCCGGGGTTGGCGGGATCCCATTGAGAGAACCGATAGGAGCAATCCTCCTTCAAGCCCAAGGTATCCAGCATATAGTTAGCAAGATCCAGACAGCCCTTGAACTCCTCTTCCAGCTGATCGGGACGGAGCACCAAGTGGCCCTCGGAAATGGTGAACTGACGGACACGGATCAGACCGTGCATCTCACCGGAGTCCTCATTACGGAACAGCGTGGAGGTTTCGCCCAAGCGCATGGGCAGGTCACGGTAGGAACGGGCCCGGTTCAGATAGACCTGGTACTGGAAGGGGCAGGTCATGGGCCGCAGGGCAAAGCACTCCTTGGTCTCGTCGGTGGGGTCACCCAGCACGAACATACCGTCTAAGTAGTGATCCCAGTGACCGGAGATCTTATAAAGGTCGCTCTTGGCCATCAAGGGGGTCTTGGTCAGCAGGTAGCCGCGCTTCTGCTCCTCGTCCTCCACCCAGCGCTGCAGGGTCTGAATCACTCTTGCGCCCTTGGGAAGCAGGATGGGCAGGCCCTGGCCGATCTCTTCCACAGTGGTGAAGAATTCCAGCTCACGGCCCAGCTTGTTGTGGTCACGCTTCAAAGCCTCTTCCTGGGCGGCCAGGTAGGCATCCAGCTCGTCCTTGGTGGGGAAGCCGATGCCGTAGATCCGCTGCAGCATCTTGCGGTTAGAGTCGCCGCGCCAGTAAGCGCCGCAGGACTTGGTCAGCTTGAAACCGTTGTGGCGCAGGCGGCCGGTGTGGTCCAGGTGAGGGCCGGCGCACAGGTCGGTGAATTCGCCCTGGGTGTAGAAAGAGATCACAGCATCCTCGGGCAGATCTTCGATCAGTTCTACTTTGTAAGGCTCCTGCATAGACTCCATGTAGGCAATGGCTTCCGCCCGGGGCTTTTCGGTGCGCTCTAAGCGGATACGCTCCTTAATGATCTTCTTCATCTCCGCCTCGATTTGAGAAAGATGGTCGGGGGTGAAGGAGAAGGGAGCATCAAAGTCATAGTACCAGCCCTCATCGATGGCGGGGCCGATGGCCAGCTTCACTTCCGGCCACAAGCGCTTGACGGCCTGGGCCATTACATGGGAACTGGTGTGCCAGAAGGTTTTCCGGTATTCGGGGTTTTCAAAGGTGTACAGATTTTCTTCGCTCATTTTGTTTTTCCTCCTTTTATATTGGGGAAGGTATAAAAAATACCCAGCCCCCGATAAAATCAGGGGTGGGATACAAAGTATTCCACGGTTCCACCCTGGTTACAGCCTGCAGCTGTCACTCATTGGCACTATAACGGGTGCGCCCGTCCGGCCATTTCCGACCGGCAGCTCAGAAGTGGTATCGCACCCAACAGCCACAAGACCCTTTCACCGGACAGGTCTCTCTCTGGGAAGCCAACTAAGGCGCGCATGTCTTCATCACAGCTTTTTGACTTCACAACTATACCATATTTATTACAAATTGTCAATCCTCGAGTCAAAGTGGAGGGCAGATGCGTTATCAAGGGGGTGATTTTTCGCTTTAGTGGAGTAAAATCCCGGAAAAAGTTACAAAATCGGTTTACCATAATTGGGGTTACCGTTATTTTGGGCGCTGGGTACATAATTTTCCCTATTTTGTCAAAAATTTACAGCAAACACCAATATCTTGTGTGTAAATTGCATAGTTATCGCAAGAAATTTACAAGAAGTTTACATAATATTTATTGCAGAAAAACCAAAAAAGTTGTCGTTTTTGGGTATTTTGCAGAAAAGGCTTGACTTTTTCTATTTTTTTGTTATAATACCTTTGCAATCCGATTTCGGATTGTATTTCTTTGTAACTTTTTGATACCGTTTGTTACAAAATCCGACACTTTGATTTTTATGAAAGGAGGTCCTTCCCATGCAGCTTTTTGCTCCCTCAATGTTTCGCAAAAAGAACCGCTTTATAGCGACGATTGCGATGCTTTTGGTGGCAGCATGCCTGGTAGGTACCCTTTCCCACACGGCTCAGGCCGAAAATACATTTGTGATCACCGACGGTGACGCAGTGAAGGTTCACACCACCACTACCACCGACCCCGAGCTGGTCCTCGCCGAGGCAGGCTTCGCTCTGACCGAGAGTGACTCTTATACCACCACCGAAAATGACGGTGTGTCCGAGATCACCGTCCAGCGAGTGCAGAACATCACAGTGTACAACGGCAATGAGATCCTTACAGCCACCACTTACGGTGAGCCTCTGCAGGATCTGCTTGAACGTTTGGGAATTACAGTTGATGAAAACATTGTTGTTTCCGTTCCTTTGGATACCATCACTTACTCCGGTATGCAGGTTCGTGTCGACAGCCTGGATCAAGCCACTGAGCGTTACACCGTAGAAGTCCCCTTTGAGACCGTTTACTGCGACGATCCTTCCCTGCCCCTGGGCGAAGAGAAGGTTCTGGTAACCGGCGTTCCCGGCCAGGCTATCCGTACCTCTTCCGTAACCTATGTGAACGGCGAAGAAAACAGCCGCACCACCACAGAAGAAACTGTCATCGCCGAGCCTGTGGATCGGGTGATTGCAGTAGGTACCGGTGAACAGGTCGGTCAAGCAAACGACCAGCCCATCATTGGCGACGGTTTTATCGTTCTTCCCACCGGTGAGGTTCTCAACTACACCCGTACCGAGACCTTTGTTGCTACCGCCTACACGCATTTCGACAGTGGCTGTGACGAGTTCACCTCCAACGGCGCTAAGGTCAAATGGGGTGTGGTTGCTGTTGACCCCAGTGTGATCCCCTACGGCACCCGGATGTTCATCGTTTCCAACGATGGCTCCTATGTCTACGGTCTCAGCACCGCAGAGGACTGCGGCGGTGATATTCAGGACCACCGTTTGGACCTGTATATGCCCACCCTGGAGCAGGCCTACGCCTTCGGTGTCCGTAACTGCACCGTATACTTCCTCGGCGATGCCGACTGGAAAGACAACGCATAATTTCGTTGCAAATCCGCCTTTTTCGTGCTATGATAGCAGGAGAAAGGCGGTTTTTTTATGCTTGATGTATGTGATATTCAAATAATGAAGCCATTGCTCGCAGCCCACGGCTTTCATTTTTCAAAAGCAAAGGGTCAGAACTTTCTCATCGCCCGGTGGGTGCCGGAGCGGATCGCAGAGGAAGCCGGTGTGGATCATACCGCCGGTGTATTGGAGATCGGCCCGGGCATTGGCCCGCTGACCCAGCAATTGGCCCTGCGGGCCGGAAAGGTCTGCGCTGTGGAGCTGGACAAGCGGTTAGAACCCATCCTTGCCGCCACTGTGGGGGAGTTTTCTAATTTGGAAATCATTTGGGACGATGTGCTGAAGCAAAACATCTCCCAGTTGGTTGCGGAGAAATTCCCCGGTCTGCGGCCTATGGCCTGCGCCAACCTGCCCTACTACATCACCTCCCCCATCCTGTCCGCTCTGCTGGAGGCAGAGTGTTTCCAGGCGGTGACGGTGATGGTGCAAAAGGAAGTTGCCCTGCGGATCGCCGCAAAGCCCGGCACAGCGGACTACAGCGCCTTTACGGTGTTCTGTCAGTATTACGCCCAGCCGGAGATCCTCTTTGATGTGCCGGCTCACTGTTTTCTGCCTCAGCCCAAGGTCACTTCCGCGGTGGTGACCCTGAAGACCTACGAGCACTGTCCCTGGGATATTACCGACAAGGCCACCTTCTTTCGCGCCGTCAAGGCCAGCTTTGCTATGCGGCGGAAAAAGCTCCTCAACGGCCTGGCTGCCGGGTTCTCAGAATTCGGCAAAGAGGCTTTGGCGGAAATCATTGCCGAATGCGGCTTTGATGAAAATGTGCGGGGCGAGACCTTGTCCATTGCCCAGTTTGCAAGCCTGTCTAACGCCATTTACAGGAGAAAAGCAAAATGATAGAATTTCTGTTTATCGACTTGGACGATACCATTTTGGATTTCCACAAAGCAGAGCGTGTGGCTTTGGAGAAAACATTGCGGTCCTTGGGGTTAGAGCCCACGGACACGGTGATGAGCCGCTACAGCAAAATCAACAAGGAGCATTGGGAACGGCTGGAGCGCAAGGAGATCACCCGGGAATTTCTGCTGGTAAGCCGGTTTGCCCAGCTGATGGAAGAATTTGGTATCGAAGTGCCAGCAGAGCTTTGTGCCCGGACTTACGAAAACAACCTGTCCATCGGTCACTATTTTATGCCCGGCGCCCGGGAGGCGGTAGAGGCCCTCAGCAAGAAGTACAAGCTCTACATTACCAGCAACGGCACTTCCAAGATCCAGGCCGGTCGGCTGGAAAGCGCCGCTATCAGCCATTTCTTCCAGGATATTTTCATCTCCCAGGACATTGGCATCAACAAGCCGGATAAGGGCTATTTTGATCGGTGCTTTGCCCGGATCCCCGGTTTTGATCCCACAAGGGCTATGATCGTGGGTGACAGTCTGACCTCGGATATTTTGGGCGGCAAGCAGGCAGGAATTGCTACCTGCTGGGTCAACCCCAAGGGCGCGCAACCCCGGGCGGATATTACCCCCGACTATGAGATTCCCTCCCTTGCGCAATTAGAAGAACTTCTGGAAACCATATAAAAAAGCCACCCAAAGGGCGGCTTTTTCTTATACAGTTACTTTTCTGCGTTTTTTCAGCTTGTACAGTTCCTCGGCGGCCAGGCGGGTCTTTGCTACCACATCCCCGTCCTTGGGAAAGCAGTAATACAGGGTATCGTGATTGCCAATACAGATCACATCGCCGATCTCATACCAATAGTAATCTGAGTACAGGCTATAGCAGGCCAGCGGTCCTTGCTCGTATTGGAGCTTGCCGTCGCAGCCGGTGAGACGGAAGCCGTTTTCATCGTGGATAAGCTTGCCCTCACCCACCATATAGAGGGCCTTGGTATTCACCAAAATGCCGATGTCTACATCTTTTTCCAGCCGGTATGTACCATCTTCCAGCTCCTTACGGACCTGCTGACGCTGCCAGGTATACCAATCGGGAATATGGGTAAAGGCAGCGTCCTCGGCCTGCAGATAGCCATGTTCATCCAAAGTATAGACCTTGCCGCAGTTTTTGCAGGTAAGGGTGATTCCATCGCCTACTGTTTGACCCTCGGCATTGCAGTGGGGGCATTTGTACAGAATGCGGTTTAAGCCGTCCGCCCGGAAGGGCTCGTCTACCACGATTTTATTCTCCTGCTGGTAGCGGAAGTTATCAAAGGAAAATGCCGCGTCCAGGCGGGCATCCAGCTCCGCTACGGTCAGTTCTTTCAACTCTTCTTTCGTAGCCAGGCAGGTCACATCTGCCCGGACGGTGACTTTCCGCTTTTGCAGGCAGTTGTACAGGGGATCCCGGGCAAAGGCGCCCTGGGTGATCACCGTCACCACCGGCACATTCAGCTTTTTCAGCAGCACGCCCATTTTCCGGGGCAAGGGGGTAGCTGTGCCGTCAAAGGAATAGCTGGCCTCCGGGTACATCAGCACGCTGACCTTTTTCTTCTTCAGCAGATATTCCATATCCCGGATAAGGCTCACATCGCTGACAAACTTCTGGGTGGGAATGCATCCCAGCAGCCGCATGAGCCAGTTTTTGCCCACAAAGCCGTCAGAGGTGCAGACAATGCCGTAGCGCTTGGGGAAAAAGATCCGGGAAACGATTTTCAGGTCAATGAAACTGGAATGGTTCATCAATATCAGACAAGGTTCGTTCTTATGGATTTTCTCCATTCCGTGGGTCTTATAGGTGAATTTGGTAGGAAACAGGTCGAAAACAGCCAGCACACGCACCACAAGCTGCAGCAGAAACAGGGGTTTTAAGGGGTTACAATGCTTAGACCGGGGCAGGGTCATTACTTTTTCGTAGGGAAGCCGTTTGGTTTTGATTTTCATTGCGGGGTACCTACTCTTTCTTTTTTTACCACATCATTTTACTATATCAGGTTCAAGATAGCAAGAAGAAAAACCCGGGAGATATCTCCCGGGTTTTTGATTAGCGAACGTATTCGATGACGACCCGGCGGTTGGGCTCGGTGCCAATGGAATAAGTGGTGATGCGGTCGGTGTCCTGCAAGGTTGCGTGAATCACGTGGCGCTCGTAAGCGTTCATAGGCTCTAAGGTGGTGCGGCGGTGAGCCTTCAGCACCTGCTGGGCCTTCTTATTGGCATAACGGCGCAGGGAGTCCTCACGCTTCTGGCGGTAGCACTCAGCATCCACATTGATGCGGATATGACCCTCAACACCGCGGTTGACGGTGTAGTTGGCTAAGTGCTGCAGGGCATCCAGGGTATCGCCACGGCGGCCGATGAGATAACCCAGGTCCTCGCCGGTGAGCTCTACCATATAGGTGTTGTCCTCGCCCTTCCAGGCGTGGGGAACAGCATCGGAGCCCATATGCTCCAGCAGGCCCTTCAGGAATACCTCGATCTTCTCCTCCACAGAACCGGGAGCGGCGGGTGCGTACTCCTTGGGCTCGGCCTTAACCGCAGCCTTGGGGGCTTCTGCCTTCTTTGCAGGCTTGGGAGCTTCCGCCTTTGCAGGCTTGGGCTCAGCCTTGGGGGCTTCCACCTTGGGCTCTTCCTTGGGCACAAACTTGGCCTTGGGCTTGGAACGGGAAGCGGAAGACAGCGCTACCTTGGGTGCTTCGGGTTCGGGATCGGGTGCTTCATAAGTCACCTGCACCTTGGCAGGGGTCGCGCCAAAGCCCAGGAAACCGGCCTTGGCCTGGGACAGCACCTGAACGGAAACATTGTCCCGATCCAGTCCCAGCTGGGCAAGGGCATTTTCGATGGCAGCATCGATGGTTTTGCCCGTAGTTACAATGGTCTTTTCCATTTTTATTCCTCCGTATTTTGGGAAGCATACCGGTTGGGGTCATAGTTGCGACCCTTGCAGTAGGGGCGGCTGGGAATACCGGACATAACGCTGGGCGCTTTCTCCTGGGCTTCCTCTTCGGTGATCAGACCCTTCTTGATGGCATACTCCTTGGCAGCGGCGGCCTTGGCGGCCTCCTGCTCCCTCTGTTGCTGCTGCTGCAGTTTTTTCTTACTGGTGTTGGCGGTGATACCGTCGGGGTTTGCAGCCCGGCGCTCAGCGCGCAGGCGCTCCTTCTCGGCTTCGATCGCCTCTTGCTCCATTGCCTTTGCCAGGCGGACAGCATCCTCGGCATCGTAGATCTTCCGATACTTCTTGGTCAGATACACATCGATGGCAGTGGACACCAGGCCCTGGATAAACCAGTAAAGGCTCAGTGCGCAGGGAATGGTAAAGCCGATCCACAGAGACATCAAGGGGAACATATACATCATCATCTTGTTGCTCTGGTTGGCCTGGGAATTCTTGGCAGTTTCCTTGTCCTGCAGGCCCTTTTCGTCGGTAACCAGGGAGTTGTTCATCTTCTGAGAGATGAGCATGCTCAGCACCTGGCCGCCGGCAGACAGCAAAGGCAGCAAAAATGCGCCGATGGTAGCCCAGTTATAGACCTTCCAGGCAAATACATTGAAGGAAGGAATGCTGCCCAGGTCAATACCCAGGAAACCGAAATTGATACCCTCCAGGGTCTCAGGGTGGGCCACAATTGCCTTCAGTTGCTCAGCATACTGGGGGATCAGTTGTGCAGCGGTCAACTGGTCGTAGTAAGTGTTCTTGCCGAAGGCCGTGGGGTTGAGTTCTTTAATAGCCTCAACAACTTTCTTTGCCACATCTGCGTTCTCGTGGAGCAGGTAGGTAATGGGCTCACGGACAACATTGTACAAAGGAATCAGCAAAAACAGGGGGATCAGGCTCCAAAGGCAGCCTGCGCCCATACCCACGCCCTCTTCCTTATAAAGAGCCTGGGTAGCTTCAGACAGCTTCTGCTGGTCATTGGCATACTTCTTCTGCAATGCCTGCAACCTTGGCTGCAGACGGGACATCTTCATAGTGCTCTTCTTGCTCTTGGCAGTAGCCGGGAGCAGGATCAGCTTCAAAAGAACGGCAAAGATGATCAGCGCAACACCGTAGTTCGAGGTGAGCTGATACAGCCAAGCCAGAAGATAGCCAAAGGGGACACGAATAAAATCCATAGTTTTCCTCCTTAAGGCACGGGGTCAATGAAATCCCCTTTGTAAAAGGGATGGCAGCGCAAAAAGCGCTTCAGGGCTAAGAAACCGCCCTTCATGGCCCCATATTTTTCAATAGCTTCCATTGCGTAAGCGGAGCAGGTAGGCGTAAATCGACAGCAGGCAGGCTTGTAGGGAGAGATGTGGCGCCGGTAAAAGCGAATCATAGACAGGAGCAGTTTTTTCATTGCTCTTTCAGGATCCCGGCTTTTTCAGCCAGGGACAGGTATGCATCGGTGAGTTTGCGGAAATCAGCGCTGATGCACCGACTCCGGGCAACCACCACGATGTCCCAACCGGGGGTGAACTTGTCCTCATTGAGACGGTAAACCTCCCGCAGGCGACGGCGCACCCGGTTGCGGACCACGGCGTGGCCCAGCTTTTTGCCGGTGGTAATACCCACCCGGTTGATCCCCAAGCGATTGGGCCGGGCATACAGCACCAAATACCCATTGGCTTGGCCGGAGGTGGCATACAGTCGCCTAAAAATATGATTCAGCTTCAACGCGCAGGAAAATTTCATAAGCTCTCTCCTTAGGTATCCACTATCTGCGGAAAACCCGGGCAGGCTTGAAGAAATGGATTGTCGATGCATTGTCGAGAGATTTTTTCGCAAGGCAAGCAACAGACCCGCAGGAATACTTTGTATATTTCAAGGGGCTGTTGTGAAGCATTGGGGAAAAGATCCGCCAAGGCGCGGCAAGACATTTCAGAAAGTCTGCCCACATAAAAAGGGAGCGGGGCGAATCGCCATTCGCCCCGCGTGGACTCCCATTTTGCTTGTAGCGGTGGCCTGTAATCAAATTAGCCTCACTTCACTCAAGCGGACAGGACCTTACGGCCTTTGGCACGGCGGCGGGCAAGAACCTTGCGGCCGTTGGAAGTAGCCATTCTCTGCCGGAAACCGTGAACCTTGGAACGGTGGCGGCGGCTGGGCTGGTAGGTACGCTTCATGGGTGAACACCTCCTTAAAATCACATATGCTCGACAGCTTTTTCAGCTGCAGCGGAACAAAATTACAGACTATGTCCATAGTCACGCTAAGATAGTATAACCGATAAAACCCAATAGGTCAACAACTTTTTTCCAAATCTTTGATTTTTATGGTGCAAAAACCTGCCTCCTTGGGGAAAAGGAGGCAGGAAGATTATCAGTCGGCTGTTACCTCACTGCTTTGAGAACCTACGCGCAAGGTGTAGGTCTGCCCTGCTTTGAGCTCAGGATCGGACAGGATCACCACATTATAACCCAATGCCGGTGTATGCTCGATGAGCACATTGCCGTCTTTGTCGGTAAGGGCGATCTGTGTGTTGGCGGTGATGTTGCCCACACGCACCGAGATCAGCCCCTGCTCTGCATTACTGAAGGTCTGTGCCATTCCCGATGCGCCGGTGCCAATGAAAGTGCCACCGGAAATCACCGCGGATTTGTCATAGTCCAGCGTTGCGGTATCTCCCTGGGTAGGACCGCAGACGATGGTATAACCGCCGGTGATCTCCAAGGTGCCGTTGGCATCGATGCCGTCACCGGAGGCGGTGATATTCAGCTTGCCGCCGGAGATCACGATGCTGCCGTTTCCGGAGGACATTCCGCCCATGCCGCCGTGACCGCCCGGGCCGTAAGCCATACCCATAAATTGGCCGTCATCCCGGCCGCCAAAGCCGCTTTGGTCTGTGCCACCTGCGGCATTGAGACCGTCGTCGCTGGCGGTGAGGGTGATATCGCCACCGGAAACCTTGATATGCAAAGCCTCCAAGCCCTCGTAGCTTTCTGAGATGGTGACAGTACCGCCGGAAACAGACATGGTTTCCTCTGCGTGGAACCCGTCATCACCGGTGGCAACGCTGAACGCACCGTTTTCCAAATACAAGGAGCCGTTGGCATGCACGCCGTCGTCGGCCGAATTGATATTGAAGGTGCCGCCGGTAATCTTCATATCCGTACCGGCCTTCAGACCCTTCATGCTGGTACTTTCGGTGGTTTCCGCAGTTTCCGTGGTGGTAGTTGTCGCACGCCCGCCGGGGCGCTGGGGTTTACCGCCCATTCCGCCGCCGGGGAATCCGCCGCCAAAACCGCCGTAGTTTTCAGAGGACTGCTTTTCACCGTTTTCGCTGCCACCGCCGGCGGTAATATCAAAGCTGCCGCCGTCAATTTGCAGGGAGCTGCCGGCGCTGATACCGTCGCCCTCTGCTTCCATTTTGAAAGCACCGCCGGAGATATATACAAATCCCAGGCTGGCATCGTCATTATTTTCCGCGTGGATGCCGTCCTTGCCCGCATCGGCAATGATAGCGCCGCCGGAAATACGCACGCTGTCGTTGGCATCGATGGCGTGGGAGGCGGACTGAATCGTATAATTACCGCCGGTAAACACCAAATCGTCCTTGCAGACAATGCCGTGTCCGGCAGGAGAAGTAACCGTAAGCGAACCTGCCCCATTGAAAGTCAAATCGGTTTTGGCATAGACCACACCGTCAATATTGTTGTCATCAATGGCTGTGAAGCTTTCACCGCCGGTTAAGGTGTTTTCTGTGCCCTCGGCCAGGGTCACAAAGACCTTGTCCGCCTGCAATGCAAAAATCGGCGCGTAGGTCTTACTGGTAATGGATGCATTGCTCAGAACGATCTGCACCTTGGCATCCTTGGGGGCATCCACCACCAGCATTCCGTCATCCAAACTGCCGGTGACGAGATAGGTTGCCGCCTCGGTAAGCTTGACTGTACTGCCGCTGATCTGCACCGCATTGGAGGTTGCGGTAGCCGTATTGCCGCTGAGGGTGATTTTCACCGCACTGTCATTATAAGAGGAATCACTATCCCGGTCCGTGAACATTTCTTTGTCGGTTTCCGCAAAAGATGTGGACGGCTCTGTGGAATCTGCGGTGCTTGCTTTTGTAGGATCTGTGGCAGTACTGGCCGCAGGCTCCGGAGTTTCCGGCTTTTGACAGCCGCAAAGACACAGCGCCAAGACAAGGAAAATCGCAAAAGTCCGTTTCATAGCATTCTCCTTACAGCTCAGTATTGATGGTAGCCTGCCGGGAAACGGTGATCTCCAGATTGCCGTTGCGGCAGCGAAGCTTGTCTATCAGTTCCTTTTCCTTAGCAGGATCCCGGAGTGTTACATCATAGCTTAAGCGGAACATACTGCCCATATTGGTAGTCTTCACACCGGTCAGCTGGCAATCGGCAACATATTCGGCAAAAACCTCTTCAAATACGCCGGTGTAGTCTAAGTCCTCCGGAATGGTAACACGGAAGGTTTTATAGCGGTTTGCATTCTTCTTTGCGCCGAAGTCCAGCACATTATAAAGCACAAACACACCGCACAGGATCACTGTAAACAGCAGCGCAAAGCCCAAATAGCCCATACCGGCAATGAGACCTGCGCCCATTGCCAAAAACAAAGCTGCGATCTCCTTGGCTGTGCCGGGCACGGAGCGAAACCGCACCAGGCTGAATGCGCCAGCCACTGCAACACCGGCACCCACATTGCCGTTGACCATCATGATCACCACACAAACAACTGCGGGCAAAACAGCCAAAGTCACCACAAAGCTTTTGGTATAGCGGGTCCTAAACATATAGGCAAGGGCCAGCAGCAGACCCAGCGCCAGCGCACCGCCGATGCACAGCAGAAAATCTGTGACAGAGATCACAGTGGTCAACTCCGTGTCAAAAAGGCCTCGAAAAAAGGAATCAAACATTGGTTACATTCTCCTTCCGTTTGGAAAAAATCATAGTTTGGTAGGCAGTGCCATACTTGGAAAAGGATGTTTTATAAAGCTTCTCCCGGGAGAGTAGGCTTGTCAGCCACAGCGGAATGCCACCGGGGCATTTCACCTCCATCAGCACCTGTCCCGGCGCAAGCAGGGGTGCACCGTAGTTTTCCGCGCAGAGGGACAGCGCCTCTTGTCGGCAAAGAATATTATCGTCAAAGGTCAGCCGAAGATCACTGCCATCTTTACAAAAGTAGGCTTCCCGTTCATAGGAAAGGAATACCGTGGGATGGAGGGTTTCATAGTAGCCGGCAAAATAACGGATCTCCCGGCCGATCTGGGATCCGGGGGCATTTCCCCGGCCTTGAAGCCACGCCATCGCGGCTTGTTCTTCCATGGGTATGCGACGCTTGTACACCACGCCGTTATACTTCTTTTTCAGTTCCACAAAAACCGTGCTGTCCGGGGAGGTGTCTCCATAGCTGCGAATGCGGAGCTTTTCTTTGTAGGCCGGTTTTTCCAGGGAGCGGCGGATCAGCCGGTAGGTATCCGTGTCGAAATAAAGATTCTTAATGAGGGTTCTGCCGTACTTGTCCAGGCTCATATGCTTTTCAATTTCCGGTAACAGTCGCGCTTTTTGTTCTGCGGTGAGCAAAAACTTCAACTCATACCGCTTAAAAACTGTCTGTAAAGCCATAAAACACCTCCTTAACGAACATTATTATACCAATTGGGCGTATTTGGAAATGAAGATTTTGTAAAGATTTCTTGAAATAATATTAAAATTTCCCGGGTGTGTTTTAGCACAATCGGCGCAAAAGCAAGCCGCCGGGAAACCGGCGGCTTGGGCTGTTTATTTGATCATAGCGGAAGCGCGCAAATGGAAAGTCGCCGGGACTTTGTGCCGCAGAGCAAAGTCCGGATTGGACATACGCTGCATAATGGCATCCGCAGCAATGGTGCAGAGCTTGTCCATATTGAAATCAATAGAGGAAAGGGGTGGGTTGAGATAGCAGTTCTCCGGGATGTTATCCATACCCACAAAGGCCACATCTTCCGGAACCCGCAGTCCGTGCTCACAGGCGCAGCGGATAGCGCCGATGGCCATATAGTCATAAGCGCAGAAAATGGCACGGGGAATATGGCCGCTTTCCAGATATCTTTCAAACGCCTTGTATCCGCCGGTTTCAAAGCGCTCCTCGGTGACGGAACATCGAATCGCTTCCCTATCTAAGGACAGCATCTGCGCAGTGCTGAGAAAAAGCTTTTCCTTGGAAGCTGTATGGCAGTCGCCGATAAAGCCGATATCCGTAATACCGCAACCCAAGAAATGTCGGATCGCTTCAGTGATTGCGTCGATACAATCCGTGGCCAGCGTGATAGCGCCTTCACAGCCCAAATTGGGAAGTACGGTAGCTACGGGAATCTCCCCAGGTAAATTAAGAGGGACCTTGCCGTTGATGACGATAATGCCGTCTACATTGGCGTAGTGACTGTAATACTCCAAAAGGTCGGCCTCCGTCTGTGCAGAAAAATTAGTGGAAGCCACACACACTTCACAGGAATGGGCGGAAAGGCGCTCCTGCAAGTGGGAAAGGGCAGAATTATAAAAATGGCTTTTGTACTCCGGACAGATCACCGCGATCACATATTTGGGGTACTTGGCGTTAAAGAATTTTTTGAAACAGCCCTGTTCCCGGGCAATTTGGAAAATGGTCTCCCGGGTCTGCTCGCTGACCTCACTGCTCATAGAAAAGGCTTTGGATGCAGTGGAAACGGAAACATGGGCCAATGCTGCCAGTTTGGACAAGGTAATCATATCGTCACCTCCTACACCATAATTGTATCTGCTAATTTCTAAAAGCGCAAGCACTATTGAAAACATTTCGAAAGTTTTTCGTTAGCGTTTCAGTTGATTTGCCGAAATTTAAATGCTATAGTTATAGAAAATACAAAAAAGGAGTAAACGCCTATGAAAAAGCAAATCGGATTTGTATGTTTCGGTGAGGTCAATACCCCCATTGAGCGCCTGCAGATGAAGCATAAAGAAGCACTGGAGGTTCTCGGGAAACTGGACTACACTTTTGTAGATGGCGGTCTGGTCATTGATGATCCCGGCTATGAAACCGCAGATGCAGCAATTGCCAAGCTGCAGGGTGTGGATATGAGTTGCCTGGTGGTCTGCGTTGCAGGTTGGGTCCCCACCCACGCAGTGATCCGGGTGACGGACAATTTCCGTCACATCCCCGTGCTTTTGTGGGGTCTTTGCGGTTGGAAGGAAAATGGCCGCATCATCACCACCGCAGAGCAGGCCGGCACCACTGCCCTCAGACCCGCTCTGGAAGCACTGGGTTATACATTTAAATATGTATACAACGTGATCGGCAAACCTTACCCTGTGGAAAAACTGGGCGCATTTCTTTCTGCCTGCTGCGCCCGGAAAGCACTGCGCAGCGCCCGGGTAGGTACTATGGGCTACCGGGATATGCTCCTGTACGGCACCCAGTTCGAGGGCAACTCCATGCGGGGTCAGATCGGCGTGGAAGTAGAGCCCTACGAAATGCTGGAAATGGTACAGGCTTTGGAAACACTGGATCCTGATGCCGTGGCCGAGGGCGTTAAGTTCGTGAAGGAAAATTGGGTATTTAAGAAGCCCTGCGCTGATGAAGTGATCGAAAAGGGCGTGAAATATGCCCTTGCCATCAGCAAGAAGATCCGCGAGCGTGGCTGGGAAGCCATTACCCTCATCGATGTGGACGGCATGAAGAAGCTGATGGGCTTCCCCCCTGCTATGGTCTTTATGCTGCTGGAGCATTACTGCGGCGTGCTCACCGTTCCCGAGAACGATGTGATGGGCGCTGTGACCCAGCTGATCATGAAGTACCTGTCCGGTCAGAATGTTGCCTATATGGAGTACTACGAGTTCTTTGAAAACAGCATGCTCATCGGCGTACCGGACTATGTACCCAAGTCTGTGACCTGCGGAGATGTGACTGTACTGCCTGCCGCATTCGGCCTGCTGAGCGCATCGCTGCTGAACGTATCCAAGGTAAAAACCGGCTATGTGACCTGCGCCCGCCTGTTCTATATGCACGGCAAGTACAAAATGCACGTCTACACCGCCGAGGCCAAGGAGCCGCCCCAGTGGAACGAGTTCGGTTGGGACGATCCCGCGCCCCAGCTGCCCAGCCTGGAGGTTGCCCCGGACAGCTGCACCGTGGAAGAATTTGCCCAGAATGTGGCATGCCAGCATGTGATCGTGGCCTATGGCAACTACACCGAAGCCATCAAGGATTTCTGCCGTATGATGGATATTGAACTCATTATGTAAGGAGAATGATTATGGAAAAGCTTTTGATCGGTTGGGCCGAAGAGAGCATCGTGCCCGATAAAAAGGTGAGCCTGGGCGGTCAGTTCTATGAGCGGATCTCTGAGTATGTGGAGTCCGAGATCAGCGTGACCGCTATGGCTGTGGAAGCCAATGGCGACCAGATGATCATGGTGTCTGCGGACCTGACCTCCGTTACAGCGTACTTTGTGGGTCTTGTGCGTGAAAAGTTTGCAAAAATCTGCCCCGAAGTAGACCCCCGGAAGCTGATGGTGGCCGCTACCCACACCCACACCACCCACACCCTCTCCCGGGACAAGGTCTATAAGAAGACCGCCAAAGATGTCTTGAAGGACTACCTACCCGAGGGCAAGGAATATAAGGCGCTGGTGACCGCAGACGACAGCGTGATCACCCCGGAAGAGGCCACGGAATTTGTTTCCGACAAGATCGCCCTGGCTGCCAAGCGCGCTTGGGACAACCGGGAAGAGGCTCTATACACCAACGAGTTTGGCCGTGCAGCGGTGGGTATGTGCCGCCGGGTCAGCTATGATGACGGCAGCGCCCAAATGTGGGGCGATGTGAACACCGCTAACTTTGTAGCCCTGGAGGGCGGTAACGACTCCGGCATCGAGCTGCTCTTTACCTTCAACAAGGACCGCAAGCTCACCGGCGTGGTGGCGAACATTGCCTGCCCTGCCCAAATTTTGGAGCAGAGAAGCTTTATTTCCGCCGACTACTGGGGCCGCACCAAGGCTATCCTCCGGGAAAAGCTGGGTAAGGATATTTATTTGCTGGGTCTGGGCGGCGCCGGCGGTGACCAGTGCCCCCGTGACTTGGTTCGCTGGGTGACCCCCGAGACCCCCATCGACGACCCCAATGTAAATCGTCCCAATCCCCTGAAGCGGAAGGCAGACCCCTCTATGTATGACATCAGCGGCTGCAACCGTGCGGGCCGCCGGATCGCCAGCGAGATCATTGCCGTGTATGAGGACATCACAGAGCTGAAGGACACTGCTGTCTTCCAGCACAAGGTCATCGATTTGGATCTGCCCCTGCGGAAGGTCACTATGGCAGAGTATCAGAACGCTGTCCGGGAGCTGGAATACTACATCGATAAGAACAAGGACAAAGAATCCTTCAACTTTGCAGACACCGCCCGGATGCACGTGCATTGTGGCTCCATCCTCCGTTATCAGATGCAGCAGGATACTGAGATCTATCCCATCGAATACCATGTCATCCGCTTTGGCGACATTGCTATTGCCACAAATCCCTTCGAGCTGTTCCTGGACTACGGCAACCGTATGAAGGCCAGAAGTAAGGCTGAGCAGACCTTCGTGGTACAGCTTTGCTGCGGCAGCTCCGGCTATCTGCCCACCGAGAAGGCAGAAAAGGCCGGCCACTACAGCGCTTATGTGTCAAGCGGCAATATAGGCCACGAGGGCGGCGATCTCCTCACCCGCAGAACCATCCACGAGATCAACGAAATGTTTGACTGATCCAATCAAAACCACCGGCAATGCCGGTGGTTTTCTTTATCGAAAAAGCCGCCGTAAACCGGCGGCTTTTTGTTAGGTTGTAGTATAGCCGCAATCGTCCTTGTCGCAAGCCTTATCGCAGCCTGTGGGGGCAAAAGCCTGGGCAGGGAACGGGATCTTGGAGAACAGCTCACAGGGGTCCTCGGCGCAGCCGGGATTATCGCAGCATTCCTTGGTGGGCAGGCTGTAGTCCAGCACAGGCACGACCAGCTGAGCATCCCGCTCCAGCCGGATGATGGAGAACTGGCCCAAGGTCACCAAAAGCCGTCTTTCCTCGCCGCACAGCACAAGCTCCTCGTCAAAACAGCCGCAAATAGCCTCGGGGATCTGCTTTACCGTACCCTCCCGGGGGCAGCAATTCACTTCCATCACCTTGGAGCTGAGGACCATGGGATCCAGCACCTCCACCACGGCGGTGGGCAGATTGGCACTGACGCGGGTCAAGCCGTCGGGTCCGCCCAAACGGGTATCGCTTGTGAAGATGTGGGCCTTGCTCTCCTCGCCGCACAGCACCGCCCGCTTGGAGAAGGTGGCTACGCCGCATAGGGTCACAGGCCGTCCGCAGCCCACCACCGCATCGGCCAAAATCCGATAGAAGAAGGTGGCATTCACACAGTAGTGATGGCCATCGAAAGCCACGGGCTCTACATCTATATAAGTATACAGCAATTCTGCGCACCGCACTTTGGCGCTGGCGCAGCCATCCAAAATATTCTGGGATGTTTTGGTAAGGTACACCCGCAGATCCTCAATGCAATCCTTATCCCGGCAGCTGTCGGTGATTTTTCTGGTGTGGATGGAAAGGGCTTCCTGCAAATCTTCAATATTGCAGCGCACGCTTCCGGAGCAACGCTCTGACATAATCATACCTCCTAATAGTTTTGGGGAGAATAAGCATCTGCTTATGGGACAGTTTATGCGCCCACAGGCTGCAAGGTGCAAAGGAAAACCGGGATGTATCAGAAACATCCCGGTTTTTTGGACTTATCGGAAGGTATACTTGGTTTGAGAGCGATAATGTGTCCCGGCTTTTACAATGGGTTGCGGCCACTTAGGCTGATGCACTGCATCGGGAAAATACTGGGTTTCCAACGCAATACCGCCCCGGCGGCAGTAGATCACCCCGTCCTTGCCCTGTTCGTCCCAAAAGAAATTGCCGCAGTAGCAGTGAATGCCCGGACAATCGGTGGTGATTTCCATTTTCCTGCCGGAAACCGGATCGCAAAGCACAGCACAAGGGTTCGCATCAATCCGGAAATTATGGTCATAACCGGCTTGCAGGCGCAAGCTTTCATAGTCTTCGTCAATATCCTGCCCCACGACCTTGGGAACGCGGAAATCCATAGGCGTCCCCATCACGCTGCGCAGTTCTCCTGTGGGAACACCTTGGGCATCGCTGGGGGTAAAATAGGCTGCTTGCAGCTGTAAGGTTTGCCCCATTGCCAGCTCCGGGCTTTGGTGACCAGCCAAATTGAAATAGCTGTGGTTGGTCAGATTAAATACAGTGTCCCGGTCGCTGACCGCCTCATAGGTGATAGCGAGGGTATTCGTTTCTTCCAAAGCATAGGTCACCCGGATATCCGCATTGCCCGGAAATCCCTGGTCTTTGTGGGGGCTGTGGAGGGAGAATACGATTTTGTTTTTTCCCTGCCGCTCCACCTTCCACAGACGAAAGGCATAGCTATCCGGACCGCTGTGGTGGCTGTGTCCGTTTTCGTTTGGGGTCAGCTGCACACTCTCCCCACCCAGAGAAAAAGAAGCGCCACGGATCCGGTTGGCATTCCGGCCCACTGTTGCGCCAAAATAGGTGGTGCTGGCAAGGTAATCGTTGGCATCATCAAAGCCTAAAACCACATCGGCAAGCACGCCTTGCTTGTCCGGAACATACAGCCGCACCAGCGTTGCACCAAAATCCGAAATTTCCGCTGTCAAAGTGCCACCCGATATGGTGTATAAAAATGCCTGTTTTCCATTGGGAAGTATACCAAAGGGTCGTCTTTCCATTGGGAATCCCCCTTAATTGATCTGTTCAGTAATACAATTATACAATATGGTATATTGCTTTTCAAATATTTCTGTGAAAATAGAAAAAATTACGATATTTTGTGTTTTCCTCTTGCAAAAACCACAATATGTAGTATAATAGACAAACACACCCTATGGGAATCTATCTTCAAAGGAGTATACATATGAAAATAATCAAGAGAAACGGCGCCGAAGTGACCTTCGACCCGGCTAAGATCGCCGCCGCCATCACCGCAGCCAACAACGCGGTGGACGAAAGCGTTCGTATGACCCCCCTGCAGATCCAGCGGATCACCGAGCATGTGCAGATCAGCTGCGAGGAAATGGGTCGCAGCCCTGCTGTGGAGGAGATCCAGGACTTGGTAGAAAAGGCTATTATGGCTCACGGTGCATTCGAAGTAGCCAAGTGCTACATCACCTACCGCTACACCCGGAGCCTCCTCCGCCAGTCCAACACCACTGACGACCGGATCTTGACCCTTATCGAGTGCAACAACGAGGAAGTCAAGCAGGAAAATGCCAACAAGAACCCCACCATCAACGCCGTGCAGCGTGACTATATGGCAGGTGAGGTATCCAAGGACATTACCAACCGGATTTTACTGCCCAAGGAGATCGTAGATGCCCATAACGCCGGCATCATTCATTTCCACGACTCCGACTACTATGCCCAGCATATGCACAACTGCGACCTGGTGAATCTGGAAGATATGCTGCAAAACGGCACTGTCATCTCCGGCACGCTGATCGAGAAGCCCCACAGCTTCTCCACCGCCTGTAATATCGCCACCCAGATCATCGCCCAGGTAGCATCCAACCAGTACGGCGGTCAGTCCATCAGCCTTACCCACTTAGCCCCCTTTGTGCAGATCAGCCGGGAGAAGATCCGCAAGGCTGTAGAAAAAGAGATGGCGGAATTGGGCATTGATCCTGGCGAGGAAGCTGTTTCCAATTTGGTAGAGAACCGGCTGCGTGAGGAAGTCAAGCGTGGTATTCAGACCATTCAGTACCAGGTCATCACGCTGATGACCACCAACGGCCAAGCCCCCTTCATTACTGTATTTATGTATCTGAACGAGGCCCGGAACGAGCAGGAAAAGAAAGACCTGGCGCTCATCATCGAGGAAATGCTCCGTCAGCGCTACGAGGGTGTAAAGAACGAAAAGGGCGTGTGGATCACCCCCGCCTTCCCCAAGCTGATCTATGTACTGGAGGAGGACAACATCACCGAGGACTCCCCCTACTGGTATCTGACCCGTTTGGCTGCCCAGGTCACCGCCAAGCGGATGGTGCCCGACTACATCAGCGAGAAGAAAATGCTGGAATACAAGGGCGACACCTATGTATGTATGGGCTGCCGTTCCTTCCTGACCCCCGATCGGTTCACCGAGGCCGGTGTGGGCAACATCGCCAACGCCGGCAACTACGAGCCGGGCAAGCATAAGTACTACGGCCGGTTTAACCAGGGTGTTGTCACCATCAACTTGGTGGATGTGGCTCTGTCCTCCGGCAAGGATATGGATAAGTTCTGGCAGATCTTCGACGAGCGGCTGGATCTGTGCTATCGCGCCCTGCTGTGCCGCCACGAACGGCTGAAGGGTACGCTGTCCGATGCTGCTCCCATTCTGTGGCAGTACGGCGCATTGGCAAGACTGCAGAAGGGCGAACCCATCGACAAGCTCCTCTACGGCGGCTATTCCACCATCAGTTTGGGCTATGCCGGCCTTTATGAGTGTGTAAAGTTCATGACCGGCCGCTCCCACACCGATCCGGAGGCCAAGCCCTTTGCGCTGCAAGTGATGCAGCATATGAACGATGCCTGCAAGGGCTGGAAGGCCAAGCACGATGTGGACTTCTCCCTCTACGGCACACCCCTGGAGTCCACCACCTATAAGTTTGCCAAGTGCCTGCAGCAGCGGTTCGGCAAGATCCCCGGCATCACCGACAAGTCCTATATCACTAACTCCTACCACGTCCATGTGGCCGAGGAGATCGATGCCTTTACCAAGCTGCGGTTTGAATCCGAGTTCCAGCAGCTCTCCCCCGGCGGCGCTATCAGCTATGTGGAAGTGCCCAATATGCAGCAGAACATCGATGCTGTGCTGGAAGTGATGAAGTTTATCTACGACAACATTATGTATGCTGAGCTGAACACCAAATCTGACTACTGCCAGTGCTGCGGCTTTGACGGTGAGATCGAGATCCGGGAGGATGACGGCAAGCTGATTTGGGTCTGCCCCCAGTGCGGCAATACCGATCAGAACAAGATGAATGTGGCCCGCCGCACCTGCGGCTATATCGGCACCCAGTACTGGAACCAGGGCCGCACCCAGGAGATCAAGGACAGAGTTCTGCATTTATAAGACACATTTGTGCACTTTGCACAGTTTTGCCCGCCAAATTTTTACTTTCATAATCGGAAATTCCCAAAATGTGCCCTTGCAATTTCCAATTTATGGTGGTATAATCAATTCATAAATAACAATATTTCTCCTTTTCATCTTCTTATCTCTCTTTTTGCGGGGTACCGGCACCACAATATGTGGTGCCGGTACTTTCCTTTATCCACAAATTATACTTGCATTTTGTCGAAACAAGGTGTATAATCGGGAAAGAAATAAAACTTGAGGAAGGAGGAAGTGCTTCGCGGTTTTTGCGGCGGCATTTTCTCCTTTTTTGCAGGTTGTATTTTGAAAAAGAAAATTGGAGGAAAGAAAATGAAACTCATCTATGGCATCAAAGACAAACCCAAATTTGGCCAAATGCTGGTCTTTGCTTTCCAGCAGGTTTTGGCAATCCTGGCAGCTACCATCACCGTACCCACCATCGTGGGTAATGGCATGTCCATCTCCGCAGCCCTGCTCGGTGCCGGTCTTGGCACCATTGTTTACCAGCTGTTCACCAAGTTCCGCAGCCCTGTATTCCTGGGTTCTTCTTTCGCATTTGTCGGACCTATGCTGGCGGCCTTTTCCGGTGGTGTTACCGTTGGCTACCTAGGCCTTGTATTGGGTGCAATCTTTGCAGGCCTTGTTTATGTCATCATCGCACTGGTGGTTAAGTTCGCCGGTGTCAAGTGGATCAGCAAGGTTATGCCCGCTTCCGTTATCGGCCCCACTGTTGCTTTGATTGGTCTGTCTTTGGCCGGTGCTGCAATTAACGATGTTTTCTCTTATGGCGAAAAGGTCACTTTCGGTCTTTCATCCTACTTCACCATGAACACCACCGCTTGGGCTTCTTTGATCTGTGCAATGGTAACCTTTGCTGTGGTCATCCTCTGCTCCACCTACGGCAAAAAAATGGTCAAGCTGATCCCCTTTATCATTGGCATCCTGGCCGGTTATGCTGTGGCATTGCTCTTTACACTCCTCGGCAGCGACACAACCAAGGTTATCGACCTGTCCGTGTTCAAGGATATGACGCTCTTTGAAGTTCCCGTGTTCACTTTCACCGAGGCTATCAAGGGCCTTGACGAGTTCAAGGTATCCTACCTTGCTACCGTTGCTGTTGCCTACATTCCTATGGCTTTTGTTGTGTTCGCTGAGCATTTGGCAGATCACAAGAACCTGTCCTCCATCATTGACGAGGACCTGCTGGAAAATCCCGGTCTGCACCGCACCCTGCTGGGTGATGGCGTTGGTTCTATAGTTGGCGCTTTCTTCGGTGGCCGCCCCAACACCACCTACGGTGAGTCCGTTGGCTGCGTGGCTATCACCAAGAACGCTTCCGTTGTGACCATCACCACCGCTGCTATTATATGCATCATTATTTCCTTCTTCGGCCCCTTCGTGGCATTCCTGGATTCCATTCCCGGCTGCGTTATGGGCGGTGTCTGCATCACCCTGTACGGTTTTATTGCCGTGTCCGGTCTGAAGATGATCCAGAAAGTCGACCTGAACCAGAACAAAAATCTATTCACCGTCGCCGCTATTTTGATTCCCGGCATTGGCGGTATGGCTATGGGTATCGGTGAGATCTACATCACCACCACTGCCTGCGCTCTGATTCTGGGTATCATCGTAAATCTGGCCTTGTCCAAAGCCAAAGAAGAATAATGAACCAAGCAAAAATCCACCGCTTACGCGGTGGATTTTTTATTTATCCAACTTAAACTCCGTAAATGCCAGCATAGCCGAGTACAAAAGCACAGGGCCTACATTGAAGAAGTGGCAGTCCAAAAGGCTTGTCAGCAGCAACGCCAATATAGAAAGCGCCACAAAGGTCTTGTCCTTGGAGGGATTTTTTAAGAACAGCTTTACTGTCTGAACTCTGTGAACGATGTAACCAAACAGACACACAACGCCGCCGGTTGCCAGTAACTGAATGATGGTATTGTGCCAGCGGGGCGGGAACAAGGCTGTAAAATTATCCACCTGCGCCCACACATAAAGCTCTTTGAAATTCACAGGGAAGAATGTACCACCAAAGACAGGATACTGCAAGAATTGCTTGATGCCCTCTGCGTAGCCTTTTTTACGCTCAGCGAAGGATTCAAAACCAATGTCGGACATCCGGCCAAGAAGGGATTGCAGTTCCTTCCAAAACACCAGCAACAGGGCGATGGGGATCAGCGCGCTGATGGCATAGGCCACAATCCGACCCTTTTCGTGGCGACTATGGATCAAATAGAACACATACCCCGCCACAAAAATCAGTGCACCCATAGCCATAGAAAGCCGGGAACAGGTAAAGAGTAATGCTATCAGAAATGCAAAGGCAGACAAAAGTCCAAACCAGGGGTGTCGACCCTTAACAGCCAAATAGAACGGCAACGGGATCATCATGGCAAGGAGTGCGCCCATACTGTTGTAATTACCCCAACCGGTAAATATCTCATCCCGGTTAATAACGCCGCCCCGCCAAATGTCTTTTGTGAGATAGATGCCCAGCAGTTCCGCAATCAGCACATAACCAACACAGACACCCATCCAGTACACATAGGCTTTGGGGGCTTGCTCCCATTTTACAGAGCCGCTGAACAGCCAATACAGGCCAGCCACCGCCACAAACTGGATCGCCGCGAACAGCAGATTTCGCCACCCGTATTCAGCCCAGTGGCCGCTGCACAGGCCGGAGATGGCATAGGTGATACCTAACACGCACATACCGGACAGCAATTTTCGCTTTTGATTTAGGAATTTTTTACCGCCGAAATCCGGGTCTTTTACCAATCGGTACACAAGGCTTCCCACCAGCATCGCAATCAGGATGCCTAAATAAATACCGCCGCCTGACAGAGAGAAGATGGACTTTTCGTTCACGCCGGGGTTATTGGATGCCGAGGGGGAGATATATGCACAAGCAAACACCGGCATAAGTGGCAGCAGATCTCGGCCAAACAAGCAAACGCAAACCGCCAAAGGAATCAAAATCGTATAGGCGATCAGCTCTTTGCCAAACACATTTGCCAAGATCGACAAACTGCCCAACACCACAAAATATGCAGGCGAATATAGGAATTTGTTAAAAGGCTGCCGAAGCGTTTGCACGGGAGAAATTCCCATAGATTCACCTCCAAGCTACAGTTGTTTTTATTTTAACATAGCCCCCAAATTTAGTCAAGGAAAAGCAGTTGCCCTTTGGGCGCAACTGTGGTATGATAATGTAGCTATAAGGAAAGGAGGTCTGCGCGGTGCTCAAAGCTTTTTTTGAAGAAAATCCCAAATTGGCCCTGGCGTTTTCCGGGGGCGTGGACTCTGCCTATCTTTTGTACGCCGCTGTCAGCTTTGGCGCGGATGTAAAGGCCTATTATGTGAAAACGCCGTTCCAACCGGAATTTGAATATGCGGATGCCCTGCGTTTGGCAAACCAGCTAGGCGCAGAAATGGTCACGATCCATTTGGATGTGCTTTCCGATCATGCCATTGCAGAAAACCTAAAAAATCGATGCTATTTCTGCAAAAAGTGGATATTTAACGCTATTTTGGAGCAGGCAAAAGCTGACGGGTATTCACTTATCATCGACGGCACAAACGCATCGGATGATGCTTCCGACCGACCGGGAATGGTCGCACTCAAAGAATTGGAAGTCCGCTCTCCCCTGCGGGAATGCGGTCTTACGAAAGAGGAGATCCGCAGACTTTCCAAAGATGCCGGGCTTTTTACCCACGACAAGCCCGCCTACGCCTGCCTTGCCACCCGGATCCCCACAGGAACACCTATCACAGCGGAAAAGCTTGCTATCACCGAGCAAAACGAAGGTTTCCTGCGCAGCCTTGGTTTTCAGGATTTTCGCATTCGCTTTACAGGAACTTCCGCAAAGCTGCAGATTTCCCAACAGGAACTGCCCCTAATCCTTGAAAACCGGGAAACCATTTTGAATAAGCTAAAAAACGATTACACAGAAGTCCTTCTGGATTTGGAGGTACGATAATGCATACAGATGTAAAAGCCCTTTTGCAGGCAGTGCAGGACGGAACTGTCAGTGTAGACGATGCCCTCCTGCAGCTGAAGCAGCAACCCTTTGAGGACTTGGGCTATGCCAAGGTGGACTTGCACCGCAAGGTCCGCCAGGGCGCTAATGAAGTCATTTACGGCGCAGGCAAAACCCCGGAGCAGATCATCGGCATCTTGGAAAAGATGGCGCAAAACGGACAGAAAAATGTTCTGATCACCCGGCTTGACCAGGATAAGGCGGATTTGATCAGCAAAAAAGTTTCCCTCACCTATTACAAAAATGCCAAAATCGCCGTGGCTGGTGAAATGGCCGCCCCCGGCGGTATCGGTACCATCGTGGTGGCAACCGGCGGCACCAGCGACATTCCCGTGGCCGAAGAAGCTGCCCTCACCGCTGAGTTCTTGGGTAATAAGGTTGTCAGACTTTACGATGTGGGTGTTGCCGGTCTGCACCGGCTTCTCAATCACTCCGAGCAGCTTATGCAAGCCAGCGTGGTCATTGCCATTGCCGGTATGGAGGGGGCTCTTGCCAGTGTGGTGGGCGGTCTTGTGGATTGCCCGGTGATCGCAGTACCCACCAGTGTGGGCTACGGCGCCGCCTTCGGCGGTCTTGCCGCACTGCTGTCCATGCTCAACTCCTGCGCCAGCGGCGTGTCTGTGGTGAACATCGACAACGGCTTCGGCGCCGGCTATCTCGCCAGTATGATCAACCACACAGGAGGCGCAAAATGAAGATTCTCTACTTAGACTGCGGTATGGGCGCTGCCGGCGATATGCTCACCGCCGCACTGCTGGAGTTATTCCCCAATAAGGATGCCGTGTTGGCAGAGCTGAATGCTTTGGGTATCCCCGGGGTCCAGTATATTGCGGAAAAAGACGAAAAATGCGGCATTGGCGGCACCCATATGCGGGTACTGGTGGAAGGCCACGAAGAGGACGGACATCACCATCCCCACAGCGGTATGGACGATATTGCCCACATCGTGGGGCAGCTAACTGTCAGCAAGGAAGTCCGTCAAGAAATTATGGATATTTACTGGATCATCGCCGGTGCGGAAAGCAAGGTCCACGGCGTACCCGTGACCCATATCCACTTCCACGAGGTTGGCGCGATGGATGCCATCGCCGATGTGGCCGCCGTGTGCTATCTGATGGACAAGCTGAAAGCAGACAAAGTAATTGCCTCCCCTGTCCACGTGGGCAGCGGCCAGGTAAAATGCGCCCACGGCCTGCTTCCTGTCCCCGCCCCTGCCACCGCCAACATCTTAACCGGCATTCCCATCTACGGCGGCGCAATCAAGGGTGAGCTTTGCACCCCCACCGGCGCGGCGCTGCTGAAGCATTTTGTGAAAAGCTTTGGGGATATGCCGGCTATGGCGGTATCCAAAATCGGTTACGGTATGGGCAAGAAGGATTTTGAAGCCCCCAACTGCGTCCGGGCAATGCTGGGCGAAACTGAAGAACACGCCGAGCAGATCGTGGAGCTTTCCTGCAATTTAGACGATATGACCGGCGAGGCCATTGGCTTTGCCATGGAAGTGCTTTTGGATGCCGGCGCGCTGGATGTATTCACCACCGCCATCGGTATGAAGAAGAGCCGCCCCGGAATTATGTTAACCGTTTTGTGCCGTATGGAGGATAAGGAAAAATTCCTACCCCTCATTTTCAAGCACACCACCACCTTAGGTATCCGGGAGAAAATTTGCAACCGCTACACCCTCACCCGCAGGACGGAAATCGTCCAGACCCCTTATGGCCCGGTTCGGCAAAAAATTGCCACCGGTTACGGTGTGGAGCGGAGCAAGTACGAATACGAAGATTTAGCCAAAATCGCCCGTGAAAATGACCTTTCTCTGAATGATGTAACTCCATAAACAAAAAAATCGTGTTGCCTTTCGGCAACACTATTTTTCTTATGTAACTTAGATGGACAGGCCAGCCTTCTCCAAAATGGTGGGCACATTCTTCTCTGCGCCGATCGCCATAATGTGAACGCCATCACCCAGGCCCTGGGCCTTGATCTCCGCGATCATCTCAGCGGCCATCTCGATACCCAGCTTAGCGGGCAGACCCTTGACGCCCTTTTCCTTGCCCTCTGCGGCAGCAGCGGCCAGGCGGTCGATCATGTGCTGAGGCACATCGATGCCGGGCACATTCTCGTTCATGTACTTCGCCATACCGGCAGCCTTCAGAGGAATGATGCCGGCCATGATGTGGGTCTTGATACCGGCTTTGTCAACAGCCTCCAGGAAGCGCTTGTAGGTGTCCAGATCGAAGATACCCTGGGTCTGAACATACATAGCGCCGGCTTCTACCTTCTGACGCAGCTTGTTGATCTGCAGGAACAGGGGCTCATACACAGGAGTGACGGAAGCACCCTTGTAGAACTTGGGAGTAGCGGACTTGTCGGTGACAGTATCGGTCTCCTTGTCGTAGGCATTGCCGGACAGGGGGTTGCCGCCGCAGTCACGGCCGCTTTCTTCCATATTGGTCAGCATCTGCAGGATACCAACGGAGTCCAAATCATAAACAGGCTTAGAATCCCGGCAGTCGCCCACAACGGGGTGGTCACCGGTGAGGGCCAGCATGGTGTCGATGCCGAAAGCGGCAGCGGACAGGGCATCGCCCATCAGAGCCATACGGTTACGGTCACGGCCGGTCATCTGCAGGATGGGCTCCACGCCTGCCTGCTTCAGCTTAATGCACAGGCCCAGGCCGGTAGCCTTCAGGCTGGCAGACTGCATATCGGTAACGTTCACGCCGTGAACCTTACCCTTCAGCAGCTCAGCAGCTTCCATCTGCTCAGTAAAATCACAACCCTTAGGAGGGGCCATTTCTGCGGTAATGCCGAACTTGCCGGCTTCCAGTGCTTCTTTTAACAGACTCATTATTTCTTACCTCTCAAGCTAATGGTTCTGGGGTAGGCGAAGTCGCCATAGCCCTTGTCCTTACGGCGAACAGACAGCTTATCCAGCTGACCGGTAGCCTCCAGACGCTCGTAGATCTTGATCCATGCGCAGGGATTCTCGGGGTTGACCTCGCACTTGCCGTTCTTCTGACCGCCGCAGGGGCCGTTCACCAGGCTCTTGGCGCACTGGGTAATGGGGCAAACAGCGCCGGTCTGGCCCAGGACACAGTCACCGCAGAAGCGGCAGGACTCTTCCCAAACACCGAACTTCACAGCTTCGCCTAAGTACATAGTGTTGTTGGAGGGATACACAGGAATGGTGGGTGCGTTCTTGGCAACACACTGCACACCGTCACCGCAGGACATGCAGATGACGCAGTCGGGGTTGGCGGCATTGGTGGGCTTCATCTTAGCCTTCACGCCCAGGTTCATACAGCAGTAGTCAGCGATGGTAGTGGCAACTACCTTCTTACCGGCCTGCTCCAGGATAGCAGCCAGCTCCTTGATCTGAGGCTCACCACCGGTCTGGCAAGCGGTAGCACAGCTGTTACAGCCCACGATAGCAACGGTCTTTGCGTCGCCAACCAGAGCCATAACTTCTTCAATGGGTTTCTTCTGGGTAATAATCATTACAGCTTCTCCTTTTATGAAAGGTTAATGGATGGTTTTGCCCATCCCATATCACCTTATATTATAACGCATTTATCCCCAAAATCAACAGGAAAAGAAGAATCCGCCTGTTCTTTTCGCAAAAAATGCCCCCGGTTTCAACCGGGGGCATCTGCCAATTAAGTATTATGGGTCTTTTCGTGCTGGGTGCCGAAGTAGAATGACACCACCATAGACACGATGATCATCACATTATCGGGACTGATCCGTCCCTGCAGAGCCAGTACGGAAAACACCGCCACCACCGCAAAGGTGACAATGGTTTTCACTTTCAAAAGCTCTGCAAACTTTTTCAGAATTTCCTGCATCTTATACCTCCCTTTCTAAATCCGCCAGGCGGTGATTGATGACCTTGATCTGCTCCTCCACCACGGGCATCCGCTGGGCAAAGCCGTTGTGAAGTCTGACCTCCCGGGTCAGCTCTTCGATCTTGGTATCGGTCACCGCCTGTGCAACCGCAGCCGCTTTTTCGGTCTTCTTTGATGTAGCAAGGCAGGTCACCACCACACCCGCCAGAGAAAGACCGCCGGTAATCAGCGCTACGGCAATTGCTTCACTCATCCGCGCGCCCCCTATGCCATACCGAGAAGCTTTTTCCAGGTCTTATTCTTAGCGGTGATCTCTCCGTCTGCCCAGCAACCGTTATCCTTTTGGAAATGGGTCACAGCCGCGGTAAACTTTGCACCGGCAATGCCGTCAGCCTCACCAACCTCGGTATAACCCAAAGCAAACAGTCGCTTTTGCACAGCCAGCACGGCCTTGTGGTATCGGTTTTTGTATCCGGACAGGGTCACAGTCTTGGAAAGGGTTTCCGGACCGGCAATGCCGTCCACAGATGCACCGCAGGCACTCTGCACATCCCAAACGAAATCATAGAGGGTGTAACCCTTTTCCTCTTGCTTGGGAGCGCCGCCAAAGGTGGTACGCCGCTGCTGTGCGTGGCTGTACCAAAAGGACTTGCTTGTCCGGGTGTCGATATGTACAAAGGTATCATACAGACCGATACCTTTGATACCGATACTCTCGGCATACTTAGCGATCTCCGCAGGAGCAACACCGTCAATATGGAAGTCAGCAGCCTGTCCATAGCAGTGATAGCTATTGGGTGCAGCATTGGGCACACGGGCATTATGTGTCTTGCAGCGGTAAGCTGTGACATACACAGGCTTTCCGAAGTGGGTACGGATCTGCTGAAGATAGTCCACCAGCTTTTCATCGATGGGGGTCGAAGAACAGCACCCTCTGCCCTGGCAGTCAAACTCTCTTGCCCGGAAATTGGCAGAGATCTTTTGGTCATCGCCCTTCTTGTAGGTTTTAATGGACATCCTTATTCCTCCAGTTTGTTGATCTCATCACGGATCGCCTGGCGCTCTGTGTGGAGTTTCGCTAAATCGTAGGGCATTTCTTGACCAAGCAGCTGACACTCGGCGCACTTAATGACCTTGTAGTCCGTTGCAGAAAGCTCTTTTTTCAGCTCTGCGATTTTCTCTGCCGAGGTCTTTTCCACACCATCGTCCTCGATGGTGTACTTGCCGTTATGGGCTTCTCTCTTGGCGATTTCCTCATTTGCTTCGCTCCATTCGAGGACAACAGGTGTAAGAACTTCCTCTTTTGTTGTCTGCACCTCCGTTTCCTCGCCGCCCAAAACCTTGGTAACTACGGAGCAAAGATTATATTTTATTACTTTCATACACTCCCCCCTATTCTGCCAACGTGTAATACACGGCAATACAGGCATTCCACGTACTTTGGTCCGATGTTGTTGTCAGTTGTAAATAGGTATTATTATACAGAAAAATATTTACAGCTGTAGTGTTCGTTATGGGAATTTGAGATGCATATCCCGCGGTATTTTTCAAATATCCAGACAAGCGCACAATGTCGGCTATATTGTTTGCTACAAAAATTTGCTTATTTGTTGTGTTGGGAAGTGCACCACAATTAAGCAGTTTTGCATACACCGGCTTGCCATTGAACCTTTCGGTTGTGCGATACGCTACACCTTCCACCATGGGAGGATTTACATATTCCCACGGCATCCACGGGGTAGTGTCGCCATAATCAGGTCGGTGTCTTATTGCAATGATCGGCGCGCTTTTGTCCGTAACGCGCTTAAATGCAAGTTGTGTCGTAATGGTCTTGTCGTATTTGATGTTTAATCCATACCACCACTCACCGTCGGGGGAATTACTATTGCCACGAATAAAAGCGTTACGGGTAGTAGAATTCCAGTTAGAAGAAGCGGAAGATTGTTCGCCCAAACCATAGCCTGCAGGGGCTGCGCCTGCCTGGGCTGCCGTTACGCCGTGGGGATTCTCCCGATTGAGCAGGTGGGGAATGAGTCCATCCGGATCACCGCTGCCATCTAAATTGCTGACCACATCACGAAATTCTTTCTGCGTGACCGCGCCGATCTGATCGCAAGTCACACCATGGGGATTGGTTTTATTGCTGATATGCTCACTTAGCTGCGGCTCCATATCGGCAACCCGGGCTAAGGTCTGCTGCCAAATGGGGTTGGAAGGCTCTAACGCAGGGTCGCCCTCCGGATCTACGCCGGTGTAAACTGCCGCCACCTTGGTCCAAAGGGTGGGGATCACCACCGTACCTTCCGGATTAGCACCGTAAACGCCAACTGTGAGCCACAGATCAGGCTTTTCCAGCACCTCCCAGGGAACAATATGGGTATTCCCCTCCAAAGCCGCAGTGATCACCTTATCTCCGGCCCGGAATATCACTGTCTTGCCTAAGTTATCCCAGTGGCTGTCAAAGGCAAATTCCGCCTCCAGTCCCACTGTGCCGGCTGTGATCGCTGCCGGGCGCTGCACCACTTGGATCTGACTTGCCGACACTTGTAATTTAATTTTCTCCATCATTTCCTCCTTTCTGATTTACATAGGAATATTCCTGCGGTAAGTACCGGTACATTCCAGGATGCTCTTTTGGCCGCATTGGGTCTTTTTCATCACATACATAAGGACCTCCCGGGAATTTCTGTCCCGGAGACGAAGAATATCTCCGCATTTGACCCGGACAGCTGCAGGCACAGTCACCGTGCCGGGGGTATATCGCAGCGGGTGCAAATGCTCATACAAAACCCGGGCCAAGCCCTCAAAGGATTCATTTGGCACAACCGCCATCAACTGATTGCCGGTGATCACATAGGCATTGCCGCCGTTTCCGTAAATATAGCCTCTTTCCTTTCTGTCCGCGCGGATGATAATTTTATCGATGACATGGGTCAAATAATCGCCGTGAGAAAGAGAATCCAGAAACACAAACTGGTTTTCTTCTTCCCAAACCGGCTCTTCCGCATCGGTGTACCACTCCAGGCAGATCATTCCATCGGGGGCAGCCCGGCAAAACCGGCAGGAAAGCTCTCCTACCCAACGCATCAGCTTGCGGCCTGTGATATTGACCGCCGTGAATCTGTGCACCGGCCACTCGCCGTTGGTAAAATATCCGGGCTGCAGGTACACTCCGCAGGCATCGCATACCATTCGTGCAAAGGTTTCCAATTTATAAGGCCATTCGTCCAGACTTTCCAGCCAGGTAGTCAGATCTTTGTCCAACCAGCGCAGCCGGTCATAGGCTGTGATAAGATAGCGGTTAGGGCTGGAATAAAAAGCATCTTCCACCGTAAACAGGCCCACCAATTCACGCGCGCCGTTGCCCTTCACTTTGTAAAAGTACAAGTCCGAGTCGATGGGAATATGCAGCTTCCCACCGGGGGAATGCAATTCTGCCTCCAGCACAGTGGGACATACCGCACCGGGATTTAGGATCTTTCCTTCATTCACCTTTTCGGTAAGCTTCACCTGACAAATCACATCTGAGCCAATTTCCCTGCCATCAGACAGAACGATCAGATTTCTTTCCATGGGATCGCCTCCTTAACAAGCGGTGATCCGGAATCGGTAATCCCGGAACTGACCGTCAGCGGCACAATGCCACAAAATACTGTGCTTGCTCCGGTAGGCTGTGATCTCCTGTTTGACACCGCTACAGGGAGATGTAAACCCAAAGGTAAAGGTATCTTTTTGACCAAATAACCCTTCCATATAGGCATACTCCTCCTGCGACAGCCGGGAATAGGAAAAGTCCCAGCTTGGGACATTGTGCCGCAAAACATATCGGTGGTAATTGCCGTTTTCATCCATACCTGAATCCGAGGACTCCATATCCTCTGCCGAAAATCCAAGATCTCCATCCGGCACCAAAACAGGTTTGCCATCAATGGTAAACAAATCCGTCGTTCGCATACAGCCCCTCCTTTGCATCAATATCCTTACAGAAGTTAACTGCCAGGCTCACCGTACACAGACCGCAATTCAGCCGGGAAACTTCTTTTGCTTCGGCCTTCTTTATCTGCACTGCGCCGGTCTGCTCTGTCAGCCAGTCTTCAAAGTCCAGCAGCCACTGGGCGCTGTCCTGCCCGGGCTGCATCCGATGATACAGGGTAAACAAGCACTGATACCGCACCTGCATATTTCCCAGCAGATCCACATATCTGTCCACCTCTGTAAGTCCCCCGGGAAACAGGCCGGAATTTCCCGGCCCGTCCTGGGTAAAATCCACAGGCAATTCCCCGTCAAAGCCGGGAAACCCCAGCAGGAATTGCCGCAGCTTTTCCAAAATTTCCATTTACTGCTTCACTCCCCGGTAAATATCCAGATAGATGGACGCCTTCTCGTAAAGCTCCCGGCCGAGGGATCGTCTTTCGCCGGTCTTGCTGCCGGAAAAAGTCAGCTCCCCGCGAGCGCGGCTCCACAAGGACTCCGCCATGGCGCATATGGCCATATTTTCTGCCGACCAGCCAGAGGACACAACACGATATTTACCTTTGAAGCACTCCAGCCACTGCCGGGCCTGGGTCGCCACACCGGAAAATGCCTTTTCCGGAATGGCGCTGCCCAGGTAATCATTCACATAGAACTCATAATCCACCACAGGCAGCGCCTCCCTTATCAGTTAGCGGCGATGGCGATGTCCTTGAGGACAGCGGCCTTCAGGGTGTTTTTCAGCACAACACCTGCCACCAGCTCCACCTCACCGGTCTTCACAGCACCGGGGGCGTTCAGGTCGGGCAGATATGCCTGGATCACACCGTCACCCATGGGAGAAATACCGTGGAAGCCGTCCAGGCCCAGGGAAACCGCGTAAATGGCGGTCTTGCCAGCCTCGGTGGCTACCACATCTTCTACGGTCTCGCCGTTGTAGAACTGACCCATATCCACCATGGGCACACCGGCATAGGTCTCCACAGTGCGGCCGAAGTCGTCCTGGGTGCGCTCATAGTAACCGGCGCGGCGGGCGATGGAACGCAGCTTGACCAGCATAGAGCGGTTCATCAGCAGCATGGAGGGCGTGCCGTCCAGAATGCTGATAAAGCTGTCCATCTCGTCTAAGAATGCGTTGTAGTTCTCGTCCAGTTCGTCGGAGGTCTTCAGGCTGACAGCACTGGTCAGCTCATTGGCAGTGCCGCTCAGCAGCTTCTTCAGGCCGTCGAAAGTACCCTCATCGCTGGTGCCGTTGATGACCAGGTTGTGGAAATAATTGGCGGTTGCCTTGATCTTCTGCTCCGCCTGGAAAGCCATCTCATTGGCTGCGCCGGCGGTGTTCTGGATCACACGGTCCATCTGGAATGCGCCGCCCATAATGATCGCATTGGCGGTCTTCTTTTCCTTCTTGGCTTCGCCGGGGGTGTACCCACCGCCCACAGTACGTACTGCTGCGGTGGAGGGGGACTTCAGCTGAATGTAGCCGTAAGTCAGAGTGCTGCCGCCGGTACCAGGAGAGATGACATTGTCAAACACCATCTGATCCAGCAACAGGCTGCTGCGGCGGAACATATCCACGATCTGCTGATCGACCTTATCCGCCATACCGATTTTTGCTTCTGCTAATGTAATTGCCATAATTTTTTACTTCCTTTCAAATTTTTCAAGTAATGCGCCTGCCAAGGTGGCAGGACCTTTGTTTTCCTGCGGCGCTACTGCGCCTGTGCCCCTTGCGTAAGGGGGCGGGGTCTCCGTTTGGAATAAGTAGCCGCATTCCTGTTTCAAGGCCTGCAGCGCTTCTTCCAAAGCGGTCTGCTGATTTTCGCTGGCTTTCAGGGCATCCACATCCAAAAGGGCGGTGATGGCCTTGGCATTGCGGCCCTTTGCCGCCAAAATTGCCTTTTCCAGATTGTGACCGAAGACCACGCTTTGCAGTTCCTCCCGGTGAGCAGTCAACGCCTGGTTATACTTCTCCTCCCAAGCGCCTGCCGCGCCGTCAAACTCTGCAAAGCGGGCCTTTACGGCCTCAATATCCCGTCCGTTCTCCGCCATAATGGCATCGATGACCTCCTTGGGCAGAGGGCTTCCCTCCACCTGTAATCCCTGCAAAAATTCTCGTTTCATACGTTCTCCTTTCCTATGCTTTTATACGGGGTCGCATCCCGATCGTTTTGGCCTTTTTACGCCGGCCAAGGCATATAAAAAAGCAGCCTCCCGACTGCTTTCTCACAAAATTTAATTGGGCATCAGTTTTTCTCGGATGGTTTTATCGTCTGCATCGGCCATACCGAACCGCCAGGCAAGGGCCACTTCCGGCTTCAGGATGCCCCGGGAAACCATCTCCATATAATCCGCCCAGGTCTTCTCCTGGTCGTAAAGGACACCGTTGCCCCAGTCAAAACGAACCTTGCCCAAATCCCGGCAAGGCAATCCGTACAGTTCAGCAAGCTGACCGCACAGGGCCATCACTTCCTCCACTGCTGTTTGCCAAATATGCTGAAAATCCAACACCGTCAGAGAATACTCCATGGCGCTGGTGGTGATCTCCGTAGCAGTCCGGTCATCCATATTGGTGTCGGATACCATACCCCGGCGCAAGCCCAAAAGGGTCTCCAAATTCCGCAGATACTCCTGCTTCCGGGCAAGATAAGATTCCTCCCGCAGTTGGGGAGAAAACACCGTCAGCCCCACCCGCTCGGGATCGTCATCCAAGCCCACAAACAGATGATCCTGCAGCCCCTGCTCTGCGTCCAGCAGATCCCGGGAGGCAAACACCCGGCTCTCCCCCCGCTCAAATTCTCCGTTCATCTGGGCTTCGTTGCGGTCAATATTGCGGATCAGACCCTCCGCGGGGGCATATACCGCCACGCCGTCGTTGGAGCCGTCCACACAGTTGAGCATAGGCAGCTTCATTGTCACCAGACCCACAGAACCCACAGGCTTTTCAAATCGGTAGCTTTCCGCCAAATTGCTGTAAGCCGGGACATTCTTAAGCGGCACTTCCGCACCCAAATTCCGGCTGTCGCCACTGCGATAGAGCTTGTTTTGAATGGTGAGATACCCTTCCGCATCCACGCTTCTGCGCTCGAGCAGCGTGTAATAGGCATTGCCCCATACGCTTTTTTCCACAAGTCCCATATCCGTGGGCCGACCTGCCCCATCGGCGCTAAAGATCAGCGCTCTGTTCCGGGGAACCAGGGTAAAGGAAAACCCCGTCCCATTCGGACAGGGCTTGATGTAACAGCTGCCGCCAACCAGCGCCAGCTGCATGGCGATCCGTTTCTTCTCGTCTAAGCTTTTCAGAACACGCTGCCCCAAGGGGGTATCTGCCTCTGCCCTGTACTCACCGAATACCGACTTTACCAGCTTGTTCACCACCGTATAGGGAATCCGCTGGCATGGGTCTGTATGCTCCGTGGCTGTGCTTTCATAGTACATCTGAAACCATCGCTCGATGGCCTTGCGCATGGCGCTGCTGGTTTTGTCCGCAGCGCCAAAAGCCTGCTCATAATTGTAAATACTCATTTTTCACCTCCCCGGCTGCGCCCTACCGCCCGCAGGCCTGTCTTTAACCCCCGGGCATAGGCATCCAGCCGATCAACTTCTTGCTGAAGGGCCTGGTTTTCCTGCTTCAACTGCCGATTTTCCCGCAGCACGGTCTCCTTGGCCCACATAGGCAGGAATTTATTCACCAGATAATTCTTCATTGATTCTTCCTCCATTGTTTCGTCGTTTGCGCCCCAATACTGTGGCGCAGAAATAGCGGATATCGTCCATTGCGTGATCGTTTTCTTTCTGCACACGATCGATTTGTCCGTCTTCCTCCCAGCGGTACAGGGAAAATTCCCGGATGGCATCTTTGCAGCAAGGGGCAAATTGCAAGTACCCCTCCCGGAGCAGCGACCCCACCAACCGGATACCGGAGAGCACTTCGTTTCTCGCTTTGCGGACAGAGAACCGTCTGTAGGCGCGGATGGTGGCAATAAAGGACGCCGCCGAAGGGTCTACCACCACAAATTCCACCGGCAAGCTTCCCGCAAGGCGCTCCAGCTCCCGGTAGTACTCCTCGTCTGTGAGCATTTTCCCGCTGTCCCGGCCGCTGTGATAAAATTCTCTTATTCGCACCGCCCGGCCATCTGATACGCACCAAAGGCCCGCAGAAAAGGGATTTCTTGTGCCGTAGTCCACAGAAATGTAGTACCGGCCGTTTTGAGGGATATCCTTTGTGATATGCCGTTCGGGCTCAAACTCGTACACCAACCCCTCTGCCATACACCATTGCCCCAGGATATACCGCCGATAAAACACGCCCGTGTACATTGCCTCGTACCGGGCGCGGATCGCCGGATCAAGCCCCGGATTGTCCGCCATAGTGAAATGCAGATGGAGCAGGTTTTTCTGCCGGGCTTTCTGAATCCATTCTTTATAGAGCCAGTGCTCCGGCCCTTCCGGGTTGCAGTTAAACCACAGCTTTGACCCTGCCACCGAACACCGGGCGCAGGCCTGCTCCACAAAGGATCGGGGCATCAGCGCCACCTCATCCAGCAGCACCCCCGCTAAGGTAATGCCCTGGATCACTTTATAGGCGCTTTCGTCTTGACCTCCGAAAAGGTAATAGGTATTGCTTCTTCCCGTTCGGTCGGTGACCACCAGCTTATTTTCGCTGCGGTTTTCCCGAATCTGCACCACATCCCCCAGCCACGCCGGAAGATTGCCGATGATATTCCGCCGCAGCGCACCGATGGTCCTGCCGCACAGGCCAAAACAGCACCCGTCAAAGCAGGTCATGCTCCACAGGAAAAACCCTGTCACCATACTTAAGGTCTTTCCCGAACGGATAGCGCCGTCGCAGATGATACCCTCCCGCTCCTTGAGCTTCGGTCGATTCCACCAGGTCATTGCCAACAGCTGCCGCTTACTGAAGCTCTGATACATCACGGGTATCCACCTCCTGTCCGGTTGCTTGCAGGATCGCCTCCAGCAGATTGTTTTCTTTTTCTTCCCGGTTATCCGCCCCTTCGAACAGACCCAAGTACTTCCCCAGCAGTTCCAAAGCTTTCATTTTGTCGTAAAACTTCACCTTGATGCCGGTGGTGGATTTTTCCACAGATGCGACCGCCGCCCGCTGCCGGGGCTTCAGATCCTCCCGCAAGCGGATCTGTCCGTCCTCCACCACCAAAAGATCCGGCGCTCGTGCAAAGGCAATGGCCGCCAGCTCGTTTATGATCTTCTCCGGTGATATCTTTGCCATGATCCCCTAAGCATCCTCCCCTTTCCATAAAAATAACGAAGTACCTGCGGGTACTCCGTTTCGCGTCTTGCGTCTGCTGTTGGCATACACAGCATACCACAGTTTTTACAGAAAGTCTTCTCGTTTTTTTATCAACCTTTTGAGATTGCAATTTCTCCTCTTTATGTTATAATCTCGATATAATGATTTCTACAAAAGGAGTGATCCTTATGACATCCTCTTGGCTCAATAACGCAGTGGTCTACGAAATCTACCCCCAGTCCTTTTATGATACCAACGGAGATGGCATCGGTGACTTGCGCGGCATCATTGAAAAACTGGACTATATTCAGCAATGTGGCTTCACCGCCATTTGGCTCAACCCCATCAATCCCAGCTCCTTCCGGGATGCCGGCTATGATGTGACAGACTTTTACGATGTCGCTCCCCGCTACGGAACGCTTCAAGACTACAAAGACTTGTGCGATGCGCTCCACGCCCGGGGCATGAAGATCATCTTTGACTTGGTTGCCGGTCATACCTCCATTGACCATCCCTGGTTCATTCAGTCCGGCAAAGTAGAAAAGAATCCCTATTCCAACCGGTATATTTGGACTGTTTCTGCCTTTGACAACGGCGAAGGTATTGCCGGCCTCGGTGAACGGGATGCCAAATGCATAAACAATTTCTTTTGGAGCCAGCCGGCCTTAAACTACGGCTATGCCCACCCCAACCCCGAAAATCCCTGGGAATTACCGGTGGATCATCCCGATTGTGTGGCTATGAAACACGAACTCATGCAGATCATTGACTTTTGGATGGATCTGGGCACGGATGCCTTCCGCGTGGATATGGCCGCCTCTCTCATCCGGGGTGATACCGACGGCTCTTACCTAAAGCAGTTTTGGCACGAAGTCCGCGAGCATATGCAAGAAAAGAATCCCCAATGTCTGCTGCTTGCCGAATGGGGCTATCCCTCCCAAGCGATCGATGCAGGCTTCCATCTGGACTTTCTCCTGCACAGCGGCCCCACTGCCTACCGTTCCCTGTTCCGCTATGAAAAAGGCAGAAATACCACCACTGACCTGACCGGACACAGCTATTTCCACAAAGACGGAAAAGGAAATATCAACGAGTATTTAGACCGCTACCTGTACGATTTGGCGCAAGTGCAGGGCAAGGGATATATTGGCCATATCACCGGTAACCACGATATGCAAAGATTGGCATACGGCAGGTCTCCGGAGGAAATCAAAGCGGCAATGGTTTTTCTGTTCACCATGCCGGGTGTGCCTTTTGTGTACTACGGCGATGAAATCGGTATGGATTATATTGAAGGACTTCCCTCTAAGGAAGGCGGCTACATCCGCACCGGTTCCCGCACACCAATGCAGTGGCACAGGGGCAAGAATCACGGCTTCTCCAACAGCAACACCCCCTATTTGCCTACGGATCCCCGGGAAAACGCCCCCACCGTAGCTGACCAGGAGAACGACCCGGATTCTTTGCTGTCCTTTGTAAAGCAGCTGATCGCCCTCCGCCGAAACGACCCGCGCCTATGGGCCGACGGTGCGTTTGAGATTCTGCTTCCCTCTTACCCCTTTGTATATACGCGTATGAAAAATGGCAAAAAGCTGCTGATTGCCATTAACCCCTCCGCCCAATCCAGATATTATGACGGACCCACGCCTTCCCGGATTCTGCTTTCTCAAAATGTTTCCATAGAAGATGGCCGGCTGACCCTGGGCGGCGTCAGTTTCCTCATAGCCGAAGAATAAACAACCGACAAACTATTCTATAAGCAGTTCCCTTTATTTTCGCAGTTGCTGTCCCATTTCTCTTGTGCTATAATAAATACAAATCTTAGGAAAGGAGCGGTGCAGATGGCAAAGAAATCCCGCAAGAACCTGACTAAAATTTTTCTGTGGCTTTTTATTTTGGCCCTTTTGGTTGTGGCCATTCCCGTGGGCATCAACGATTGGGTGATCCAAAGCACCGCTTCCCGGATCGTCACAGTAGAGAAAGCTGCCGCACTGCAGGATGTGGAATGCATTGTGGTTTTAGGCTGCGCTGTCCGTCCCGACGGCACACCCAGCCCCATGCTTGCCGAACGGCTGGATCGGGGCGTGGAACTGTACGAAAACGGCGTTGCGCCCAAGCTGCTGATGAGCGGTGATAACGGCCAGGTAGAATACAACGAAGTAGTCACAATGGGTAATTACGCTTTGGAAAAAGGCGTTCCCTCCCAGGATATCTTTTTGGATTACGCAGGCTTTTCCACCTACGTAAGCATGTACCGGGCCAAGCAGATCTTCCAGGCTAAGAAGGTCCTCATCGTCACCCAAAAATACCACCTCCACCGGGCCCTGTACATCGCCAAGGCTATGGGTTTGGATGCCTACGGTGTCGCCTGCGATACTCAAGTCTATGCCGGGCAAACCAACCGGGATGTCCGGGAGATCTTAGCCCGGAACAAGGACTTCCTTACATCTATTTTCAAGCCCAAGCCCACCTATTTGGGCGACCCTGTTCCCGTCAGCGGCCCAGGTAACTTTATCACAGAATAAAAAACCGCTACTCTTGACGAGTAGCGGTTTTTATTATACCAAAGCCCGGAAAACTTCCAAGCTCCGCAGGATCTTCTCATAGCTGACGCAGTAGCACAGGCGAAACCAACCGGGGCAGCCAAAGCCTTCGCCGGGCACTACCAGCAGATCTTTCCCCTTAGCCTTTTCGCAGAAGGCCATCGAATCGCCGCCGGGAGCTTTCACGAACATATAGAACGCGCCGTCGGGCTTGGCGACTTCATAGCCTGCCTCCCGCAATCCTTCGTAAAGGGCCTTGCGGTTGCGGTCATACTCTGTTAAATCCGGCTGCAGATGGGCGCACCGGGCAATCACATGCTGCCACAAAGAGGGTGCGCAAATATGGCCGATACCCCGGGCCGCGCCGGCAACCGCGGTGTACAGTTCTTCACCGTCGGTAGCCTGCCGGGGCACATAGATGTAACCGATGCGCTCGCCGGGCAAAGACAAAGACTTGGAATAGGAATAGCACACGATCGTATCCTTATAAATCGTAGGAATAAAGGGCACTTCCACCCCATCGTAAGCCAGTTCCCGGTAGGGTTCGTCGGCAACAATGTAGATCGCGTGACCGTACTCCTTTGCTTTCCGGTCAAGAAGCTCCGCAAGCTGCTCCAGGGTCTTCCGGGTGTAGACCACACCGGAGGGATTGTTGGGAGAATTGATGATGATGGCTACGGTGTTGGGTGTAATAGCTGCTTCCACCGCATCCAGGCGAATCTGGAAATTGGGAACGTCCGCCGCTACCACCTTCAATGTGCAGCCGGCAGACTGGGCAAAGGGCTCATACTCGGAAAAATACGGAGCAATGGCAATGATCTCGCCGCCATCCATTGACAATGCGCCAAATACCGCGCACAGCTCCGGGGATGCGCCACAGCCCAAAAACAGCTCGTCGGCTGTAATATCCGCGCCAAAGCGATCGTTCAGATCCTTGGCGATGGCCTTTCTTGCTGCCAAATCGCCCGTAGCGCTGGTATAGCTGTGGATAGCCAGATTGTCCATATTGTCCAAAATATCCCGGACAGCGTCTGTTACCTCCCGGGGAGCGGGCAGGCTGGGGTTGCCGATGGTAAAATTAAACACATTCTCCTCGCCCACGATCTGAGCCCGGGCAGCGCCGTAGGCTGCCAGTTCCCGGATGGTGCAGCCGTTTGTGCCCATCTCGTACGCAGTTTTGTTATACATAATATTCTCCTTACATTTCATACAGGGGTGCAGGTGGATCAAATTTCTGAGGCTTATATGTAACAGTGCCGATGGGCTTGCCCTCAACGCCGTACTTGGGATTGTACCCAAACAGGTTTACATAATGTTCCAAATCTGCCTTTTCAACTTCCATAGCCTTCATCACTTCCACCGTAGCCAGCACATCATCCACCGCCCGGTGGGAGTTGACAACCTTGCCTGCCAGGTCATAGACCTCAATGGCATTGCAAAGCTTGTGGGGATAGCTGTGGCGGTCCTTGTAGACCGTGAGCAGATCCAGCTTATCCTTGCCCTTTAAGATGGTGGGGTCACCGTCCCGGAGCAGAAGATAGTAGAGAAAACTCAAATCAAAATGCGCATTGTAGGCCAAAAGCAGGGTGTTCCCCGCCACCATCCGGGCGATATCGCAGCAAAGCCTCGTCTTGGGAATGCCTTTTGCCCGGAGATCCTCATTGGATATGCCCGTAAGGTTCTGAATCATCGGCGGCACAAAGCCCCCGGGGCTGAGAGAGATCAGCTCGTCATACTCCTGGGTAACAACGATTTCTCCATTTTGCTTTTCCACCACCACGGCGGCAAACTCAATGATCTCATCCCGGTTAAAGATCAAGCCGGTGGTTTCTGTATCAAAGAGCATGAGCCTGTCATATTTTGCAAACAAGGTATCTAACATATCAATCTCCTCTGTAAAGGGCCAGCGCCCGGGCGAACTTGCTCTTTTCCTCGGTCACAAGACCAAACCGCTCCGCTAACGCCGTGCCAAATGCATCGCAGGCAGCTTTTGTGCCGGCTTTCAGTTCCACCTCTGCCTCGCACAAAGGCTCAGTCCTTCCGCCGCCCAGCAAAACGCCCTTGTCCAGGGCGATCTCCACAGTGCATTCCGGAAGAATCACAGTTTTTGCCAACCGGGTGAACTTCGCGCCGCAGATGTGGACAAGCCCCTCTTTTGCAAGCGTTTCCAAATCCGCCGGTGCTCCCATTGCGATCAGTTTCGGGATAGCCGCTGCAATATCCTCGCATTCTGCTTCCCATTCCCCCCGGGCATTGCCCGCCGGGGTCTTCAAGGTACAGACGGAAACCCCGTTTTCCAGCCGCCGACGGAGGGTATACCGCCGCTTGGACATTGCCCCGGTGGGGGTGTCATAATAAGCGGTTTCCATCTCCAATACGATCCCACCGGGAAAGGCCGCATCGATGGCCGACAAAACTGCTTCCGCTGCTTTGAACTTCAATTCATATTCCGTAGCCATCGTCGCCCCTCCTGAAATTTTTCTCTATTATACACCTTCTTTTGCCCAAGTGCAAGAATCTTTCCGGGATAATATATTCCGACAAAAAAATCGCGTTCTGCGTGGTACTTTATACACAGGAAGGACGTGAAGTATATGATCGTAATAGAATCTTATGTACGCCGGGGCAAACATATTCTCCGCCGATGGCTCTTAGATCCCCGGGTACATATTTTTCTCCGGATAGCCGGCTACCTGGCCGCCGGATTTGTGTTAAGTGCCGCCAGCCTGGGTCAGAGCATTCTCCCGTTGTCCCTTGCCTTGGTGTGCGCCTGCAGCGGCTGGCCGGCCGTGCTCAGCGCTGTGGGTGGCATTATGGGCTACCGCATTTTTTGGGGTGTGGGGCAGCAACCTATCGTATGGCTGACCGCAGGTCTTCTTTCTGCGCTGGCCCTGGGTAAAAGACAGCTCAGTCGGGAAACCCCACTGCTGATGCCTGCCATTTCCGGGCTGATCGTGGCATCCTGTGGTGTTCTGTTTCAAAACTTAGGGTTAGAGGATTCCCCCATCTCCCTGTACATAATCCGGGTGGCCCTGGCAATGGGCGCGACCCGGCTTTTTGCCCAGGTGCGCCGTGGAAGACACCCCATCTTGGAATGGCTGGCCTGTGGCTTGGGGGTGCTGGCCTTGGTGCAGATCGCCCCGTCCAAATGGTTTAGTTTCGGTTTTTTTGCTGCCGGTATGCTGTCCGCAGTGGGCGCTTTTCCGGCAGTTGCTATCGCCGGCCTTGCCCTGGACTTAGCCCAGGTGACTGTTGTTCCCATGACCGCCGTGCTGGTGCTGGCCTACCTGCCCCGGCTGCTGTCCAAACCTACCGGGCTCTTCGGACGGCTTGCCCCGGGGGCAACCTATTTCCTCATTATGTGGCTGTGCAATGCCTGGGATCTGTACCCTCTGCCTGCCCTGCTTTTGGGCTCGGTGATCGGCGGCTTCTTGCCCGTTCCCGGAAAGATCCCTCACCGTCGGGGTGAAACCGGCACTGCCCAGGTGCGCTTGGAATTGGCCGCCGGGGTGCTGAACCAAACCCAGCAGCTTTTGGCAGAAGCCCCGGAAGTGCCGGTGGACGAGGATGCCCTGGTAATGCGGGCAGCGGAACGGGCCTGCGCCAGCTGCCCCAACCGCAAAAATTGCAAGGACATCCAGCGACTTGGTATGCTCCCGGGCACACTCCTCCACAAACCCCTCCTGCAACCTGAGGAGCTGCCCATCATCTGCCGGAAAAGCGGCCGCTTTCTTGCCGAGCTCCACCGCTCCCAGGAGCAGCTGCGCTCCATCCGGGCCGACCGGGAGCGGCAAAAAGAGTACCGGGCGGCTGTGGAGCAGCAGTACCGATTCCTGTCCGACTTCCTCCGGGAGCTGTCCGACGGTCTTTCCCGTCGGACAGAACAGCCCAATATTTACAGCCCCCGGGTGGCAGTGTTCGGCAACCGTCCGGAGGAGGAAAACGGCGACCGCTGCCTGCGTTTTGCCGGCACAGAGGGGCGGTACTATGTGCTGCTGTGCGACGGCATGGGCACAGGCCTGGGCGCGATTCAGGAGGGCCGCGAGGCCGGAACTATGCTCCGCCGACTCTTAAGCGTTGGTTACCCCGCCGAATACGCCCTGCGCAGCGTCAACAGCATCTGCGCCCTCCGGGATCGGGCTGGCGCGGTGACCGTGGACTTAGCCGAAATTCAGCTTTCTTCCGGCAAGGTCACTTTGTATAAATGGGGCGCTGTGCCCTCTTATCTGATGGGTGGTGTAGGGGTAGAAAAGATCGGTGCCGCCACGCCCCCTCCCGGCCTGTCCGTCACCGACTACCGGGAGAGTGTGGACAAGCTATCTTTGCGCCGGGGTCAGCTTTTGGTGATGGTCAGCGACGGCATTGGCGAAACCGAAGCCCTGCGATGCTGTATGAACAGCATCGGCAAAACTCCCAGGGAGATCGCCACCACCCTCCTCACCGCCGCCCAACCCGGCCCCCAGGACGATGCTACTGTGGTGACGATATCTTTGGAGCAGGAAAGCGAATAGTAATTGTAGGGGACGATGCCCACATCGTCCCGAAAACAAAATTCCCGTCATTCCGAACAAGCGCAGCGCGCCGAGGAATCTCAAGGAACCTCCCTGCTGTTGTGTAACACTACATTGGTGTCGAACAAGCAATACAGAATCATGCGTAGCTGATATAAAACCTGGGAGTCAAAAATGTCTCCCAGGTTTATCTTATATTGGCGTTACCGTGCCGCTAACGCTAATAACTTTATATGTGTAATTAAGGAAATCACTGTTTTCATAGTATCGAGTTACGCCGTTTGCGTATAATAAGAAAGGCACGCCCCGTCCTGTGGGAAGCACGAATTTATCGCTGCCGCCATTGTCTCCTTTTCCGGTGATGTCAACCTTGTTGCATGTTGCGACAAACGAAAAATCACTCCACTTAAGCGTTTTTTCATTCTCATCCTTCTCTGCTTTTAAATCGCAATGATAGCATTTTCCTGTAATTTCCACTTCAATCTTGATGTTGGAATAGTTAAAATTTTGAGAAAGACCTTCTACCGAAACAGACCCATAAATATTTTGTCCATAATCATTGGTCACAAAATCATATGCAGAAACTCGACCAATTACAAAAGAGTTTCCTTCGTAATCTTTCTCAATTAATGCACGACTGCTAACTTTAAGATACTGCTCATAGTTATCCAGTGTCAATTTAATCGCCCTTTTACCGGCACAAGCACACAAGGACAAACACAATGCAAATACTACGATCAAGGATATTGCTCTTTTCATTTCTTCAAACTCCTTTTAATGTCTAATTCTTTCAATTTCTAATGCATCTTTACACAACTTCCTAACTGCAGCAACAAATGATGATATACCATGGGCTTGTTGATATTCTTTTATTTTGTCAACAAGCTCCTTGTCGCTATCAATAAAATTAACAACCTTTTTCATTACTTCCGCTCCTCTCTTTGTTGATAACCGATTTTGGTTAATATAATTATATACCACAATCGGTTAATATGTCAATAGGGAGGATTACAATTATGATTTCCTATGATAGATTATGGCGAACTATGAAAGATAGAGGCGTAACACAATACACGCTTATTAAAAAACACAATATTAGCCCTGCACAAATCACGCGCTTAAAACGAAACGAAAGTGTCAGTACTCACACAATAGAAACCTTTTGTAGAATTTTGAAATGTAATGTCGAAGATGTAATGCAATATATAGAAGATGTACAACCGTAGATCCCATAGGGTAAATACAGCAACAAAAAAACAGCCATCCCGGTTGGGATGGCTGTTTTTGCAACATTGATCGCGGTCGGCTTGCTCTCCTGTTGCGGTGCCCGAAAAAATCTTCGGGCTTACGCTTTTCCTCGATTTTTTCGACCGCGGCCACTCGCTCGGGTCGCTTCATCTGCCCCCGGCAGCGCTCCCCTTGCCCCCCATTAAGGGCTAATATCT
>JAZNNO010000024.1:0-7579 GCA_045580345.1 Faecousia sp.
CTGCCCCCGCTGGAGCTGAACATGGGCCTGGACAGCGACTACACCCTCACCCCTGACGAGCCCTTCACCCTGGAACTGGACGGCATCCGCTACGGCTTCCTCACCTGCTACGACTTCTATTTCTACGAGGCCTTCCCCCGCATTGCCCAGGAAAATATGGACATCATCATCGGCTGCTCCCTGCAGCGCAGTGACAGCCACGATGCCATCGAAACCATGTGCAAATTCTTAGCATACAATACCAACGCCTATGTGCTGCGGTCCTCTGTGAGCTTTGACGAGAAGTCTACTGTCTGTGGCGCCAGTATGATCGTATCTCCCGAGGGGAAGGTGCTGGCCAATATGGGTGGCAAATTCGGTGTTGTCAGCGCAGAGTTTGATCCCCACGAAAAACATTTGAAGCCCGGCGGTTACGGCAACCCCCATATGGCCCATTGGGAATATGTGAATATGGGCAGATCACCCTGGCAGTACCGGGCCGGCGGCCCATCCGTAGTGCTCTCCGATGCAAAAATGCCCTATCCACGGGTCTGCGCCCACAGAGGGTTTAACACCATTGCCCCGGAGAACAGTATGCCTGCTTTTGGCGCGGCGGTGGCGATGGGCGCCGAGGAGATCGAGTTTGACCTGTGGCCCACAACGGACGGTGTGCTGGTATCCTGCCACGATGCCACCCTGGACCGGGTCAGCAACGGTCATGGCAAGATCTATGAGCATTCCTATGCAGAACTGCTGCAGCTGGATTTTGGTGAAAAGCACGGCGAGAAGTTCAAGGGCTTGAAAATCCCCACCTTTGAGGATATCCTGCGCAAATTTGCCGGGCAGGTCATTATGAACATCCATGTAAAACTTTGGGATCAAGATTTTGCTGACCCTATGATCGAGAAAATTGTGGCATTGATCCGCAAATACGATGCCCAGGAGCATGCTTATTTTATGACCACCAACGATAAGATCATCAAGCAGGTGAAGGAATATGCTCCGGATATCCGCTGCTGCGTGGGTTGGGACGGCAACAAAGATCCCATGTCTATGGTGGACAGAGCCATCCGGCTGGGCGCTTATAAGGTGCAGCTGTTCAAGCCCTATTTCAACGAAGAAACGGTGAAAAAAGCCCATGCCAACGGCATCCTTTGCAATGTGTTCTGGTCCGATGACCCGGAAGAGACCAAGCGTTTCCGGGAAATGGGCATTGATACCATTCTGACCAACGATTATAACCTGATTTCCCAAGTGGTGGAAAGATGAGCAGATCCTCCAGTCTTCGGACTGGAGGTTTTTTATTTACAATTTGGCTATGGTCAAAACAGGTTTCCTCTGTTATAATATATAAAATGAAAATGCGTGTTCGGGAGTAGGTGAAATTTTGAAAGAACTGAAGTCGAAAATTATAGAAGCGTTGATCTCTGCACTGCCGATTACAGCCATTGTGTATTTGTTAAGCCTGACACCTTGGTTTAACTTTTCCGGTGCAGAGCTGATTACCTTTACTGTGGGTGCTGTGATGCTGGTTTTGGGCATCGGCCTTTTTAATATGGGCGCAGACCTGGCAATGACCCCCATCGGTACCCATGTGGGTTCCGGCCTTTCCCGGCAGAAGAATTTGCCGCTGCTGTTGGGTGCTTGCTTTGGCTTGGGGCTGCTGATCACAGTGGCTGAGCCGGATCTGCAGGTGTTGGCAAATCAAGTCAAAGCAGTAATGAACGGCACAGTTCTCATTTATGCGGTTGGCTTTGGTGTGGGCGCATTCTTGGTGGTTTCGGTGCTGAAGATCGTGTTCCGCAAATCTCTGTCCCACATTTTGATGCTGTTTTATATGCTCCTGTTTGCCCTGGCGCTTTTGCTTGTGGTGCGGGGGAATGCATCGCTGCTGCCGGTAGCCTTTGACTCCGGCGGTGTTACCACCGGCCCGATTACAGTGCCCTTTATTATGGCGCTGGGTGTTGGTATCTCTGCTATTTTGGGTGACCGCCGCAGTAAGGATAACTCCTTTGGCTTGGTTGCCCTGTGTTCTGTTGGCCCTATTTTGGCAGTGCTGCTGCTGGGCGTGTTTTCTAAAAATGACCTGACCTACACCGTTCCGGATTACACGGTCAGTGAAGATGTTACAGGCGCATTTATGAACACATTGATCCACACCAGCAAAGAGGTTGCCATTGCGCTGGGAATGATCGTGCTGTTCTTCCTGGTGTGTAATTTCTTCTTCCTGAAGCTGTCGAAACGCCAGCTGCTGCGCATTGCCATCGGCGTGGTGTTTACTTACATTGGCCTGGTGGTTTTCCTTACCGGCGTCAATGTGGGCTTTATGCCAATCGGTTATAAGTTGGGTTCTGAACTGGCAAAGATCAGCAAGCCATTCTTAGTTCTCTTTGGCGTAGTGGCTGGCGTGCTGGTCGTGCTGGCTGAGCCGGCGATCCACGTGCTGAACAGCCAGGTAGAGGAAGTTACCGGCGGCCTTGTGAAGAAAAAATCCATGCTCATCGGCCTGTGTATCGGCGTAGGCGCGGCCTTGGGCTTGTCCATTATTCGCATTATCTACGATTTTTCCCTGGTGTACTATGTGATTCCCGGCTACTTTATTTCTTTGGCGCTGAGCCTGTTTGTGCCGCCTATCTATACCGGTATCGCTTTCGACTCCGGCGGCGTGGCCAGTGGCCCGATGACCTCCGGCTTCATCCTGCCTTTGGCTGTGGGCTGCTGTGTCAGCCTGCAAGGCCCGGATGCGGTGCTGCGGGATGCTTTTGGCGTGGTGGCACTGGTTGCTATGGCACCGCTGATCACCATTCAGCTTTTGGGTTTCCGTGGAATTGTAGCGGACAGACGCAGTGAGCGCCGGGCTATGAAGCGCATTTTGGATGCTGACGATCAGCAGATCATAAACTTTCTATAACAGGAGGGGCGTATGAGCAATACAGTAAACGATTCTGCCATCAAAAAGCTGAAACTGCTGTTTACCGTGGTAGACCGCCCCAAGGGTGAGTTTTATTTGGATGTGATCAGTCAGTTCCATGTGAATTGCCAGTTGGCAGTAGGCGGTTTGGGCACAGCTACCTCTGAGATAGTGGACCTGTTGGGCCTGGAGCCCCACAAGGCGGTGATCCTCAGCGTGGTTCGTGAGGACTTGGTGGACACCATTATGCAGACCTTAGAGGATAAATTTGCCACCATCCGGGGCGGCAAGGGTATTGCCTTTGCAGTTCCTTTCAGCAGTGTGATCGGTGTGAATCTCTACCGCTTTTTAAGTGACAATCAGATGGGGAGGGAGTAAAGCTATGAAAACAGATAATTTTGAAGTGGTGTTTGCCATTGTCAATTCCGGCTTTGCCGACGATGTGATGGCGGTTGCCAAGACCCAGGGTGCCCGGGGCGGTACGATCCTCAATGCCCGCGGCGTTGTGAATGAAGATGCAGCGGCGTTCTTTGGCATTACCCTCCATGCGGATAAAGAAATTCTGATGATGGTGGTGGAAAAAGATATTCGTGACGATGTCCTCAATGCCATCTACAAGGAAATGGGTATGGACAAAAAAGCCAAGGGCATTGCTTTCAGTTTGCCTGTGAGCGATGTTGCCGGTTTGGTTCAGCACCAAAACGAAGCCGAATAACCTAAGGAAATGACCAAATAGGAAAAAGGGGTTGCGAAAAGCAACCCCTTTGTGTTATAAAAGACTTATCAAACATTCTTAGGAGGGTGTCAATGGAAGATATCATCAAAATTGACAGGCTTTCCAAAGCCTTTGGAGATGTGAAGGCTGTGCAGGACCTGAGCTTCCGGGTGAAGACGGGGGAGTTGTTTGCCTTTTTGGGTGTGAACGGCGCAGGTAAGTCCACCACCATTAACATTCTGTGCGGTCAGCTGTCCAAGGATGGCGGTAAAGTGGAAATCGACGGCACTGACCTGGACAAAAATGTGAATAAGATCAAGGGCGTTTTGGGTGTTGTGTTCCAGGATTCTGTGCTGGACAAGGCTCTCAGCGTGTATGACAATCTGCAAAGCCGGGCGGCTCTGTATGGCATTACCGGCAAAGATTTTCAGAAAAGACTGGCAGAACTCACTCAGCTGCTGGACTTTGGGGATCTGCTGAAGCGGCCTGTGGGTAAGCTTTCCGGTGGCCAGCGCAGAAGGATCGACATTGCCCGGGCGCTGCTCCACAGCCCCAAGATCCTTATTTTGGACGAGCCCACCACGGGCCTGGATCCCCAGACCCGGAAGCTGCTTTGGAGTGTGATCTCCCGGCTGCGGCAGGAGGAAAGTATGACGGTTTTCCTCACCACCCATTATATGGAGGAGGCAGCAGAGGCAGATTATGTGGTGATCCTGGACAGCGGCAAGATCGCCGCCGAAGGCACGCCTCTGGAGCTCAAAAACACCTACACCGGCGATTTTGTCACCCTTTACGGGGTGGAGGAAGCTGCTGTTAAGGACTTGGGCGTTGCGTATGCTGCCTTGCGGGATGCTTTCCGTCTGCAGGTGTCCAACACTGCACAGGCCACGGAACTGATCGTGAAGCATCCCCATATTTTCACCGATTACGAGATCACAAAGGGCAAAATGGACGATGTGTTTCTGAATGTCACAGGCAAAAAGTTAGAAGGGGGTGGGGAAAATGCTGAAAATCTTGATTAAGCGGAATGTAAAGCTGTTTTTCAAGGATAAGGGTATGTTCCTCACAGCCTTGATCACCCCGGCTATCTTGTTGGTGCTGTATGCTACATTTTTAGGAAATGTCTACCGGGATTCCTTCACGATGAATCTGCCGGAAACGGTGAAGCTTCCGGAAAAACTGCTGGACGGCTTGGTAGGCGGACAGCTGATCTCTTCTTTGTTGGCAGTGTCCTGCGTGACAGTGGCTTTCTGCTCCAACTTTCTAATGGTGCAGGATAAGGCCATCGGCACTATCAAAGATTTGCGGATATCCCCGGTAAAAGCATCGACCCTTTCTCTAAGCTACTACATTGCAACCTTACTCTCCACCTTGCTGATCTGCCTGGTGGCATCCGGGCTTTGCCTGGGCTATTTGGCAGCAATGGGCTGGTACTTGTCCTTAACCGATGTGCTGTACCTGCTGCTGGATGTGGTACTGCTGGTGCTGTTTGGAACGGCTCTGTCTTCGGTCATCAACCTGTTTCTGTCTTCTCAGGGACAAATTTCCGCGGTGGGAACCATCGTCAGCTCCGGATACGGATTTATCTGCGGCGCATATATGCCCATTTCATCCTTTAGTCCGGGTCTGCAGAAGGTGATCTCTTTCCTGCCCGGCACTTACGGAACGGCACTGACCCGCAACCACGCCATGCAGGGGGCATTGGCGGAAATGAAAACAGAAGGCATCCCGGCAGAACTGATTGAAGAGCTGAAAGATGCCTTGGATTGCAACCTGTATTTCTTTGAAAAACAGGTGAGGTTGCCGGCAATGTACGGCATTCTTGTGGCAACAATTATAATTTTGATAGCCGTATACATCCTGCTGAATCAATTACAAAATAAAAAAAGTCGCTGACAATCGTCAGCGACTTCTTTTATGGAATTATTTCAGTCCGGCGTCTTTCAGAACACTATAGGGCACATAGAAAGTTCCCTTAGTAGCCTGCTCGGAACTGTCCAGTACGAAAAGTGCCTTGGGAATGGCATTGCCGATCTTGGGGATATCCTTTGTAACACCGTTCAAAGTATAGGTGGTAGCATTGCGGCTAATGGCAAGTCCACCGTTTTTGTAGGTGTTGCAGTTGTACTTAGCATAGTAATTCTCGTGGGTAGTGTCTGCAAAAATCAGCTCGCCGCCGTAATTTCCGGAGAAGGTTTGGTTGTTGTATTTGCCAACTGCCACAAACAGGGAGTTGGTGGCGGCGTCCAAAGAACCCAGCTTCAAAACCTTGGCAAGGGCGGGGGCGATCTTGGTGTTGTCAATGGTGTAGTCGTTGTTCAGCGCAGAGGATTTATACCAAGTCATATCGCCGCTTTCGTTCTTTGCATAGTATTCGTTAGTGCCGGTGCGGATTTTACCTGCTGCAGTGGGAAGACCCATAGCGGAGAGCAGATCGTTCCGGACCTCTGCCGGGGCATACAAGCTAATGGGAACAGCCATATCGGTATGTTCACCCTGTAAGGCCATTTTGGAGGTGTCTGCGCCGGCCTTGGTCAGCAGATCCTTGTAAGCGGCGAAGCCGGTTTCACTGGTGACGGCGGTGTTGCCCACTTTGCCGGTGATAATGCTTTCAATGAGGGCTTTTTCGCAGGCTTCAATGCCGGAGAAACCACCGGAATCGTGGTCGGGAACGGCGATGACGATGGTATCGCCCCGTTTTTCAGCCCAGTTAACGCAGTAGCCGAAGGCTTCGTCAAAGGCCAGGTATTCGCCCACAGCACCACGCAGGCAACCGCCCTCAGCGGCATTGTCCAATGCGCCGCCTTCGATCATCAGGAAGAAGCCGTCCGGGTCATTGATATTGTCACCCAAAACCTTCAGTGCTGCCTGGGTCATATCCAGCAGGGAGGGCTGTTCAGCGGATTCAGCTGCATCCACATCGTAGGTGATGCGGTCGCCGGCCCGGTCATTTTCTGTGGTTTTGCCTGCGCCCAAGATGGCAGCCCAAAGCTTTTTGGTGGTAGCGCTGTTGGCTTTGGACAAAAGCTCAGTTTTGTTCCGGGCAATGGTATACCCCATGGTGGAGGCGGAAAGGTCGGGATGGGAAGTGGGATATTCCTTGTATTTATCACCATAGAGCGTGCCTTCGCCGATGACCACGTCAATGCCACTGAGCAGACTTTGGAAGCTGTTGTCCTGGTACTCATAGCGGTAGATGGAGTGGCTGGTGAAGAAGGCCTGGGGGGTTGCGTCCATATAGGACTTGGTGGTCACAAGGCCGGTAGCCATGCCGTTCATCCGGGCAAGCTCCGTGATGGATGCTTTGGGCTTTTTCTTTTCATTCAGACCAAGGAAAGTGTACTGGGTTTTGTAGCCGGTTGCCAGGGCAGTGCCGGCAGCAGCGGAGTCAGTTATGTAGGATTTGGGGTTGTTTTCAGCACCGTGGTTGACGGTCAGCAGGGTGTTGGCAGAACCTACCAGCAGTTCATTCAAGTACAGACCGCTCACATTGCTTTTGCCCAAACCGGACAGCTGGTTGCTTGTGATTTGCGTCTTGGCTCCGGCGAGCTTATTGATGCCCTGGGCCTGCATAGTCTGTTTGACCTTGTCAGCCAAAGTGAAATTGTCATAGCCGCCGCCGTCAGCGATCATAAAGATGACATTTTTGACACCCTGTTTGGGAGCGGCTGTGGTGGGCTTTTCAGTAGCCGCAGGCTTTGTGGGAGCGGAAGTTTCCTTGGTTTGTGCCGGCTTGGTGGCAGCAGTCGCCTTAGTTTCAGCAGGCTTTTTGGTTGCAGTTGCTGCAGGCTTTTTTGTGGCAGCAGGCCGGGTAATTGCAGGCTTTTTCGTTGCAGAAGGCTTAGTGGATTTCGTAGGATCTGCCGCTTCGGTGGGTTCTGCGGATTCGTCGGACGATTCCGTTTCAGTGGGGGCTGTGGATTCTTCCGTGGGGACTGCGGTCGCTGCGGTAGTGGCGGTGGGTTCGGTGGCAG
>JAZNNO010000025.1:0-7586 GCA_045580345.1 Faecousia sp.
TACTGGACCGCTGCCTGTTGCAATTTAAAAGCCCACTGCTCGGAAGAACAGTGGGCTTTTGAATTAAAATGGAAAGCTTAGCCGTAGATCAGGGACTCAGCATACCGGGTAGCGATGATGCCCTCGGGCTCGCCGGTGGTCTTGGACTCGGACAGAATGTGCTCGATGGTGTTGTAGATGTTGTCCACCTTCGCCAGGACAGCATCCTTGTTGTAAGGACCGTCCACCTCAGCAGCTGCGTTGATAACACCGCCGCCGTTGATGACGAAGTCGGGAGCGTAGAAGATGCCGCGAGCCTTCAGAGCCTCGCCGGATGCATCGTCCAGGATCTGGTTGTTAGCGCCACCGGCAACAGCCTTACATTTCAGCTGAGGAATGGTGGTGGGGTTCAGGATAGCACCCATAGCGTTGGGGGAGAAGATGTCGCACTCCTGTGCGTAGATCTCGTCGGTGGAGACGATGGTAGCGCCGAACTCTTCCTTAGCCTTCTCAGCCATAGCCTTGTTGGAACGGTTGGCGATGATCAGCTTAGCGCCGCTGTTGTGCAGATGACGGCACAGATCGTAGCCGACCTTGCCCAGACCCTGCACAGCAATGGTCAGGCCTTCCAGGTCGTCACGGCCCAGAGCGACCTTAGCGGTAGCGCGGATACCCTGCCATACGCCGCGGGCGGTGAAGGGAGAGGGATCGCCGGAGTTCATGGGCAGACCGCAGATATGCTTGGTCTTGCGCATCATGATCAGAGCGTCGTCGCAATCGGTGTTTACGTCCTCAGCGGTGATGTAGTCGCCGCCCAGGTTGTTAACAGCCTCGCCGAAGGCCTCGAACATAGCCTCGGTCTTCATGGAGGGGTCAGCGATGATAACGCCCTTACCGCCGCCGTGGGGCAGGCCGGCAACTGCGTTCTTGTGGGACATACCGCGGCTCAAGCGCAGAACATCAAACAGAGCATCATCGTAGGATGCATAGGGGAACAGGCGGCAGACGCCGATGGCGGGGCCCAGGTTGGTGTTGTGGACAGCGATGATGGCCTTCAGGCCAGCCTTCTCGTTGTTCACGAACAGGACTTTTTCATGACGGTATTTGCTCATTTCGGTCATTGCATTCATAAATAGTTTCCTCCTTAATATTTCGGACTGCTTACGCAGTTCAATTTTTTACTTATATTCCTTGCCCAGGGTCAGAGCCTTCTTGTTCAGCTCCACCAGAGCGGCCTTCTTGGGGGGTACCAGCTTTTCAACCACGGTATCGGTGCCTTCAAAGGAAAGCTCGGGGTTGTTCTGTAGCAGGTGACCCACGATGATCATATTGGCCAGGGTGGCAATGCCGTTGTCCTTTGCCATCTGGGTGGCGGGGATGTAGAACACTTCCACATCGGTGCGCGTAACCTTCTCATCGATCAGCGCAGAATCCACATAGATCTGGCCGCCGGGAACGACAGTATCCACATACTTCTGTAGGCTGGGCAGGTTCATTGCGATCAACCCATCGGGAGCAGTAATGATGGGGGAGCCGACAGGAGTGCCGGACAGGATCACATTACAGTTGGCGGTGCCGCCGCGCATCTCGGGGCCGTAAGAGGGCAGCCAGGAGACCTGCTGCTCTTCCAGCAGACCCTTGTAGGCCAGGAACTTACCGGCAAACAGGATACCCTGCCCGCCAAAGCCGGCAATGAGGATTTGTGTAGTTTTCATATCACTTTTCCTCCTTGGCAGCAGATCTGTCCTTGTAAACACCGATGGGGTAGTAGGGAAGCATATCGCTTTCCACCCACTCCAGTGCTTTCTGAGGTGTCATACCCCAGTTGGTGGGACAGGCGGAGACCACCTCGACCAGGGAGAAACCCTTGCCGGCGATCTGATTCTCAAAGGCCTTCTTGATGGCCTTCTTGGCGTTCTTGACGTTCTTCACGTTGTTCACAGCTACCCGGGTGATGTACTCGGGGCCTTCCAGGGTGGAGAGCATCTCGCAGACCTTGATGGGCCAGCCGCAGTGGTTCACATCACGGCCATAGGGGGAGGTCTGAGTCACCTGGCCGGGGAGGCTGGTGGGAGCCATCTGACCGCCGGTCATGCCGTAAATAGCATTGTTGACGAAGATGACGGTGATGTTTTCGTTACGGGCTGCGGAGTGGACGGTCTCGGCCATACCGATGGAGGCCAGGTCGCCGTCGCCCTGGTAGGTGAACACGATGTTCTCGGGGCGGGCGCGCTTGATGCCGGTGGCGGTGGCGGGGGCGCGGCCGTGAGCAGCTTCGATCATATCGCAGGTGAAGTAGTCGTAGGCCATAACAGCGCAGCCAACAGGCGCAACACCGATGGTCTTGCCTTCAATGCCCAGCTCGTCGATGACTTCGGCAACCAGACGGTGGATAATGCCGTGAGGGCAGCCGGGGCAGTAGTGCAGAGGGATATCTGCCAAAGACTTGGGTTTTTCGAATACAACTGCCATGATTAGCACTCTCCTTTCTGTGCCTTGCGGATAGTCTCCAGCACCTCATCGGGGCTGGGGATCATACCGCCGCAGCGATTGCACAGGGAAACAGGACGCTTGCACTGGGTGTACAGCTTTACATCCTCGATCATCTGACCCATGCTCAGCTCCACGCAGATAAAGCGCTTGACCTTCTCGGCGGCAGCCAGCAGCGCCTTCTTGGGGAAGGGCCACAGGGTAATGGGCCGGATCAGACCCACCTTGATACCTTCAGCGCGGGCAGCAGCCACAGCGTTCTTGGCAACACGGGAAGCGATACCGAAGGCAACCACGCAGTACTCGGCATCTTCCATCATATACTCTTCCCACATGGGCTCGTTCTCTTCAACGATCTTGTAGCGCTCATAGCGCTCAAAGTTCTTCACTTCCAGCTCGTCGGGCTTCAGGTACAGGGAGTTGACCACATTGTGTTCTCTCTCACAGTTGGTACCGGTGAGGGCCCAGGGCTTTTCATAGCTTTCAATCTCGGCATCCTCAAAGGAGATGGGCTCCATCATCTGACCGATGGTGCCGTCTGCTAAGATCATGGAAGTCATTAAGTACTTGTCGGCCAGGTTAAAGCCCTTGATGGTAAGGGAAGCCATCTCCTGCACGGAAGCGGGGGCTAAGACGATCATCCGGTAGTCACCGTGACCGCCGCCCTTGGTAGCCTGGAAATAGTCGGACTGGCTCGGCTGAATGCCGCCCAGGCCGGGGCCGCCGCGCTGAACATTGACGACCAATGCGGGAACGTCAGAGCCGGCGATATAGCTGAGGCCTTCTGCCTTCAGAGAAACTCCGGGGCTGCTGGAAGAGGTCATGACCCGGACACCGGCAGCGGCTGCGCCGTAGACCATGTTGATGGATGCGATCTCACTTTCTGCCTGCAGGAAAACGCCGCCGATTTTGGGCATTTTCTTTGCCATATAGGCAGCGATCTCCGTTTGGGGGGTGATGGGGTAGCCGAAGTAGTGCCGGCAGCCTGCCCGAATGGCGGCCTCGGCAATGGCTTCGTTACCTTTCATAAGTACACGTTCAGCCATAGTTTCCTCCTTACTTCTCGACCGTGATGATGCAATCCGGGCACATGGTAGCGCAGAATGCGCAGCCGATGCACTTCTCGGGATTTTCCATCACAGCGGGAGAATAGCCTTTTTTGTTGATCTTGTCAGCGGCGATGGCGAGGCAGCCCTTGGGACAGGCATCTACGCACAGGCCGCAGCCCTTGCACCAATCGGTGCGGAAGGTTACAGTTGCCATAAAGTTTCCTCCTTATCTCTATCCCCACAAAGGTCGGTTGCCCGGCTTTTGGGAGGGTAAATCAAAATATTTCTCCTGCAAGCGCAGGGAAATCACAGGGTCGAGTTTGCTTTTTAGCGCTTCAGCCACCCGGCTTTCGGCGCTGTGGGCAAAAATGGGAAGACCGGAGAGATTGCTCAGCTTCTCCATAAATTCCAGAGAGGTCAGCACCGTTTCGGGGGTGGTTTCCGGGCCTAGGTTGGAATTGTTAATAATGTCAGTGAAGGCAAGACCGCAGGCGGCTTCGATCTCCCGCATCACTTCCAAAGCATCTTCGGGGGTGCGGGTGAGGGGGCGGTAGCAGTTGGCCACAAATACCATACGGTAGTTGCCCTCTTCCTTGATGGCGGGCACATACCGACCCAAGGCATATGCGCCCCGGTCATCACCGCCAATGTCCATAATGCCGTAGATGGTTTTGTCTTCTACCAGCCGGTAGGCCTCGGCGGGCAATGCCGGCAGGTCCACATTGGAATTGGCGAACTGGGGGGAGATGAGGGTGACACCGGCCTTTTTCAGCTCCTTGGCGCTGTCAGCGGTGCGGAAGTAGGGATTGACGATGTCCAAATCGCCAATGCAGACTTTTTTGCCCTCTTTTGCCAGAGCGATCGCATAGTTCACGGCAATATTGGTCTTGCCGCTGCCATAATGGCCTGCAAATAAAGTTAAACGCTTGTGTTCCATAAATTACAGTTGCTTTCTGATGATCTTGCCGCTGGTGGTCTTGGGCAGGGATTCCTTAAATACCACGATACGGGGGTACTTATACGGTGCGGTACGCTTCTTGACGTAGTCCTGAATTTCTTTTTTCAGCGCGTCCGTGCCCTCAGTACCCTTCACCAGTACGATGGATGCCTTGACTACCTGGCCTCTGACCTCGTCAGGCGCGGCGGAAACACCGCACTCCAGCACATAGGGCAGCTCCATAATGACATTCTCGATCTCGAAGGGTCCGATCCGGTAGCCGGAGGACTTGATCACATCGTCAGCCCGGCCCACATACCAGAAGAAGCCGTCTTCATCCTGCCAGGCAAGGTCGCCGGTGTGGTAGAAGCCGTCCCGCCAGGTTTCCGCGGTGACTTCTTCATTGCCCTCGTAAGCGTAAGCCAGACCGCAGGGCAGACCCTTTGCAATATTGATGCAGATCTCACCGGTTTCACCGGGATCTGCCTCTTCGCCCTCGGCGGTGAGCAGATGCACATCGTACAGGGGAACGGGCTTACCCATAGAGCCCAGCTTGTGGCTGCAGCCGGTAAGGTTGCCGATGATAAGGGTGCTTTCGGACTGGCCGAAGCCTTCCATAATATCCAAACCGGTAGCGTTCTGGAACTGGCGGTAGACCTCGGGATTCAGCGCCTCGCCGGCAGTAGATGCATGCTGGATGGTGTGCAGGTCGAAACGGGAAAGATCCTGCTTGGCAAGCATTCTGTACATCGTGGGGGGCGCGCAGAAGGTGGTGATATCATACTTGGCAAACATGGGCAGGATCTTCTCCGCGTCAAAGCGGTCGAAGTCGTAGACGAACAGACCTGCCTCGCACAGCCACTGGCCGTAGAGCTTGCCCCAGGAGGACTTGGCCCAGCCGGTGTCGGAAATGGTCAGGTGCAGGCCGTCGGGATTGACCCGGTGCCAGTATTTGGCAGTGATGAAGTGTCCCAGGGGGTACTTGTAGTTGTGGGCAGCCAGCTTGGGATAGCCGGAGGTGCCGGAGGTGAAGAACATCAGCATGGGATCGTTGCCGCAGGGGGCATCCTCTGTGCGCGTATAATGGCTGGAGTACATGAGATATTCTTCGTTAAAGTCGTGCCAGCCTTCCTTCTTGCCGCCTACCAAGATCTTGTGGGCAAGCTCCGGGCACTGCAAAGCGGCCTCGTCCACTGCGTCGGAAACGCCGCCGTCAGCGGTACAGAGAATGGCCTTGACATTGCCTGCCTGGAAGCGGTAGGCGAAGTCCTTGGTCAGCAGCTGATTGGTGGCGGGAATGGCCACAGCGCCCAGCTTGTGCAGACCCAGTACGGCGAACCAGTACTGATAGTGGCGCGTTAAGACCAGCATCACCCGGTCGCCCCGCTGGATACCCAGGGACTTGAAGTAGTTGGCGCAACGGGCGGATTCCTTCTTGAAGTCCTGGAAGGTGAAGGTGCGCTCGGTGCCGTCTTCAGAAATGTGGAGCATAGCCCGGCGGTCGGGCTTTTGGGTGCCAAGGGCATCCACCACATCAAAGGCAAAGTTGAATTTGTCCTCGTTCTTAAAGGCGATGCCGGTGATCCGGCCTTCTGCATCCTCGGTGGGGATGATGAAGTTCCGGTAAATGCGCTTTTCGTCCTGGGCATCCACAATACCGCCCTTGGTAGCAGTGGCGGTGGCGGCTGCCTGCTCACCCTCACGGGCAGCGGAGTTGCTTAAGACGATGGCGTAGAAACGGCAATCTGCACCGTCCACGGCGATCATGCCGTGGGGAACGGAGGAGTCATAGTAAATACAGTCGCCGGGATTCAGGATCTCGGTCTTGCTGCCGATCTGGATCTTCATACGGCCGCTGATGACGATATCGCACTCCTGGCCCTCATGGGTCACAAGCTCGATGTCCTCATACTCAGCGCCGGGCCGGTAGGTAAGATCCATATACAGGGGCAGGGCAATACGGTTGCGGAAGCCGGAGGCCAGGTTATAACCCACCATATTGTGAGCTTCCTCGATCCGCTGACCCTCACCCTTACGGGTCAGAGCATAGGAGCGCAGCTTGGGGCTGTGGCCTTCCAAAAGGTCGGACATATCCACGCCCAAAATCAGCACGCAGCGGTACAAAAATGCAATGCTCAGGTCGGTCTTACCTTCCTCGCAGCGGAGATATTCAGCTGTAGCCATGCCGGTGCGCTGGGCCATCTCCTCCACGGTGATGCCGGAGATCTCTCGCAGTTCCCGGATACGGGCGGCTATTTCTTTGTTTTTGTAGTCCGCGCCGGTGATATTTTCGCTCATAAGATACCTCTTCTATCATGGGTATGTCCGGATGATTCCGGAAAATAAAATCATAACATATTTAATAGGAATTTGTCAATAAATCACAGCTTGTTACGCATAATTTTTCCGGAGATGGTCTTGGGCAATTCTGTGCGGAATTCCACGATGCGGGGGTACTTGTAAGGCGCGGTGTGAGTCTTGACATAGGTCTGGATCTCTTTCTTCAGCTCCTCGGTGCCTTCTGTGCCGGGAACCAGTACGATGCAGGCCTTGACCACCTGGCCACGAACTTCGTCGGGAGCGGCGCAGACACCGCATTCCAGAACATAGGGCAGCTCCATAATGGTGGATTCGATCTCGAAGGGTCCGATCCGGTAGCCGGAGGACTTGATCACGTCGTCAGCACGGCCCACATACCAGTAGTAGCCGTCCTCGTCACGCCAGGCAACGTCGCCGGTGTGGTACATGCCGTCGTGCCAGACTGCATCGGTAGCTTCCTGGTTGCGGTAGTAGCCCAAAAATACGCCGCAGGTGGGCTTGGGATCGGTGCGAATGACGATCTCGCCGTTGATACCGTCTGCCACGGGGTTACCGTCGGCATCCACAATGTCAATGCCGTAGCCGGGAACGGGCTTGCCCATTGCGCCCGGTTTGATGTTGGCGCCGTAGAGGTTTGCGATGCCCAGGGTCATTTCGGTCTGACCGAAGCCCTCATGGATCCGCAGACCGGTGGCCTTCTCAAACTGGTAGAACACCTCGGGGTTCAGTGCCTCGCCGGCGGTGGTAGCGTGATGGATGGAGGACAGGTCGTATTTGCTCAGATCCTGCTTGATCAGCATCCGGTACATGGT
>JAZNNO010000026.1:0-81741 GCA_045580345.1 Faecousia sp.
GGCCAAGAAGTACAAGGAAAACCCCGTCATCGTCAATGCCATCGAGGCACACCACGGCGATGTCGAATGCAAGACCGTCATTGCCTGCCTTGTTCAGGCTGCTGATGCCATCTCTGCTGCCCGTCCCGGCGCAAGACGCGAGAATGTGGAAAACTACATCCGCCGTCTGGAAAAGCTGGAAGAGCTGACCGGTACCTATCCCGGTGTTGAGAAGGCTTATGCCATCCAGGCCGGCCGTGAGGTCCGCATTATGGTCAAGCCCGAGGAGGTCACCGAGGACAACATGATCCTCCTGGCCCGTGACATCGCAAAGCAGATCGAGGCTGAGCTGGAATACCCCGGCCAGATCAAGATCAATGTGATCCGGGAAACCAAGGCTGTGGAATACGCAAAATAAAAATCACCCGGGATGTGCAATGCACCTCCCGGATTTTTCACACCCTGTTTTATCGATTTTTAGAAAATAATTATTGACAAACGATAATTTTGGTGCTACGATGGCTTTGTAGAAAAGAATTTGGAGGTAATTCTTATGTGGAACAAGGAGAAATCGACTACCCTTTCATTGGCGGTTTGTTATTTCTTTACCGCTCTGCTCACCACAGGACTCTTTTTCGGTCCTTGGGCCATTCGGATGTGGTTTCAGCTCTATCGAGGCTGGGAAGCTGGCAGCAATGGATTGCGGCAATTGGTAAAGATCTTCAATTGTTGCTTCTATCCCAGCGCGCCTTTCGGCTTTGTAACCTTATACAGTCTGATAAAGCTCCTGCTTAACATTCGCAAGGGAGATATTTTCATTGTGTCCAATGTTCGGAATCTGCGCCGCATCAGCTGGTGCTGCTTTATAGTCGCAGCCATTACTGCAGTAGGCGGTGTATTTTATCTTCCCTTCTTCTTCATCAGCATTGCTGCCGCATTTATTGGACTTTTGCTGCGGGTGGTAAAGAATGTTATGGAAAATGCAGTGGAAATCAAAGCCGAAAATGAACTCACCATTTGATGCGGGGTACAAGCTATGATCGTAATTGATTTGGATGTTATGATGGCAATGCGGAAAATTTCTTCCTTAGAGCTTGCTGAAAAAATCGGCATCACCCCGGCCAATCTGTCCATTCTAAAAACCGGCAAGGCCAAGGCAATCCGTTTTTCCACCTTGAGCGCCATCTGCAAGGTATTAGATTGCCAGCCGGGAGATATTATCAAATACCGTGATGAGGAGTAATTACTATGGAAAATGAATACTATTCCCCTCCCCCTGTTGAAAGCCGTCCAAAATTTGCTTTGAAGGAAAAAGACATCATCTTCGCCCTTTGCGCCATCGCTTTGGGTATCTTCACTACGCTGTTCGGAATTTTTGACGGCTTTGCCTTGGGCTTTTTTCTCACTGTACTGCTGACAGTTGCGCTGTTTGCCGGATATCTGACGCAGTACGCCAAACCGCAGGTCCGGAGCATTCTTTGGGGTGTTTTGGCTTTGGCTGATGCCTTGGTGTTTATTTGCACCAGTAACAGTTCTGTGCGTTTCTTCGCCTTTATCCTGTGCTTTTTGCTTTCACTTTTGTGCTTTGACGGGTTGGTATTTGGCAGCACGAAGGGCAATCGGCAGACCTTAGGAATCATTTTTTCTGCTTTTTCTTCCTTGGAAAATATGGCAGTTTCCGTAAGTTCTCTGTTTGCCAGCGGCAATGGCCGTGGAAAGGTCCTGGGCAAGATTTTACTGAGCTGCCTGTGCGCAGTGCCTGTGCTGATAGTCGTTTTGCCGCTGCTTTTAGCCTCGGATGACGCTTTCCAGGGTATGATGCGCAGTATGTTCAGCGAAACGCCCGAAACTCTTGCAAAGGTGATCGGTGGTATTCTTCTGTCTGTGCCTTTGATTTCCTACGGTTTTTCCTTAAAAAACCGCAGAGTATCCAAAATCAAACCCAGCGGTTACAAAGGAATGGACAGTATTTATATTGTTTCTTTCCTGTCAGTCATCAGCGTATGCTATGTGTTATACTTGTTCTCCCAGCTTGCTTACTTCTTCAGCGCTTTCCAGGGCTTTTTGCCCAACGGCAAGATCACCTATGCCGAATACGCCCGGAAAGGCTTCTTTGAAATGTGTGCCATTGCGGTTATCAATTTGGGCATTGTCTTCTCCTCGCTGCTCCTTGCCAAAAAGAAAGACGGCAAAGTCAGTGGCGGTGTTCAGTCTGTGGCCACCTTTATTTGTCTTTTCAATCTCATTATCATTGCCACAGCGATATCCAAAATGGTGCTTTACATTGATGCTTACGGTATGACTGTTCTGCGGCTCACAACCAGCGCCTTTATGGTGTTTATGAGCATTGTTTTTATCAGTTTGATTCTGCGGATTTTCAATTCTAAAATCAATATTCTAAAAACCGGACTGATTTCCGCGGGCTGTATTGTGCTGATTTTAGGCACAGCCAATGTAAACCGCATCTGCGCGGCTTACAACTACGAAAGCTACTGCTCCGGCAGGCTGGAATCCATCGATGTGGAAGCTATTTATCATTTGGGCGACGAGGGTGTTCCCTATCTTGTGAAACTAACTGATGCCCCGGACGAATTTGTTGCAGAACAGGCTACATACTATTTAGCAAACGACTGTCTGGATACTTATTTTGACCTTTCTTACCCAACCTCTTCTGCACAGGATCTCGTAAGAATGGATTCCGGCTTCAGCGGTTACAGCATTCCGAATGCCACAGCATACAAGTGTCTTTCCGATTATTACGAGGAAAATTTCGATTATATCCTCCAGTGGCGAGAGCAATAAAATCCCCGGGATGTGCAATGCACATCCCGGGATTCTTTTTGCGCTATGGCAACTTCTGTTCAAAGAGCCAGAAGTAAAAATACGGGTCGCCATAGGCGGTTTGCAGAGGAGACATATGCCCGCCGTATTCTGATTCGAAGTACTCTACATTCGGATGGTTGCTGTCGACAAGCTGCTGGTACAGATCCCGGGATCGGGAAACATCCACCACTGTATCCGCTGCCGAGTGATAAATGCGAAAGGCTGTATTGTGAACGGCCACAGGATCATTCATTGTGTATGCACCGCTTAAGGGAACTGCCGCCGCAAATGTGTCCGGGGGCATTTCTTTCAACAGCCGGCAAGTGGTGTAACCGCCCATAGAAATGCCGGTAACATAAATTCGTTTGGCATCAATATGATAGCTTCGCACCAAGCGGTCGATCAGGCACTTAAGGAATATAAATTCCGTATCTGTCCACCACCCATTCTTGCCAAGGGGCGTAACAGGAACCAGCGTATATGCGCCGAATTTTTCAGCGGCGTTTTCCATATCCATCAGGCTCTCGATAAACACCTTACCGCTTCCCCAATTGGTGGCGCTTAAAGTTTCGCCTTTGCCGTGGAGGTAGATGATAAGTGGGTAAGATTTCCCCGTATTCTGCCGAACAGGCTCATGGAACAGGCATTGGATCTTATTCGGTGAGTTTGTGGGCGAAAAATAAGTCATACTGAAATAATCACCGCAAGGAACAACTTCCTGAAACGGCACCGGTTCAAGGGCAGCTGTGGGCTGTTCCGTGGGGAGCGTATCCTCAGCCGTTGGCTCCGGTTCGGGAAGTGTCTCCTCGCTTTCGGTGGGCTCTGCAAGGGTTTGCTCAACTACCGTCGGCTCTAACTCCGGGAGTGTTTCTTCCGTCACCGTCGGTTCCGGGAGTGTTGCCCGGGTTGCATTCTGTGGAGGTTTCGGGCGTGTGGGCATACTGGCCGTCGTTTTCTTCGGACTTGTGCTCTTGGTTGCTTTTTTCTTTGGGGTTGTAGCCTTGGTAGTCTCTTGTCGAGAAGTCGTCTCACAGACGGTTTGTGTCGGCTGTGTTTCTGCAACTGTTGGATCTGTAACAGTCATACGACTGCACCCCACGCCGGAAATCGCAAGTGCCAGTGTCATAATCCATACAAAAAACCGTTTCATAGCCATCCCTCCCAATTTTTTCTATATTCAGTTTAACATAGCACTGACGAAAACACAAGAAAAAAGCAGGAGATACATCTCCTGCTTTTTATATTTATTTTTCTTCTTCGGGGATGAAGTCTAAGGTAATGGTCTTTACTCCGGTACGCAGTTGGGTATACTTCACGCCGGCGGCGTCCAGCATCCGCTTGGAGGCCTTGGTGGTGGGGGTGTCTGCGTACTTGTCGGACAGGTAGAACAGTTCTTTCACACCGCTCTGGATAATAGCCTTTGCGCATTCGTTACAGGGAAACAGCGCCACATACAGCTTACTTCCCCGCAGGTCACGGCCATTGGCATTGAGGATCGCGTTCAGCTCTGCGTGGACCACATAGGGGTACTTGGTATCCTCACCGGTGCGATCCCAAGGGAATTCGTCATCGGAACAGCCCTTGGGCATACCGTTATAGCCGGTGGAGATAATAATATTATCCTGGGATACGATACAAGCGCCCACCTGGGTGCTGGGGTCCTTGCTGCGGCGGGCTGCCAGCATGGCGACACCCATAAAATACTCATCCCAAGAGATATAGTCGGTGCGTTTCATATAAATAATCCTCCCGTTTGATTTGCATTAAGCATACCAAATGGGAGGAAAATTGTCAATATTGGGGTGAATTATTTCGGATTCCGGGCAACTTCTGCCACAGCTTCGGCGAAAGCATCACAGGCTGCGGCACAGGCAGACCGGGTCCCGGTGAGCAGGCCACCGCCGAAATTGGTTGGGCTTGGAGGCTCATACAGTTTACATAACTTTACATCTGCCGCTTTCAGCGCCGCATCCATTGCGTACATACTTTCCAAAGGTGGGGCGATGAGGTACGCCAAAGCGCTCCCCTCTTTGACCCCGGCTTCCTTGGCCAAAAAGCTGCCGCAGCTTGATACTGTATGGGCAAGGTAGGGCACTTCCCCCGCCTGCTCAAAGCCGATGCGCTCCAACGCACCCAAGGCTGCTTCCATACCGCTGCGCACTGCCCCGGGGGTAGATGCGCAAAGAATGCCCAGTACCTCTCCGGCATTGGGTGTGGATGCGTTGGCTGCCCCGGCATAAAAGCTATTGCCAAAGCATACCTGCACCTCGGCGGCTTTGGTGGCTTCGTCCAAGGCAATATAGGTGGCATCGTCGCAATCGGTGGTGATAAGACCCAAGCAAGGAGTTGTTTCCGATGCCCCCAGGGCCTTACACAAATTGGAGGAAGCGCTGGCCAAATACCGCACCGCCAAAACATTTACCGGGATCATTTGGCCTCCTCCATGTGCAGGCCCACGCCGGAGACCTTTTTCCGCAAAATGGTATCGATCAATTCTGCCACATAAGCGCCTGCCTCCACAGCCGGTGTGCCCTGTGCGTGGATATTACTAACCACGGTACGGGAAGACTCCGACACTCCCGTATGGGGCTTATAGGTGATATAGGCGGACATAGACTTGTCCGTCACCAAGCCGGGCCGCTCCCCTACCAGCACGCAAACCAGTTCACAGCCGGTGATATCGCCCACCGCGTCGCCTGCGCCCACACGGCAGTATTTCACATAGATGCCCTGGCCCAGCTCAATGCCCCGGACCTTCAAGCCGTCACGAATAGCCGCAGCACAATCCATGGCATTGGCCGCAATGGCCGCAGAGGACAAGCCATCACCGATCACCAGCTGCACCCGGGGCGCACCGGGAACTGCGGCTTTGATTTTCTTGGCGTTTTCCTCGTCAAAGCCCCGGCCATAATCCGGGCGGGTCAAATATTCATCCTTATCCTTACACCGGGTCTTCACGGAAACAAGGCCGTTCTTCTCACCGAAGTCATCGGGAAGCTCCGAGAACACCGCATCCTGGGCAGCTGCGTGGTCTGCCCGGGAACGGAGCATGGTCAGGGTCTTATAGCGAGGGCCTGCCCGGCCACTGCCCAACCGGGCGGGGGTCTTTTCCTTGAGCCGCCGGAAGGCCTTTTCGTCGGTGGGATCATTTACCAAGTAAAGCTTTCGCAGGTCAAGCTTGGATACATCTTCTACAAATTCCCCGGGCTTGGCGGCATCCTTGGGTCGGTCCTCATTATACACCACTGTGGTATAGTCACTGGATTTTACCTGGGGCTGTTCGCCGTTCATTTGGCTCAAGATCTCCGCCACCAGGCTGGTTAATTCCTGTTTGTCCATAGCTTCCTCCTTTAGAATAACAAAGCGGAGCCGTCGCCGGCCTTTTTCGTCAGCTTGCCATTTTCCAGGAAGCCCATTTTGTGCAGCCACCGGTTAAATTCCGGGATAGCGGTCTTGCCGGTCAGCTCCCGGAGGGCTACGGTTTCACGGAAGCCGGTGGTCTGATAGTTGAGCATAATATCATCGCCGTGGGGAATACCCATAAAGTAATTACAGCCTGCCACGGTCAGCAAAGTCGCCAGATCCTCGATGGAATTTTGGTCCGCCTTCATATGGTTGGTATAACAGCAATCGCAGCCCATACTGATACCGGTGAGCTTACCCATAAAATGGTCCTCCAGGCCCGCTCGTGTCACCTGCCGGGCATCATACAGATACTCCGGGCCAATAAAACCCACGACCGTATTCACCAAAAAGGGTGAATACCGCTTGGCAAAGCCGTAGCACCGGGCCTCCATGGTCACCTGGTCGGTATCGTGGTGGGCGTTACTGCTTAGCTCTGAACCCTGTCCGGTTTCAAAATACATCACGTTAGGGCCTTCTGCTGTGCCGTCGGTGAGCAGAAGGTCTTTGGCATCCTGGATGGTTTGGGCATTAAAGCCGAAGGCCTCATTGCCCTTTTGGCTGCCGGCAATGGACTGAAAAATCAGGTCACAGGGCGCGCCGGCACGGACCGCTTTCATTTGGGCGGTAACATGGGCCAAAACGCAAATTTGGGTAGGGATCTCCCAATGTTCCTTGATCTCCTGGAAGCGACGGAGGATCTTCCCTACCTGCTCAGGAGAATCGGTAACAGGATTAAGGCCGATCACCGCGTCACCTGCGCCAAAGGACAGGCCCTCTAAGGTAGAGGCTGTGATGCCCTCCGGGTCATCGGTGGTATGGTTAGGCTGCAAGCGGCAGGACAGCGTGCCCGGCAGACCGATGGTGGTATTGCAATGGGCGGTAACGGGCATTTTTGCCGCCGCGTAGATAAGGTCTAAGTTGCTCATCAGCTTGGCAACTGCTGCCACCATCTCCGAAGTCAGACCCCGGCGCACCTTTGCAATATCGTCAGCAGTGGTGGTTTCGGACAAAAGCCACTCCCGCAGTTCAGCAACTGTCCAGTTTCGGATTTTCTCATAGGCGGGGGTATTTACATCGTCCTGGATGATGCGGGTGACTTCATCTTCCTCATAGGGAACAGCAGGGTTTTCCCGCAGATCCGCCAGGGTCAGCGCCGACAGCACCACCTTGGCCGCCACCCGCTCCTGGGCAGATTCCGCTGCCAGGCCAGCCAGCTTGTCGCCGGTCTTTTCCTCGTTAGCCTTGGCAAGAACCTCTTTTACATCCTTAAATATATAGGTTTTACCCAATAGGGTAGTTTTCAGTTTCATGGAAACATCCTTTCACTTCTTTTGCCGGGTCAGCAGCATTGCCACCGCCACAGCGCTGACACCGCCTGCCAGCTTGCCGGCAATCATTGCCGGGAGCATTTCCGGGGCAAAACCGGCAGTAAATCCCATATGATCACCGAACACAAAGGCGGCGCTCACCGCAAAGGCTACATTCACCACCTTGCCCCGGTTGTCCATATTTTTTACCTGTTCAAAGGTGGCAATGGAATTGGCAAGGGTAGCAATGAGACCGCCGGCGGCTACCTCGTTGATGCCCAGCCGCTTGCCCAAAGCCATCAAAGGCTTTCGCAGCAGCTTGGTGATGACCTTCACCAAAGGAAACGCGCCCGCCAGCACAATGGCGATAGCACCTACAGTGGCAAAGCCCTCCTCCAAAGAGGCCATACCGGGAATGATTTGAAATCCCGTCAGTTCCTCCACAATGGCAGCGCCTAAGCCGATGGTAATGAGAATAATCACGCCCTTACCAAAGATACCAAAGCCCCTGATCATTGCCTTTTCCGCAAAGATGAGGCCCACAGCGATCAGCGCGCCCATCAGCACAATGGGAATGAGGTTGCGCAGTACCATTCCCACCGGAAATCCGGCAACCAAACCGCCTACCAGCAGGCCCACGGGAATGGTGACGATACCGGCCAAAATGCCCTTTGCCATTGCGGGGTGGTCTTCGGCTTTGAGGATCCCCATTGCCACGGGAATGGTAAAGACAATGGTCGCGCCCAGCATACTGCCGCAAAGCACACCGCCCATGAGGGCAGATTGGGGATCATTGCTCATTTGCTGGGCCAAAGAGCCACCGCCCATATCGCAGGCCAGTATGGAGCCGGCAAACATTGCCGGGTCTGCGCCCAAAAAGCGGTACACCGGCACAACCACAGGGTTGAGTATCTCTGCCAGTACCGGCGCAAGGGCGATAATACCCAGCATTGCCAGGGCCAGTGTGCCCATTGCCAGAATGCCCTCTTCAAAGGACTCTCCCAGGCCAAATCGATTGCCCAAAATCCGATCGATCGCGCCCAAGGCGGCAAAGGCCGCCATCACAGCAATTAAAATTTCGTGGACAGACATAGGTTCACTCCGTTCCGGGGTGCTGTTCCGGGTCTACAATGGCAACTACCGCCGCATCCACCGGCGCTTCCATACAAAATTTACTGGCCACAGTGCCGGTGACCAGGAGGACCTTATCCCCTTTACCGGCGCCCACCTGGTCTGCCGCCACCACCGGGCCCAGCATGGTATCCACCACCAAAAAGGTCTGCCCTTGCAGGCATTGGGCCTTTCGGCTGGACCACACGGCCCCTGTTACAGTTCCTATTTTCAATTCTCCATAATCTCCTTTGCCAAGGGTGTTAATACCGCGCCGGGGGGCGGCTGCTTGCCCGCCTGGCGCAAAAGTCTTGCCTCCTGGGCGGTGATGAGCCGCTTTTGTCCCCCGTCGGTAAAAACAATACCCCAGTTTTTTAAGTTCCGACGGCTGGATGCCAATGCCGCCCCCAGCGCCCGGTTCTTTGGGGCTTGGGGAAATCCGGGGGCATAACAGACAACCGGCTTTCCCTCTGCCAAAAAAGTCAGCGCCAGCTCATTGGTAAAGCACAGGGCTTGCCCCAATGTCAGCGAACCGATCACGATGGCATCATAAGGGGGTGTGTTTTCAAAAGAATACCCCAAATCACAGGGAGGCTTATCCCCTATCAGTAGCGCCCTCATGATAAGATCCTCCCCAGGTCACCATTTTGAAAACCGCAGGCATTGGCCTCGTCATAGTCCAGGTGGACACGGGTCTGAAAGTCGGGACTTACCCGCACCACCACATCCTCAAAAATCAGCGGCCTGTCCGTATAGACCTGCAGGCGCACCACCTGTTTATCCTTCACGCCCATTTGCTCTGCGTCCTGGGGGGTGATATGGATATGCCGCCGGGCCACGATCACACCCTCCCGGAGGGTAGCCGTTCCCATATTCCCCTGCAAAACCGCACCGGGGGTATTGGCAATATCCCCGGACATACGGACAGGGGCAGGAATACCCAAAGTCCTGGTGTCAGTGAGGGACAGCTCTACCTGGCCTGCCTTTCGCTCCGGGCCCAGCACCGCCACATTTTCAAAGCGACCCTTGGGACCGATCACCGTCACCCGCTCATTGGCTAAAAACTGCCCCGGCTGGGACAGCTCCCGTTTGGGTGTAAGTCGGTGACCAAACAAAGCTTGGGCCTGGGCTTCGGTGATATGGACATGACGGCCCGAGGCCTCCAGCTCCACAAAAATCCGGTCCATCACCCGACGGACGATATCTTCATACTGCAAAGTATCACTCCTTGCAATCTACTTTAATTTGGATCATGATCAGGTACAAAAAACTACTCAGGCGGTTAAAAGCCCGGAGCAGGTCCTCCCGGCTGTCCGGGAAGGCCGCCACCGCATACAACTCTGCCGCCCGGGCCGCGCACCGGGCCTTGTTCACCTGCAAAAGCAACGTGCCATCCTCCGGGCTGGGCATAAAATGGGGTTGGCCGTAAAATTCCTGGGGACGATGGCTCCGCTCCCGGAGGGCTTTTTCGTCCATACCGCCCAAAAGTGTTTCTTTGACAGGTTCGCCCATCACCTCATAGCGCAGCAAGTTCCGGGCAAAGGCCAAAGCCTCCTCCAGCTGCTTGCGGATATGCCCTGTGGCCGCTGTACAGCAAAGCAAAAGCTCCGCCTCCAAGGTATCCACCGACCCCCGGAGCAAGATCCGGGGATGGGTCTTGGGCACCAGCACAAACCCATTGAGATGGGTCATATTCTCCGGCTTAGCGTCCATATAGCCGCCGTTTAACAGCCGGTAGCGCTCGGGCTTGGCATCACTTGCCGGGAGGATCTCGATCCGCTCCCGGGTAAGAAAATCCCGGGCATCAGAAGTCAGCTGGTCGCCCTTACCCAAATAAAACACCCGCTTGCCGTCCCTGTTGCGGATATTATCCCGGACAGCATCCTTAGAATACAGCATTACTTAGCGGGGGCTGCAGGACCGGACTTGCCCTTGGGCAGAATATTGTCTACCTCAGTGTGGGGACGGGCAATGACGTGGACGGAGATCAGCTCGCCAACCTTCTCAGCGGCAGCTGCGCCGGCATCGGTGGCTGCCTTTACTGCGCCCACATCGCCACGGACCATAACGGTCACCAGGCCGCCCCCTACCTGCTCCTTGCCAACCAACTGGACATTGGCGGATTTTACCATGGCATCGGCTGCCTCAATGGCACCGATCAGGCCCTTTGTTTCGATCATACCCAAAGAATTTGTGTTCATAAGATTGTTTTCCTTTCCTTATTGCAAATTTTAACAGGAGATTGCCACACCAGTGTGCGCACTGGTTCGCAATGACAGTAGTATTATTGGTAGTGCTATTTTAGCCGTTCCAAGATTTTCGCTGTGATGATCTCCACCAGATCTCCCTGGGGACATTGGGGTGCGGGAATATGCTCTGTTCCCCAGGCTACCCGGCGGATATTGATGAGATCCATGGGGGAAATGTTGTTGGACGAAGAACTGCCACCTACCGCGCCGCAGCCCAAGGTCAGCGCCGGGAACAGCCCGGTGGAGGCGCCGATACCGCCCAGGGCTGCCGGGGTATTCACCAAGAACCGGGAGACCGGGATCTGCAAGGCAAATTTCCGGATCACGGCTTCGTCCTCTGCGTGCATGGCAAAGGTATGACCGCTGCCCTCATGGATCAGCACCTCAATGGCTTTGGCAAGGACAGCATCCTCCGACTCCATCACAAAGAAAGCCAACACTGGGCAAAGCTTTTCCATGGAATAGGGCCGGGTCGGGCCTGCCTCCTGCTCCCGGGCAACCAACACCTTTGTGGACGGTGGCACGGCAAAGCCTGCCATCTCCGCCAAGGCGGTTGCGGGCTTTCCCACGATCTCCGGGTTCAATGTTCCGTTGGGCTTAAACAAGAGCTTGGCAAGCTTCCCCGCCTGTTCCTTATCCATAAAGAAAAAGCCCATCTTGGATGCCTTTTCCTTTACCGCACTCTCCATAGGCGCTTCCACAATGATGCTCTGCTCCGATGCACAGACAGTACCGTAGTCAAAGGTCTTGGATCGGAGAATACAGCTTAGTGCCTTTTCCACATCCGCAGAATGGTGGATATACACCGGGCCGTTACCTGCGCCCACACCGATGGCAGGCTTGCCGGAAGAATAAGCCGCCTTCACCATTGCCGGGCCGCCGGTTGCCAAGATCAGCCTGGTTTCCGGCGCTTCCATCAGTTCCTTGCACCCGGCCATAGAGGGGATGCTCAAACAGCCCACCGTTCCCTTGGGCGCGCCGGCAGCCTCTGCGGCCTTGGTTACGATATCCGCCGCCCGCATGGTACAGGCAATAGCCTTGGGGTGGGGAGAAAAGATGATGGTATTACCGGACTTAATGGCGATGAGTGCTTTATAGCACACGGTGGAGGTAGGGTTGGTACTGGGCACGATGGCAGCGATCACCCCCATGGGCACACCGATCTCCCATAGTTTTTCCTCCGGTTTTTCCTTTAATACCCCCACGCAGGTCATATTCCGGATCGCCTCCAGCACCCGCTTGGAGGCAAATTCATTTTTTGTGATTTTATCGGCCACATTGCCGAAGCCCGTTTCCCGCACAGCAAGCTCTGCCAGTTCCGGTGCTGCCTTTGCAAAAGCATCAGCTACAGCCTGGACGATAGCATTCAGCTTTTCCTGGGGCATTTGGGCCAATATCTTTTGCGCCTGCTCCGCCTGTCGAGCCAGTTCCCTGGCCTGCTGGCGCGCCTGCAAATCCCTATCCAGTTCCACTTTTTCCCTCCGTTGACAATACAAGTGTTTTGATCACCACAGGCAGCGCCGGGCCAACCGGACTGCCAATATCCAAAAAGCTCTCATTTTCCAGCTGCAACCCATCGATACACAGGCAAGGGCGGTTAGGCTCTGCCAATCGGATGCAATGACCCAATGCCTTCGCCATATCCACCTCCAAGCACACCAAAAGCTCTCCCCGGCTGCCAGCAAGCAAAGTTTTAGCCAGTGCCTTGATTTCTTCATAATTCAGTGAAAGATTGCCGGGGATCGCCAACACAATGTTTTCCGCATCCTGGCCTGCATAGGCGGCTTCCACTGTTTCGGGGGTAATGGGCTGTGTCAGCACCGCCACAGGCAGATTCTTTTTGGGAAGGGCCACATCCGCGTAAAACACCGTAGAGCCGGAAAGCCGGGTGCTGTGGCAGCCTGCGCCGATCACTGTAGCCCGGATTGTCTGCTCTCCTAAGCGGTAGTTTTGGCAAAGGGAGCTTTCCTGAATCGCTCTTCCCAAAAGAACACCAATATCCCCATAGGCAAAGGGGCTTGCGTCTTTCTCGATGCAATCGGCAACGCCCCCGGAAAAGGAGATGACTTCCGGTCTTTCCGGCGTCCAATGACCTGCATTTTCTTTGGTGGTGAGCTTTTCCAGCAGGTCCGTGGGGGGTATCAGCCCTGCAGCCATCTGTAAAGCTTTTACCAGTTTGTCTGTTATTGTCCTCAATTGGCTCTCGGTAGGGATATCCCCCAAACGCAAATCTGTAAGACCTGCAAGCACCGGAGAAAGATAGGTCACTTTCCCGGATTCATCCAATTTCACCAGCCGCCCGCCCACATTCAGACAGCCGGTACGAATGATTTTTCCATTTTCAATAAAGGAAAGATTGCTGGTTCCCCCGCCGATATCCATATGCAAAACCGTCTTGCCTGTTTTGGCAGAATACTCCGTAGCTCCTGCCCCTTTGGCAGACAGCACGCTCTCCAAATCCGGGCCGGCGGTGGCCACCACAAAATCTCCGGCAAAGCCGGCTAAATGGTTTAGTACCTCTTTGGCATTTTCCTTCCGGGAAGTTTCTCCGGTGATGATCACAGCTCCGGTGTCCACCTGGGCTTTTGTGATTCCGGCGGCGCGATACTGCTCCTCCACCCAGTCTGCAATCCGCTGCCCGTCCACCAGTTCCCCGGAGATAAGGGGTGTGAAGATCACAGGACTTTGGTAGCGGATTTCCCGCTGGCCAATGACCATTTGGGGTACAGAAAAGGCATTGCCCCGGTTTTCCACCGTAAGCTCCGATAGAATCAGCTGGGTGGTGGTAGTACCCACATCCAGCCCCACACTGATCAGCTTACCCAATACCCGTCACCTGAGAAAGGATCTTCCGCACAAGGGCTTCCGTAGGCGGTACGGGATTGGTTTTGCAGCAGGGGTCTTCCAGTGCCGCTTTCACAATTTCCGCGGTCTGCGCCACAACCTCCCGGGGAGATATCCCGGCTTGGGCAAGAGTTTGGGGCAGCTGCAGCTCTTTTCGCAGCCGCAAAAGGGCATTGCGTAAATTTCGCACCGCTATGGTATCCGCCGTACCACCCAAGCCTGCGCCCCGGGCAAGCTCTGCGTATACGCCGTAGGCAGCGGTATTATGCTCCACCACCGCAGGCAGAAGTATGGCATTGAGTCTTCCGTGAGCAATGTGGAACCGTCCGCCCAAAATATGGGCGATCGCGTGACACAGCCCCAGCCCCGATTGAGAAAAGGCAACACCTGCCATGGTAGCCGCCAAGTGGATATCCTGCCGCACCCCGGTATCACCCCGGTAAGAGGCAGGCAGTTTTTCCAGCGCTGTGACGAAAGCATCCCGGGCCAGAGATTTTGACATTGCGCCCGCCCCGGCGGCTACATAACTTTCCAGGGCGTGGGCGACCACATCGTAGCCTGCATCGGCAATGATGCTTTTGGGCAAAGTGTGCAGCAGATCCCCGTCCAAAATAGCCATTGCCGGCAGCAGGGCTTTATCCACAAGGGGATGCTTACTGCCGTTATGGGACAATACCGAAAAATCCGTCACCTCCGAACCGGAGCCGGAGGTCGTGGGTATCGCCACCAGGGGAATGGGCTTGCCGGCAAAGTAGATCATTGCCTTGGCGCAGTCCATCACACTGCCGCCACCCAAGGCCACCACCGTATCCGGCGCAAATTTCTGTACTAATGCCGTTCCCTCTGCTGCCAGCTCCACGGAAGGCTCTCCCTTTACCTCATAGAAATAGGCCACGCTGTCTGCTCCGGCGGCATCCTGGATCCTGCGGGGAACATCTGTATCCTTAAAAAAAGGCGCAGCCACCACCAAAAGCCGCTGGCTCTTTAGTTGCTTCAATTCCCGGATCGCGCCGTGGCCGGAAATGATCTTCGTCGTACAGAAGAATGTTTCCATCTGTTCACCACCTTTGCTGTGAGTATTTCCCAAATGCAGGAAAATATGTGCATTTCTCAAAAAACTTGTGGAATCTCACAGCACTTTACCTAACTAAAGCAGCAAATCAGCCATTCTTTTGTGCACAGTGCCAAAGTTGGAAAAAAACGCAAAAAACACTTTACAACTTTAATTTGGTGAAGTATAATACAGCCATCAACCAACGGAGGGAATCCCCTCCACAATCAGAAAGGAACGATTATTATGAAAAAGTTTTTAGCACTGATTTTGGCCGTTGTGATGATGGCCGCTATGTTCGCCGGCTGCCAGCCCAAGACCGATGACCCCACCGCTGACAAGACCGACACCACTGCCACCAAGGCTCCCGAAGCTACCGAAGGCACCGAGGCTACCGAAGCTGCTAAGCCCGCAGACAAGACCGTTACCGTCGGTTACACCATCTACGAGCCCATGAACTACAAGGACGAGTCCGGTAAGCTGATCGGCTTCGATACCGAGCTGGCTGAGAAGGTTTTCGCAAACCTGGGCTACAAGGTCATCTTCAAGGAGATCGACTGGAAGGCTAAGTACACTGAAGTGAACTCCGGCTCCATCGACTGCATCTGGAACGGCTTCACCTGCAACACCGCCGATGACGACGGCATTGCCCGCGCTGATAAGGTTGACTTCTCCTACAACTACATGGAAAACCGTCAGGTCGTCGTTGCCAAGAAGGATTCCGGCATCAAGACCGCTGCTGATCTGAAGGGCAAGCTGGGTGCCGCTGAGACCGGTTCCGCTGGCGAAACCTACGGCAAGGACACCTTCAAGGACGCTGTTATCAAGGGCTTCGATGTGCAGACCAAGTGCCTGCTGGAAGTCAAGTCCGGTACTGCTAACTTCGCAATTTTGGACGCACAGCTGGCAAAGAGCTACTGCGGTCAGGGCGACTACGCTGACCTGGAGATCGTTGAAGGTCTGGACAGCGAGGTTGAGTACTACGCCATCGGCTTCAAGAAGAACAGCGAGCTGACCGCTAAGGTCAACGAGCAGCTGGATGCTCTGGCCAAGGACGGCACCATTTCCGCTCTGGCTGACAAGTACGGTGTTGCCAACACCGCCATCAAGGACTTCTCCGACCAGAAGAAGTAATCTCATAATCCCACAGGAGATACCATATGTCATTTTGGGAAGTTACTGCTTTCCTGCTTGACGGCTTCAAAATATCTCTGTTGATCTTTGCGGTGACGCTGCTTTGCGGCGCACCGCTTGGTCTTCCTATAGCCTTTTGTTCCATGAGCCGTTTCAAGCCAGTGAAAGCCATTGCAAAGGTGATCGTCTGGATCGTCCGGGGTGTTCCCCTGATGCTGCAGATCTTCATCATCTACTTTGTGCCGGGTCTTTTATTTGAGTTCCCGCTGTTTGCCAAGATCGATACTTACTTTTTCCTCGAATTTGGCATTTTGGACGCAGGCCGGGTCATCGCTGTTATGATCGCCTTTGTCCTGAACTACGCCTGCTACTTCTCTGAGATCTATCGGGGCGGTATCGAAAGCATTTCCAAGGGCCAATACGAGGCAGGCTATGTGCTGGGTATGACCAAAAAGCAGGTCTTCCGCAAGGTTGTCTTGAAACAGGTGATTCAGAGGATCGTACCCCCTATGTCCAACGAAATCATCACTCTCATCAAAGATACCGCTTTGGCCAACTGTATCGCTGTCAGCGAGATCATCAAGCAGGCAAACGAACTGGCTGCTACCAAGGCTCTCATTTGGCCTCTGTTCTACACCGGCGCCTTCTATTTGATCTTCGTTGGTGTTTTGACCATACTGCTTGGCAAATGGGAAAAGAAGCTCAGCTATTTCAGGAGTTAATATGATACTGGAAGTTAAAAATATCAAAAAAGATTTCGGCAAAACCAAGGTTTTGAAGGATGTCAGCTTTTCTTTGGAAAAGGGACAGGTTTTGGCCATTATCGGTTCTTCCGGCAGCGGCAAAACTACGCTTTTGCGGTGTCTGAACTTTTTGGAGACCCCGGATTCCGGTGAGATCACCGTAAACGGCAAGACTTTGTTCTCTGCCGGCACCAAGTACACCGACGATCAGATCCGGGAGAATCGACTGCATTTCGGCTTGGTTTTCCAAAATTTCAATCTGTTCCCCCAATACAATGTGCTGCAGAATGTCACCCTGGCTCCCAGCCTGCTGAACAAAGGCACAGCCGAAGAGTTGGATGAATTGGGCAAGAAACTGCTTACTCAGGTAGGCCTGGCGGACAAGTTGGAAAGCTATCCCTGTCAGCTCTCCGGCGGTCAGCAGCAGCGGGTGGCCATCGCCCGGGCGCTGGCTATGCATCCGGAGATCCTCTGCTTCGACGAGCCCACCAGCGCGCTGGATCCGGAGCTGACCGGCGAAGTGCTGCGTGTTATCCGCAGTCTGAAGGGTGAGGACAGCACCATGATCGTGGTCACCCACGAGATGGACTTTGCCCGGAGCGTTGCCGATGTGATCATCTATATGGCCGACGGTGTCATTGAAGAGATCGGCACGCCCGAGGAGGTCTTTGACAACCCCAAGAGCGAAAAGACCCGTGCATTCCTCCACGGATTCCGGGAGAGCTTCTAAGCAGGAGGCTCTATGGGAAAGAATGAAAAAATCGCTACGCTGTACCGCATTATAGCCGACTTGGATTCGGCTGAGGAATGCGAGCTGCTTTTTGAGGATCTTTGCACCAAGAAGGAAGTGGAGAAAATGGCTGAGCGACTCTATGCCGCAAAGCTGCTGATGGAGGGCAAGACCTACAATCAGGTCATTGCCGAGACAGATATCTCCTCCGCCACCTTGAGCCGGATCTCCCGGTGTGTGCAGTACGGCGAGGGTTACACCAAAGTACTGAAAGAAAAATAAAAACACGGCTGTACCGAATTGGTGCAGCCGTGTTTTTCTGTATAGGTCAAGCCTTTGGGGATTTTCGGAATGCGGTGGGATTGATGCCTGTATGCCGGCGGAAGGCATTGGAAAAATAGTACACATCGCTATATCCGCATTTTTCAGCAATTTGCGTTACGGTCAAATCACTTTCCAGCAGAAGCTGCTTGGCCTGCTGCATTCGCAAGCCTATAAAATACTGTTTGGGCGTAGTGTTGAGCTGACGGCAGAATTTCCAAATCAGTCCTGTGGTGCTTAATCCCGCGATTTCTGCCAACACTTCCATTTTCACCGGCTCCGCCAAATGGGTTTGCATATACTCCAGCACCCGGACAATATCCCCGCTATAGGCCGAATCTGCGGTTTTCATGGAAAACAAATAGTTTTCCGCAAGGATATGCTCTGCAATATGCCGAAGCATATCTGTCTGATCCGCCGCCGTTTTTACGCAATGCAAACTCCTGGCAATGGCAGCCACCTGTTCCTTTGGAATCGTCAAAATGCCCGGGCGCAACTTGGCTGTAACGGGGTGTTCTTCGCACCGAATATGGAATTGGTGGAAATCGATAGGCTCCTGGATCTTGCGGATAAACTGGGTATTGGGGGGAATATAAGAGATCATATTGGGCAAAACGGTATATCTCTGCCCGGTTTCCGGCAATTCCAGGGTATACCGTCCCGCTGTTGTAAGCATCAAGATCCCCCAAGTCCGCACGCCGGATTCCAATTGAAACGTGTCCCAGTTTTCCCTCATGTTGTAAAATAGCACACAATCTTTCAAAGCGACCACCTACTGTAATTTTTTATAAAAAAATTATAAATCTCTCCATTGTGTTTGTCAACAGCAGGTGCTATTCTGTTGTATATACTACAAAATTCACAGGAGGAACTGCTTATGCAACCAAACGGGCTATTGAAAAAAACATTAAATTGTGACCTTTGCGTAATTGGTGGCGGTCTTTCCGGTTCCTTTGCCGCACTTGCTGCTGCAAGACACGGCGCCAAGGTCGTCCTGATGCAAGACCGGCCAATGCTGGGCGGCAATGCCTCTTCCGAGATCCGTATGTGGGTCCGGGGCGCAAAAGGCGTTTTCAACAAAGAATCCGGGCTTTTGAAAGAACTGGAAGAGCGCAACATCCACGGCAATCCCACCCTGGTGCATTCTCTGTTCGATGCTACGCTTTACGGAATGCTCCGGGAAAACGAAAACATCACGATGCTCCTTAACACCAGCTGCTTGGATGCCAAAGCAGAAAACGGACATATCCGGCAAATCACCGGCTGGCAATTGACCACTTATACATATTTTACCGTGAAAGCAAGCATCTTTATGGATTGCTCCGGCGACAGCATTTTGGCGCCTCTGGTCGGGGCTCAGTACACCCACGGCAGAGAAGCCACCGCCGAATACGGTGAGAGCCTTGCCCGGGAAAAAGCAGACAGCCGCACCATGGGTATGTCGATCATCCTGGCAGCCCGGGAATTGGATCACCCGGTCAAATTCGTGCGGCCGGACTTTGCCAATATTTACCCGGATGACAGCTGTTTTGCCGGTGATGTGGGTGAAAGTGTACATGCGGCGGTGAGAGATCACAAGATCGAAACCAGCGGCGCAAATCTTTGGTGGGTCGAACTGGGCGGTGAGCTCGACAGCATTCACGACACTGAGCAGGTACGGGATGAGCTGTTGGCGGCCATCTACGGCGTATGGGATCATATCAAAAACCAGGGTGATCACGGTATGGAAAACTGGGATCTGGATTGGGTAGGCTTCCTTCCCGGAAAGCGGGAAAGCCGGCGCTACATCGGTCTTTATGTGATGACCGAACAGGATGTGGTTTCCGGTGGGCATTTTGACGATGAGATCGCCTATGGCGGCTGGCCCTTGGACGACCACAATCCCTACGGAATGCGGCGCGGTGGCGATAAGCAGTTTTCCTCCATCGTGATCCCGGTAAAAGAGCCTTACGGAATCCCTCTGCGCTGCCTGTGCTCCAAGAATGTGGACAATTTGATGTTCGCCGGCAGAAATATCAGTGTCACCCACACTGCGCTTTCTTCCACCCGGGTCATGGCCACCTGCGCGGTGATCGGACAGGCCGCAGGCACTGCCGCGGCGCTGGCACTGGAAAAGGGTATTTCTCCCAAGGACGCTGTATTGCAGCACTACAAAACTGTACAAAAACGGCTGATGGATGACGGTGCATTCCTTCCCCATATACCCAGAGAGATCTCCCAGCTGACAAAACGGGCAAAGCTGAATATACCGGAAGATGACCGGCAGCGGCTGCTGAACGGACTGGAGCGCCCCCGCGTGGAGGGTGACGAAAACGGAATCTGGCAAGAATTGGGAGACACTTTGCAGCTAAGCTTTGACCAGCCGCAAAAAATCGCATCCCTGCGCCTGCAATTCGACCCGGATTTCTCCCGTTTGTCCATATCTGACAACTGGAAAATGCGTTTGTTTGCAATGAAGCTTCATACCGGAAAGGATTTTGCACCGGTTCGTGTTGCTGCAACCATCGTAAAGGATTTTATTGTATACGCTGACGGGAAAGAGGTTGCCCGTATCGAGAACAATTATCTCAGCTTGGTTAAGGTGCCGCTGCATATACAGGCAAAAGAGATCACAGCAAAGTGGCTTGCCACCAACGGCGCGGAAAAAGTACATCTGTTCTCTGCTGATCTTTTAGAAAATTGACAATGAAAAACCCGGCTCAATGGAGCCGGGTTTGTTTTTATTGCAGATGAGATTCGTTGATGAGGATGTGGACATCGTCAAGCTGCTTCTGAGAAACAGTGGTGGGTGCATCCATCATAATATCCTGGGCATTCTTGTTCATGGGGAAGGTGATGACCTCGCGGATGCTCTCCTCGCCGCACAGCAGCATCACGATACGGTCGATGCCGGGGGCTGCGCCTGCGTGGGGAGGTGCGCCGTAGGTGAAGGCATTGTACATTGCAGGGAACTTAGCCTTCACATCCTCTTCGCCCAGGCCCACCATCTGGAAGGCCTTGACCATGATCTCGGGATCGTGGTTACGGACAGCGCCGGAGGCGGATTCATAGCCGTTGACCACCAGGTCATACTGGTTGGCATTGATAGCCAGCAGTTTCTCCTGGTCGCCCTCGGCAGCCAGCAGGGTCTCCATACCGCCCTGGGGCATGGAGAAGGGATTGTGGCAGAATTCCAGCTCGCCGGACTCCTCGCCCATCTCATACATGGGGAAGTCCACGATCCAGCACATTGCGTACTGATCCTCGTCGAAGTGGCCGGGGATGCGGCGACCCATCATGGTACGGATCACGCCGGCGGTCTTCTGTGCGGCGGTCTTCTTACCGGCTGCCATACAGACGAATGAACCGGGCTTCAATTTCAGCTTTTCAGTGAGCACTGCGGTGTAGTCGGTGAGGAACTTGGAAACGCCGCCGGTGAGCTGGCCATTCTCGTCCACCTTCACCCAGCAGGCCTTGTTGCCGGTCTGCACTTCCACATCGTTTAAGAGCTTATCGATCCACTTACGGCCTTCGGCAAAGTTGTCCACAGCCACGGCCTTAACAGTAGCATTCTGGAAAGGACCGAATTCACAGCCCTGGACCTCTGCGGTAATGTCCTGGACCTCCAGGTCGATACGCAGGTCGGGCTTGTCAGAGCCGTAGCGCTCCATGGCCTCGTTAAAGGGAATGTGGCGCCAGGGCCAGGGAGAGACCCGGTCATACTTACCGAAGTTTTGGAACACAGGGCCCAGCACCTCTTCCAAAGTGGACAGCACATCCTCCTGGGTGGCAAAGGCCATTTCCATATCCAGCTGATAGAACTCACCGGGGGTACGGTCAGCACGGGCATCCTCGTCACGGAAGCAGGGTGCTATCTGGAAATACTTATCAAAGCCGGAGGTCATCAGCAGCTGCTTGAACTGCTGGGGTGCCTGGGGCAGCGCATAGAACTTGCCGGGGTGGTTCCGGGCAGGTACCAAATAGTCACGGGCGCCCTCGGGAGAAGAAGCCGTCAGAATGGGAGTGGTGATCTCCAAGAAGCCCTTCTCGGTCATACGGCGGCGGATATCAGCCACCACCTGGCAGCGCAGGATGATGTTCTGCTTCACAGCAGGGTTACGCAGATCCAAATAGCGGTACTTGAGGCGCACATTCTCGTCTGCATCCTTACTCTTATTGATCTCAAAGGGCAGGCTGTTGTGAACACATTTGCCCAGCACCTTGATAGCGGTGGGAACCACCTCGATCTCACCGGTGGCCTGCTTGGGGTTCTTGCTCTCACGCTCCCGGACAGTACCGGTGACGGAAATGGTAGTTTCCTTGTTAAGGCCCTTGATGGCCTTCATCATTTCTTCGGTCTCAACGACCACCTGGGTAGTGCCGTAGAAGTCACGGAGCACCACAAAGGCAAAATTTGCGCCAACCTCACGGACATTCTCCATCCAGCCGACGATGGTTACATTCTCACCGGCATTACACAGGCGAAGCTCTCCGCAGGTATGGGTTCTGGATTGCATCATATTAAAAGTCCCCTTATTGTTCAATTTGATAGCTTATTTTCTCACAAAAACCCGCAAATGTCAATGACTATGGTATGGGATTTTATTTTATATACACATTTTCCACAAATTTGCCCATCTCGAAAAATTTTTTATGTGAATACTATGAAAAGTTGAAATTTTTGCATTTTTTCCATTGATTTTGTGGGAGTTTTGTCATACAATAGTTGGGCACGCGCCATCAGGCAGCAAAAGTGACGAATCCGAGGTGATCAGAATGCTGAATATCGTTCTGGTAGAACCGGAAATTCCGCAAAACTGCGGCAATATCGCCCGCACCTGCGCTGCCACCGGCTGCAATCTCCACTTGATCCGTCCTTTGGGCTTTGACATTTCCGAAAAAGCCGTAAAGCGGGCTGGTCTTGACTACTGGAATTTGGTAAATGTCCGGGATTATGAGAATTTGGAGGACTTCTTTGCAAAGAATGATGTCCGCCAAATGTGGTGTCTTTCTACAAAAGCTCCCCGGTGCTATACTGAGGCTAAGTTTGAGGATGGGTGCTACCTGTTCTTCGGCAAGGAGACCAAGGGCCTGCCGGAGGATTTCCTGGATTCCCACTTTGATGCGTGTGTGCGCATCCCTATGCGGGCAGAAGCTCGCAGTCTGAACTTAAGCAATGCGGTGGCTATCACCGTTTTTGAAGCCCTGCGGCAATTGGATTTCCCAGGATTGCAGGACTTTGGCAAAATGAAAATCTAAACAATGCAAATACATTACGGAGGAATGAACAATGAACTACAACAAGAAGTCCATCGAAGACATTGAAGTAGCCGGCAAGCGCGTTCTGTGCCGCTGCGACTTCAACGTACCCACCAAGGACGGCAAGATCACTTCCGACAAGCGTATCGTTGCCGCTATGCCCACCATCGAGTACCTGGTCAAGAAGGGTGCCAAGGTGATCCTGTGCTCCCACATGGGTAAGCCCAAGGGTGAGTGGAAGCCCGAGCTGAGCCTGAAGGTGGTCGCTGACCGTCTGAGCGAGCTGCTGGGTAAGGAAGTCATTATGGCTGCTGATGTTGCCGGTGAGGATGCAAAGGCTAAGGCTGCTGCTCTGAAAGAGGGCGATGTGATGCTGCTGGAAAACACCCGTTACATCAAGGGCGAGACCAAGAACGATCCCGAGCTGAGCAAGGATCTGGCTTCTATGGCTGATATCTTTGTCAACGATGCTTTCGGTACCGCTCACCGCGCTCACTCCTCCACTGCCGGCGTAGCAGACTACCTGCCCGCTGTTTCCGGCTACCTGGTTCAGAAGGAAGTTTCCATCATGGGCAAGGCTTTGGCCAACCCCGAGCGTCCCTTCGTGGCTATCCTGGGCGGCGCTAAGGTTTCCGACAAGCTGAATGTTATCAATAACCTGCTGGAGAAGGTCGACACTCTGATCATCGGCGGCGGTATGGCTTACACCTTCCTGGCTGCTCAGGGCTACACCGTTGGCAAGAGCCTGGTTGACAACGAAAAGTTAGACTACTGCAAGGAAATGATGGCTAAGGCTGAAGCTAAGGGCGTAAAGCTGCTGCTGCCTGTTGATACTGCTGTTGCCGCTTCCTTCCCCTCCCCCATCGATGCTGAGATCGCTGTTGACTATGTGGATTGCACCGCTATCCCCGCTGATCAGATGGGTCTGGACATCGGCCCCAAGGCTTGCGCTGAGTTCGCTGCTGCCGCTAAGGCTGCCAAGACCGTTGTTTGGAACGGCCCCATGGGCGTGTTCGAGAACCCCACCCTGGCAAAGGGCACCATTGCTGTTGCTCAGGCACTGGCTGACAGCGACGCTGTGACCATCGTCGGCGGCGGTGACTCTGCTGCCGCTTGCGAGCAGTTGGGCTTCGCTTCTCAGATCACCCACATCTCCACCGGCGGCGGCGCTTCCCTGGAGTTCTTGGAAGGCCTGGAGCTCCCTGGCATCGCCTGCTTGCAGGACAAATAATCCCTTGAATTTATAATGTAGGGCGGGGGTCTTACCCCCGCTACTACATCGCCCGTGTATCCACCCTACATATTTTATAACTTTGTAAATTACATCGAATTTCGATGCACATATAAGAAGGAGAATAAGAAATGAACAGAAAGTATCGTAAGACCGTCATTGCCGGTAACTGGAAGATGAACAAGACCCCCTCCGAGACCAAGGAGTTTATGACACAGCTGAAGGCGATCATGCCCAAGGGTCGTTGGTGCGATGTCGCTCTGTGCGTTCCCGCTATTTGCATTCCCGCTGCTGTCCGCGCTATGCGTGAGACCCGCGTGGGCATCGGCGCTGAGAACTGCCACTTCGAGGCTAAGGGCGCTTATACCGGCGAGCTGGCTACCAATATGCTGGTGGATGCCGGCTGTAAGTACGTGATCATCGGCCACTCCGAGCGCCGTGAGATGTTCGGCGAGACCGACGCTACTGTTAACGCTAAGGTTTTGGCTGCTCTGGAAGCCGGTCTGACCCCCATCGTATGCTGCGGTGAGACCCTGGAGCAGAGAGAGAACGGTGTTACCACCGAGCATATCGCTATGCAGATCAAGCTGGCTCTGAAGGGCGTTTCCGAGGACAAGATCCGCAAGGTAGTCATCGCCTACGAGCCCATCTGGGCTATCGGCACCGGCCTGACCGCTACTCCCGAGCAGGCACAGGAGGTTTGTGAGAACATCCGCGCTGTGGTTCGCAAGCTGTACGCTTCCAAGAACGCCCGCGCCATCTCCATCCTGTACGGCGGCAGCATGAACGAGAAGAACGCTTACGAGCTGCTGGCTCAGCCCGACATCGACGGCGGCCTCATCGGTGGCGCTTCCCTGGTCCCCGAGAAGTTCGTCCAGATCATCGAAGCTGCAAATCAGCCCACCGTGTAATTTCACCTTAAAGAGACCGCCCAATGGGCGGTCTCTTTTTTGCAAACTGTTGCATTTTGGCAACAAATACAGTAAAATATATAAGACATTTTGAAAGGAGGACAGACTATGCATACCAAGATTCTTTGCGCCGATGATAAGCAGGTAGTCAGCGCCGCTGCTGAGCTTTTGGTTAGTGGCGAATTGGTGGCAATTCCCACGGAAACTGTTTACGGCTTGGGCGCTGACGGATTGAATCCCGATGCCGTTGCCAAGATCTTCAAAGCCAAGGGTCGTCCCCAGGACAATCCTCTGATCCTCCATATTGCTGATGCCAAAGACATGGAAAAATTCTGCCACAGCATTCCGGAAAGTGCCTGGGCATTGGCGGAAACATTTTGGCCCGGTCCGCTGACCATGGTGCTGCCCGCTAAGGATATTGTTCCCAAATGCACTACAGCCGGTCTTCCCACGGTAGCTGTCCGCTGCCCGGATTGTGAGATCACAAGAGAGATTATCCGCAAGGCCGGCGTGCCTGTTGCCGCCCCCTCGGCGAACCTCTCCGGCAAGCCCTCCACCACCACAGCGGAGCATGTTTATCACGATCACAACGGGAATATCCCCCTGATCGTGGACGGCGGCCCTTGCCGGGTGGGCGTGGAATCCACCATTCTTGATCTGACCGACGAGAAACCCCGACTGCTGCGGCCCGGCGGCATTACCGTTGAGGCAATGGCACAAATCGTGGGTGAGATCGTCATAGATAAGGCCGTCACCGGCTCTATTGACAAGGATACCGTTGTAAAAGCGCCGGGTATGAAGTACCGGCACTACGCCCCGGAATGCTCCGTCATCATCGTGGACGGCTCTACAGAAGCTGCTTCCCGGTACATAGGAAAGCACTTTAGCCCCAACAACCGGGTTCTGTGCTTTGAAGAAGAATTGCAGGCTTTCTCCGATTTTGCGCCCCTGTCCTATGGTAAAGAAGCCGACACGGACACTTTGCTTGCAGGGCTCTTCGCCGCTTTGCGGGAGCTGGATGACCCCAGCATCGGCACAGTGTTTGCCCGCTGTCCTGCAGGTAGCGGCAAAGCAATGGCTGTGCAGAACCGGCTTTTGAAGGCAGCGGGATTCCACCGGGTAAATGCAGAGCGGTTTGTTTTGGGCATCACCGGTGGCACTGGCTGCGGCAAGACCACTTTGCTGAAAGCTTTTGAAGCCATCGGCGGCGTGGTCATGGACTGCGATGCCATTTATCACGAATTGCTGAAAAACGATGCTTCTTTGCTGCACTCCATTGAAGACCGTTTCCCCGGCTGCGTAGAAGCGGGTGAATTAAACCGCAAAAAGTTAGGCGCGATCGTCTTTTCTGACCCGGCGGCTTTGGCAGATTTGAACACCATCACCCACGGCGCTGTCAAAGCTGAAGTGCTGCGGCGTTTGGATGTGGCGTCTGTGCCTGTGGCTATCGATGCCATCGGTCTGTTTGAGGGCGGCTTGGCTGCGCTTTGCGATGCCACTGTAGCTGTTACTGCGCCTTTGGAAGATCGTATTGCCCGGCTCACTGTTCGGGATAATATCACCCCGGAGCAGGCAAAGCTTCGCATCAACGCCCAAAAGCCGGAATCCTGGTTCCGGGAGAACTGCGATCACATTCTGGAAAACAATGGCACAGCCAGCAATTTCCAAGAAAAATGTTTTGCCTTTTTTGATAAGCTGTCTATAATAAAGAAAAAGGCTTGAAGGAGAATTGTGATGGAAGAACTGAAGAAATCTCTGCTGAATGAAACGCAAAACGGCTATGCCCAATTGACCGATACCCAGCGCTCTGAAATGGAAAGCTACTGCGCCCGCTACAGAGCCTTTATGGACACCTGCAAAATGGAGCGGGAGGCTACTGCCTGGGCTGTGGAGACCGCGAAGGCAAACGGCTTTACGGAAATGGTGCCCGGCAAGGAAGTGAAAGCCGGCGACAAGGTGTATTTCAACAACCGGAATAAGAGCATTATCTTAGCTGTTGTGGGCAGCGAAAGCCTGGCCGAGGGCGCGAATATCTGCGCCGCCCATGTAGACTCTCCCCGCCTGGACTTAAAGCCCAATCCCCTTTATGAAGATGCAGAAATTGCCTATTTCAAGACCCATTACTACGGCGGCGTAAAGAAGTATCAGTGGGCCACCATTCCCCTGGCTATCCACGGTGTTGTATACCGCAAGGACGGCTCTGTGGTATCCGTCACTGTGGGCGAAGATGAAAGTGATCCTATTTTCTATATCTCCGACCTGCTGATCCATCTGTCCGCTGACCAGCTGCAGAAGACCGCAGCCAAGGTCATTGAAGGAGAGCAGCTGAATGTGATCTTGGGTTCTGAGCCCCTCCAGGGCGAGGGCAGCGACCTGGTAAAGCTGCACATTATGAAGCTGCTGAACGAAAAGTACGGCCTTGTGGAAGAGGATTTCCTGTCCGCTGAGCTGTGCGTCCTGCCCGCCGGCAAATGCCGTGAGGTAGGCTTTGACCGCAGCCTTTTGGGCGCTTACGGTCACGATGACCGGGTCTGCGCCTTTGCAGAGCTTTACTCTCTTTTTGCTATCGGCACCCCCAAGCACACCGCTGTATGCATTTTGGCTGACAAGGAAGAGATCGGCTCTGTGGGCGTGACCGGTATGCAGAGCGATGCTTTCGAGTATTTTATGGAAATGCTCTGCCAGGCCCAGGGCGTGAATCTGCGGCAGTGCCTTGCCAATTCCTTCTGCCTGTCCGCTGACGTTTCCAATGCCTTTGACCCTAATTTTGCCGAGGTTTCCGACAAGCGGAATAACTGCAAGTTAAACTACGGCATTGCCATTTTGAAGTACACCGGCTCCCGTGGCAAGGCCGGCGCATCCGATGCCTCCGCCGAGGCTATGGGTCACGTCCGCTCTACTTTGGACAAGGCCGGTGTGAAGTGGCAGATCGCCACATTGGGCAAGGTGGACCAGGGCGGCGGCGGTACGGTGGCTGCCTATATGGCAAACCGGAACATTGTTACTGTGGACGCAGGCGTGCCTGTCCTCAGTATGCACGCACCTATGGAGCTGGTGAGCAAGCTGGACTGCTATATGACCATGCTTGCCTGCAAAGCAATTTACTTGGCATAACCGGTTTTTCAGGCGTGCCGACCCGGCACGCCTGCCTTCATTTTACATATAGAGGTTTCCTATGGCTGAAATTCTGCTAAAATCCGCTTCGTTTATATGCTTGATCGCGCTGGGCTATCTTCTCAAGCGCAAGGGGCTTTTCGGCAAGACCGATTTTAAGATCCTGTCTAAAATCGTGCTGAACATCACCCTGCCCTGCGCCAACATCGTGAGCTTTTCCAAATATCCACCGGATACATCTTTGCTATTGGTGGTATTATTGGGCTTTGCTATGAACTGGCTGATGCTGCTGATCGCCTGGTTCGCAAGCCGGGGCTATGAGCGTCCCAGCCGGGCCGTCTGGCTCAACTGTGTCACCGGCTACAACATCGGCACTTTCGCCCTGCCCTTTGTGCAGAGCTTTTTAGGTCCTGCCAGCCTGGTGGGCACCTGCCTGTTCAATACCGGCAATGCGCTGATGTGCAACGGCACTACCTATGCCATCTCCATGAATATTATGGAGGGCACTAAGGGACTGAACTTAAAAAGCATCGGCAAAACACTGCTGAAATCCATGCCCTTCCTTACCCAGATCATCCTTTTGCTTGTCTGCATCGTGGGGCTGCGGGTCCCCGAGGAAGTTGTGACTTTCGTCACCCCGGCATCCAATGCCAATGCGTTTTTGGCCATGTTTATGATCGGTTTGATGTTCGATTTCCACATTGAGAAATCTCGGATCAAGGAAATCAGCAGCATTTTGGTCATTCGCTATATTGTATCCTTCGCTGCTGCGGCTGCTTTTTATTTCCTGCTGCCCTTTGAGCTGCCCATCCGGCAGGCTTTGGCCATTACCGTTTTGGCGCCTGTGGGTACAGTGTCCACTGCCTTGGCTGTAAAGGCCGGCGGCGACCCGGCTATGGCCGCCAGCGCCAACTCCGTTTCTATTTTGATATCCATTCCCTTAATCTTGGGACTTTTAGCTGTTTTCGGCACTGTTTAACTTTACATTTCGCAACAGAAATGTTATACTACATATCACGAAGGAGGTGCATCGATGCGAGAATATTTACAAAAAATCGGCCAAGCTATCCGCAAGGGTGACTGGGTCTTGCTGCTGCTTTGCATCATCACCACCGCCTTTGGCTGCCTGGTGATTGCCAGCGCCACCAGCTATCTGGAATCCTTCCGTTATATCGGTATGCAGCTCGTCGCTGCCTGCATCGGCATTCTCTTCTTCGCCATTATGGCGACCGTGGATGCAGAATTTTGGCTGGAGCATCGGCTGATCCTGGTTATATTTAATATTTTGATCCTGGCCTTGCTGATCCCCTTCGGCGAGGAAATCGGCGGTAACCGAAGCTGGGTCAAATTTCCCGGTGTTCCCTTTAACATCCAGGTGGCTGAGATCTGCAAGATCTCCTACATCCTCATTATGGCATCGGTCATGAATGCCCACAAGGAGCGGATCTCCTCTTTCCGATCTGTCTTTACCATGGTATTCCACTTAGGACTTTTGTTCGTTACCAGCTTTATCCTTTCCGGCGACCTAGGAGTGTGCTCCATCTTTATTTTCATTTTTGTGATCATGGCCTTTGTTGGCGGTGTAAACTACCTTTGGTTTGCCGTGGCAGGCGGTGGTATTGCCTTGGTGTTCCCCGTTGTTTGGGCCAACCTGGACGATTATCAGCGGCTTCGTATTGAAGTTCTGTTTAACCCCGCGCTGGATCCATCCGGTACCGGTGTTCGGTGGCATACCAATCTGTCGCTGAAGTCTCTTACCGGCGGCGGCATGACCGGCCAGGGCCTGTTCAGCGGTCACCGCACCCAAAACGGTATTCTTACCGGTCAGCACACAGACTTCATCTTCTCCACCATCGGCGAAGAATTGGGTTATGTGGGCTGCATTGCGGTACTGCTGCTACTTGCCTGCATCATTGCCCGGTGCATTTGGGTCGGCCTGCGCAGCCAGGACTATGCCCGGCGGATGATCTGCTTCGGCGCTGCAGCCGCTCTTATTTTCCAGTTGCTGATCAATGTGTCTATGTGTACCGGTGTCGGCCCGGTTATCGGTCTGACCCTGCCCTTTATCAGCTACGGCGCTACCTCCATCGTTACGTTGTACGCAATGCTGGGATTGGTATCCGGCGTATATGCACGCCCCACTGCCACCTCACACGAACGATATATCCGCGCTCCCTTTTTAAGTAACCGCTGAATAAATCGACTGCGGTTATTGGCGGATCTTTTAGCCCAACTTTTCAGCTTTGAAAACTTGAAATACACAAAGTATTCCTGCGTTTCCCAAGCTTTAATTTGGACTAAAATCTCTTGCCACTCACTCTTGCCGATTTAATCACCGGTTACTCAAGTTTAACTAACAAGGAGAATGACTATGAAAGCATTTATGGATAAGGATTTCCTGCTGGAAACCGAAACCGCCAAGCACCTGTTCCACGACTATGCAGAAAAAATGCCCCTGGTTGACTACCACTGCCACTTAAATCCCCAGGAGATCTATGAGGATCGCCGTTTCAACAACATCGTGGAAGTATGGCTGGGCGGTCAGAACCCCGACGGCTCTTTCGCCGGCGACCACTACAAGTGGCGTCTGATGCGCTCTAATGGCATTGACGAGAGCTATGTCACCGGCAACAAACCTCCCTACGAGCGTTTTCTGAAGTTAGCTGAGGCTCTGGAAATGGCCATTGGCAACCCTATGTACCACTGGTGCCACTTAGAGCTGCAGCAGTTCTTCGGCGTATATGAGCCCCTCACCACCGAGAGCGCACCCCGGATCTGGGAGATCTGCAATGACAAGCTGCAAAACGACCCGGAGATGTCCGCCCGGGGTCTGATCAAAAAGGCAAATGTGGCCTTCATCGGCACCACCGACGATCCCATCGATGATCTGCAGTGGCATGAGAAGATCGCTGCCGACAAGACTTTCGATGTGGTGGTGGGTCCCTCCTTCCGTCCCGACAAGGCTGTGAACATTCACAAGGCCGGCTGGAAGGAATATATGGAAAAGCTGGCCGCCTCCGTTGGCAAGGAAAAGCTTGCCACTATGGCAGATGTGCTGGACGCTCTAGTCGAAAGAGTGGAATACTTCCACGCACGGGGCTGCAAGGCCAGTGACCACGGCTTGGACTATGTTCCTTTCCAGGATTACACCGTCGAGCAGGCAGATGCCGTTTATCAGAAGGCTCTGAAGGGTGAAAAGCTCACCACCGAGGAAGTGGAAGGCTTCCAGACTGTGATCCTTCTGCACTTAGGCAAGGCCTACACCCGGCTGAACATCACCATGCAGCTGCACTACTCCTGCCTGCGCAACAACAATCAGCGGATCTTCAAGGCACAGGGCCCTGATACCGGTGTGGATGCCATCGCTCAGAACACCTGCGGCGGCAACATCTCCAAGCTCTTGTCCGCTTTGGACGAGGCAGGCAGCCTGCCCCAGACCATCCTCTACTCTCTGAACCCTGTGGATAACGCACAGCTGGGTTCTCTCATCGGCTGCTTCCAGGATGCAAGCATCCCCGGCAAGATCCAGCACGGCTCTGCCTGGTGGTTCAACGACAACAAGACCGGTATGGAAGAGCAGATGATCTCCCTGGCAAACTTGGGATTGCTGGGCAACTTCATCGGTATGCTCACCGACTCCCGCTCCTTCCTCAGCTATGCACGGCACGATTATTTCCGTCGGATCCTGTGCAACTTAGTTGGCAAGTGGGTGGAAAACGGCGAATACCCCAACCTGGAATCTTCCCTCAAGAAGATCATCGAGGGTGTCAGCTGCCGCAACGCTATGCGCTACTTTGATCTGTAATAAAAAGGGCCTGGCCCCACCGGCCCAATTCCTTTTTTTACTTCATTTCCAGGAATTTGGCGGGATCCATAGGCTTGCTGTCGCAGGTGACGCTAAAATGCAGGTGGTCGCCCAGCGCGCTTTCCAGCAACGCGGTATTGGCCACAGCACCGATTGCCTGTCCGGCAGTGACTTTTTCACCGGGCTTCACGGTGACCGTTTCCGCAAGGCTTGCGTAACGGGTGGTATAGCCGCCGTCATGACGGATCACCACGGTCATACCCATGGCATCGTCATCATAGACAGAATACACCTCACCGTCAGCAGCCGCACAGACCTTTGCCCCAGCCTCGGCAGCAATGTCCACACCGTTGTGGACACGCCAATCCCGGGTGGTCTGGTTATAGGTCAGGCTATCCATAGCATACACTGCCACAGTCTGCCCCTCCAAAGGAGACACGGTCTTGATGGTCACCTTGGGGGTTGTGGTGGGCTGGGTAATTGGCTCACCGTTAGGGCCGGTAGCCACCACTGCCTGGTGATTGGAACCTACAATAGTAGGAACAGGATCTTCCATGGATACATTGGGGTCTTCGGCATTGCGATAGTACAAAAGTCCCGCAATACCGATGGCAGCAGCACATAGCGCAAGGGCTATGTAGTAGCCCCTACCGTTCACGCTGCCGGAATACTTTTTCTTGCTCATTTTATAGCACCTCCGTAGTCAAGTATTACCAGTATTTTCAGTTCTAAACGGATTTTGGAATCTTTTTTGTTTTTTCCCTGTTTTGCCGTCCGCTTTACCCCACAAAAGTGTTGACAAACGTCGTATTTTAAGGTATATCTATACTATTACGAAAAACAAAAAGGAACGGGGGAGGATAATGTCCAAAGAACTCATCAGACTCCAGGATCTCACTATGGAGTTCGACGGGGAGCGGATACTTGATGGTATCAATCTCTATTTTAACGATCACGAATTTCTCACGCTGCTTGGCCCCTCCGGCTGCGGCAAGACTACCACTCTGCGAATTATTGGCGGTTTTTTGACCCCCACCTCCGGCAGAGTGCTTTTTGACGGCCAATGCATCAACGATGTGCCTGCCTACAAGCGGCAGATCAACACCGTTTTTCAGCGGTATGCCCTGTTTCCCCACTTGGATGTGTACGGAAACATCGCCTTTGGTCTGAAGGTGGCAAAGCTCAGCAAGGAAGAGATCCAGGAACGGGTGCAGGATATCCTGGCCGTTGTGGGTCTGAAAGGCTACGAGCATCGCCGTATCGACAGTCTTTCCGGCGGTCAGCAGCAGCGTGTTGCCATTGCCCGGGCGCTGGTGAACCGGCCCAAGGTCCTGCTTTTGGATGAACCTTTGGCGGCTCTGGACCTGCGTCTGCGCAAGGATATGCAGAACGAACTAAAACGCATTCAGCAAGCTATGGGTATCACCTTTATTTATGTGACCCACGACCAGGAAGAGGCCCTTTCCATGTCCGACACCGTGGTGGTTATGGACAAAGGCCGCATTCAGCAGATCGGCAAGCCCGAGGATATTTATAACGAGCCCAAGAACGCCTTTGTGGCTGACTTCATTGGCGAGAGTAACATCTTAGACGGTGTAATGCTTGCTGACTACAAGGTCAAGTTCTTTGGCCGGGTCTTTGAGTGCGTGGATAAGGGCTTTGCCCCCAATGAGCCTGTGGATGTGGTCATCCGCCCGGAGGATATTGACTTTGTCCCCGCCGGCGAAGGCCATTTGGTGGGCACTGTCACCAGTGTTACCTTTAAGGGCCTCAACTATGATATTATTCTGGACTTCCGTGGCTTCAAGTGGCTGATCCAGACCACCGATTACCACGGTGAGGGCGAAACGGTGGGTATCCGCCTGAACCCCGAGGATATCCACATTATGCACAAGAGCGAGTACTCCGGTATGTTCGGTGACTACAGCTCCTACTCCGCTGAGTATGACGAGCTGACGGAGGATGTAGCCGATGAAGAAGAATAAGTCCATTCTTTTGAGCGCGCCCTACATCCTGTGGATGCTGCTCTTTACCTTGATCCCTTTGGGTGTGATGGTATTTTATGCCTTCACCGACCCGGACACCGGCGCTTTTACCTTAGGGAATCTGCGGGATTTGGGGCTGTTTCTGCCCACCTTGGGCACTTCGGTGTGGTACTCCCTGCTGTCGGCCATCATCTGCCTGCTGCTGGGCTATCCTGTGGCTTATTTCATTGCCCACCGGGGCGCAGTTGCCCAAAAGATCCTGTATATGCTCATTATGCTGCCCATGTGCATGAGCTTTTTGCTCCGCACTTTGGCCTGGGTAGGCCTGCTGGAAACCAACGGCATCATCAATGTGATCCTTGGTAAGTTTGGCCTTGGCACAGTGGAGGCCATCGGCACGCCCGGCGCAGTGATCTTGGGTATGGTCTACAACTACCTGCCATATATGATCCTGCCCCTGTACGCCATCATCGTAAAGATCGATAGCCGCCTTATTGAGGCCGCTGAAGACTTGGGCTGCAACGGCCTGCAGGTGTTCGGCCGGGTGATCTTGCCCCTCAGCGTGCCGGGAATCCTCTCCGGCATCACGATGGTATTTGTCCCCGCTGTTTCCACCTTCTATATCTCCCAAAAGCTGGGCGGCGCAGACACTATGCTCATCGGCGACATTATCGAAAAGCAATTCAAGACCAGTAACAATCCCAACTTAGGCGCGGCGCTGAGTCTGCTGCTGATGCTGATGGTTCTGGTCTGCACCGGCATTATGAATCGCTTCGGCGACGAAGATGAGGAAGGCGGTGTGGTGGTATGAAAAGAACCAACCGAATCCTCACGATTCTGATTTTTGCCTTTCTGTATCTGCCTATGCTGGTGCTGATCGTGGCATCCTTCAACACGGGCAAGAATCTGACGGTCTTTGAAAGCTTCACCTTGGGCAATTACAAAGACCTGTTCCAGGACAAGGACCTTTTGGGTCTGCTGGGCAACTCCCTGCTTATCTCCATTTTGTCCACTGCCATTGCCACAGGCTTTGGCACTTTTGCCGCTGTGGGCATTCACAATCTCAAGCCCCGTATGCGCAAGACGGTGATGAGCCTGACCAACATTCCCATGACCAACCCGGACATTGTGACCGGTATTTCCCTGTCGCTGCTGTTCGTATTTATTGGCACGACCCTGCTGCACCAAAAGGAAAGTCTGAACTTTTGGACGCTGCTCATTGCCCACATCACCTTCAATTTGCCCTATGTGATTTTGAATGTGATGCCCAAGCTGAAGCAGATGGACCCCGCTTTGCAGGACGCTGCAATGGATCTGGGCTGCACCCCGGTGCAATCCTTCTTTAAGGTCACCCTCCACGAGATCATGCCCGGCATTATCTCCGGTGCGATCATGGCCTTTACCATGAGCCTTGACGATTTTGTCATCAGCTATTTTGTCACCGGCTCTGGATTCCTTACCCTGCCCATTGAGATCTATTCCTACACCAAAAAGCCTATGCAGCCCCGGGTTTACGCAATGTTTACCCTGCTGTTCCTGCTGATTTTTGTGCTGATGGTGGTTATGAATCTGCTGCAGATCCGTTCTGAGCGGAAAAAGACCGCAAAGCAGGAAACCACCAAATCCGGTCGGATCTTCCGTCGGGTTTGCGCAGGTTTCTGTGCCGTTGCCATCTTCTTTGGCGCAGGTTGGCTTATCTTCTCCACCCGGCAGGATAAAGTCACCTTAAATGTGATGAACTGGGGTCAAAATATCGCTGACGGCAGCGACGAAACCATGGACATCATTGCTGCTTTTGAGGAAAAGTATCCCCACATCGATGTCAACTACACCACCTACGAGTCCAACGAATCCCTCTATGCCAAGCTGGCCGGCGGCGGTGTGACGGTGGATCTCATCATTCCGTCAGACTATATGATCGCCCGGCTCATCGATGAGGATATGCTGAATCCTCTGAATTTTGAGAACATTCCCAACTACAAGTTTGTCCAGGAGCAGTTTAAGAACACCGCATATGACCCGGATAACGCCTACTCTGTTCCTTATACCTGGGGCACTGTGGGTATCATCTATAACACCAAGTTTGTAGACGAAGCCGATGTGACCGGTTGGGAGCTGCTGTGGAATGAGAAGTACGCCGGCAAGATACTGATGTTCGACAACTCCCGGGACGCCTTTGGCATCGCCCAGTTCTTAGAGGGCATCAGCATCAACACTACGGACAAAAAAGAGCTTCAGCAGGCCGCAAACAAGCTGGCCCAGCAGAATCCTCTGGTTCGGCAGTATGTGATGGATCAGATCTACAGCGCTATGGAAGACGAAAACGCCTGGATCGCCCCCTACTATGCCGGCGACTGCATGATGATGATGGATGCCAACGAGAACCTGCAGTTCTATCTACCGGAGGAACAGGGCTTCAACCTGTTCATTGATGCTATGTGCGTTCCCAAGTGCAGTGAGAACCAAAAAGAGGCGGAGCTACTCATCAACTTCCTGTGTGAGCCGGAAATTTCCGGCGCCAATATGGACTATATCTGCTACGCCTCTCCCATTGAGGGCGCAAGAGATCATATGGATGAATACCTTGCCGAAAGCCAGGTCATTTACCCCGATGATTCCATTTTGGAAAAGGGCACCAGCTATCTGTTCCTGCCCCCGGAAGTAAACCGGTTGATGGATAACCTGTTTATGGAGGTTCGGATCAGCGGCGGTGACACCGGTGAAAGCGAGGAAGAACCCTCTGCCCTGCCTGTGATATTGACCTTTGCAGGATTGGGCATTGCGGCGGCTTTCCTGTTCCTGCCCAAAAAGAAATCCAAGCATAAATAAGCTTAACCCCACGGCTGTAATTAGCCGTGGGGTTATTATAATGCTCTTTTGTAGGGGAGGCATATGCCTCCCACTTTTCGCCGCAAGGTGATCTGACCTTGTTGCATCCGGAAGGGATACTATCCCTCCCCTACAAAGTTTTTTCTTGACAAATTAAAGTTTTCTGTATATACTATATTTAACAATTAGGTTAAATGTTAAAAGGAGGTTATGTAATGGGACTGCAACAAACACTAAAGGCCCTGGCTGATCCCATCCGTCGGGAAATTCTCAACATGCTAAAGATAAGCAGGATGTCCGCCGGAGAGATCACCGACCACTTCCCTGTGACCGGTGCATCTATTTCCCGGCATTTGTCCGTGCTGAAAGAGGCGGACTTAGTCCGGGACACCCGGGAGGGGCAATTCATTTTCTACGAATTGAATGCTTCCGTGCTGGAAGAAATGCTGCTTTGGGTCAAAGATTTGAAAGGAGATCAAGAACATGATTAAGAAGAACAAATGGAATCTGCTGTTTTCCTCCATCGTTATCCTGCTGCCCATCGTTTTTGGGCTTATCTTTTGGAATAAACTCCCCGAAGAACTGACTACCCACTGGGGCGCAGACGGTCAGGCCGACGGCTGGATGACGAAAGGCGCTACTATTCTTATTCTGCCGCTCATTCTATTGGCTGTCCATTGGCTCTGCTTTTTGCTTTCCACCAAGCTGCCTGGCGGCAATGATCAGAACCCCAAGTTGCTCGGCATTGTGCTTTGGATCATTCCCATTATTTCCCTGGCCGCAAACGGCACTATCTACGCAGTTGCTTTCGGCAAGGAGATCAATCCGGTATTCTTTGTATTTCCGCTGATTGGTATTCTGTTCATCGCCATCGGCAACTATCTGCCCAAGTGCAAGCGCAATATCGCCGCCGGCATCAAGATCAAATGGGCCCTCCAAAACGAGGAAAACTGGTATGCCACCCACCGTTTCGGTGGCAAAGTTTATGTGATCGGCGGATTTTTCCTGCTTGCTTGTATGTTCCTGCCCACCGCCATTGCTCTTTGGGCCGGTGGTATCGCCCTGCTGGTGCTGATTCTTACGCCTGTCATCTATTCCTATGCCTACTACAAAAAGCAGGTCAAAGCCGGTAACTACGAGGTAGAACCACTTCCCTGCCTCAATACCAAGACCGCGAAGATCATCTCTTTGGTGACGGTTCCCATTATCTTGGTTCTTGTGGTGGTAATTATGTTCACAGGCAATGTGAAGGTCAACTATACAGAAACTGCCTTTGCCATTGAAGCAAGCTTCTGGTCTGATCTGACTGTGGAGTATGATGCCATTGAAAGCATCGAGTATCGGGAAGAAGGCGTCGCCGGCACCCGCGCTAACGGTGTTGGCAGCGCCCGGCTGCTGGTTGGCATATTCCAAAACGAGGAATTTGGTAACTACACCCGTTACACCTACACCGGCAGTAAACCTTGTGTGGTGTTGAATGTGGATGGAAAGATTTTGGTTATCAACGGCATCGACGAAGCCGTCACAAAGACAATTTACGAAACCATCCAAGAAAAAATCAAATAAGGCAAACCCCCGAAACATTCGTTTCGGGGGTTTATTCTTACAATTCTTCCAAGTACGCTACGCCGGGTACGGATTGTACCTGCTCCAACACCTCTAAGTGGTTGCTGCGCTTTTTGGATTTCACCGTGGCAATGTAGGCACGGTTGCCGGCATCGCTGTCAGATTCCTGCTCCCGCTGGACATTGTAGATCTCCAGTTCCTTTTCCCGGACAGCCCGGAGAAAATCACCCAAGGCCACTGTATTGGACAGTTCGATGTAAACTTCCATCTGGCGGCTTTTGCGGTGCATATTGTTATCCATCCGCTGCAGCACGGTAATGACAAAGAACATTGCAAAGCCACCTACAAGGGCCGCTTCATAAAAACCAATGCCCAAAGCCAGTCCCACGCCTGCCGCTGTCCAAAGACCGGCTGCGGTGGTCAGACCCTTGATCTGATTCCGGCGGGTAACCACGATCGTACCGGCACCCAAAAAGCCGATGCCGCTGACGACCTGTGCGCCCATACGCACCGGATCGCCGGTCTTGAATACTTGATATATGTACTGATTGGTTAACATAATAAGGCAAGCGCCCACGCACACCAGCATATAGGTCCGCAGGCCCGCAGGACGGTTCTTCATACCTCGCTCCAGGCCCAGCAGGCCACCGATGATCACAGCAGCCACAATGCGCACCGCCACTGCCAAATATGTCACTTCTCTTATATCCATTCTAAGTTCCATTATCTACACCTCATTACATCTTTATGTTCCTTTTGGGAAATCATTCCGCTGCGATAGCCTCAATCTCGCACAAAACGCCCTTGGGCAGGCTCTTTACCGCTACACAGCTACGGGCAGGCTTGGAAACAAAATACTGGGCATATACCTGGTTAAACTCTGCAAAATCACCCATATCTGCCAAAAAACAGGTGGTTTTGAACACTTTCGTAAAATCCACGCCGGCAGCATCCAAAATAGCGCCGATGTTTTTACAGCTTTGGTGTGTCTGTGCCACGATTCCTGCGGGGATCTCCCCGGTTTGGGGATCTACAGGAATCTGACCGGAGGTATACACCAGGCCGTTTACCCGGTAGCCCTGGGAATAAGGGCCGATGGCCCCGGGGGCTTTCTCTGTTACGATAGGTTTCATTTTGTTCCCTCCACATTTCGTTCCCGGCTTTGGCAGGTAAACAGGATCACCTGCTTCTGATCTGCCGCCTCCCGGAGAATTTCCAAAGCTGCCCGCATGCGGGTATCGTCAAAGCGGACCAGGGCATCGTCCAAAATAATGGGAGCATCCGGGGTCAGTTCCTCGGCCACTGCCAACCGCAAAGCCAGGTACAACTGATCCACTGTGCCGTCGCTGCGCCACAGAGTGCCGTGCAAGGTATTCTCGCCCTCTGCGCCCGCCTCTACGGACAGATCCTGCAAAAGGCTCAGTCTGTTATACCGCTGACCGGTCAGCTTTCCAAACAGGCTCTGCGCCCTCTGAGAGATACGGGGTGCGAACCGCCTCTGCAATTCCTGGGTGGCTTGCACCAGGGTTTCCTGCGCCCGGGCCAAAGCCCGGTAGTGCAGCTCCAGGTCGGCAATGCGGGCCTGGGCTTTTGCTTTTTCCTGCTCCAGCTGCTCCGCCTGGCCCAGGGTTTCCATCTGACCCTGGCACTGTCCCAATCTTTGCTGCAAGCTATGCTGCTCCGCAGTTGTTTGGGCTATGATCCAATCCGTTTCCTCCGCTGCGCAAGTTAGTGTATCGGGGAATTTGGGTGCTTCCACAGTTTTGCCTGCGCCGGACAGCGCCTGCAGTACATCCTCGGCCTGCTTGGCAAGGGTCTGTTTTTGCGCAAGGGCACTGTGCTTCTGCTGCATCACACGGCAGTTTTCTTCAAACTGGGTAAGGCTTTCGCCACCGGTCAAAGCCTTGATCGCGCGGTCGTTTTCTTCCAGCTGCTTGTTGATCTGCTCCACCTCTTGCTGGCGATCGGCAAGTTCTTTTTCATACTCGCGCTGGGTTTTGGCATATTCGGCCGCCATTTCTTCCCAACGGTCTGCAGGAATACCATGATAGCGTTCTGTTAACTGGGCAATTTGGGCTTTCAGTTTTTTCTGCTTTCTTACGCCACAGAAAAACAGCACAGCAGCCAAAGCTAACAGCGCGCCGCCAACAATAGGCACAAAAAACAGCATTGCAATACCCAAAGCGGCGCAAATACCGCCTGCAATATAGGGTACCGGTTTTTTCAAATCGTTTTCCAACTGAGAAAGTACCTTTCGGTCAAGGATGGCATCCTGCACAGCTTTTTCCGAATCCTTGCCCCGGAAGGGTTCTGCTGCCTCCGGCATTTGGGGCATGGCAGGCGCAGACTGGGAATGGAGTTCTTCCCGGGTCTGCCGAAGCTTCTGCACCGTGATCAAATCTTGTTGCAGCTTCTCCGGGGCGGGAATGCCTGCGCAATCCTCCTGTGCCCGGGCAAGGGCCTGGGCAGCAGCATCCCGGGCTTCCCGGGCAGCTGTCAATTTCTCAGCATACCGGAGATATTCTGCATATTCCAGTGCCTGTTTATGGTTTTCCCAAACCTCTGCTGTTGCCTCATTTTGCTGCATCCTCTGTTCAATAGCAGCTACTTGCTGCTGCAAAGCAGAAAGCTGCTGCAGCTTCTCTTCCACACCAGCAAGCTTTGCTTCCTGCTCGGGGAGCAATCCCGTTTTATTATGTCGGCAGCGGTTTTTCAGATCCTTCAGCTTTTGCGCCAGGTCATCGGATGCGCCGCTTTCGTCAGCGGTAGTCACCAGCTCATTGAGCCGTCTGCGCAAGGATTCGTCCTCCGTCACAGGCATCTCCGACTGGCGCAGGAATCCGGAACGGGCAAACACGGACCGCTCCACGCCCAAAAGTACCTGTCCGGGTGCGGCAACGCTCAGCTCCGGCACAGGAATACCCGTACGGGTCTCGTAGGCTTTCACATCGCCCATAGGGACACGGCCCTTATTCTGCCGCTCAATGGTGATTTCCCGGTTCTGCCACAAAATATCCATTCTGCCGGACATAGGCTCACCGGACCAAGGAGCATAATGTACTTTGTCTGCCAATACACCAGTTTTGGACCGGGCGCCGGTATCGATGCCGTAAAGCATCGCCATAATAAAGGCACACCAGGTACTCTTACCCCACTCGTTGGGGGCTTCGATCAGATTCATGCCCGGCTCAAAGGTCAGGGTCTGCCGGGACAGTTTGCCAAAGGTGGCAGTCATCGAAAGAATTTTCATGGCAGGACCACCTCCTCACCTTCCAAAAGGCTCCGGGAGAGCTTTGCTGCCAGCAAAATCTCTTGCTTTTCCTCCTCGGGCGCATTGTCAAGGGCTTGCTTCAGCAGGCCAAAATACACGCCCTCAAAGCTATCTTTCCCCAAGCTGCCCCAAATATCTGCCGGCCGGGTGGTTTTATCCCGGAGGGTCAAATTGGGCAGGTGGGCATATTCTACCTGCAATGCAGTGAGGTTGGGAGTATCGCAAGCGCCCACCAAAGTCACACGGTAGTGATCTTCACTGTTTACCGGGGGCAGCACCCGGGGAAGTTCCTCCGGCTTTGCCTCCAAATCGTAAAAACGGGGTGTATCCAGGGGCACAAACTTCACAGAAGCGGTATCTTCCAGGGTCACGACATACACGCCCTTTTCCCCCGGTTCGTCATAGCCCTTGCCCATAGGGCAGCCGGGCCAGGCGCACAAGGTTCTGCCGGCGCGGAATTGGTCTGCTTTGTGGATATGACCTAAAGCCAGATAGTCAAGACCGGACTCCTTCACCTGGGCTTTTGTAATTGGGTTATAGGGAGAGCCTGCCTGGGTGGGGTCGCCGTGGAAGATGCCTACAGTATATTTTTCCAGACACTGGGCGGAAAAGCCCTGCAAAAGGGCATCGCAATCCATACTCTCAAAGCCTGCGCCGTACACCCGCAGGTCAAGCTGGGGCACTGCCACGGATTCGATGCGGGAGGACTTAAAGATGTGGACATTCTCCGGCCACATTTCCTTCAGCCAGGCACTGGCGCTGTCGCAATAATCGTGGTTGCCCGGGGTGATAAACACCGGCACGGACATTGCTTTCAGCACATCGTAAGCGATCTGATAGCCCCGGGGGCTATAAGCGCCGTCAAACAGGTCGCCGGCGATCAAAACCGCATCGCACTGCTCATTGCGGCAAATTTCAAAAATCTTTCCCGGCACAGACTCTAAGGCCTTCCGCAACTGGGGGCCATGACCCACCAGCGGGGCATCCAAATGCCAATCAGCCGTGTGCAGAATCTTCATAGTAATCCACCCTTTCCGCCTTGCGGCACAGGCCGGTTTGGCTGTCAATGGTAAATAGGACCGCTTCCATTTTGGTAGGGCCGCCTGCCCAGCGGTAACGCTCCGGCAAATCCCCACGGAATTTGGCGATAGACAGGTTCGGCTGAATGCCCAGCACGGAGATCTTCGGTCCGGTCATTCCCAAGTCGGTCACATAGCCCGTGCCCTGGGGAAGCACCTGGGCATCGGCGGTGGGAACATGGGTGTGGGTGCCCCATAGGGCACTGACCCGTCCGTCCAGCATATAGCCCATAGCTAATTTTTCAGAGGTCGCCTCTGCGTGCAGCTCCACCAAAATGATCTTGGTATCGATGTCCTTCAGTATCCTTTCAATCTCCAGGAAGGGATTGTCCGGGGTGTAATCCATATTCACCCGGCCCTGCAGGTCAATGACCGCCACCGGGCCGATGGAGGTTTCATAAATTCCATAGCCCCGGCCGGGAGCCTGGGGGGCATAGTTGGCGGGGCGCAGGATCCGGGAGGCGTCCTCCATATAGTCTACGATCTCCCGCTTGGCATAGGTATGGTTGCCCATGGTGATCACATCAGCGCCGGCATCCAAAATGTCTTCTGCCTGGTTGGGGGTAATGCCCACAACGCTGGCGTTCTCGCCATTGACCACCACAAAATCCGCGCCGGTCTTTTTCTTCATCCAACGCAGGCTCTTGCAGACCCGATCCATACCCGGGCCGCCAACCACATCTCCCACTGCCAAAACCTTAAAATCCATAATAAAACTCGCATTCTAATAGTATGATTTGTATAGTATACACTAAAAAGCAGCACAAAGCAAGTATTCGATAAAAAAATATTGAAAAAGATTGGGCGTGTTCCCAAGAACACGCCCAAGTCTATTAAAATGCTACTTTTTTGATCAGTGCCACTGCGCACAGGATCAGTGCGCACAGCACATAGGCCCAGCGGCCCATATTGTACCACAGCTTGCCGTGGGGTTTGACAACGCCCTTGTTGATCTCCCCAAGCAGCTGGTCTTTCTTCATAATCCAGAACCAGGAGATTGCACCCAAAGTTGCGCCAATGGGGATGATGTAAATGGACACGATATCCATCCAGGGGCCCCACTTGTGAATGGGCTCCATAAACAGGCCCACACCCAGGCAGATCGCGCTGACCAGCAGCAACGCAAGCTTCCGGTTTACCTTGGGGAAGCGGTTTTCCACGGACTCACCCACAGCCTCAAACATATTCTGCAGAGAGCTAATACCGGCAAAGACCATTGCGGTATACAGGAAGATGGCAAACAGCCGGCCCAGAGGGATATCCTGCAGGATCTTGGGCAAGGTGACAAACAGCAAGGAAGGGCCTGCGCCCACATTCAGGCCATAGGCAAAGCAGGCAGGAATGATAACCAGCGCCGCAACCAAGGCTGCAACAGTATCCAAAACAGCGGTCCGCACTGCCATCTTCACCACATCGGCCTTTTCATCCAGGTAAGCACCATAAACGATCATACCGCTGCCGGTAACGGACAGGGAGAAAAAGGCCTGTCCCATTGCCCAAACCCAAACCATGGGGTCTTTCAATGCTTCCCAGCGGAAGGTGAACATAAACTGATAGCCCTTTGCTGCGCCGGGCAGGAATGCCACCCGCACCGCCAGGATCAAAAACACGATGAAGAACACGGGCATCATGACCTTATTGCTTCGCTCGATGCTCTTTGCGCCCAAAAGCAGGGTCAGCGCTGCGCCCACCACCACGATGATATGGAAAGGTACAACGGACATATCTGCGCCGGAGAAGCCCTCAAACCAAGCGCCGGTATCCACGTGCATCAGCTCACCGGTAATGGATGAGAAAAAGGCCTTCAGCACATAGGCGATGATGACCGCATAGCCGATGGCGATGCACAACGAACCTGCCAGGGGCAGCGTACCCAACAAACCGCCGGCTTTGCCCATGGTCTTGCCACGGGTTGCCCAGGCTTCTTTATAAGCACCCAAAGTACCGGTTTTGGCACGGCGGCCGATGGCATACTCAGCAGACAGACCAACTGCGCTGAACAGCGCCACAAAAATCAGATACGCTACCAAAAAAGCGCCACCGCCATTGGCACCCATCTTTGCAGGAAATCCCCACACATTGGCCATACCCACGGCAGAACCCACAGCCGAGAGGATAAATCCCCAACGGCTGCCAAACTGTCTTTTCTTACCTTCCATAGTAACCTCCATTGTTGGCAAAAACCCTTGAAAAATCCCATTTTTCGCCATTTCGTTATCCGCTTTAGTTTACTATGAGAAAGTGGTTTTGTCAAGCAAAACCCCCTGCGCAAAAGAATGTGGAAACCTAATTGTAGGGGAGGCATAGCATGCCTCCCGAACTTACCGCAAGCAATTTCGTTTTACGGGAGGGATAATATCCCTCCCCTACGAGAGCAATGTCTGAACAACGCCCCCTCGTTGAGGGGGCGTTGTTAACTCTCTTCTTTTTTGGGAGGGTATGGTTTGCGTTCGTCCGTCAAGTCCATCAAAAAGTCCAGGCTGGTCTTGTAATACTGAGCCAGGATGATCAAATTATCCGTAGTGGGAACCATATCACCGGATTCGTACTTAGATAGGGTGCTTTGGCTAATACCGGTGTCCATCTGTACCTTTAGCTGGGTGTAGTCCTTTGTTACACGAATCAGTTTGATGTTCTTCATACAAGACCTCCCAATGTCAATATATTCAATTATTGCATAATTTAGTCTTGACAGACATATTTTGTAGGAATATAATATTCTTGTTCTGAATATTATATTCAACGTAAAAAAGGAGTGTTATATTATGGAAGAAAAAATTCTCATCAGAACAGAGAAAACCACATCTGCTAAAATTTGTGCGACTGCACTAACTTGCGCCATTATTGCCTTTGCTATTTTAGCTCTCCCTGCAATAGCAACCACCCCTGCAGAATACTTAGTTGAATCAGTTATACTACCCGGTCTTTTACTTGCGGTTATTGCATTTATTTTGATCTTGACAATTGGAGCATTGCTAAACCAATCTGAACTCACTGTCACCGACAAAAGAGCTTACGGCAAAGCTGCCTTTGGCAGACGCGTGGACTTGCCCTTAGATTCTATTTCCTCTGTGGGTACGGGTATTTTCAAGTGTTTATCCGTTGCTACCTCCTCCGGACGCATAACTTTTTGGTTTATTCAAAACCTTGATGAGTTTCATGATGTATTAGCCAAGCTACTGATAGAGCGACAGAGCAAGCCTGAAAAGCCTGTTGAAATCAAGCATGAAATCCCTCAAAGCAATGCCGATGAACTTAAGAAATACAAGGATCTTTTGGATTCCGGCATCATTACTCAAGAGGAATTTGATGCAAAGAAAAAGCAACTTTTAGGCTTGTAACGCACTATATAAACTTCTAACCAAATTCAACATTAACTATACGCAATTATAGAAAGAAGGTTATTATTATGAAGAAAAGCATTTCTGCTCTGTTTGCACTGATTTTGACATTGAGTTTGTGCTTGAATTTAACCGCGTGCACTGGCAGTCATAAATTGACTCTTGTTAATTATAAGGATTATTTATCATTCAATATAAGTGATAACTATACTTCTCAGTCTGTAGATGTAGGACACTGGGGCTCACAAAGCAGAAAAACAGCTTTATCTTTTACCGTTTGGTCCAACGGTGTCTCCTCAAACTTCAATTACAACAATGTAACGATTAAAGTCCGCATTTACGGCACCTATGGCATTGCCGATCTGCGTTCTATCAGTGATTCTCCCGATTCCTATGAGAATTTTGAACTTTTTGTCAATCTTAACCCTAACATTTCCGGAGCAACTTTAGGCGGAGTAGAGACTGAAAAAATTTCAGGGAACGGCAAAGCAATCGTAAGCTGCGACTACAGCTATGAAATTGTAAGCATCAGCGGCACAGTTTCACCCGCATAAAAAACAGGGAACAGCAATCTGTTCCCTGTTTTTATTATCTCTGATATTCAAACTGGAAGTCGTAGATGTCCACGGTGTCGCCGTCCTGGATACCCATATCCTCCAGGCGCCTGAACAGGCCGCATTTACGCAGCTGTACATCGAAATAGTTCCGGGATTCGTAATCGTCGAAATTGATGTTCATGATCAGCCGCTCCAGCCAAGTGCCGGTGATGAGCCAGGTGCTGCCGTAGTGCTCGATCTCCAATTCCTTGGGATCGCCGGCAGATTCGATGACCTCCACATACTCCGGTTCGTAAATGGTCACCGGAGGCAATGTGCGGAGCTTTTCTGCCACCACACGCATCAGATTCCGGGTGCCCTGGGTGGTACCGGCAGATATCTCATACAGTTCGCAGCCCTTTTCTTCCACGTGCTTACGCAGCCGCTCCAAATTGTCGGATTCCGGCATCAGCAGGTCGCACTTATTGGCCGCCACGATCATGGGCCGATTACTTAGATCCACAGAGTAATTGGCCAGCTCCTCACAGATGGCATCGAAGTCCTCCACGGGATCTCTGTCCTCGCAGCCGGACACGTCTACCACATGAACCAGCAGCCGGCAGCGGTCGATATGGCGCAGGAAGTCATGGCCCAGGCCTGCGCCGTCAGCCGCGCCCTCGATAATACCGGGGATATCCGCCATAACGAAGGACACACCCTCGTCCACATAGATCACGCCCAAATTGGGGTACAGGGTGGTAAAGTGGTAATTGGCGATCTTGGGCCGGGCATTGGAAGTGACAGAAAGGAGCGTGGATTTACCCACATTGGGGAAGCCCACCAGGCCCACATCTGCCAACAGCTTCAGCTCCAAGATCACATCCCGCTCCTGGCCGGGCAGGCCTGCCTTGGCAAACCTCGGAACCTGCCGGGTGGGGGTTGCATAATGGCCGTTACCCCAGCCGCCCCGGCCACCCTTGGCAAGAATGAAATCCTCGCCGGTGGACATATCCACGATCACAGCGCCACTCTCGGCATCCCGTACCACAGTGCCCCGGGGCACTTGAATGATCAAGGGCTCTCCCCGCTTGCCGCTCATATTCCGGCCCTGTCCGTTCTGACCGGACTGAGCGGCGTACTTGCGCTTATAGCGAAAGTCCAGCAGTGTGGACAGGTTGTCATTCACCCGCAGGATCACACTGCCACCGTGACCGCCGTCGCCGCCATCCGGGCCGCCGGCTGCCACATATTTTTCCCGATGAAAGGCCACCGCACCGTCGCCGCCGCGTCCGCCGCAGACGGTGATGCGCACCTTATCTACAAACATTTCCATATTGAAAAACCTCCTTTTCGGAACGGTTTAAGCTTTTGTTTTCTTTCGGCTTGCTGTCAATTTTTGATAAGCAAACACAAAACCAGCGCTGATGGCCACCATCAGGATGCCATCCGTTATAAGGATATGACGGTATGTGCCAAACAAGTCAAAACAGAAATTTGCCAGAGTATTGCCAAGCAAAAAGCCGATGCTATTTGCTGCAGTAAAAATACCCAGCACTTTGCTATAGTCCTCGTTCCGGAACATATCTCCCGCCATCAGCGGAAGCAGTACTGTCTGCAAAGGCAATGCCAAACCGGCAAATACCGCATAGGTCATTGCAATCACTTTACCCATTGCAGAGCCGGACACCACGCAAAGCAGGACCACCATTATAAGAGCTGCCCCATTGCAGGTCAAAACCGCAAAGCGCAGACCTTTTTTATCGCTGACAGCGCCTATCAGGAATTTGGATGCCGCCAGCATCAGAGAATACACACTGGTGACCAGGGCAACATAGGTAGGGTCTACCCCCTGGTCCTTCATATGGGCCGCTGACACACCTGCGCTGCTGGCAAGCACCATACCTGTGAGGATCAAGCAGGCGCAAATAATATAAAAATAGGGTTTTACAGCTCTGTCCGCATAAGCATTGCCTTTCCAGGCGCGGGTCTTCTCCAGCTGCTTTCCGGCCACGGGGCGTTTCTTTTCTTCTTTGGGGACATCCCGGAAAAGCAGCACCAGCACAATACCGGATACCAACAAGATGCCAGCAACGACCCAGTACACCTTCCGATAGCCGAAGACCTCGCCACCGTAGATCACAGAGCTGAACCAGGGCGCAGAAACCGCTGCACCCAAGGCATTGGCGCTGAGCACCACGCCCAAAACAACGCCTTGATGCTCTGCAAACCACTGCCGGATCACATAGCCAATGATGGTCGTGCCGGCAAAGGTCAAGCCTACGCCCAAAAGCACGCCGCCGATGTACAGGCCGATCACATTGGTGGCCAGTGCATTGGCAACACAGGACAAAACGAGGGCAAGCATACCTGCGCCGATCAGCTTTCGCGTGCCGAATTTCAGCGCCAACATTCCGAAGAACATATTCATAACGGCTGTGGAAACATAGCGCAGGCTACTGCTCACCGCATAGGCGCTGCGGGAAATTCCCAGTGCCTCGGTAGTGGCCACAACAAAGAGCCCCGCATTGCCGCTGCAAAGACCCAGGCCTACCACACACAGAACAAAACAGGCCGCTGCAATGACCCATTTATATTCCAGTTTTCCCTTTTTCCCCATTGTTATCAATCCTCGCGCACAGAGAAAAAGGCTGTCGCAATGCGCGACAGCCCCTCATTTCCATTACTGCTCAGCAGCGTACACAGAGCACTGCCGGCGATCCTTGCCCTTGCGCTCGAAACGGACAGTGCCGTCAACCAGAGCGAACAGGGTATCATCACTGCCGATGCCCACATTGACACCGGGGTGGATATGGGTGCCTCTCTGGCGAACCAGAATGTTGCCAGCCAGAACGAACTGACCGTCAGCACGCTTTACGCCCAGGCGCTTTGCCTCAGAATCACGGCCGTTCTTAGTAGAACCACCGCCCTTATGGTGAGCAAAGTACTGAATACCAATCTTCAGCATAGTATTACACCTCCAAAACTTCGATAAAATCCGGATATTCATCCCGCATATTGCACAGAGTCAGCAGCATGCCGGCGAGTACTGCCTGGACACTTTCTTCCTCATCGCAAGCGGCGGGGAGGGTCAGGGTGATGCGCGCATCCTCTTCCTTGACCCGGACCTTGGCCTTTGCGCCGCACACATCATTGATTGTGGCTTCAGCCATGGTCACAATAGCGGAGATGGCGGCACAGACGATATCTTTGCCATTTTCAGCATATCCGCTATGACCCGAGATCGAGAATCCTGTGATTCTGTCTTCCTCGGTAAAAAACTCGCATTTTGTCATAATTACAGTGCGATCTTGGTGATTTCCACCTTGGTGTAGGGCTGACGATGGCCCTGCTTCTTCTTCTCGTTCTTCTTGGCCTTGTACTTGAAGACAGTGATCTTCTTGGCCTTGCCGTTCTTGATGGCCTTAGCCTCAACGGTTGCGCCCTCCACAACGGGAGCGCCGATCTTGGAGTTCTCGCCGTCCAGGATAGCCAGGACCTTGTCGAACTTCACGGTAGCCTCAGCTTCTACCTCCAGCTTCTCGATGTACAGAACATCGCCCTCAGCTACGGTATACTGCTTGCCACCGGTCACGATAACAGCTTTCATTTCTTTTTCACCTACTTTATTATTTGCAGACTCGCTCTAAAGGCGGGTGCATTTTGGGCGCACCAACTTAAGCCTCTTCAATGCGGCTTGACTATTTTAGCAGAGGTTTTCCGGAAAGTCAAGGACTTTTTCACCCTTTTTCTTCCTATTTTAAGGATTTACACCACTCTTGCGCCCTCAAAGTCGATATGCAGGGGCATAATGGTCCAATCGTGGGTGGTAATGGTGGGAAGCTTGGCCTCCAGCTTTTCCCGGATGGCCTTATTGCGGGTGATGCACAGGAGCGTAGGACCTGCGCCACTCAGGCAGAAGCCAACGCCATAGGTACGAGCCAAACTTTCGATGGCTTCATAGTCGGCAACCAGGCTCTTTCGGTAGGGCTGATGGAGCTTGTCCCGCATGGCATTGTGCAAAAGCTTTTCATCGCCCAACTCCAAAGCTTTCAGCACCATAGCGCCGTGGGAGATGTTATAAATGGCATCTGCCCGGCTCACCTGCTCCGGCAAAACCGCTCTTGCCTTCACCGTAGGCAAGGTAAAGTCGGGAACCAGCGCCAAAATCTCCCACTCGGGATGAAGCGGAAAGCTCACTGCCACAGGCAGGCCGTTATCCACCATGGCAGCGGTCAGCCCGCCAAAGAAAGCAGGCGCTAAGTTATCCGGGTGACCTTCCATAGCGTTGGTGATATTCAGCAGGCCCTGGGTGGACAGGCGGTTACCCCGCAGCACATTGGCACCCATTGCGCCTGCCACCAGCAAGGCGGCAGAAGAACCCAGGCCACGGCAAATGGGAATATGGGCATCGATATGGATCTTCACGCCCCGGATCTCCTCGCTGAGAGAAGACAAAACAGCGCAGTAGGACACATAGGCCAAATTGTCCGGGCCGGTAAATTCCTCATCGCAGCCGGTGATCTCCAGGCCGCATTCCGTTTCCTCAAAGGTCACATCGGTATAAAGCTGCAGAGCACAGCCGAAAGCGTCAAAGCCCGGGCCCATATTTGCGGTGGTAGCCGGGACACGAATCGTTACACTGCCCATATTACAACCCCATCACGAAATCCAGCATAGCGGTCTTCTCGATCACGCCGGTATGGAGTTCTTTTTTCTGCTGCAGGCCGGCCAAATTCTTGGGAATCTCCCAGCCGGTGCGCTTTTCAAGATAATCCATTTGGGCAAATTCGTCCATTTCCTCTACTTTTTCCAAAGCGGACAGCACTGCTGCCGGGAACTTATAGGCAGAGGCAGTGGACAGGACCACCATAGGCCGGTTGTCACCGGTTTGGTTTACATAATCTTCTGCCACAGCCCAGCCGGTAGCGGTGTGGGTATCGCAGAGGTAGTTCTGTTTCTCAAATACATTCTTGATGGTGGCAAGAGCCTTTTCATCATCACAGAAGCCTGCCCAGAACTCGGACAGAATGGCTTCCTTCAGACTTTCGGGAACAGTATACACGCCTTCTGTATTCAGCTGCTTCATCAGCTCAGCGACCAGCGCGGTGTCACCGGACAGGAAGTACAGCAGACGCTCCAAATTGGAGGAAACCAAAATATCCATAGAGGGAGATTCGGTCTTGTGCAGGGGGCGGCGGCGGTCATAAGTACCGGTCTGAATGAAGTCGGTGAGGACATTGTTGGCATTGGATGCGCAGATCAGCTTGCCAACAGGCAGACCCAGCTTCTTTGCCAGCCAACCGGCTAAGATGTCACCAAAGTTACCGGTGGGAACGCAGAAGTTCACGGTGTCGCCCATCTTGATCTGACCCCGATGGAGCAGATCCGCATAGGCCTTGAAATAATAAGTGATCTGAGGGGCCAAACGGCCGATGTTGATGGAGTTTGCCGTAGACAGGCGGAGCTTGTTGCCGGCAGGCAGGCGGCCATTTTCCGCAGAGGCAAAGATATTCTTCACACCGGTCTGGGCATCGTCGAAATTACCCTTAACAGCGCAAACAGCCACATTATTACCCTCCTGGGTCACCATCTGTGCCCGCTGGACAGCAGAAACACCGCCGTCGGGGTAGAACACGCAGATCTTCACGCCGGGCACATCCGCAAAACCGGCCAGGGCGGCCTTGCCGGTATCACCGGAGGTCGCGGTGAGGATGAGGATATCCTCCTGCATTCCCTTTTCGGTCTTAGCTGCGGTGAGCAGCTGGGGGAGCATACACAGGGCCACATCCTTAAATGCAGAAGTAGGGCCGCGGAACAGCTCCAGCACAGTAAACTTGCCGGTGTCCACAGTGGGGGTCAGCTCTTCGGTCTGGAATTTACCCCGGTAAGCTCTGTCCACCAGGGTTTCCATATTGGGGATATCCGGCAGCATTGCGCCGATGATCCGGGCAGCCATGGCCATGGTATTTTCCTGCAAGGTTGCCTCCACATCGATCTTGGGAAGCTGGGCAGGTACATACAAACCGCCGTCGGGGGCAAGGCCGGAGAGCACCGCCTGGGCGCTGTCAACGGTAGCTTGATGGTTTCTTGTGGAATGGTATAACATAATATCCTCCTCTTATCTCTTTCCCTTTTTGCGCTATCTGCACAAAAACAGCGGGGAATTTGCAGAATTATTGTTTTTTAAGGTTATTGCATTTATGTAAGGTATATGATATACTCTAATTTATCAAATTGCAAGTGTTATTATTTACAAAAGCTTTTACGGGTTATAGAAAAAACTGATAAGGAGAGAAAGACAATGAAGATTGGTTTGCTTGGTTTCGGTGTGGTTGGCAGAGGCGTTTACGATCTGACCGCCACCCGGGATGATATGAAAGTCGCCAAGGTCGTATGCCTGGAGGATGTGACCCTCCCCGATGCCGAAGTGACAAAGAATTTCCAGGATGTGCTAAACGATAACACCATCGATACTGTGGTGGAGGCTATGGGTGGCCTGCACCCGGCTTATGAGTTTGTCCGGGCTGCCATTGAGGCCGGCAAGCACATCGTCACCTCCAACAAGGCTTTGGTTGCCAGCTTCTATGACGAGCTGATTCCCTTAGCTAAGGAAAAGGGTGTTTGCTTCCGCTGCACCGCTGCCGTTGGCGGTGGCATCGGCTGGCTGTCTGAGCTGGAGCGGGCTCGCCGTATGCAGGCCATCGAAAAGGTGGGCGGCATTATGAACGGCACCTGCAACTACATTCTCGATTCCATGACCCGTTTGGGTCTTACTTACGCCGATGCCCTGTCCCAGGCACAGGCTTTAGGCTATGCAGAGGCCAATCCCACCACTGACGTGGAGGGTATCGACACCTGGCACAAGGTGATCCTGTCTTCCAACATTGCTTTTGGTATCAGCCTGGACACCGACACCGTGCCTGTTGCCGGCATCAGCAAGATCAAGGCTTCCGATGTAGAAAACTTCACTGCCCACGGTCTGGTCTGCAAGCTGATCTCCACCGGTAAGTGCCAGGACGGCAAGGTCAGCGCCTATGTGCAGCCCACCCTGGTAAAGCAGGGCGAGCCCGAGTCCGCCGTTCCTGCCAACTACAATCTGATCACCTTTGTGGGCGCTGCCTCCGGTCGCATGAGTTTCTACGGCCAGGGCGCAGGCCGCTACCCCACTGCATACAATGTAGTGCAGGACTGCGCTGATGTTTTGGCAGGCAAGGGCTTCTACAGCCCCTACGGCGAAAAGGTCGCTGCCAAGAACACCGATGTGCTTTCCTACTATGTCAGCGGCGCTGCTGATAGCTGGCTGAAGGATAACACCCAGGAGACCTGGGGCGATGCCATCATCACAAAGCCCGTTTCCGTGGAGGAAATGCACGCATGGCGCAAGGCCAACCCCGAGGCCTTCATCGCCGCTTTTGCTGAAAATTGATTCATCCCGAAAGGAAGGAATTTTATGCTGAAAGTAACCAAATTTGGCGGCTCCTCTATGGCAGACGCCGGTCAGTACCGGAAGGTGCGGGACATTATCCTGTCCGATCCGGAACGCAAGGTCGTGGTTGTTTCCGCTGCCGGCAAGCGCCACAGCAAGGACCACAAGATCACCGATCTTCTGTACCTGTGCCACGCCCACACCCAGTACGGTGTTCCCTGCGACCCCGTCTACGAGCTGATCACATCCCGCTACTTAGAGATCCGGGAAAAGCTGGGCATTGAAGTGGATCTGGAAGAGGATTTTGCAGAGCTGAAACAGCGGCTGGATGCCAAGCAGGTCACCCAGGACGAAATGGCCAGCCGCGGCGAATATTTCTCCGCCAAGCTGATGGCTGCATTCTTAGGCTTTAAGTTCGTGGACGCTGCAGAGTGGGTATTCTTTAACATCGACGGCACTGTGAACAAGAAAAAGTCCTATGCCGCGCTGAAAGAGAAGATGACCGGCGAGGGCATCGTGACCCCCGGCTTCTACGGTGTGATGCCCAACGGCAGCATCCGTACCTTCTCCCGGGGTGGCAGTGACATCACCGGTTCTTTGGCAGCCGCTGCACTGGATGCCGGCGTTTACGTGAACTGGACCGACGTTTCCGGTATTCTGATGGCTGACCCCCGGATCGTGGAGAATCCCCATCCCATCTCCGAGATCACTTATGACGAGCTGCGAGAGCTGGCTTATGCCGGTGCAAACGTGCTCCACGAGGGTGCTATCTTCCCTGTCCGGGAAAAGGATATCCCCCTGAACATCCGCAATACCAACGACCCCGCCGCTCCCGGCACTATGATCAAAAAGCATTTTGAGACCGAGTCCGATCCCGACCGGATCATCACCGGTATCACCGGTAAGAAGGACTTCTCCATTATTACCATCTTCAAGCGGGGTCTCACCTCTGAGGTCGGCATTCTGCGGAAGATCCTGTCCGTTTTGGAGCGGTACAATATTTCTGTGGAATTTGTTCCCAACGGCATTGACAATGTCTCCCTGGTGATCCCCACCGCCACCATTGCTCCCCATCTGTACAACTTTATGGCAGATCTGCAGCAAGAGGTAAACCCCGACAATGTGGTCGTCCAGGATCAGATCTCCATCGTCACTGCCGTGGGCCATCAGATGGCTTTCCGTCCCGGTGTGTCCGGCAAGATCTTTGCCGCCCTGGGCCAGGCAGATATCAACATCCGTATGATCAACCAGGGCCCCGATGAGTTGAACATCATCTTTGGCGTGGAAAACAAGGATTTCGCCAGCGCCATCCGGGTTCTGTACAACAGCTTTATTAAGTAATCGGAGGTAGTTTTATGAAGAAATATACCGTTGCTGTGCTGGGCGCCACCGGCGCTGTGGGCCAGGAAATGATGAACATTTTGGAAGAGCGCAACTTCCCTGTCGGCAAGCTGATCCCCCTTGCCAGCGCCCGGAGCGCAGGCAAGACCCTGAAGTTCAAGGGCGAGGATATCACCATTCAGCTGGCCTGCGACGAGGCTTTCGAGGGTGTGGACATCGTGCTGGGCGCTGCTGAGAATGACATCGCCAAGAAGTTTGCTCCCGCTATCGTAAAAGCCGGTGCTGTGTTCGTGGATAACTCCTCCGCATTCCGTATGGATCCGGAAGTACCTCTGGTTGTTCCCGAGGTCAACCCCGAGGATGTGAAGTGGCACAAGGGTATCATCTCCAATCCCAACTGCTCCACCATCATCACTGTCACCGCTGTCAACGCGCTGAACGCCATCTCCCCCATCCGTGCCATGACCGCCTCCACTTACCAGGCTGTATCCGGCGCCGGTGCTGAGGGCCCTGTGGAGCTGATGAACGAGGTGGAGGCCCTTAGTAAGGGCGAGACCTACGAGCCCAAGGTATTCCCCTATCAGATCGCTTACAATCTGATCCCCCAGATCGGCGGCGAGCAGTTCGAGGGCTATACCAGCGAGGAAATGAAGATGCAGAACGAGGGCCGCAAGATCATGCACCTGCCCGAGCTGAAGGTCTCCTGCACCTGCATCCGTGTGCCTGTTATCCGCAGCCACTCCATTTCCGTGTCCTGCCACTTTGATGTTCCTGTCACTGTGGAGCAGGTTCGTGAGGCTATCGCCAAGGCTCCCGGCTGCAAGCTGGTTGACGACCTGGCTAAGAAAGAATATCCCATGCCCCTGGAGACCAGCGGCCAGGATATCGTGTATGTGGGCCGTATCCGTCCCGACCTGACCGACGATAACGGCATCTGCCTGTGGTGCTGCGGTGGCCAGGTTCGTAAGGGCGCTGCCACCAACGCTATTCAGATCGCTGAACTGCTGGTTAAGTAAGATTTGCACAAAGAACCCCGTGTCGCAAGACACGGGGTTTTCAGCGTTATATGCGGGAGGGATGCTATCCCTCCCCTACTATAAGGTTTTACCTTTGGTCGATGACAGCATCGATCTGGGGGCTGATATTGCTCAGCAGGTCAATATCGTAGGTCTTGCCGTCAATGGTCAGCTTCAGGCGCACATCGTCGATGAGCTCGTAGGAAATATCTGCCATACGACCGTTAAGATCGTAGCCGTAATTCCGCCGCCAATGCTTGAAGTCCAGCCAGGATCTGGGTTGAACGATCCGCAAAGGTGCCGGTTGCCGGTGCATACCGTAAATGTTGCCATCTACCTCATTCCTCTCCCGACCCAGCATTACCAGATGGTCGCAATGGGAAACAATATTTTCAAAGGTATCAAAGAAGAATCCGGAAAAACCGGTGCCACCGGGTGAGCGCCACTTCGGCAGATCGTGCCAATAGTGGACAATGCCGTACTTTTCACATTCCAGACAGATGTTGCGAACGGTCTTGATATCCTCGCAGGTGTGGGAGTAGATGCCGTTACCGCCATTTTCATGCTTGTTCATTTTGGAATCCACCACGATATTGTGGCGCACCACCTGGTCTTCGGTGGAGGCCTCCAGGAAGATACCGCCATAGGTGTTGGTGGTATGCAAAATCACATTGCCTTCGATGAGAATGTTGGTATTGTAGGAATCCAACCAAATGCCGCTGGCATAGGTCACACCGCTAAAATAGTTATTGATAATCAAACTGTTGTGAAGCCGGTGCATTTTCAGGGCTGCATTTTCAGAAAGGGATTCAAAATCGTGGTAGCAGTTGTCGATAAAGCGGCAATCCTCCACCAAAACAGAGGGCATAATGTTATCAAGATAGAAAGTCTCGGAGTTTCCAGGCATACCGGTGAGTCCTACAATGCCACAATGAGAAAACTCACAACCGCGGATAATATGATGACCGCGGGGCGCAGTAGAGAAACGGTTGGGACACTGGAAACCAATGTCCATACCACAGCCATTGGCATAGAGCACCTTACAATCCTCTACCAGCCAATGGTGGCCGCAGTTGGTGCTGACCACGCCCGCCTGGGGAGGGGGAAAGCCGTTGCCGCCCTTGGTAAAGGACAGATTTTTCAAATGAATGTAGGAGAAGTACTTTTCCTCCGGGTAGAAGCCGTATTCCCGGGCGGTGAATTCCAGAATATGTCCGTCAGGTGCAGAATCGCCCTTAAAACGCAGGTGGATTGTCAGACCGTCGTCTTCCACAAAGAAGCGGTTGTCCTTTTCGCCCAGCTGGTAGTAGTTGAGCACCTGCTCCATACGCTCGCCGTCGCAGAACAGCATACCCCGCCGCATAGCAACGATCTGCTTCATCACATCATTCTGGGCATTGAACAGCTTGGGTACGGGACCGTTCCACCAAGGCAAGGTGGGGCCGTTGACAGCGCCAAAGGGATTGGTGCCGATGAAATACTGCCGGTCAAATTTGATTTTATAGACTTGGGCGTCCGGCTGGTCGAAATCGAAGCGATTGCGGATAGAGCCTTCCTGCTTTTTCCAGCCCTCGCTTTCAAAAAAGCCGCCGTTATAAATTTCTGCGCCGGTCACTTCTACCTGCTCACCCTCTGCGCCGCAGAACATCACCATTTCCGTATTGCTCTTGCCGGAGAAAATGGGACGAACAGTTTCCCGATACACACCCTCGTGGATCACCACTTTGGTGCCGGGTGTTGCCAAAGGCACAGCCTGGGCGATGGTCAGGAATGGCTTTTCCGCACTGCCGTCGCCATTTGCAGAGCCGTTTTTCTGAGAAACATGGAGAACAGTCTTATACTGGGTTTTATCTTCCCACAGGTCATAAGCCTTGCCATTGGGCAGAATATACTTTTTATCAATCACGCCTTCTCACCTCTATGTTTCAGCACAAATTCCATATGTCGATTCCAGTCCCAACGGGAGAAGTGGTGAGAACCGGGCCGGAGGGCATAGCCGATATGGCCTTCGTTATATACCACTGTGGGACAGGGGATCTGAGGATCGGACTCGAAGCCCTTCAGTCCCTGCACCTCAAAGGCAGGACTTGCCGCAGCAGCGCTCATAAAGTCCGCCAGCTGGTAACGGGACATATCACCGTCAGCAGCAAGCAGGTTTACATACCGGGGCGCAATGGCCGCCACCATAAAGTGGGCATCGTAGGGAATATCCCGGAAATGATCCTGGTAGTCGGCAAGGCCGTCGCACCACCACTGCATATACCCCTCTGCAACCAGGGTCTTCAGCTTGCCCTCGTCCAAGCCCACAGTAAGGCCTGCGCCGCCCCAACCGGAGCAGTTGACAAGCGCTGCAAAGATTCGCTCATCCTGGGCACCGCACCACAGGGCGGTCTTGCCCAAACGGGAATGACCGGCGACGGAAATGCAATCCTTGTCAATATCGTCCCGGGTCATCAGATAGTCCACAATACGGCTGCCTGCCCAGGCCCACATACCGATCTTGCCCCATTCGTTCTTCGCCCGGCCCTCCGGCTTGTAGAACACCTTGCCCATACCGTTTTCACCCAAAGCTTCCGGGTAAGTCTTGGCAAAATTATCCCGGATAATATCATTGTAGCACATATGGACATAGGCAAAGCCGTTGTCAATGATCTCCTCAATGGGGGCATACCGGGTCTCTACATCAGCGGTGGGAGCAAGCTCCCGCAAAGAGGGATTGAAGGCCAGGTGGATGATCACCGGGGGCTTTTCCTCGTAGATGGGGCGAATAAACTGAATAGGGAAAGAGAAGCGGCCATAGGGTGCATCAAAGGACAGATTGATCCGCTCCACAATTGCCTTGCCTGCATAGCTCTTGACAGTGCCCGCATAGGTCTTGGAGGCGGAGGAATAGACGATCTCTGCGTCCAGCTTTTCCGGGGCGGCGGGGGTGTGGCCAAAGCCATATTCCCGGACAGTATAGAGGATCTCCTCACGGCGCTGCGCCCACTTGTCTGCGGTGACGGGTGTGCCGTCATTCATAACCATCAGCTCGGGCAGCTTCCAATCGGGAGAGGCCAGCAGCTCATCCTTGGTCTTGTCGGTTTTGCCGTTACGGTAGAGAATTTCGCCGTTATAAGGATAGGCGCACTTGGGCATCTCCCAACCAGCATCGATGGATTGAATGTATTTCTTTTCCATAGTATGTTCCTCCTGAAATATTAAGGGCATTTTCCTAATATAGGTTCATTTTATCACGAAACGATCCGTATGTACAGCCAAATTCCTCACCCTATTTGTTCAAAACTGAACCATTTCGGTACAAAAACGCCCCCACAGAAAAGTGGGGGCGTTTTATCAATACTGAGTAGGCTCGATGTGCCAGATCTCTTCTGCGTACTGACGGATGGTCCGGTCAGAGGAGAACTTTGCGCCGCTGGCGATATTCCAAAGGCACTTACGGCCAAAGGCCAGCTTGTCGGCATAGTCCCGGTTGGCCCGCAGCTTGGCTTCCACATAGGATTCATAATCCAGCAGCAGGAAGTAGTGGTCTGCCCGGTGCCAATGGGTGCCGTCCAGCAGAGCGTGGTACAGCTCTCTCTGGTCATCGTCGGTGGGCACAGTGCCGTCAACCAGGGTGTCGATGGCCCGGTGGAGACGGGGGTTTCTGTCATAGATGCCACGGGGATTGTAGCTGTCCCGGGCGGCATTGATCTCCGGCACAGTATGGCCGAAGATGTAGTTATTCTCCATACCCGCTTCCTTCACGATCTCCACATTGGCGCCGTCCAAAGTACCCAGGGTCACAGCACCATTGAGCATCAGCTTCATATTGCCGGTGCCAGAGGCTTCTGTGCCGGCAGGAGATATCTGCTCGGAGATATCCGCAGCGGGAATGATGGACTCGGCATAGGAGCAGTTGTAGTTCTGCACGAACACCACTTTCATCTTATCATTCATATCCGGGTCATTGTTAATGAGCCGGGCAATACGGTTAATATAGCGGATAATGGCCTTGGCCCGGGCATAGCCGGGAGCGGACTTGGCGCCGAACAGGTACACGGTAGGCTGGAAGTCCTGCAGGCTGCCGTCCTTCAGCCGGAAGTAGATATCCATAATAGACAGCGCATTCAGCAGCTGGCGCTTATACTCGTGCAGCCGCTTGACCTGCACATCAAAGAGGAAATCGGGATTCAAACGAATATCCTCTTTCTTGTGGATCAGCTGGCAAAGCTGCTCCTTCTTCTGCCGCTTGACCGCATTGAACTGGCGGACCAGATCGTCATTGATCATGGGCTTCAGATCATTCAGCTTATCTAAATTCTTCAGGAAGTCACCGCCGATGCGGTACTTGATCAGCTGGGTCAGCTCAGGGTTACACAGGCCCATCCACCGGCGGGGTGTCACACCGTTGGTCTTGTTCTGGAACCGCTCCGGGAACACCTCATACCACTGACGGAACACATCGTCCTTGAGGATCTGAGAGTGGATCTCCGCCACGCCGTTGACATAGGTACCCACGTACACGCTGAGATTTGCCATATGGGCGGTATTGTCCTTGACGATGAACAGGTGGGGATGCTCGCTCTTCAGCTTCTGATCAATGCGGCAAATGATGTCCACGATCTCCGGCACGACGCTGCGAAGCAGATCCAAATCCCACTTTTCCAGTGCCTCACCCATAACCGTATGGTTGGTGTAGGAAAAGGTCTTCTGTGCGATCTCGAAGCTCTGCTCAAAGTCCATACCTTCTTCCATCAGCAGACGGATCAGCTCGGGAATGGACATAGCCGGGTGGGTATCATTCAGCTGGACACAGTAGAAGTCCGCAAAATGGCTCATATCCGTGCCGTGGGTGGTCTTATAGACCCGGAGCATATCCTGCAGAGATGCAGAAGACAGCACATACTGCTGCTTGATACGCAGGCGCTTACCCTCCCAGGTGGAATCATTGGGGTACAACACACGGGTGATATCCTCAGCCTTATTCTTTTGGGTCAAAGCCCGGAGATAATCCTGGTCATTGAAGGCATTGAAGTCCAGTTCCTCCTCTGCCTCGCACTGCCACAGGCGCAGAGTGTTAATATTCTGCGTGCCATAGCCGATGACAGGCACATCGTAAGGCACAGCCAAAACAGTATGATCGGGGAATTTCACCTTGACGGTATGGTTATACCGGCGGTAGGACCAGGGATCGCCGAATTTCGCCCAATCGTCGGCATTTTCCTTTTGGGAGCCGTTTGCATCAAAGCTCTGCTTGAACAGGCCGAACCGATACCGCAGACCGTAACCGGACAGGGGCATATCGGTACTGGCGGCAGAATCCAGGAAACAAGCAGCCAAACGGCCCAAACCGCCGTTGCCCAAGGCAGCGTCCTCGATCTCCTCCAAAACAGCCAGGTCCACGCCTCGCTGGGCAAAAAGCTGCTTCATTTCGTCCAGGATGCCCAGGTTATAGAGGTTAGAATACACCAACCGGCCGATAAGGTACTCGGCGGAGATATAGTAGGCCTTCCGGGCGGGCATACGGGTATGCTTGGCGTGATTCCAGTTGTCGGAAATGGACATCATCACAGCCTCGCCCAAAGCCTCATGCAGCTCCTGGGCACTGGCCTCCCGCAAGGATACGTCATAGGTGTACTTCAGCTTAGCCTCGGTCCACTTCAAAATATTCATGCAATTATAGCTCATACAAACTCCTTAACGCCCGCAAATACGGGTCAGATTTTTTATTTTCTCTGCTAATGGCTCGGTAATAAAACCTTCTTTTGCCCGCCAGGTCCAATTATTACCAAAAGTTCCGGGGAAATTCATCCGAGCCTCTTCTCCCAAGCCCAAATAGTCTTGCATCTGCACCACTGCCAAATCAGCAACGCTTGCCATGCATAGGCAGATCATCCCCCACACCGGGTCTTTGGGCTGCCCCATATAGTCTATGGCGCGGGAGGTTGTTTCCGTTCCTGCTTCGGCAAACCACTGGGCAAGGGGCATATTGTCGTGAGTGCCGGTGTAGCAGACGGAATTTTTTATATGATTATAGGGCAAATAGGCATTGTTTCCGTCCCCATCAAAAGCAAATTCCAGCACTTTCATACCGGGTAAATTCGCCTCATCCCGTAGTTTATGGACATCCGGGGTCAAAAATCCCAGGTCTTCCGCGATCAGCGCTGTATCCGGCAAGGCCGCTTTCACCGCCTGCAGGAAGTCAATACCAGGGCCTTTCAGCCACTGACCCTCCCGGGCATTTTCTGCCCCGTAGGGGATGGCATAGTAACCGGCAAAGCCGCGGAAATGGTCAATGCGGATCACATCATAAAGCTTAGCAGCCTGTTTTAATCTGCGAAGCCACCAGCGGTAGCCATCCTTTTTATGAGTTTCCCACCGGTACAAGGGGTTACCCCAAAGCTGACCGTCTTCACTGAAATAATCCGGGGGACACCCGGCAACAGCGGTGGGTGTCAACGTTTCGTCCAAGCTGAAATAGTGGGGCTCACTCCACACTTCCACGGAATCATAAGGCACATAAATGGGTACATCTCCAATGATGGAAATGCCCAAATTGTGGCAGTACGCTCGCAGCTGTTCCCACTGGGTAAAAAACAGGTACTGGACAAACAGGTAGAATTTGATCTCCTTGTTCAGTTCCCGGAAGGATCCGTTTACCGCATATCCATCACGGCATTTCAGTTTTTCCGGCCATTCATACCAAGGCTTGCCGCCAAATTGGTCTTTGAGCGCCATATAATGGGCAAATTCCGCAAGCCAGCTTTCGTTTTTGGCACAAAACTCGGTAAGGGCATCTTCGTCCCGGAACCGGGCATAGGCCTTCCGCAAAAGACCCAATCGGTTTACATAAAGTAGGCCAAAGTCCACTTTTGCAGCTGTTTCGCCCCAGTTGCAGGCATCGATCTCCCCTTGTTCCAGCAAGCCTTGCTCTACCAGCAGATCCAAATCAATGAGATAGGGATTGCCTGCGAAGGCGCTGCAGGACTGGTAGGGAGAATCTCCGTAGCCGGTAGGCGTCAAAGGCAAGACCTGCCAATACTTTTGCCCGGCCTTATGGAGGAAGTCCGCAAAGCGATAAGCCTGCTTTCCCATCGTGCCCACACCGTAAGGTCCGGGCAGAGAGGTAATATGCATCAAAATCCCGCTTCCCCGCAACTGACTCCCCCCTATCCGAAATCTCTCACAAAGCAGTGTATGGCAAAACAGCCTCAATGGTTCCGGGCTGGAAAAGTATTGCCATTACAGCATTTTTCATACTTTTTCACCTTTGCCTATACCTGTTTAGAGTAATATGTTTTTGGCGTTTTGTCAAGAAAAACAGCGGCGCTTTCGTAATTTTCGCCATTTTCGCAAAACTCCGGGGATTTCACGGCAAAAATGTAGAAAAAACGACAAAAACGGATCTGTAAAACAGACCCGTTTTTGGAAAAATATATGTATTTGCTTACTTTTTATCGCAATATATAGCCGTAGCCGTTATAGAGTGTCTGGCCGGCTTTGACCCGCTCCAGGAACTTCCTCTGGAAATCATTTTTCGGTACCAATTCATCCAGCGGTCCAATCGTGGGCGTACCGAAAACATGCCAAAACAGGGAGTATCCATTGACGGTGGTAACCACAATGCGGAACCGCTTCTGGAAACGGACAATATTGGATTCCGGATTCAAAAATTCCTTGATGTCGGTGTTCAGCAGCCAGGAGCTGCAAACATAGGCCTTAAAATCTACATCCGCATAATGGTCGGCAAAGAACTTGTCCGCAAGGGCAAAGGCCTCGTCGATCAGATCCGGCGTCATTCTGCCATCGGCAGGAATGTGGACAGAGAGCACATCGTCGCCGGTTTGCAGTACCTTTTCATAGTCAGAAACCTTGATGGTGATGGGGGTATTGGAAAAATTGCCATTTTCGTCAAAGGTAAAGCACTCCATAGTGTCTCCGTCCTGCCGGATATACGGCTCAAACAACTCCCCGGTATAGGTGGATGGGGGCCGTTTGCCGGTGGGCATATACTGGAATCCGGGGAGGGCAACAGAAAGCATCTGTCCGGTTTGCTTATTCCGGTAAACCTCAAAGGCGCTGTTGAATTTGGTGATCTCAAACAAGAGTCTTCCGATCCGGTACTCCAGCGGTATCAAATGATTGACCATAGAGTAACGGTGCAGACCCCGCAGGCCGTAGCTGCCGTATTGAGTCTTGCTTTTCTCCAGGGATTCTTTGTATTTTTTCAATGCGCCGAGCTTATAGGAGCTGGGTATGCCCCGCTGACCCAGCACTTCATCCATCCGCTCATAGCGGGCCAGGAACAGCACCGCAAACAGAAAACCTTCTTCTTTCCCGTCCTTTTCCGGCAGGGCCTCCACCTGGGCCAAGGTATACTTTTTGTTGTCAAAAATATCATCATGGTAGGTCTGGATCAGCTCCAGCAGATCCTCCCGCTCCCGCAGAAATGCCAGGTAGTCAGCCAAAGCCTTTTCCTGCTCCGGCGTAAATTCATAGCTGGGCAGCTTTTTATGCAGTTCTTTTACGGTAGAGATCAGTTCCATAGTTCTTCCTCCTTGAGAAGATCATCAATTGTTGTGTATAGGTCACTGGGTTCAGCGGGATGCATATTCTTAAGGGGCAGCGCCTTAAATGCATCGAAGATCTTTTCGCGTTCCGCCAGGAAATCTTCCGCGGGAACGGCTGCACCCTTTTCGGATTTTTCTGCCCAGGCAGCCAGCACATCCGCCTCCTTGGTGTAGACGAATGCCACCAGCTCATAGGCCGCGGTGCGGCAATAGTCATTGAGGATATTATCCTTGAGGGCATCCTCGAAATAGGGATTGACCTTCCGGTTCTTTCCCTGGTGGCACAGGGTCTCATACATAGAATAGTCGCTGTGGGCAGAGAGCACCCGGGCAAAGCCCTCCAGCAATTTCCTGTTGGCGGCAAATTTGGCAACAGCTGCATCCTTTTCGCCTTCTGCCAGGGTAATGCAGGCATCTATGTAGTCGATATGGAGCTTTTGGGTCAGCGCAGAGCGGATCAGGTCCACACAATCCCGCAAAACAAATCTGGCTTCCAACACATCCTTAGGCAGCGCCTTGATTTTTTCCAAAAGGGCTACGATCTGCTTATTGTAAGGCTTTTGCTCTGCCACCACTTTGGACCATTTCTCCATAGCCTTTTCGTGGTTAGGATGGTTGACATCTGCTAAGCTTCGGATAATGCCGCTTTTCAGCAGGTTGAATACACAGCTGGTATAGTCGATATCCGCCAAATTCAGCATGGGCACAAAGCTCTGCCAAATGTCATCCATTACCTCGGCATTTTCTCCATAGCGGTTTTGGCACATAGTACTTGCCACCTGGCTGATGCTGCGACCGGTGGGTTTCCATGCATTTTCTGCAAAGTAGGCGAGCATCAAAGTATCGCTGTGGGACATCTCCGGCCAAAAGTCCATACCCTTACAGCAGGGATCGGCATCGGCCTGGGCGATCTTCTTTTCGATAAAATCATAGTCGCCGTGGGTATTGGTCTGAGGCATATAGCCGTGGAACAGGCCAAAGATCCAGGGGAAATTGCCCATTATGCCCCACTTGTCCATATTGCTCTTTTCAAATTTCAGATCGACTGTATAATCCAGGATCAGGGTATTGTCCGGGTCGAACATCTTGACGATTTCCTGCACTTCCTCCGGGGTCAAGCGGAAGTAGAAATCCCAAGCGGCGATCAGCACCTTGGCATTGGGGTGATTTTCGTGGATATGGGTCAAAAACCGCTTGTAGGCAAACTTTTTCAGCTCCAGATTTTTCTTGGGGTCGTCGCTGAATTTCCGCTCAGCCAAACCGATGGTATGGAACAGATCGGGCCTGCCGTATTCTTTCACACTGGCCTCGGTGAGCTTCATATAATTTTCTACATTTTTATCATCGAATATATCCCAAACCTGGCCTGTCTGCTCGGAATATGTAGAGCTTACCTGGCTCATAAGGGTGGGCTTTTCCGCCTCCAAAAACTTCACGGGGGTACGGGAGTACCAGTGGGTCATGGTGCCGAAATCCTCCGGGTGCATCAGATCGTGCTGGAAGGCATAGTCCATCACCTTTTTCCGAAGCTGACCCCGATACTGCAGCGGCCAGGCGGTGGTGCGGTTATTATAGCCTGTACCGGCACCAGGCAATTTCTCATCCTCGGGAGGATAGGGTACGATATCCGGAAAGGCCTTTTGGAAGATATCGTCCATACCGATGCGGAGCATAAAGGTATTAAGTCGGGCTTTTACCAGCCAATCGATCTCCCGCTTCCATTCCTCCCAGTCCCAGTGCTCCGCCTGGAATCGGGTCAAGCCCCGGTGGGCAAAGTAGCGGATAGCCCGGTACTGAAACCGGGGGCTCTCAACAATATGCAAATCGGTAATGTCGATGGTGTCTTTATGGGGGATCACATCGCCATCCCAAAAATAGTGGCAACCGGCTCTGCGCTCGAAGAAATCGTACACACCGTATAAGGTAGAACGGCCCCGGCCGCCGGCAATAAACAAAAAGTTCCGGCCTCCCTCTTTCTGAGAGATGATGCAGTAATCGTCGGTGCCGCTGCGGACAGGAAATCCCCCATCCAGCTTGGCGAAGGCAAAGGGCTGCACATCATCTGCGCCGATGACCACCATATCCTCCGTATCACTGGGGGTAGTCTTGACAGAAAGCTCTGTGCCGGTGATTTGGGCATACAGATCCCGGAAAATCTCAGCCGCTTTTTTGTAAGCAGGGCCACCTGCCTTGGGTGCCAAAATAAACATAGGCATTCCCCTTTCAAAGTCGTTCTTAGAAGAATTATACCATTATCTGCTCCTATGGGCAACCTAAAAAACAACAGAAAAGGTTCAATTTTTAACTATAACTATACAAAAAACCTGCGAACACAAGTTCGCAGGTTTTTCTTATTAAGTAAATTAGGCTTCCAGGTTGATGCCGGTGTCCTTGCTGAACACGTGGCAGTTGTGGCCGCCGAAGTCGAAGGTCACCTTGGTGCCGGACTTCATTGCAGCAACCTCTGCTTCGCTCATGTCCATGGTGGAAACAACAGCGACAACGTCCTTGCCGTAAGCGTTCATGTGCAGGTGGACGGAAGAACCCATCATTTCGTGCACGTCGATCTCAGCCTCAACGCCCTTGTCGCCCAGAGTGATGTGCTCGGGACGGACACCCAGGGTGATAGCCTGCTCTTCGACCTTGTTAGCAGTCAGGGCAGCCTGCTTCTCATCGCTCAGCACAACAGTGTGGCCGTGCAGCTCGATAGCGTACTTGCCATCAACCTTGACCAGCTTGGACTCGAAGAAGTTCATCTGAGGTGCGCCGATAAAGCCGGCGACGAACAGGTTGTAGGGGTGGTTGAACACTTCCTGAGGAGTGCCGATCTGCTGGATGAAGCCGTCCTTCATGATGACGATACGGTCGCCCAGAGTCATAGCCTCGGTCTGGTCGTGGGTAACGTAGATAAAGGTGGTATCGATACGCTTGCGGAGCTTGATGATCTCAGCACGCATCTGGTTACGCAGCTTGGCGTCCAAGTTGGACAGAGGTTCGACCATCAGGAAGACCTTGGGGTCACGGACGATAGCACGACCGATAGCCACACGCTGACGCTGACCGCCGGACAGAGCCTTGGGCTTACGGTTCAGGTACTCGGTGATCTCCAGGATCTCAGCAGCCTGCTTAACCTTCTTGTCGATCTCGCCCTTGGGAACCTTGCGGAGCTTCAGAGCGAAAGCCATGTTATCATAAACAGTCATGTGGGGGTACAGAGCGTAGTTCTGGAAGACCATTGCGATATCGCGGTCCTTAGGAGCTACATCATTGACGATCTTGTCGTCGATGATCAGTTCGCCCTCAGTGATCTCTTCCAAACCGGCGACCATACGCAGAGTGGTGGACTTACCACAGCCGGAAGGACCGACCAAAACGATAAATTCCTTGTCTGCGATCTCCAGGTTGAACTCCTGAACAGCCACGACGCCCTTGTCGGTAATCTGCAGATTGACCTTGGTGCTGACGCCTTCGGTGTTCTTCTTGTTCTTCTTTCTGGACTTCTTCTCTTCGTCGCCCAGGTAGGGGTAGATCTTCTTGACGTTTTTCAGAACAACAGTTGCCATAACTTCTCGACTCTAAACATACCGACTCCTCGCGTATGCTCTCACTGCCGGCGTAAAAATGTCCGGTCAGCATTACGACAGGTCTCCACACTGCCGCACCGTGAGTCAAACGGATAAATTTCCTCCTTTTTTTACGTCACGGACTTAATTTTGTGGAGTTAAGGCCGTGCGATGGGATGGTAGTATGATAGCACAGATTTCCTGCGCAGTCAACTGTTAGTTTTCACAGAACTTGGCAAAATTTTTGTGCATTGTGCTTATTTTACGGTGAAACCTCCGTTTTCTGTCACTTTCAGGGTGATACCATAGTAAGCGGTCATTGCCTTTTGCAGGTAGGTCACATCCTGCACGCCTGCAGTTTCATAGCAGGAGTGCATGGCCAGCTGGGCAAGACCGATGTCCACACTGGGCACTGCCACCTGGCGCAGGGAGATATTGCCCAAGGTAGAGCCACCGGCAATGTCTGCCCGGTTGCAGTAGGTCTGCACAGGCACATCGGCCTTTTGGCAGACCTTACGGAAGATGGCGGCGGACTGACCGTCGGTGGTGTACTTCTGATTGGCATTGAACTTGATCACCACGCCGCCGTTCAGCACGGGAGCATTATTCCCATCGGACAGCTCCGGGTGGTTGGGATGGAGGGCGTGACCGTTATCTGCCGACACTAAGAAGGATTTTGCCTTCTGACAGCTTTCTTCCAGGTTAAGCTCCCGGCAGATCCGGGACAAAGCACTTTCCATAAAGTCTGCGGCTGCGCCTTGGTAAGAACCGGAACCCACCTCCTCGCTGTCAAAGACAGCCAGCACGGGAATGTTGGGGGTCTCCCCTGCCTTCAGGAAGCCTTGTGTACAGGCCCAGGCGCATTCCAGGTCGTCAATGGCAGGCGCAGAGAAGAATTCCTCCTCCAAGCCCCAAACAGAAGTTTCCTGCCGCACATACAGGTAAAGATCGTGGCCCAGTACCTTGCCGCCGGCCAATTCTTCCAACTCCTGCCAGAACTTGTCCCCGGTATCCTTGCCACCCAGCAGCGGAATGGTGTCCACCGCCAAATTCCAGGCATAGCCTTCGTTGATCTTCCGGTTCATATGAATAGCCACATTGGGAATCAGCAGCAGATCCCGGCCAAAATCCACCAGGCGGTTCTCAACACCCTCTTCGGTTTCCACTGTCACCCGGCCAGCCACGGACAGAGGCCTGTCCAGCCAGGGGGAGATGATCGCGCCGCCGTATTTTTCCACTGCCAGGCGGGTATACGCACCTGCTAAAATGCCGTTTTCTTTCACCTTAAAACAGGGCCGGTCTGTGTGGCTGGCGCTGATCAGAAAGCCCTCCGGTGCTGCCTTGGGCAGTCGGAATGCCAAAACTGCGCTGCCGCCACGGGTCAGATAGTATTTCCCCCCGGGGACAAGCTCCCAGGCTTTATCCTCCTGCAGACGGGTATAGCCCGCTTTCCGAAGTTCTGCTTCCAAAGCCGCCGTAGCATGGTAAACGCTGTGGGCGCTGTTCAAAAATTGGGCTAACGCTTTCATATTCTTGTCCATACGAATCCTCCTCTGGTTTTGGAGATTGCCACACCAGTCTGCGGACTGGTTCGCAATGACACAGTTATATTATATGATTTCCACTCTTTCGTCAACCGGACCTCAAAAAGTTTTCCACAGGTCGAAATCCGTCGAAATGTTCCGTTTTTACCGAGTTTATATATAATTTGTCGTTTTTTGTCGAGCAATTGTTTTTATTTTTCCTTGCAAAAAGTGAAAGGATATGCTAAATTATATTTGTCGCAACTTAGGTAGGCTTTCTACCAAAAAGGGGAATATCTTCAAAAGTCAGGAGAGGAATTTATGGACAATCACACCTCCGTAGTTATTGCGGACAATTCAGAAGAATTTTGCAGCGCTCTCACCGCCGCACTACATCAAACCGACCGGTTCCGGGTCTTGGATACAGCCAACGACGGAGAACGGGCCATCGCCCTGGTGTCGGAACAGAAACCGGAGATCCTGGTGCTGGATATGATGCTGGCGAAAAAGGACGGCATCAGCGTCCTGAAGGCCATCGGCACTTTGGAGCATAAACCCACGGTGCTGGCCACCTCCGGGTTTATTACCGATTATGTAGCATCCGCTGCCGCCAATTTGGGGGTGCGGTATCTGATGCTGAAGCCCTGCGACACCAGCGCAGTGGTCGAACGGCTGGAGGAGATCCGGGGTGGGGAGAGCCTGCGGACACCTGCCGCCCGTCACAGCGGTCAGCAAAACATCGAAACCATGGTCACCAACATTATTCATGAAATCGGCGTGCCTGCCCATATCAAGGGCTATCAGTATCTGCGGGAAGCCATTATCATCGCCGTGGAGGATATGGACGTGATCAACGCCATCACCAAGATCCTCTATCCCCAGGTAGCAAAGACCTTCCAGACCACACCCAGCCGTGTGGAACGGGCTATCCGCCACGCAATCGAAGTTGCCTGGGATCGGGGTGACCTGGACACCTTGCAAAAGTTCTTCGGCTACACTGTCAGTAATACCAAGGGCAAACCGACAAATTCCGAGTTCATTGCCCTCATCGCAGACAAGCTCCAGCTGCAGATGCGCTCTGCCGCTGTGAATTTCTGAAAACGAAAAGCCCCGCCAATGGCGGGGCTTTTGCGTATTTGAATCAGAATTTGATCACACCAACAGACTGCAGCAGCAGGAAGGTCAGAAGCACAGGGGTGATGTACTTCACCATAACCACATACAGCTTTTCCCGTCTGAATTTAAACTTACCAACGGTAACTTCGTCAATGATCATCTTGGGCTTTGCGATCCAACCCACAAAGATGCAGGTCGCAATGGAGATCACAGGCATCAGCACATAGTTGCTGGCATAATCCAGCACATCCAAAAGCTGAACATTCTGTGCAGTGGGCAGGTCAGCCTCAAAATACAGTGTGTTGTAGCCTAAGCAAACAGCAAGGCCCACAACTGCGGCAAACAGCGTAACTACGCCTGTGGCCTTCTTGCGCTCCATAGAGAACCGATCCACAACGCAGGAAACAACTGCTTCCATAATGGAAACAGAGGAAGTAAGCGCTGCAAAGGACACCGTCACAAAAAACAGAACACCCACAATCAGACCCACCACCGGGCCCATGGCGGTGAACACCTTGGGAAGTGCCACAAACATCAGGCTGGGGCCGCTGGCATTCAAGCCCTCTGTGCCCATAAAGGTAAACACCGCGGGAATCACCATCATACCGGCCAAAAATGCCACGGTGGTATCAAAGAATTCGATCTGGGTAACAGACTTATTCAGATCCGTGTCCTTGGGAACATAGGAGCCATAGGTGATCATAATGCCCATTGCCACACTGATAGAATAGAACAGCTGGCCCATCGCATCGGTCAGAACTACCAGGAACTGCTTGAGGGTCATTCCGCTAAAATTAGGGATTAAATAAACCTTAAAACCTTCCAAACCTGTGCGGACAGTGCCGTCGGCATCCGTATGCCGCAGGAACAAAGCATACACCGAAATGCCCAAGATCAGCACCAGCAGAATCGGCATCAGCACCTTGGACAGTCGCTCAATGCCCTTGTTGACACCCTTGTAAACCACAAAGGATGTGGCAATCAGGTAAATAGAAAACCAAATGATGGGACTCCACTGGTCGCTGATAAAGCTCTTAAAATAACCGTCCGCTGCCGCAGCCGCGCCCTGGCCGGTCACGAAAACGCTTAAGTATTTCAGCACCCACCCGCCGATGGCGCAATAGTAAGGCAGGATCAGCGCCGGAATAATGCAGGCCAGCACACCCACCCAGCCCATTTTGGGGTGGATCTTTTTGTAAGCCATTAAGGGGCTGAGCCCGGTCTTTCTGCCGATGGATATTTCCGTGATCAGCAGGGTAAAGCCAAAGGTCAATGCCAGGATCAAATACACCAGCAGGAACAATCCGCCGCCGTCCTTTGCTGCCAAATAGGGAAAACGCCAAATATTTCCCAAGCCCACCGCGCTGCCGGCTGCCGCCAAAACGAAGCCCAAGCGGCCGGTAAAGCTGCCACGGTTTTGCTTCCTCTCCATAAATATTGCCTCCAAATTATTCACAAACATCTTTTCATAGTTTACTATCAAACGGGATGTTTTGCAAGCACTTTCTTCCAATTCCCCCTTTTTCTGTAAAACCCCTTTGTTGACAGCGCAGCATATTTTTCTTATAATGTAAAAAACAAAGGAGGTAATACCTATGGCAAATGAAGAAATTTTAGAGCAAGAGGAATCCATCCTCACCCTCACCGATGAAAACGGCGACGAGCTGCGGTTTGAATACCTGGATTGCATTGAAATGGACGGCACTGAGTACCTGGTGCTGATGCCCGAGGAATCCAACGAGATCGTGATTCTGGAGATCCAGCCCGTGGACGAGGAAAACGAAAACTATGTAGCTGTGGAAAGTGAAGAGACCTTAGATGCGGTTTATGCTATCTTCAAAGAGCGCTACAAGGACGTTTTGGAATTTGAAGACTGACACAAAAGCCACCCTTCCGGGTGGCTTTTTTATCGGAATATGCGGTCTGCAAGGCCCCGGGAACGAAGAGCATAGTATAGGGCTGTGCCTAAAGTGAGCATAACCGCCAATTCACCAACGGCTACATACAATGCATTCAGCCAAAATCCCCCGCCAATGTACACGCTCAGCTCCCAGCCCACCAAAAAGGCATTGCTCAGCGCCGGCAGCAGCATAGCAAAAAGCGGATAACCCTTGATCTTCACTTTCCGCAAGCCGTACATACCGGACACCGCCAGCAAGGTGGCAAGGCCGCCCACCGGTACATCCAAGGGCAGTGCCCCGGCAAAGGTCAGATTGAACAGCGCACAGCCCACAGTAAGGCCCGGAATTGCTGCCGGGGTGAACAGTGCCAGCACGCACAGGGCCTCCGAGGCCCGGAACTGAATGGCAAAAGAGGCAGAATTGGGAATCAGAACATTCTGCAGATGGGTAAGCCCCACATACAAGGCGGCGATCATCGCCCCCTGGGCCAAAAAACGGCTTTTGTTTCTCATAGTTTTTCTCCTGAAACACAAAAAATGGGCACAGCCGTGCCCATAAAAAATGAGCGCATTGCGCCCATCACATTCCTAGTTTTGTTTACCGACAGGATGGTCACGAACTGTCCTATGTATTTTCTTTATTATACCCCATTTCCCTCCTCTGTCAACTCTATATTTTTACTTGCCATTTTCTGCATCGGTGGTATAATAGAAGCAGGTGATATTTATGAAAAAAATGCTTTTTGTCTTCAATCCCTGTGCCGGCACAAAAAAAGCCAACCGATTCCTCGCGGGCATTCTAGACGCTTTTAACCGGGCTGACTATCAAGTGCAGGTATATGTGACCGCCGGCCCCAAGGATGCCGTGACCGCTGTGAAGCAGTTTGCCCCCGGCATGGATCTGGTGGTGTGCTGCGGCGGCGACGGCACTTTTAACGAAACCGTTGCCGGCCTTTTAGAAACAGGCCTTTCCATTCCTGTGGGTTATATCCCCGCCGGCTCTACCAACGATTTTGCCAACTCTTTGAAGCTTTCTTTGCATCCTCTAAAGGCTGCCAAGGCCATCATTGAAGGTACGCCCCAGCCCCTGGATATGGGTTCCTTTAACGGGCGTTATTTCTCCTATGTGGCTTCCTTCGGCGCTTTTACCAAAGCAAGCTATGCCACCCCCCAAAGTGTCAAAAACGCCTTGGGCCACACCGCCTATGTTCTGGAGGGCATCAAGGAGATCGCATCCATTCGCAAAATGCCCGTGCGCATGGAGCTGGACGGTGAAGTAGTGGAGGATGACTATATTTTCGGCGCTATCTGCAATTCCACCAGTGTGGGCGGCATTCTGACCTTAGATCCCAACCAGGTGGATATGAGCGACGGCAAGTTCGAAATCCTGCTTTTGCGAGCGCCCCGGGATCTCTTCGAGCTGACCGAGTGCATTACCGCTGTACAAAAGCAGCAGTACAACAGCCGGATGATGACCTTCCGCACCGCCAAAACCGTGCAAATCCACGCAAGCGAGGATATGACCTGGACTTTGGATGGAGAAATGGCTGACGGCGCTAAGGAACTGACCGTTTCCAATCTCCATCACGCAATTCAGCTGGTTCACTGAGAGGTAGCTTATGCGCAACACCACTTTGTGCTATATCACCCGGGGAAACGATGTGCTGATGCTCCACCGGGTCAAAAAAGAAAACGATGTGAACAAGGACAAATGGATCGGCATCGGCGGCAAATTTGAAGCAGACGAGACTCCCGACGAGTGCCTTTTGCGGGAGGCAAAGGAGGAGACCGGTCTGACCCTCACTTCCTGGAAATGCCGGGGCATTGTCACTTTCCTCACAAATGGCCCTTGGGAAGGCGAATATATGTATCTGTTCACCGCCGACGGCTTCGCGGGTGAGCTGAAAGAATGCGACGAGGGTGAGCTGCGGTGGGTGAGCCGGGAGTTTTTATCGGAACTTCCCCAATGGGAGGGCGATAAGATTTTCTTAGACCTATTGTGGCAGGATGCGCCCTTCTTTCTGCTGAAGCTGCGCTACGAGGGCGACAAGTTGGCAGAAGCCGTACTAAACGGCGAAAGAATCAAATAAGCGAACCCGGTGCGCAGAACGCGTGCCGGGGCTTTTTTATTCTTGCATACGGAAACTATTTTCGTTATAATGGTATTACAATATATAATAAGGAGAATCCCTATGGAGATTTCGGAAATTCTGGCAAGATGCGACCACACCCTGCTGTCCCCTGCCGCCACATGGGCAGATATCAAAGCCATCTGCGATGACGGCATGAAATTTAAGACCGCATCGGTGTGCATTCCCGCATCCTTTGTCCAACAGGCCAAGGCCTACACAGAGGGCAAGCTTCCCATCTGCACTGTCATTGGTTTCCCCAACGGCTACGCTACCACTGCCGCCAAGTGCTTTATGGCCTACGATGCCATTTCCCACGGCGCAGACGAGGTGGATATGGTTGTGAACATCGGCTGGGTAAAAGAGGGTAAATTTGATGCCGTTACCGAGGAAATTCGCCAGGTGAAGGCCCACTGCTGCGGCAAGATCCTGAAAGTGATTATTGAAACCTGCCTGCTCACAGACGAGGAGAAAATCGCCCTGTGCAAATGCGTCACCGATGCAGAGGCGGATTACATTAAAACCTCCACCGGATTCTCCACCGGCGGGGCTACCTTTGCAGATGTGGCACTTTTTGCCAAGCACATCGGGCCTAAGGTAAAGATCAAGGCCGCCGGCGGCATTTCCAGCCTGGAAGATGCTGAAAAATTCATCGCCCTGGGCGCTGACCGCCTGGGAACTTCCCGCATTGTAAAGATCGCCAAGGGTTTACAAAACGACGGAACTTATTAAGGAGGAATTCTTATGTCCAACTTCCCTACTACTCCCCATATCAATGTTTTGAATGAGATCGGGTTCGGCAAGACCGTGCTGCTGCCCGGTGACCCTCTGCGGGCTAAATTCATTGCAGAAAACTTTTTGGAAAACCCGGTACTGGTGAACAATGTCCGGGGTGTAAATGGCTACACCGGCTATTATAAAGGTGTAAAGGTGTCCGTGATGGCTACCGGTATGGGTATGCCCGCTATGGGTATTTACTCCCACGAGCTCTTCACCCGGTTCGGTGTGGAGAACATCATCCGGGTAGGCTCTGCCGGCTCTATCCAGGAACACATCAATCTTTACGACATCGTACTGGGGCAAGGCGCTTGCACTGATTCTAATTGGGCTACCCAGTTCCATCTGCCCGGCACTTTTGCCCCCATCGCCGACTTTACCATGCTGTGCGAAGCGGTAAAAGCCTGTGAAAATCACAAGGCCACCTACCATGTGGGTAACATCAACTCCTCCGATGTATTCTACGGAGATCACGAGGGTGTTCCCGAGGGGCTGGACAGCGTATATGGCCTGAAAAAGATGGGCGTGATGGCTTTGGAAATGGAGGCTGCCGCTTTGTATATGAACGCTGCCCGGTACGGCAAGCGGGCTTTGTGTATCTGCACCATTTCCGACCATGTGCTGTAGGGTGTGGAGACCACCGCCCAGGAGCGGCAGACCGCATTCACCAAGATGATGGAAGTGGCCTTGGATGTAGCTGTCGCGATGGATAAGAAGTAAGCAGGAGATTGCCACATCGCGTGAATTAAGGTATGATTGCCCCCGGCAATCATAGTTATTAACGATTCGCTGCGCTCTGCAACACGCTCCTCGCAATGACGAGGAAAATTGAGGTACATTTTATGAAAAGAGTTTTTTTGATCGTACTGGATTCCTTTGGTATCGGCGCGATGCCGGATAGCGAAGCATTCGGCGACAAGGGCGCAAACACCCTTTCGTCCTGCGCCGCCACCGGAAAACTGGATATCCCCAATTTGATAAAGGCCGGTTTGGGGCAGATCGACGGGGTCACCTGTCTGCCCAAAGGAAATCTGACCGGAGCTGTGGCAAGACTGGCAGAAGCCTCTGCCGGCAAGGACACCACCATCGGTCACTGGGAGATCGCCGGTATTGTATCTGAGAATCCTCTGCCCACTTATCCGGAGGGTTTCCCGGAGGAAATTATCGCGCCTTTCTGCGAGGCCACCGGCCGGGGTATTTTGGCCAATGCGCCATGGTCCGGTACGGCGGTCATTGAAAAGTACGGTGCAGAGCATCTGCGTACCGGAGATCTGATCGTCTATACTTCCGCTGATTCTGTATTCCAAATCGCCGCGCACGAGGAGATCGTACCCCCGGAGCAGCTTTACGAATACTGCCGCATTGCCCGAAAACTTCTCCAGGGCAAGCATGGCGTGGGCCGAGTCATCGCCCGTCCCTTTGTGGGTACACCGGGGAATTTCACCCGCACCGCCAACCGCCACGATTTCTCCTTAGAGCCGCCCAAGGAAACCCTGCTGGATGCTTTGCAGAATGCCGGCCTTGCCACCATCGGTGTGGGCAAGATCCACGATATTTTCGCCGGGCGGGGCTTAAGCGAATATGTCTACAATAAAAGCAATGCAGATGGAATGGCTCACACAGACAGTTTTGCCGCCAAGGATTTTGCGGGTTTGTGCTTTGTGAATTTGGTGGATTTTGATATGCATTACGGCCACCGCCGGGATGCGGCAGGCTATGCCAATGCCTTAAATGAATTTGACCGCTGGCTGGGCAATTTCCTGCCCGGTTTGGGCGAGGAAGATGTGGTCTTCATCACCGCCGACCACGGCTGCGACCCGGCATACACCGCCACCACCGACCACACAAGGGAGTACGTTCCCCTTTTGGTGCTGGGCAAGGGCGTAACGCCTGTGAATTTAGGCACAAGGGGTAGTTTCTCTGACATCGCCACCACCATTGCCGATATATTTAATGTAGCTTTGGACACCCCCGGTAAGAGTTTTAAGGAGGAGATCCTATGACCCCGGAAAAACTGATTTCTTTGGCCGTAGAGGCTATGGGCAACGCCTATGCCCCTTACTCCGGTTTCCGGGTGGGCGCGGCCCTTTTGTGCAGCGACGGCACTGTCTACACCGGCTGCAATATTGAAAATGCCGCCTACTCCCCCACCAACTGCGCTGAGCGCACTGCCATTTTCAAAGCGGTGTCCGAGGGCCGCAGAGATTTCACCGCCATTGCCGTCTGCGGCGGCAAGAACGGAATTATTACCAATCTTTGCACCCCCTGCGGTGTTTGCCGACAGGTACTGCGGGAATTTTGCAAGGATGACTTCCCTGTCTATCTTGCCCACAAGGATGGTTTCAAGGCGTTGACCTTGGGTGATCTGCTCCCTTATAGCTTCGGCAAAGATTCCCTTCAATAATTCCCTGCCCCCTATGTGCTTACATAGGGGGCAGACGCCATAATCCTATATATTATAATGTAAGAGGTATCTGTATGAAACGGATCGTAGCTTTTGCTTTGGCGCTTTTGTTGCTATTGGGACTTGCCGGCTGCCAAAAAGGGGCCGCCCCCATCCCTACCGAGCCCACGGAAACCATCTCGCCCACAGAACCTAATCTTCCCGCCGGGCCGCAATTCGACACCCCGGAGCAGGCGGCTGTGGTTGCCACAGCGCTGGCCTTTTTGGACCGGGGCAAGTACATTCAGTACGATGACACCCGGCTTTCTTCCGCCCCAAACCTCGTTGTCTACCGCTGGGAGGTAGGCCTAAAATCCCCGGAGGACTACACAAGCCAGTTCACCGGCTATACCAACTGCGCAGCCTTTACCCACGATGTATACTTAGCCGCTCTGGACTATGATATTGGCGCCCACACCACCGCTATGCTCACCGCCAAAGGCACTTCCCAGCGGCGGTACACCTATATCCCCACCGGTGAGGAGACCGCTGAGGAAAAGGCCGCTGTGGAGGCTGACTTCCGGGCCAATCTGCAAATTGGCGACATTATCGTTGTCCGCTATAATGGCAGCAACGAGGGCAACGGCCACGCGATGCTCTATGTGGGCGAAGAAGTGCTGGAAAGCGGGGATATTATCCACAGCACCGGCAGCAGCTACAGCTACAAGGACTTTACTGAAAAAACTGAAAGCAACGGCACTGTACGGACTATGTCCACGAAAAGTCTGTTCTCCCCCGGCAGCAGTATGTATGTCTTTTCCAGAATAAAAAGCCTTTGCCTGATACGCCCACTAAACACCTACAAGGGCGGTGTGCCGGAGCACACCCAAAACCGCATCGACAATTTGCAAGGCATCATTGCCGAGAAGATGTCCTCTCATACCAGGGGTATGACAGTAAATCCCGGTGAGGAAATGAACTTTACGTTCTCCGTCACCAATAAAAACGACCATCCGGTAACCGTAGAAGTCCGAGATACCGTTCCCGCCAATACCGCTTATATATCCGGTGCAGAGCAGGTCGATGGCAATTCTTTAAGCTGGCAGTTGACTGTACCTGCCAACGAAACTGCCTTGGCAAGCTACGAAGTGCAGGTGAATATCGATGCGGCCTGCGGTAAAACCATCGCCGGCGACCAAGGCACAGTGGGCGGTGTAAAAACGACCTGCCCCAATGTGTACATTCAGAAAACCCTTACCAAGGAAGAACAGGAAAAGATCCTATCCGCCACGGAAGAAATCACCGGCAAACAGGGCATCGCCCTTGCCGATGCCATTTACCGGCAGGCTGTGGGAAAGGCCACCGGCCTGCCTGCCGACTTCACTGCCTTGCACGACAGCTATTTCCAGGAATTCTTTGACCAGCACCGTCTCTCCGGTGAGGGCGGTATGCTGGATCTCATTCCCACAGGAATGTTCGGCGGACGAAAAGTCGCGCACCGCACGATTGCTTCCGACTATATGCGCTTGGAGTATTGCCGCACCCGGCTGCCCCGGACAGAAGACCTGATTGCCGGCGATATTATCTTAGCTATAGGTGGCCCAAACACCCCGGGAAATTCCACACAAAGCCTGTACCTGTTTACAGGAGAAAGAATGTTGAACCTAAACACCGGCAAGACCCAGCCTGCCCGGCCTTTGCTGAATATGCTGTTAGGCTATGACCGATTTGTGGTCATCCGGCCCTCCATCGGAATGTAAAAATGCCGCCCAAAGGGCGGCATTTTTTAAAACGCATTTTCGTGGGACTTGAAGAATTCATAATAGGCTCTTACATTGGGAAGCTCTGTCCACTTGCATTCTTCTGCGGGAATGCTATCCAAATTGTATATCTTTGCGCCGGGCATAGCCAAAAAGAATGGAGAATGGGTGGCAATCACAAACTGACAGCCGAAGAATCGTGCAGATTTTACGATATAGTCTGCCAATTCCTGCTGCAAAGCGGCAGAAAGGGAATTTTCCGGCTCGTCGATGAGGTATAGGGCATTTTCGTCGATCCGCTCCACATAGTACCGCATTGCGGTTTCACCATTGGATTGCATATCCACATTGCGCATCAGTCGGCTTTTCACGAATTTGGATTGGGTCTTGGATTTGGCATCCTGGTATTCTTTCCAATTGTCGTAATCTTCCAAGGATTCCAGCCGATGGCTGGTGTATTTTCTGTCTAAGTACTCTGCAAACAATTCATTTCTACGCACATCGATGCCGTCATTGAGATAGCGGATATTCAGCAGATAATCCGACACATCGTCACTGGTGAGAATTTGGCTGCCTTGGGGTATCTCCGTGGCAGACAAGTTGCAGCCGTCGGCATACTCCCCAAAAAATGCGCTGCCGCTGAAAGCAGAGTGCCTTGCGACCCCGGTCAGCTCCGCAAGGATATTGAGCAGGGTGGTTTTGCCGGAGCCATTACCGCCGTAGAAAATCGTAATGGGCGCAAATTCCACTTTTTCCAGCTCTTTGTCGGGGAATATTTTATAAGGATACACACCGTTGTAGCAAGTTCGTTTCTGCCCAAGGAGAAACGCAACTTCCTGCTGATCTGTCTGTAATTTAAGCGACTTCAAAAACACATTTACCACCTCTTTTCCTTATTATACTACAATTTCCGTCCGATAAAAAGGGTGTTATACAAAAATCGCCGCTCAAATGAGCGGCGATTTTTCATAATTAGACTTCCTTGCTCTTGGTGGCGATCTCCATCAGGCACTTGGCGGTGAACTCCTGGGGAGTCATTGCGCCCAGATCCTCGCCCTTACGGGTACGGACGGACACAGTGCCGTTCTCCATATCCCGGTCGCCAATGACCAGCATATAGGGGATCTTCTGCAGCTGCGCTTCCCGGATCTTGTAGCCCAGCTTTTCGCTGCGGCAGTCGGTCTCCGCGTGAATATTCATAGCGTTCAGCTCGTCTGCCAGCTTCTTGGAATACTCATGAGCCCGGTCGGTGATGGGCATCACACGGACCTGGGTGGGCATCATCCACAGGGGCAGTGCGCCTGCGTAACGCTCGATCAGGTAGGCCAGGGTACGCTCATAGCAACCCAAAGAGGTTCTGTGGATAATGTAGGGGGTCTTCTTCTGACCGTCGGCATCCACATATTCCATACCGAACTTCTGTGCCAGCAACATATCGATCTGAATGGTAACGATGGTATCTTCCTTACCGAATACATTCTTATACTGAATATCCAGCTTAGGACCGTAGAAGGCAGCTTCGTCGATACCAATGGTGTACTCAACACCCAGGTTGTCCAGGATTTCGCCCATAACGCGCTGCGCCTCTTCCCACTGCTCGGCAGTACCCTCGTACTTGATGCCGGCACGGGCAGGATCCCACTGGGAGAAACG
>JAZNNO010000027.1:0-4844 GCA_045580345.1 Faecousia sp.
CCGCCTTCTGGGCGGGCCTAAGTTTTTGTTTTTACAAATTATTTATTTTCGCCCAAAAGGGGAGCATATGTGGATATTTTACAGGTGCATATGGATATTTTCCATTCGCTGAAAATTCCTCCTGTGATATGATACAAAAACAGGGGCGCGTGTCTGCTGTGCTCTGGAGAAAATTGTACAGAACACACAAAATATAGAAATTTTCAATATTTCCTATTGACAAAATAGATAATTTGACTTGATGTTTTGGGTGTGTTATAGTGAGCCTGTAAAAATATGTGTCTATCCTTTGGAGAGATGCGAAATCAAGAAAAGGAGTAAAAGCAATGAAAAGATTTTTAAGCTTTGTGCTGGCCCTGTGTCTGATCGTTGGCCTTCTGCCTGCGGTGGCTCTGCCCGTAGCCCACGCAGCGGTAGAAACTGCAACGCTTGCCCTGTGGGGAACAAGCACAACTATCAATGCAGGGGAGTCCCTGTATTGGGTTAATGGCGAGGGAACAGCCAAGCCTGTGGCAGCTACTGCCACGGATACATGGAACTATTCCTTGGCCATTGTGGACGGCGAGGTCGTCTTTACTATGAGAAATGCGGAGTATTCTTATACTGGCGCATCTTTCTTGTATGCCAAATTTGACGGCACTCTGCGCGTTAAATATGAGGGCATCAATAATATCACGATCGCCAGTGCCGATAGCCGGTATTTTTTGAAATACCTTTCGACTACCAATACGATTAATTATGGCTATCTGTATTTGGAGGGCGGTGAGGACGATGTGCTGAATGTTTCCGGTGGCGGCAGCAAAACTGGCCTGCTTCATACCGCAAACAAGGCAAGTATGTACATCAAGGGCGGTACGGTAAACCTGGAAAAGACCGCCGGCGCGACTTATCCCGTCATTTACAGCGTTTGGGGCAGATTGCAGATCATAGATTGTAAGCTGACTGCTACCCAGTTGGGCAATTCTGTTTCTTCCTATCCTGTTATTAATGGTGGCTATAGCTCCTACGCGGTGATCATTCAAGATTCTGATGTAACTGTGACGGGCCCCAACTCTGTGGGTATCTGCGGCGGTGTGTTCCTGTCCAGCTTGAAGGGCGTTGACTCTTCTGCCGAAATGTATATCAAGGGAAAGAGCGATGTGAAGATCGCCATTACCACGCTGGATTCCGCACTGAACGGCACCTACGGCAGCTACAGATATATGGGTTCCGGCATTTACTGCAAAACGCTGAACATCCAGGGCGGTTCTTTGGAGGTTTCCAGCCGCAGAAATGCTCTCCAGTTCGCCTCTACTTCTACGACTGGCCCAATCCTGACCTCTTATACCAAGGATTATCCCTATGAGATGTATGTGGCCAAGGACGGAGACAAAGTAGACGCATACACCCAGTCCGACTACTTCAAGCTGGCAGCGATCCTTCCTTGCGAGCATAAGAACACCACCACAACCGAGGCTATCACGAAAGAGCCCACTTGTGGTGCAACCGGTATCAAGACCTTTACCACAATGTGCGCTGATTGTGGTGAGGTTGCCGACACCTGGGAAGTAGCCCTGCCTGCTACCAATGACCACAACTATGATGCAGTCACCGGCGTTTGCTCCGGCTGCGGCGATGTGGAGATCCCCATCGAAGGCCCCACCTGGCCGGAGAATGTGACCTTTGCAACTGCCGAGCAGATGGCAAATGTGGTTGTCAACAAGGTGGCCTCTGCCGGTGGCGCTGTGACAGCCCACCCCGGTGGCAAGATCACTTACAAGATTTCTATCACCAATAATAACGCGGAAGCTATCAATGTCCATGTAGAGGATATGATCCCCAAGGACACCAAGCTGCTGAGCGGTTGCGACTACACCAGCGGCAGAGCCCTGTACTGGGTGGTCGAGGGCATCGCTCCCGGCGAAACTCGTGTGATTACTTATAATGTAAAGCCCGACTTTACCATTGCAGAAGTGCGGGAGTCTGCATTTGACATCATCCTGACCAATCACGAAGCAAAGGTTATGGATGTGACCATTCCTGCAACGGAGGATATCTGGGTGCTAGAGACCTTCAACGCCGAAGATATCCGCAAGCTGGAAATGGCTATCGATGCCTTGGTCACTGCCTATCAGCCTAAGCTGAATGAAATCAAGCTGCTGAATATGATCTTCAATGTGGGCTTTACTGCCGGTCCCGGCTTAGGCACCACAGACCCCAACGCAGTTTTGGAGATGATCTTCGACAAGGCTGGCGAAAATGTCGGCGGCTCCACCGGCAGCGGTGAAGATGCTGTGGATACTGCGCTGAACCTGCTGGACCGCGTGCCTCCTCATCTGTATGGCGGTACTGCCGTTCCTGCCGAAAAGGACGAACTGTTCCGTGGCGCCCGGGCTACCGAAGTCACCATCGCTGACTTGATCTCCGGTGACCTGCTGTTCGTAAAGAACAACGGCGAAACCAAGCTGTACATCGTGGATAACAGTCACCTGGTTTACCTGGGCAAGACCGAGGTCATTCGCAAGATCGACCCCGCAACCGTCCTGCCCGGTCTGCCCGCTTCCGAGCAGTTTGTGGTGGTCCGTCCCTCCATCAACTATAACATTACCTTTGGTCTGCAGGAAGGCGAGTACTATAATGATGCCGACAAGAACGGTTACACCGAAGTGGAAAAGGCCATCATCGCCACTGCTGAGGCTTACCTGCTTCGCGGTGACCGTGCCCAGTACACCGACGATATGACCGGTACTTCCTTGTACCGTTGGGAAACCGGCACCAAGCAGCCTGAGTACTATACTGTTGATCAGTATGGCTACACAAACTGCGCAGCCTTTACCTACGATGCAAACTATATGACCACCGGTTTTGCAGCCAAGAACGGCAACACCACCTTGAATACCACCGCTAACAATGCGGCTTTTGCCAAGGCAAATTGGAACTTTGAGACCGGCACCAGCTCCAATCCCGGCGTTGTATACTACGCTGAGCCTATGCAGAAGGATGAGAGTGGCACCTATGTTTGCACCTTGACCGAAGAGGAAAAGGCAGCAATGAAGGCCGAGATCATCTCTCTGCTGCGCCCCGGCGATATCATCAATATCCGCCGCACCACCGGTTCCGGCCACGCAATGCTCTATGTGGGTAACGGTACCATCATCCATAGTGGCGGCGGTAGCTACAGCAATACCAATAAATCCGATACCCACGAGGCAACCTGCCGTTTCCGTATGGTTGAGGATCTGTTTGATCCCGCCATCTATGCGGAAACCAGCTGTGTCTACTACCTGGCAAGCTTTGCACTGGTTCGTCCCAGCGCCATGACCACCAAGGGCGCTACCGAGCATGCCCTCAACCGTATGAACAATATGCGGGGCATCATTGGTGAGAAGGTCACTTCCACCGCAATGGGCAAGACCGTTAACTGCGGCGACGAGATCACCTACACCTTCTATGTGTTCAATACCAACAATGAGGATAAGGCCATCACCATCACCGATGAGCTGTCCGAGCATGTGACCTTTGTGTCCGCAACGGATAATGCTGTCGTGGACGGCAGCAATATCAGCTGGAACATCACTGTTCCTGCCGATACCCGTATTTCTGTTTCCTACACTGTCAAGGTTAAGGAAGGTCTGGCGCAGTACACCGCTATCGACGGCTCCAAGGCTAAGATCAATGGTGCTTATCACAAGTGCTATGACACCTATGTGGCCAATACCTTGACTGCGACCGAGCAGCAGACTGTTGTGGATGCAGTGAATAAGGTCAAGGATATGGACCTTAGCGGATTGACCAATGTGCAGATCGCCGAGCTGATCTACAAGGAAGCCTTTGGCATCGAGCATATCTTCGGCGGTAAGGTTACCACCGGCCGTGAGTTGGTTGGCGGCGACACTGACAACGATTATTCCACCAAGGGCGTTGACAATATGGGTGTCTATAACGACACCTGGTATTGGGAATCCTCCAACAAGACCTCCGTGTCCTGGATGCCCAACCACAACACCTCCGCAGCTGCCCAAATGGTAGCCCCCGGTCTCTATGGCGGCCAGCTGGTTTACCAGAGTTCCTACAATAAGAATAACCGCGACGAGCGTTCGAACCGCTACCTGAATATGACAGACGGAGTTAACCGCAGCCGCTACTTCTGGGAGAAGGACCTGGTCATCGGCGACATCTTTATGATGGGCGGCTCCACCTCCGTTTACCTGTTTGTCTATGTGGGCGATAATACCTTCGTGAATATAGCAGCCTCCGGTTTCACTGATTACACCGTTACTGCGCGGTTTGAGTATGCGCCCGCATCTACCTGGAAGTACCTGGCAGTCTTGCGTCCTTCCTTCGTGTTCGAAGAGGCCCATAATGTGGTGGATATCCCCGCTGTGGATGCTACCTGCGGCGTAGCAGGCAAGACCGCCGGTAAGGAATGTGCCGACTGCGGCGTGCACCTGGTAGAACCTCTGGATGTTCCTGCCGGTGAGCACTCTGAGGAAATCATCCCCGGCAAGGCAGCAACCTGCACCGAGCCTGGTCTGACCGAGGGTAAGCAGTGTACCGTTTGCGGTACAATTACCGTGGAACAGACTGAGATCCCTGCCCTGGAGCACGAGTGGATCGTAGTTCCCGGTAAGGATGCGACCTGTACCGAAACCGGCCTAACCGAAGGCGAGAAGTGCGCTAACTGCGGTGAGATCTCCATCGAGCAGGAAGAGATTGAAGCCAATGGCCACACCGAGGAGATCATCCCCGGTAAGGAAGCAACCGAGACCGAGCCCGGCCTGACCGAGGGCAAGAAGTGCTCCGTCTGTGGCACCATCCTGGTAGCCCAGGAAGAGATCCCCGCAACCGGTCCTGTGGTAGCAGAC
>JAZNNO010000028.1:0-103231 GCA_045580345.1 Faecousia sp.
AGCCGCAAAATAAAGACACCACCCAATCGGGTGGCTTTTTTGCGCTTGGGTGAAATAGGACATAGCCCCCCTCACCGAGGGAGGTGGCACGGCGTTAGCCGTGACGGAGGGAGTATTTCACGCTCCAAGATAAAGCATAAACCGCAAAAACAAAAAGACCGACCATCGAGATCGGTCTTTTTGTGAGGCTCAGAACTCCGGCTTTGGTCAAGATAGGGTTACTGTTCTGTTTTAAGTGTTATGTTTGACCAAAGCCTTGAGTTTCTCCCGTTGGTCGAAACTCTCGAGTTCTCGCCTGTGTCAGCACGCAAAACAAAAACACCACCCAATCGGGTGGTGTTTTTTATTGGCTTTGGTTGTGAGAGGGATTCGAACCCATCTAAGTGCAACTGTCCAGTGGACAGTTGCTACCACCAGTTCGCAAACTGGTGGTTACAATTATTTTTGCCTCAGAGGCAAAAATGCAACCGAATCCCTCATCTTCTGTTCTTGCAAAAGACTTAGACCGAATCCCGCATCCTCTGCCGGGCAACAGTTTTGCCTTGTATTTTGTTCCAACTATGCTATAATGCTGTTATAGAAATATACAGGAGGGGAATTATGATCATCCATTCCGACTGGCATATCCACAGCGAGAATTCTTACGATGCAACCAATCCCATTACCGCCATCGGTGATCAGGCAAATGCCCAAGGAATGCGGTACTTTGGTATCACCGATCACGCCAATTATAATGACGATAAATTCAGAAAGAATATCGAGGATTCAGCGAAAAATGTGAAGCAGCTGCAAGCCAAGTATCCCAATATGGTGCCGGGCGTGGAGCTGACACCTATTGAAAAGCCCTGTTATGATTATATCTGTGAGCACGGCACCCGGGATGGGTATAGCCCTCCGGCCCGGGAGGATCGTCATGATTTTCTCCTGCCCTATACCAAGGAAGAACTGACGGCATTGGGGATGCGCTTTGCGATAACAGCGGTCCACTGGAGCTTGATTGGGCCCAATGCAAGAGGCGGTTCGATAGAAAAATGCATAGAATCCTGGCATTGCCAACAGATGGCGCTTGCCTGTGACGAGCGGACGACCATCCTGGGCCATCCATGGTATTGCGGTAAAGCGCTTTGGTATGAGGATTTTAGCATCATTCCTCACACTATGAATTTGGAGCTGGGGGCGGCACTGAAGGAAAACGGCAAATATGTAGAGTGCAATTCCCACTTCTTCCGCACACCAAAGGCTACGGAGAAGTTCCGTCATCAGTACGCAGAATTCCTGCGGGAGCTGTTTGAAATGGGCATTCCTGTCACCTACGGCTCAGATTCTCATCACAGCTATGAAGATCTGCGCCCCAAGGTGGAAGAATACCTCTCTGCTGCCGGTTTTGTAGACGGCGATTTCTCCGAATTGTCTGAAAAAAACTTATGGTAAGCAAAAAAAGCAGATGCCTTAGACATCTGCTTTTTTGATTTTTAGTGTCGATGCCAGGAATAAGGTAAAAACCGCGCTGACAGCGCTGGAGGCCAGAGGATTGAGCCATACACCCTCCAAACCCCAGTGCGGGGTGAGAATGAACAAAAATCCAATGGGGGCGACCAGTGTGCCGAAGAAGGATGTGAGCAGTGACCGTCCCGGTCGCTCCAATGCGGTAAAATAAGAGGAAAAAGTCATATCCACCCAGCCGGTGAGATAGGAGAGGGCAAACAGCTGCATACCCGCAATGCTGACCTTTAGCAGTGCTGTGTCCTCCGGCTTTACAAAAATGGGAGCAACAAAGGGCCCGGCAAAGTACATAAATGCCATCGCCGCGGCGGAAAGCACCACCGCAGCCAAAATGATCCGCTTACATAAAGCCTTGACCTTGTCCATCAATCCTGCACCGTAGCAATAGCTGATAGCCGGCTGCATAGAGTCGCACATACCGAAGGTGAGCATACCGATGATGCTGTCCACATACATGATCACAGAGAAGGCCGCAACGCCTGTTGTGCCGCCGTATTTCAGGAGAAAAAAGTTATAAACGATGGACATGACCGACATGGAAATGTTGTTGAAAAACTCACTGGAGCCGTTAGCCAGGATTTTTAAGAACTTGGAGAAAGAAACGCTCTTCCAGGTGTAATAAAGATCCATTTTCTTGCCCCGGAACATCCAAAGGGTAATTACAGCACCAATGGACATAGCGAAGCAGCTGGTAAAGGCGGCGGCCCAAACGCCCTGGCCTAAGAACACAATGAGAACCACATCCAGCGCAATGTTAAACAGTTGTGTTGTGATGCTCAGCCACATGCTGAGCTTTTCTTTGCCGCAAACCCGCAGATAGTTGTCTGTAGCAAAGAATACAAGGCACAGAGGAGAAAACACAGCATTTACCCGAATATAGGTAACGCCATATTGCACCGCCAATTCCGATGCACCGGGGGCTAAGAAACCCACAAAGGGTTCAGCAAAGAAAAATCCCAAACCGCCTAAAACACAACCCAGCAAAAAGATGACCTTCAAAGAAAGGGAGAACACCCGGGAGGCTTCTTCCCGGTTCTTTTCGCCCAGCAGTACGGAAATTCGCACCGATGCGCCGGTGGCGATCATATTGGAAAAGGCGAATACCATCATTAAAATAGGCATCATTAAATTGACAGCGGCCAAAGCATCCTCACCGATGAATCGGCCAACAAACAACCCGTCTGCGATTTGATACAAAGCGCCAAAGGCCATTGTGATCATAGACGGCACTGCGCACCGGAAAAACAGCTTGGTGGGCGGCAGCTTCTCAAAAATTTCCGAATCCATAAAAACCTCAAAAAGTATAAAAAATAACCCGATTACTACGAAATGTAATAACCGAGCGCACTCGACACCTAATCCGGTATGCGGCCTGCAAGCAATTGCTTACGATCCCCGAGCACTGCGGTGCTCTACCTCCGGTGACAAGGGGATTATACGACAAAGCTTCCCAATTGTCAAGTCTATGTAGACCCCCTTGTCTAAAGGGGGCTGTCACCGAAGGTGACTTCTTAGTCGCAATCGGCAGCACAGCGGACATAGCAGGCAGCGGAGGCAACCGTCAGCCACAGGAAGAACACCAGTACTCCCACCAAAACGGCGCTGAGCACGCTGGTAGCCACGATGCCCACAGCCAAAAGAACCAGAGAAAGCAGAATCGTTCCCAGAACGCCTGCCAGCAGTGCATCCAGGGCTCTGCACAGGCAGCTGGTTGCGTCTGTGCGTCTGCACCGGGTCGAGGCGACTGTTAAGCCCGCAAGGTACACCACGCCGATGCCCAAAGTTACCCACAGAAATGCAGCTGTCACGGTGATCGTACCGGAGATCTGCAAGAATGCGGCGACCACACCCAAGATAGCGGCGCTGATGACCGCAAACAGGGTGCAACTCCATCTGCAATTACAGTTACACATTATTTTCACCTCCCGTTTTCACTATATGCGAAAAGCGCAAGAGGGTTCGACAAAATCTGCAGAATTGACATGGGGTTGGGGGGTGCGTTATAATAAGCAAAAACCAAAGGAGCGTAGCTATGAAAAGTATTACCGATATTCTCTACAGCGAAGAAGCCAACCAATACTTAGATGTCCACCTGCCGGAATGTGATCGATTCCCGGTGTTTTTGTATTTCCACGGCGGTGGAATTGAAAGCGGTGATAAAGCGCAGAGATTTGACCTGTTCATCAGCCATCTGACAGCTCACGGTATTGCGGTGGTCAGTGCCAATTACAGAATGTACCCCACTGCCAAATACCCGGAATTTATTGAGGATGCAGCCTGTGCCACCGCCTGGGTCTTTGCCAATATGCGCAATTATGGCGAAGTGACCGGCATCTATGTGGGTGGCAGTTCCGCCGGCGGTTATATCTCCCAAATGCTCTGCTTTGATAAGCATTATTTGGCAAAGCACGGTCTTGCGCCCACGGACATCACCGGCTTTATCCACGATGCGGGCCAGCCCACCGCCCACTTCAATGTGCTGCGGGAGCGGGGTGTTGACAGCCGACGGGTGATCGTGGACGAATCCGCGCCCCTTTACCATATCGGCATAGATAAAGAATATCCCCCTATGCTGGTGATCGTGTCCGATAACGATATGAAAAACCGCTATGAGCAGACAATGCTTGTGATGTCCACCCTGAAGCACTTCGGCCTTGACGAAAATGTAAAGCTGCAGGTAATGGAAAGTACCCATTGCGCCTATGTCCGCAAAGCAGACGAAAACGGCATCAGTATCTTCGGTAAAATTATCAGTGACTTTATCTTAGGTGAATAACCAATCCCCCTAAGGGCCGTGTACCGCCCTTAGGGGGATTGGTTATAAGAAACAGTAAAGCGCCATTGTCAGCAGCGCAGTGTTTTTGTCCTCCGGTTTGTCGCCGGCCATCAATAAAAGCAGCAGCACCACGATCAGATCCCCGGTGTCAAAATCCCTGGGGATCAGCCGCTTCAAAAATCCCGTTACGCTGTCACCCATGGGAGGCACCCCATGTGGCGGACGGGGCGGTGGCTCCGGGGGCAGTGGATTGGGCCTGGGCGGATTGGGACGGACCGCATCCGGTTCCTGCTTTTTGCGAAATGTGCCGTCTTGTTGGGGAATATAACGGTTGTACACCAAATCACCTGCCTAAAAATGTGGTTGCGATACCTGCCAGCTTGGCCGCCCGCATAGCTTTCTCCAGTTTCCCAATCCGCTGGCTGCTGAGATAGGGACGCAGTGCCTGCAGCAGAGCTTTCTGATGGTTGTCGATCCCGGTTTTACCGATGAGAGCTGTAATTTTTTGTATGGTGGCAAAATCCAGCTCCGGTCCACCCTCCGCCGCAGGCGGGGGAGGGGCCGGTTCTGATTGGAAGTTTTGGGCAATGGACATGATTTGCTCCATCATTTGGGGGTTGCCCAAAATGGATTGCAGCCCCGATTCTAAATTGTCCATCACTTGCCACCCAATTCTTTCATCAGCTTTTGCGCCTCCGGGGAAGACAGCAAAGCGCTAAGGGTCTGCCCCGCCTGGGAGTAATTGCCGGATTTGGCCTGAGCTGAGGCCTTAGCCAATGCGGCGCTGTCTTTCTGCTGCAGCAGAGCCATGAGTTGCTGCCCGGCAGGGCTTTTGGCTATGCGCATAACTTCTTCCATAGAAAAATCCTGAGCTTTTTCCTCCATGATCATTGCCTCCCGTCAAAATGCCTGCTATCATACTCTTATGAATACTATATGCGCCAGCAGGTAAAAAAGACACAGAAATAACCCGCCGTGAGGCGGGTTTTCTGTGATAGAGGCCGCTTAATCCGTGGTAATGCAGGCTCTGCGGGCGGTTTTGCGGAGGGTCTGCTGATAGTCTTCGTCCAGCTTTCTGTACATTTGTCCGCAAAGGGCCATGGGGAGATAAATACCGCCGTCAAAGGTTCCGGCCAGGCACATATCCACTTCCCCCAATTTATGATCCTTGATAAACTGAAGCATTTGCGCAGCGCGGTTGCCGTGCTGCATCCAATCTGCGGCATATTTTCGCCAGGAGCTTGCGCGGATGTGACGGTCGTGAGCCGCGATGGCTTTGCTGTTTTGACCCATGATAAAGGGACCGTGCTGACCGACCTTTTTGCCCCAATCCAGCATCATAACACCCTTGAACACCAGGCCCACGCCCACACCCCCGCGCAATTCCAAAATTTCCTTGGTAAAGGCAAGGGTTTCTTCGTATATCTTTTCGTCCGATACAAAAGAGTTGTAGCTATAGGGGAATTCACCGCAGTCTTCCCACATAATATCGATCCGCGGGTCTACCCGGGCGATCTCATCCAGACGACTCCGCACAGAGGTAGCGTGCAGACCGAAGATGATACGAAGCCCCGGCTGAATCTGCCAGATCTGGGAGGCAATGTCATTCACCATATCCACAACCAGACGGGAAATCAGCCGTCCGCCTACCTCTTCTTCCTGCCGCTCGGTGAAGGATTGGAAATAGATGCCGTCGCAGGGTACATTGGCATAATGGTCACGGAACTGCTGTATGGCGATGGCTTTGGTTTCTTCGATTTTTTGGTCGGTGATCTCGGCCACCTTGTTACCGATTTCACGCCAGCCCCAGCTGTAGCCCAAAATCACCTTAATACCGAAGGCGTGGGCATAATCGATGACGTCAACGATGTTAATGGGGATAAAGTCGTTCCAAATAATCAGCTCGTTGAATTTCAGCCGGGCCATATTTTCAATGTATGCCCGGTAATCGTTAATGGGGTGACCCCAGGTGAAAATGCTCCGGGTCTTGTTGTCCGGCACCTCGGTGTAGGCACATTCCGGCAGCGGCCTGTCAAAAATCCGGTCCGGCATATAGTTAGAGCCGAGGATGGGAGCGTTTTCGTAAATATAATCGTCCAGGAAGCTGACAACTGCATAGAAAAGCTCCTGTTCGCTGTGGGCGGTCAGAATCACAAGCCGGCCCTCAGAATCTGCAGGGTTAGGAATGACCTTCACCAGGAAACCGTCTTTGGGAACTTCGTCCCGGGCAACATACTGCTTTATAGCAGTGCTTTCCTCATAACAGCTTACAAAAAATGCGTTTTTCGAAATGGCGCAGCTCTCTTTCTCGCAGGGCAGTACATAAATGCTGTATACATGGGGTTCCCGAATCAAAAACTCGCTGACCTCTTTGGACAGAAGCTCAATGGCTTTTTTGGCAATGCCTTCATATTTGGTGTATATAATTTTCCAATCAGTTTGCTTCATAAGAAGACCCCCTTTTTGTGTGGATACTGCCATTATAGCGTGCCTATGGGGGATAAAATAGATATATTTCATTATAGAAATATCGTTTTTCGAAACAACGCATATTGACACACCCGCACCTCCATATTACAATGAACTTATCCGGAAAGGGGGGGAGGCCTTTGAAGATTTGTGCATTAAATGACCTGGTGCGTCAGAATTTTAACCCGGTTTTTATCAACGGGCTGCAGCAGTTTTGGCGCAACACCAAGAGTTTTCAGTGTATCGGTGCGCCTAAAAAGCAGAATTTGTTTATGCTGTTGAACGGCTGTAAAGTTACTTATACTGACAAAAACGGGGAAATCTTCGTGGCTCACAGCGGTGACATTGTTTATACCCCCATGGGAAGTGAATACAGAGTGCAGCTGTCGGATTTTCAGGATACGAACGCTCACACCATCGGCATCAATTTTTTGCTTTATGACGAGCAGGGGGAGGATGTGCTGCTTTCAGATAGGATTCAAATTTTTCATGTTCCCCAAGATCAAATGCTGCCGCTGCTATTCAGAAATGTGCTGCACAATGATACCCCGAATCAGTTTGTCCAAAACAGAATTCTACTTATGGAGATCCTTGGCGCGCTGGCCACCAAAGACGCAGAGAGATCCTTGCCGAACCATATTACGAAGGCTTTACGGTATCTATCGGAACATGTAGAGCAGAATCCCTCTGTGGCAGAGCTGGCGGACCTTTGTCATATCAGCGAGGTATATTTCCGTAAGCAATTTAAGGGCTATGTAGGCGTTTCTCCCTGCGAATACCGCAATGCTCTTCGCTTGAGCCGGGCAAAATCCTATTTGGAATACGGAGAAATATCCGTGCAGGAAATATCCGATATGCTGGGCTATTCTTCGGTGTCCCATTTTATCAAAGAATTTAAGCACCGCTATGCCTGTTCTCCACTAAAATACCGAAAACGCAAACGAACCGATTGAAGAAAAAACTTAGGATTTTTCTCCAATATCATTGCCTCCTGTCAAAATGCCTGCTATAATACGCATATGAAAACGATATGCGCGAAAGGGAGGAATGGTGAACGATGACAATTCTAATTTTTTCTGATTCCCATTCCGGAATGCAGTTTATGCGCCGGTGCGTGGAGAAAATCAAACCGGACGCAATGATTCACCTGGGCGACCATTATGACGATGGGGAAACCCTTGCAGAAGAATTCCCCCACATCCCAATGCACCAGGTGGCAGGTAACTGCGATAAATATCGCACGCCACCCCACGCCCGGGAAATGCTCTGTTACCCCATCGGCGGCGTGACGGTCTATATGACCCACGGCCACCGGGAGCATGTAAAAATGGGAATTGGCGGTCTGGTGGCGGAAGCACGCCGGTATAACGCACAAATTGCCCTTTACGGCCATACCCACAGAATGGATTGCCACCAGGAGGCAGACGGCCTGTGGGTCTTTAATCCCGGCAGCGCCGGCTACAACGGCGGTTCAGCGGGTATATTAAAAACAGACGGTGAAAAGATCACCGCCTGCTACTTCGTTACACAGGAAGATTTGGAGGAAATGAAATGATTTTAACCATTGATATCGGCAATTCCAATATCGTTTTGGGCGGCGTCAAGGACGATGAGATCGTCTTTGAGGCTCGACTTCGTACCGAGGCCACCAAGACCTCGGACCAGTACTGCGTGGATTTAAAGATTCTGCTGGATGTGTACGGTGTGCGCCCGGAGGATATCGAGGGCAGTATCATTTCTTCTGTTGTGCCCCAGGTGCTGAACTCCTTCCAGACCGCTATTAAGAAACTCACAGGCAAACAGAGCCTTGTGGTAGGCCCCGGCATCAAGACGGGCCTGGATATCCGCCTGGAGAATCCCGGCCAGACCGGTGCTGACCTGGTGGTGGCAGATGTGGCAGCCCTGCGGGAGCATAAGCCCCCGCTGGTCGTCATCGATATGGGTACGGCGACCACCATCTCTGTGCTGGACCAGTCCGGCGCCCACATTGGCGGCTGCATCATTCCCGGCGTGCGGATCTCTATGGATGCGCTGACGGATAAGACCGCTTTGCTGCCCGGTTTGCAGCTGGATCAGCCCAAGCGGGCCATCGGCAGAAATACCATCGATGCAATGCGTTCCGGCATTATGATGGGAACCGCCTGTATGCTGGACGGTATGGTGGAGCGGATGGAGCAGGAGCTGGGCTATAAGACTACTGTCATTGCCACCGGTGGCATTGCCAAGTTCATCGTGCCCCTGTGCAAGACCCCAATGATCTATGACAAGAATTTGCTCATTAAGGGCTTAGTTGCCCTGTACCGGGATAATAAGAAAAATTAAATGACAGTCATCAGCGCGATGATCGCGCCAATGCCAATGCCGCTGGCTGTGACCAAAGCGGTGTCCAAGGCCTTGTGAAGCAGTTCACGGCGGGTAGCGGCATTGGGGTAGGGGATGCGGTCGATGGGGTTTGTTTTGCAAGCGATTGTTTTCATGATCAGTACCTCCGTGTTTTATCTTATGTCCTGATTATAAAAATAAAACTGTCCAACAAAACGGACCGAATAAAGCTGTAAAGCCGACAAAAGATTTTGCGGTTCGCCCCAAAGAGACAGAAAATAATGGTTGACAAGTTCTGTCTGCCGTGGTACAATACTTAGGCGCTCAGGAGAGTGCCACATATCGCGGAGTAGAGCAGTTGGAAGCTCGTCGGGCTCATAACCCGGAGGTCGTAGGTTCGAGTCCTGCCTCCGCAACCAAAAAGAACACCACCCATCCGGGTGGTGTTCTTTTTGGTTATGATAGCATGCTTTGCAGCTATCACCCCAGGCTATGAGACCGACGAGCGTAGCTCGTTGGGCCGAAAGGGCCTTGCGCTGCCTGCGGCAGATGCAGCAAGGCCCTTTCGGGTGCAGCGGTCGACAGATGCCAAGGAGCGCCGTCGACGCAGGCAGATGTCGGGCACCGCAAACCGGGGAGATGCGCAGAACAGATTTTAGTAAATGCCCGTCACAAAGGCAAATACAAGTACTGCCGACCCGACCATAAGTCAAGCCTTGCTATCTCACGGTAGCAAGGCTTCTTTTTGCTCTTTAAGCATTTGTTTTGAATTGGAAGTATTTGGTTCTAATAGGTTTTAGTCTGCCCAAGCAAAAAAAGAAAGTGCCACCTGAGCGGCACTTTCTTTTGGGATTTGGTAGATTATCTTAGGGTAAGGGATTGGAGCGACTTTTGCTGTCGTCACCAAGGATCACGTCGGACCAATGGTGGCCGATAGCTGCACCCAGCTTCAAAATCTCCGGCCAAACAGCCTTGGGGGCAACCCGAAGGGTCTTGAAGGTTTCAAAGCAGATGGCGCCACGGTATTCAATGTCCTTCAGGGCCTGCACAAAGCCTTCCCAATCACAAACCGCTTTGTCGCCGGTGGTCAGGTAGGAGTAAGGCATCATATGCAGGTCGTCCAGTCCGTTGTTATCGTGTACATGGAGGTTGGTGAGCCGATGGCCCAGGGTTCTTACGAATTTAGGAATGTCCTGGCAGGTAATAATGGCATGTCCCACATCAAAGCAGAAGCCAAAGGCATCACAGCCCGCCTCCTCGGTAAGGGTGTCGAACATTTCGCAGGCGATCTCCGGGTAGGAGAGTCTGCCTTGCTTGAATCGGCCGTTGAATCTGGCGAAGATGTTCTCCAAAAGTACCTTGACACCGTATTTCTTGGCCGCAGGAATGAGTCGCCGATACATCCACATATTGCATTCCCACTCTTCGTCACCGGCGCCGTGGACAGGATGCACCACCATACCGGGGCAATCCAAAAATGCGCAGACAGCCAGGCACTTCTCCATCATACCGATGAGATATTCGTTCAGTTCGGGATTGCCATAGTAATAGTTGGGGAACGGACCGTGGGACTGGGCGATGGTCACATCGTGACGCTTGCAAGCTTCCTTGATGGGGGCGAAATATTCGTAAAGCTCTTCCAGGGGCTTGTCCCAAAAGGAAGTATAGGGAACTTCCCAATCTTGTTCCTTTGGCTTGCTGACATAGTCGTTGAAATTAAAGTCGATGGTATCATAACCGCAGGACTTGATAAAGGCAATAGAGCCATCGGGATCCTGATCGGTGTACCAATCTATAGCTTGTGCACCAACTCTGAGCATAATTTTCTCCTATTTGCTGCCTTAGTCAAGGTAGCCATTATTTTGAATCAAAATTTCTTGGACACGCTTTACATCCACAGCATTTACATCGCCGTTTACGGCCAGGGCTGCCGTTACGCCCACTGCTTCGCCCATCGCAAAGCAAGGAGGCATCACACGCACTGCCGCCAGGGCAAACCTGTCCGCAGAAAGGCATCTGCCTGCCACCAGCAGGTTGGAAAAACCCTTTACGATTAGGCTAGACAGGGGGATATAGTAGTTTTTCTCGCTCTTGCGGGTCTGATAATTCACCCGATCCTTACAATGCACATCGATGGAGTTCGCACAGGCCACCACCTTATCTGCAAAGTTGGTGGAGTTGCTGATGTCGTTCACGGTTAGAATGTAATTTCCCACAATGCGTCGGCTCTCACGGATTCCCAGTGCCGCGGCAGAGGAGACCATTCGGATATCCCGCAGCGACGGGATGTTTTTTCGCAGGAACTTAAGAATTTCCGCCAACTGCACTCGCTGGGAGATTTCTGCCTCGGTGATTACTTCGCCATCCAGGACATCGATATTCTCGTCCACCTGGGCCATATTCACATTCCAATTGCCATTCAGACCCTCGAAAAGACGAAGCTTATAAGTTCCGCAGGGGAATTCTCCCCGCTTGCGGCCAGCCTCAATAAGATCCATATAGAATCGTTCCCGAGGGTTCTTGCTGGCGGCAACGTAGGCATCCAGCATTGGCTTGTCCACACCGGTAATGGTGCAGAAAAGGGTAGGATTCTGAATGGTGCCGTCCTCGTCTCCATACAGAACTTCTGCGCCGGAGGCGTATGCCAAAGCACCATCACCGGAAGTGTCAATAAACACATTAGCATTGACTTTATATATGCCATCCTTCAAAGCCAGATACGCGGCTTTTACCTTGCCGTTCTCCACATCGCTTTTCAGGAAGGTAGCGTGGTAGATCAGCTTTACACCAGCTTCCAGGCACATTCTGTCTGCCACCCGTTTGAAGGCCTCAAAATCATAGGGAGTTACGCCAATATGGCCCGTTTCCCGGTAGCCGCTGTGGCTGTCACGGCCGGGACATTCGGTGTGATGGATGGCACCGTTTTCCTTGAGAAGTTCCTGCACAAACTCTTCGAAGAAACCCTTTATGATCTGCTTTTCACCTTTGGTGTCCATACAGGTCATAAAGGTACCCACCATACCCGCTGTGGCCGAGCCACCCAGGTAACCGTTGTTATCCGCAAGGATAACCTTAGCGCCGCCACGAGCTGCAGAAACTGCCGCTGCTATACCGGCCACACCGCCACCGCAGACGAACACATCCGCAGTAAACTCTTTTACTATATCAAAAACAACACTACCCATAAATCTCCTATCTGCATACCCCACGGGCAAGCTACGCACTAGATGCTTAAAACAGAGTGGCTTCTTGAGAATTATAACATGCAGGTAGTTGGGATGCAACATTTGGCGATGATATTGGCAAATGCGCAAAAGAAAGATCCACCATTGGGTAGCTGGTTATAGCGTATTGGAATTTGCAGTCAAGTCCGGATAGGGAACATCGAAAATTGCATAATCGATCTGGCTGATGTTGCAAAGTTGATAGGTGCTTTGACTATTAAATTTTGCCCCGTCGCACAGAAATACTGTGGTTTTTGCGGCTTGCAGCATTACTTTCCGCGCGTAATTTTCTTCTTCCGTGGTATCGGAAATGCGCCCCTGCCGGTCCAGAGATTGAGAGGAGAAGAACAGAATATCTGCCGCAATATTGGAAAGAGCAGTAAATGTTTCCGGTCCTGACAATGCCGTGCTGCCATTGACTGCACAGCCACCTAGACAATGGGTGGTGATGCCCAATTCTATGGCCTGGATGGCCGTTGTAAGGTTGTTGGTAAACAGGGTAATATTGCGGTGCTTGGCAATGTGGGGCAGCAGAAAGGTTACGGTGGTGGAACTGTCCAGCAGCACAGTCTGCCCATCCTTCAATAGCCCGGCGGCCTTTTGGGCAATGGCCCGTTTTTCCTTGGTATTTTTGTGGGCCCGGTCATAGAAGCTGGCCACATTGGACACCGGGGGCACCGTGGAAACTCCGCCGTGCAGCCGCTTGACAAGACCGTTATTTTGCAGATAGGTCAGGTCCCGGCGGATGCTGGATGCGGAAGTGAATGTGAGCTCCGCCAGTTCCTGCACGGTGATAAAAACCCGTTCATTCAAAATGCTCAATATCTGTTTTTGTCGGGAACTTATGCGCATATAAGCACCTTCTTTTGCTCATTTGTCTAATATATCGCCACTTCTTGCGCGTTTGCAAGCAGGATATTACAATTATAGCAACCAAACGGCAATTGTCAAATGCTTTATAAACTTTCATCTGGAGGAAAATAAAATGAGCAGCAGACTTTTCGGCAAAACCATTGTGGCCCTGGGTGACTCCCTGTTTCACGGCAGTAAGGATTGTAAGGGCAATACCTGGCTGGAAATGATGGCAAAGCGAAATGAAATGACCCTTTATAATTACGGCCAAAACAGCAACACCATGGCGGTGCAGCACACCGAGCAGCAGGTCCTTGCCCCTATGTGTGTCCGCTATGCGGATATGGCCGACGGCGCGGACTATGTGGTGGTCCTGGGCGGCGCCAACGATAAGCGCCTGAGCATCCCCCTGGGTGGCGTGGATTCTCCCTCTGCGGAGACCTTCTGTGGCGCGCTGAATGCGCTGATTTTAGGCCTGACGGAAAAATATCCCAAGGCCCGCATCCTGTTTATGACTAACTACAACCGCTGGCCCAGCAAAAATAAGATTGGCCTGTCGGACATCGATTATGTGGAAGCCATGCAGGCGGTGTGCGCCAAGTGGTCCATTCCTTGCTTTGACAATTATCACAACTGCGGCCTTTCTTTCCAGAATCCCGCCCATGCCGCCTGGATGGATGAGGGCATTGCCCGGGGCGACGATGCTAACCGCCATTTCTCCGCGGAAGCCTATGAATGGCTGTCCTATAAATACGAGGCGATCCTGGAAACTTTATAATTGAGAGGTACCGATGATGTTGGAGCAAATGAAAAAAAGTGTCTTCGAGGCCAACCGTCTGCTGAAAGACAGCGGCCTGATCGTGTTGACTTGGGGCAATGTTTCCCAGATCGACCGGGAAAGCGGCTATGTGGTGATCAAGCCGTCGGGTGTGTCCTATGACGCAATGCGGGCAGAGGATATGGTGGTGGTGGACCTGGAGGGCAATGTGATCGAGGGCGATCTGAAACCCTCCTCCGATTTGCCCACCCACCTGGAACTGTACAAAGCCTTCCCCGAGATCGGCGGCATCACCCATACCCACTCCCGTTGGGCAACGGTCTTTTCCCAGACCGGCGTGCCCATCCCGGCCCTGGGCACCACCCACGCAGATGTGTTTTACGGCCCGGTGCCCGTCACCCGGAAACTGACGGAGCAGGAGATCCGGGGAGCCTATGAAAAAGAGACCGGCAAGGTGATCGTGGAAACCTTTTTGGGGCGAAACCCCAACGAGATCCCCGCGGTCCTGGTCCATTCCCACGGCCCCTTCATCTGGGGAAAGAATGCCATGAAATCCGTGGAAAATGCCATCACACTGGAAGAAGTGGCGATGATGGCCTACTACACATTGCAGATAACACCCGATGCGCAGATCCAACAGACCTTGCTGGATAAGCATTTTCTGCGCAAGCACGGCGCCAATGCCTACTATGGACAGGGAGAGCAAGTATGATCGTTGATAGCAAACAGTATAACGGCCTTTGCCAATGCGGCCGGACCCATAAAATGGAAACGGAGTTTTGCGTTGTGGAAAGCGGTGCGCTGAAGCGCATAGCTGAATACACAAAGCAGTATGGCCTGGGTGGATACACCGTAGCGGTGTATGACGAAAATACATACAAAGCAACTGCTGACCGCCATCCCCAGGCAGATTTTGAAGTCATTTTGCCTGCAGAAAACCTCCACGCAAATGAACACGGCGTAGCGCTGCTTCAGGAAAGGTTGCCCCAAAATACAGAATTGCTCCTGGCGGTGGGTGCAGGTACTGTCCATGATATTACCCGCTATTGCGCCTATGAAAAAGGGATTTCCTTTGTGTCCTGTCCCACAGGCGCCAGCGTGGACGGATTCTGTTCCTCCGTTGCGGCTATGACCTGGAATGGTTGCAAGAAAACCCTGACGGCTGTAGCACCTAAAATCGTTGTTGCAGACCTGGATATTATTAAAAAGGCACCCATCCGCCTGGCCAGATCCGGCTTCGGCGATATGATAGGAAAATATGTATCCCTTACCGATTGGAAGATCGGCAATTTGTTGACCGGTGAGCTTTATTGCAATGCCATAGCCGACCTCACTCGTACCGCAACAGAAAATGTTCTGAACTCCGCAAAGGGTATTTTGGCTGGCGATGAAAAGGCCTTTGAGGACCTGATGGGCGGTTTGCTCCTGTCCGGATTGGCCATGCAAATGATGGGCAATTCCAGACCCGCATCCGGCGCAGAGCATCATATATCCCATATGATCGAGATGCAGCCTCAGGCCCTGGGCCTTTCTTCCGATGCCTTTCACGGCGAGAAGGTGGGCGTGGGAACCTTGCTGGCTATCAAGGAATACCAGCGCATCAGCGCCTTGCCGGCGGTTGCTTTCAAAGACTACGAAACCTTTACTTCTGAAGCTATCACAGAACTTTTTGGGGAAGAAATGGCCCAGAGCCTTTTGGAGGAAAACCGCAAGGATGCGGCTGCAGATGTTACTGCAGAACTACTCCGGGAGAAGTGGGAAGATATCACCCAGCAGATCAAAAAACTGCCGGATGTGCAGCAGTTGGAGGCACTGTATAAAGAGCTTGGCGTCATTGCCACCCTTCCTGAAATCAATGTCCCGGAAACTGTGGTGCAGACTTTGTTGGATAACTCTCCTATGGTTAGAAACAGATTGACCTTTATGCGTTTACGCAGATGTATGGAAGTGTGAGGCGGCAATGAAAGGAAACAGAATTATTCTTGCGGCCCACCGGGGCGACCGGAAAAATGCCCCGGAAAATACAATGCCGGCCTTTGAAAAATCTCTTGCATTGGGTGCGGATATGATAGAAACCGATGTGCGTATGACCAAAGACGGGGAGTTAATCTTGATGCACGACCGCAATACGGTGCGCACAACAGGCTATGACGGATTCACCAATGAAATGACCCTGGCCGAAATAAAGACCCTGGATGCAGGCAAATTGTTTTCGGAAGATTACGCAAACACCCCGGTGCCCACGGTCAAGGAGTTCATTGACCTGATCAAAGATACAGATATGTTGGTCAACTGGGAATTGAAGGACTATCCCACCGAGTTGGGGGATGACTTCGCATTTTCTGCAGCTGATAAATTGATCGCTTTGATTGAGGCGTCCGGCCTGACCGAGCGTTCTATGGTCAATTCCTTCAGTGATCGGGTGTTGGAGCATATTTACAAGACCCACGGCCATATCTTTCCGATCCACGGTCAAGGCATTTGGCATTGCCAAAGAACCAAGGATCAAGCATCTGTACCCCAGGAAGAGCTGTATACTTGGTGCTGTTTGTATCCCAATGAGAAAGGGAAAAGGCCTATGGATTTTCCTGAGAATTTTGCATACTGCCAAAGCAATGGGATTCTGCCTTGCGTATGCGTACCCGATGAATTGAGCACCTATGCAGAATATATCCGTTTGGGTTGCCGTATGTTTACATCCAACGATATTGGTCGGGCAGATGAGATTTTGAGAACATTGGGAGTCCGGTAGCACAAGATTAAGTGCGCATAACCGGTTGAGTCCTGCCTCCGCAACCAACATTTCGAACCGAAAAAGATATCGGTTCGAAAAACCCCGAAACCACAGCGGTTTCGGGGTTTTGTTATGCTATTATTCAAGACGATATTCAAAAGATATCATTTCCCGAAAACGACCTTTGGGGAGGACTTGAACTAATTGTATTGCAATTATACTTGAATTTTGTTACAATAAAATCAAGGGAGTGAGAACAATGAAGAAAATAATTGCAATTTTTCTTTCTATAGTTTGCCTTTTTTTAATAAGTGGTTGCCGTTCTTTTTTTGTTGACGAAGAACGGGAAATCTATAATAAAACGATAGATGAGCTATTTGCCGCAGTTGAGGATAAAAACGCAGAAGCTATTTATAATCTTTTTTCTCCATATGTGCAGAATGAATGTAAAGATTTAGAAGAAAAAATAGAGGAATTTATCTCAATTTACAGCGGTCCTATGCAAAAAATTGGAGACATCTTATTAGCGGGAGGGGCCTCATACGATAACGGAAAATCGTGCAAAAACGCATATACCACTTTTCCTGTTTTTACCGACGGAGAATATTATTGGTTTTATCTTGATTTAATGTACGAAAACACATTTGACGAAAGTCAAATAGGCATTACCCAACTGGATTTTCTTACAGCTGATGCCTATTACGATTTTCGCTCAAGCGAAGTTAAACAAGGTAAGGATATAGGACTTAATATCTTTAATAAAGAGATTGACGATTATAATGTAATCTCGATAAATAATTATCCCTATAACTATCGCCCTACTGAAAATCTTAATATTGATGAAGTAAAGTCGTTTTTTAAAACTTCAACTTCTCTTGCGGATTTTGAAAAAAGGTTCGGTACGGCAGCAGCGAGCGATGAGTTTGGTTTTATGTATTCATTACCCGAACAGGATGGCGAGAGTCGCTTTTTATATGTTTCCTGCCGGGGCGATAAAATCATTTATTCTAATATTTTAGGCAATTTTTCTTATATTGATACCGTTTTAGAAGAAGAATAATCCGATATCTAAATCGGTGCAACTTGCCAAAAAGAACACCACCCATCCGGGTGGTGTTCTTTTTTACTTGCGTCGTCAGAATTGGTGCTGTGGCCTCCGGGTTATGAGACCGGCGAGTTTAGCTCGTTAGGGGAGCGAGTGGCCGGGGTCGGTGAGCGACGCAGCCGCGACCTCGGCAAGGAGAGCGCCGGGGACCCCAACAGGGGAGATGCGCAGAACAGATTTTAGTAAATGCCAGTCACAAAGACAAATACAAGTCCTGCTTCCGCAACCATAAAAAGTACTGAGAACGACTTGCTTTCGGCGCTTTTTTTGCAATTTCCAACAAAAAAGTTAAGGATACTTTTAGTGGCAGCCGAAATTGACCCTATTTTGACCCCTATTGGAGAATATTCCTAATGGCCTAATTTTTTAGGTACTCCCTTGTAGTGCAGCCGGCAACAGCTTTGAACACTACATAAAAATGCTTTACATTTTCAAATCCGCACAGGGAGGCGATTTCTTCCCGGGTGTAAAGCTGGCTTCTAAGCAGAGTTTGGGCCTTTTGGATTCGCTGCCGGTTTACATACTTTACCGGTGTGCAACCGAAGTGCTTGCGAAAATGCTTGATAAAACTGGTTTGGCTGACAGGGCACAACCGATATACATCGTCCATAGCCAAATCTTTGTCATACAAATGCCCTTGCAGATAACGAACCGCCGGGTCAATTATACCATAGGCCTCCTTGGCACAGGAATCGTCAGCTATATGAGTTAGGGCAACGATCTTGTAAAGGTTTGCCATACACCCGTAAAAGGATTCGGTGGTTTTGGCTTTCCAGGCTTGCGCAATCTCCCCAAACAGGAGGCACATTTCCTCCGGATCCTCAGTGGTAATGATCTGCATCTCTTTCGGCATATCTCCGTTGACATCCAAATGAATGGCGACGATTTCTTCTGCCTGACAGGACTGGCTGTAGTTAGCGCCATAGGGAATGTACAGCACATCGCCCTTGGTCACTTTCTTTGCTTCACCCTTGTAAAAAAACATACTTTCACCGGAAAGGCGGCAGCTTAACACATAGGTTTCCTTGCAATCGGTTTTAATGCGCATATTTTCCCGTTTGACATGGACAACCTCTTGTATTTTGAATGTTGTAAATTCTTGTTCCATTGCTGTGCCTCCTCTGAGATGTATTCCTTTTCAGTAAAGCACAAATGTTACAGAGTGTCAAGTTAAAAAATTCAAACCAAATATGAAGTTTTATAGGTTGAAACTGATAAAAACGCAAACTATAATAAATATAGAACGATATGTGAGGTGAGCTGTATGTTTACATTCCGGGTTCAGCCTGTTTCTATGGTTTCCGTGGAGGGATTGCAACGGGTGGATTTGCACTTTGCCAGTGACAAAACGGAGCATTTGTACTTATCTGTCCATCGGCAAGGAACGGCAGTGGTGCAGAATATCCCTGTGGCATTCTCTGCCGGACGGGGAATTGTTACCGTAATGCTGCCGGTGCAGGAAGAAAGCTTCTCCGCCCGCTGGATATTGTTGAACATAGATGGCAAATCAGTGGCAGAAACGGATGCTGTATGGCACCGTCCCCGGGAGCGAACAATGTACATAATGCTTTCCTCCCATACGGATATCGGCTTGCACAATTCCCAGTACATTCAGCGGCATAACAGCTGCCGCTTCTTGGATATGGCAAAGGCGCTTTGCGATGAGACCCAAGACCGTGCCGAAACGGACCAGTACCGCTATACTATGGAGGGCACTTGGTTTTGGAACAATTACGGAATGGACCGGGGTACAGATGCGGCAAACGCACTGGTGGAAGATTATATAAAGCCGGGGAAGATCGGTATTTGCTGCGGTGTTGCCGGCAACCACACCCAGGTGTATGGTCTGGAAGAAATTTGCCGCAGTGCTTACGAAAGAAAACGCCTGCTGGATATGTGGGGTCTAAAAAGCGAAACCATGACCATGATCGACAATAACGGTTTGTCAATGGGTATTATCCAGCCTTATAACGAGGCCGGGATCCGGAATCTGATTTTTGCTCCCAATCAGTGGAATCCGCTGCCTTCTACGATTTGGAAGAAAGATGGCACAAAGACCGGTGCCAGTTTCAATCCCGATGCCGGGGGTGGCGGCACAAGAATCGATATCCGTTACGAATCTGCGCTGCCTATGGTATTCTATTGGCAGGCTCCTACCGGGGAGCGGATGTTGGTTTGGGGCAGTACCCAGTATGGCCACGGCGCATCTGCATTTGGTATTTACCCAAGAAATCCTTCGCCGCTGCATCTGATCGAGGATTGTATGGCAAAGCAACTTCCTCTGCTGGATGAAAAGTACCCCTACGATGTGTGGCTGATGTGCTGTTACGGCGACGATCAGGAGCCAAGCTTAAAAGTAACAAATGACATCACAGCCTGGAATAAAAAATGGCAGTGGCCTAAGCTGCGGACTTTGGGAAATCCGGACGAGCCCTTCCGCATTTTGCGTAAAAAACACGAAAAAGAAATTCCTGTCATAACCGGTGATATTGCCGGTGGTTGGTATCAGCACCCGGTTGCTACGCCGGAACTTTTGGCGGATAAATTTGCCGCAGACCGGCTTTTGCCCACGGCAGAAAAATGGGCCACGGTGGCAGGTGCGTTGGATACGGACTATACCTATCCCGCCACATTGTTCCGTCGAGCCTGGGACTATCTTCTGTACAATGACGAGCATTCCTATGGCACCAGTGGCTATCAGGGCCGCAAGGTATATGAAACCTGGATGCAGCACCGGGACTGGATCGAAAAAGCCACCCAAACGGCACAGGAAGAAAATGATCGTGCCCTGCAGACCATTGCGGCAAAAATCCCGGCAGAAGCGGATAGTATTGCCGTTTTTAACCCCACCGCCTTGGAAAGACAGGAACTGGTGGAAACCGGGGACGGAACAGTCGTTGCCAACATTCCGCCCTTCGGCTATAAGGTGCTGAAGAAGGCTGCATTCCGGGACAGCAAACCGAAAACGGAGAAAACCTCTGCGCCCCCGGTGATTGAAAATACTTATTACCGGATTTGCTTTGCAGAAAACGGCTGTATCAAGTCAGTATTTGATAAAGCCCTTAACCGGGAATTATTGGATGCAAGCAACCCTTACCGGGCCAATGAACTGATCTACACCAAAGACAACCACAAGACCTTCTTTGTGCCGGAACGGGCCGATTTTACTGTACAGACCCACTTAGATAAAACTGTGGTGACAGTCCAAACCACAGTGCCGGACTTGGGCGCGGATATTCAGCAGACCATCACGCTGCCCAACTATGAAAAGCGGATCGATATAGATAACCGTCTGTATCATGTAAAGGATATGGTAAATGATGACCGCTATTACCGGTATCTGTACTGTGCGTTCCCCATTGCCGTGGAAAACAGCCATCGGTATTGCCATTTGAACGGTGCTGTGGCGGAATACGGCGTGGATGTGACCGGTCACGGCACCGATGTGTATATGGCGGTCAATGAGTGGTGCTGCGCAGAAAATAGTGATTTCGGTGTTGCGCTGATGATGCTGGACTCCCAGCTTGTGGAGTTTGACCATATCCATCCGGACAAAACAGATTTTGGAAGCACGGGAGATGGCTCTGCAATCTTTGCCTATCTGGCAAATGATTGGCTGCAGATGCACACACCCGGCGGAAGTTATTTGGATTATCGGTTCCGCTTTTCCATTACTTCGTACGAAGGAACTTACAAGACCGCAAAAATTCCGGAAATGGCAGAGAGGTATACGAACCCTGTTCAGTTGGTAGCACTTTCCAAACAGAGCGGAAGCTTAAACGGGGATTCTCAAAGCTTTTTGGAAATTCCCCAAGGTCAGCGGCTGGTGAGCTTGAAACGTGCTGATGACGGCGACGGAATCATCGCAAGACTATACGGTACCGGCGCTGCGTTGGCAGGCGCCCAGCGAGTGCGGGTAGATGAAACGACTTTGTCAACAGATGCAAATCCCTTGGGCGGTTTTACCACCTATCGGTTGGGCAGCGGTGTTCTCCACCTGAAAGAACGGGTGCTCCCGGAAATGAGTGGCTCTCCCGCACCCATCGGAAGTGTGTACACCGGCCTTATCACGCAGCCCCGTGCTGCTGCCGGAGAAGATTCCGGTCATTTGTATCTTCTGTGGGGCTACAATATGGAAGAAGATTTCTCCCACTATAAGCTTTATCGCAGCGAAGAACCCGGTTTTGTTCCCAATAAGGATAATTTCCTTGAAGACATCCAACCGGAAGCATACTGCGTGGGCCGTTATGAGGACAAAGGGTTAAAAGACAATACCCCCTATTATTACCGGGTGTGCGCTGTCAATAAAGCCGGAAAAGTCGGACCTTTCAGCCGGGAATTTTGCGGCATTACCAAAGAAATTTTTTGGAGGAAACATGATGAAGAAAATCTTGATACTTGGTGATTCCATTCGTATGGGCTATGACAAGTATGTGAAAATGGCCTTTGAGGATGTGGCGCAGGTGCATTATCCGGTTAGCAACTGCCGTTTTTCCTCCCACCTTCTGCGGCACTTGCAGGAATGGGTAGAGGAAACCGGCTGCGGGGATGAACTGGACTTGGTATACTGGAATGCCGGTCTGTGGGACACCTTGCTGCTGGCCGATGGGCTGCCCCATATCCCTTTGGATGTGTATGAAGCCAATGTGGATCGGATCTGCCGTCAACTGCAAATGTTTGCGCCGAAGGCCAAGATCATCTTTGCCACCTCTACACCGGTGCAGGAGGAGCTGTTCACAGGGCGATTCAAACGGAAGAACAAGGATGTGGAGCAGTATAACCTTGCTGCCGCACGGATCGTGGAAAGCTACGGCGGTCAGGTTGATGACTTATATACTATGGCGAAAAACGCGCCAGTATCCTACCATTCAGACCAGACCCATTATTATACCAAAGAAGGTAAGAAACTGTTCACCGAGCATGTGGTAGCCACGATGGAAAAGGCCTTGGGCATCAAAGGCAAACCCCTGGATTTTGATGCTCTGTTTACAGTAACGAAAAATATTGAAGGTTTGTAATATGGAAAAGCAAAAGAGGGCTTTGGTAACCGGCGCATCCCGAGGAATCGGCAGAGCAATCGCAATCGCTTTGTCAGAGGACGGTTATGAGGTAATTCTGCATTGTGCAACCGGTGTGCAAAAAGCCGAAGAAGTAAAATCTATCATCGAACAGGCAGGCGGTAAGGCTACAATCTTGACTGCTGATCTTCGTGACCCTGTCTGTGCCAAAGCAATGGCCCAACAGATGGGCGATGTGGATGTGTTGGTTTTGAACGTATCTATACAGATTAGAAAGCCTTGGCAGGAGATCACCTTGGAAGAGGCCAACGCCCAAATCAACTGCAATTTCCTGTCCTCGCTGACGCTGATTCAAGAAGCGGTGCCCTACATGAAAACCCAAAAATGGGGTCGGATCATTACCATCGGCTCCGTGCAGGAGGCAAAACCCCATCCGGATATGCTGATCTATTCTTCTATCAAAGCGGCACAGACGGCAATGGTCAAATCCCTTTCTTTGCAATTGGCGAAGGATGGTATTACCGTCAACAATGTGGCCCCCGGTGTGATTTTTACAGACCGCAACAGGGAAGCTTTGGCAGATCCGGACTATGCAAAGAAGGTGTCTGACAGTATTCCGGCAGGCTATTACGGAGAGCCGGAGGATTGTGCCGGGATCGTCAGTCTGCTGTGCTCTGAGAAAGGTCGTTACATAACCGGACAGAGTATTTTTGTGGATGGTGGCAAAAGTGTGCAATAAAGGAATTTATGACGTTTACATAGCATCCTGTACGCAAACCGGAGGTATTTACCACTATAAGCTCCAAGACGGAGTTCTGCAGTTTGCGGATTTTACCCCTATGGACCGGCCTATGTATGCGGTCACCCAAAACCGCAAACTGTATGTTCTTCTACGTGCGCCCTTTGAAAACGGGGATAGCGGTGTGGTAGTTTACGATCTGGACGATACAGGACAACCGGTGAATCCTTCTGCATTGCAATCCACCCATGGAAAAGTTGCCTGCCATATTCTGGCAGAGGGTGAGGAGGTTTACTGCGCCAACTATATATCCGGGAGCCTGTGCAAGCTGCCCGGAAAAGTGGTACTGCATCAAGGCTGCGGTCCTGATGCTGCCCGGCAGGAAGGCCCCCATATGCACTTTGTAGGTCTGACGCCGGACAGAAACTATATCTGCGCTGCAGATTTGGGAACGGATACTGTATATGTATATGACCGTGCGTTAAATCTTCATAGCAGTGCTAAGGTGCCTTCCGGTCACGGTGTGCGGCATCTGGCGTTTTCCCGGGATGGCAAATGGATGTTTGCTGCCAACGAGCTGAAATCCACGGTTTCTGCTTTTGCCTATAAGGACGGAACTTTGGAGTTGCTGGATACATGCGCCGCACTTCCAGCCGATTTTACGGAAGAGAGCACCATCGCCGCTATCCGGTTGAAAGACGGGTACATCTTTGTTTCCAACCGGGGGCACGATTCAATTTCAAAACTGTCCTTCGATGGACAGAAGCTTACCTTGTTGGACACTTTTTCTACCGGTGGTAAGACACCACGGGATTTTTGCTTTATGGGATCGCAGATGCTTTGTGCCAACCAAGACAGTAACACCGTCGCATTGCTGGACGAGGAACTGGGGATTTTGCAGACAGTTTCTGTGGAAGCGCCTGTTTGTGTCTGCGCGGAAAGTCAATTGGAGGTCACGGAATACAACGGCCCCAGTTACAAGCCTTTGGTTGATTTTAATGGCTGGCGGGTGGCGGTTGCCAATTATATGCCAAAGCTGGAGTTGTCCCGCCTGGATTTCCTGGAACGGCATTTGGAAACGGATGAGGTATTCGTCCTTTTGCAAGGAGACGCTGGGCTGCTCATCGGCAAGGAGCGGTTGCGGGTGCCTTTGGAGATTGGAAAAGTCTGCAATGTAAAGCGGGGAATCTGGCACCGGGTGTATATGACTCCGGGCGCAAAGGTCTTGATCGTAGAAAACACCGACACCGGACCCCACAATACTGAGTATTGTTCGTTTTAGAAAAGCCTTGCTTGATGGGAGCGCAGACAGAGGTTCTTTTATTCAGGAAAGAAGGAAGTTTGCGCTGCGAAAATGTGGCTGATTTTTCTTGTCATTAGGGGTGTCAAAGAATGAGGGGAACTGGGGAACTTGTCTTTTCCAACCCGAATTAAGTCCTGCCTCCGCAACCATAAGCCAAGCCTCGCTATCTCAGGGTAGTGAGGCTTCTTTTTTAAGAATTGCAAAAAAGAGGGGGGAGATTCCGTTTGTGGGGAATACAAATTATAAGGATGTGCTTTATAGCTCGTATTTTCCGTAGGATTCCCGGATGTAGCTGCGTGGGGTTTGCCCCATTCTTCGTTTGAAAACAAAACTGAAGTAGCTTTGGGAAGAAAATCCGCATTCATAAGCGATTTTGGCAAGGGAGTGGTCGGTGGTTTGCAGCAGGTGAATGGCTTTTTTGATCCGCTGCTCCTCAATATAGCTGTGCAGGGTCTTGCCTGTGGCGGCCTTGAAGCTGTTGTGAAAATAAACCGGGCTTAAAGACATGGCCTTTGCCACAGTTTCCAGGGACAGATCCTCCGTGAGATGCTCGCCTATGTAGCGAATCGCCTTTTCGGCGATGGAATCCTGCCCCACGGCTTTGCCGGTGGGTTTGGCGGCAGAATCCTGGATCACCAGGTAGATCAGCTCCAGCAGCAGGCTCTGCACAAGAATCTCCTCCGTGGGGGAAAGGAAATTATAGTGCCTTATGAGCCGCGTAAAAAGCTTTTCATAGGTTTCATACCGGGTTATGGGAAAGAAATCCTCTGTTTGCAGCAGCGCATTCCGCAGAACTCCCTCCGGTAGGATCATATGCACATAGTAGCATTTGAAAGGGAATTTGGTGTGCCGGAGCTGTCCCGGCTTGGCGGAGATGATCATATTGGGATGGATGGGGGTGGTGTTGGCATCGATATAGGAAGTGCCGCCGCCCTCCACAGGAAGCTCGATTTCAAACATGGTGGTCTTTCTGTTTTTGCTGATGGCAATGTTCTTGGCGGCGATCCGGGAATCGTAGATACCGGCAGCCACAAGGTTCGGTAGCTCCATAATACTCTCCAAAAGTAAGATTTCTAATAAATGCAGTAAAATATTTATATAAACGAAGTAAGAAATATAATACAATGACTTTAGAAAATTGTCAATGGGAGGGCTTCTATGAAAATTACCTGGTTGGGACAGGCGGGGCTTCTTTTGGAAAAGGGAGATTTCAGAATTATGATCGACCCTTATTTTTCCGACAGCGTTGCCAAGGTGAACCCCAAAAATTACCGGCGGGTGCCGATGCGGGAGGAATTTTGGGAGGTAAAGCCCGATGTGCTGATCTTTACCCATAATCACCTTGACCATTATGACCCGGCAACGGCGGAGAAGCTTCTCGCTGGCGGCAATGTGCTGGTTTTAGCCCCCGGATCAGTATGGGGCGAGGTGCGGAAACTGGGCGGCGATCACAATTATGTGCTGTTTAACCGCCATACTTCCTGGACGGAAAAGGGGATTCGGTTTACTGCCGTGAAAGCAGAACACAGCGACCCCACGCCCATTGGCGTGATCATCGACGATGGGGAGAAAAAATATTACATCACCGGCGACACCCTCTATAATGAGGAGATTTTCGGTGACATCCCGGATGATATCTACGCTGTGTTTTTGCCCGTTAACGGCGCAGGCAACAATATGAACAAGGTCGATGCCGCCCGGTTTGCCCAGCGAATTGGCGCAAAAAAGGTAGTACCCATCCATTTCGGAATGTTTGACGAGCTGACAGCCCGGGATTTTCCCTGCGAAAACAAGGTGATCCCGGAAGTTTATAAGGAGGTCTTGCTATGAAAGTGACAGATGTGAAAACCTTTACGGTGGACTGTTTCCGCACAAACTGGGTGTTTGTGAAGGTCTACACCGACGAGGGGATCACCGGTGTGGGCGAAGCCACCCTGGAATACAAGGAAAAAGCCCTGGTGGGTGCTGTGGAGCATATCAAGGAGTACTTAGTGGGCAAGAACCCCCTGGATATTGAAAAGCACTTCCACGACATTTACCGGGATGCCTACTGGCGGGGCGGCGCGGTGCTGATGAGTGCGCTGTCTGCGGTGGAAATGGCTTTGTGGGATATTTTGGGCAAGCATTTGGGCGTGCCTGTGTATCAGCTTTTGGGCGGCAAAGTCAATAACAAGGTCCGCATCTATGTGAACGGCTGGTTTGCCGGCGCTAAAACACCCCAGGAATTTGGCGAGAAGGCGAAAATAGCCGTACAGCGGGGCGTGACCGCTATGAAATGGGATCCCTTCGGCAAAAATTATCTGGAAATTTCCAACAAAGACTTGGATACGGCTTTGGAGTGCGTTGCGGCAGTGCGGGATGCTGTGGGCAAGGATGTAGACTTGCTCATTGAGGGTCACGGCAGATTCAATGTGCCCACCGGCATTAAGATCGCCAAGGAGCTGGAGCAGTTTAAGCCCATGTTCTTTGAAGAACCCACACCCCCCGATAATCTGGAAGCCTTGAAGGCCGTGCGGGACAAGTCCCCGGTGGCGATCTCTGCCGGTGAGCGGCTGTATACGCTGAAATCCTATAAAGACCTCTTTGAAATGCGGGCGGCAGATTATATCCAGCCGGATATCTCCCACGCCGGCGGCATTATGGAGCTGAAGAAGATCGCCGCCGTAGCGGAGGCCTACTATATTCCCTTTGCCCCTCACAACCCCTCCGGCCCTGTGGCCAATGCCGCAACCTTGCAGCTGGCTGCCTGCTGCCCCAATTTCTCCATTTTGGAGATCATGTACAGCGATGTGGAGTGGCGGAAGGACGTGACCAATGAAGCACTTCAATATAAGGATGGCTACATTACCATTCCCGACAAGCCCGGTCTGGGTATCGAGATCAACGAGGAAGAATGTCTGAAGCACCCTTATCAGACCCACACCCTGCGCCATTATACCGGCGCGCTGACGGATATTCGGCCTGCCAAAACAGAATTTTATTTTTAAGGAGATACCGCTATGAAAAAGTTTGAAATTGAGAATCACGCACCCAGCTTTTTGCCCGAGGACAGCCAGTGGAAGCTAATCTGGGCAGACGAATTTGACGGCACAGAGCTGGACCGCACCAAGTGGGATTTCCGTCTGCAATTTTGGGGCGAGCGGTTTGATGCTTACACAGATCAGGGCGTTGTTGTAAAGGACGGCTGTGTGGAATTGCACCGCACGGAAATTGACGGCCGCTATGTATCTCCCCAGCTGCAGACCGGCGCCAATTCTTTTGATCATTTAAGTGCAGAAAGAGGAAATAACCCTTGGGGCCAGGACGGCATATGGCCTTTAGAGCCGTTAAAAGAGCCGAAGTTTGTGCATCGGTTCGGTTATTATGAGTGCCGCTGCAAATTCCAAAAGGACCCGGAAACCATGTGGGCGGCTTTTTGGACCCAATCTCCTACCATCGGCGGGCGTTTTGAGCCGGAATGGTGCGGCGTGGAGTCCGATATTATGGAGCACTTCCATAAAGGAAAAGCTTCCACGGGAAACATTATGGGTGGCTACGGCCAGCAGTACCAAAAGGATGGCAGAGTCAGATACGAGCTGAAAGAAACCGAAGGCGATTGGCATTATTTCGGTATGGACTGGAGACCTGACGGATATGTTTTCTACTGTGACGGGGAAGAGGTATCCCGGTGCAATGCCCATGTTTCCCAGGTGCCCCAGTTTATTCTGCTTACAACAGAGGTGCAGGGCTACCGCTCCGTAAAGAGCGGAAAAATGAAAATGCACGGTGGCGACGGGGAAGCGGATACACCTCCCTTTGTTATCAAAGGTGAATTTGTGGACGATGCCTTTATTGTAGACTTCGTGCGGGTTTTTGACCGGGTGGAGTAAAAACAGTGCTAACGAGCATGAAAACTTAAGGAGATATCGCTATGAAAAAGTTTGAAATCGAAAATCACGCGCCCAGCTTTTTGCCCGAGGACAGCCAGTGGAAGCTGGTCTGGGCAGATGAATTTGACGGAACAGAGCTTGACCGCACCAAATGGGGCTTCCGCCTGAACTACTGGGGCAAGCGTTTTGAGGGCTACACCGACCAGGGTGTTGTTGTGAAGGACAGTTGCGTGGAATTGCACCGCACAGAGGTTGACGGCCGCTATGTATCTCCCCAGCTGCAGACCGGCTCCAATTCCTTCGACTTTTTGCTGGAAGAAAGAGAAAACCCCTGGGGACAGGAGGGTATTTGGCCTCTGGGCGAGTTGGAGCCGCCTAAATTTGTCCACCGCTACGGCTATTATGAATGCCGCTGCAAATTCCAAAAAGACCCGGAAACCATGTGGGCAGCGTTTTGGACCCAATCTCCCTCCATCGGCGCCCGCTTTGAGCCGGAGTGGTGCGGCATCGAGTCGGATATTATGGAATACTTTCACGAAAATAGAGCCCATACCACCAACATTATGGGTGGCTACGGAAGACAGTTCAGCCGTGGCGGAAAAGTGAAATACGATTTGGAAGAAACCGAGGACGGCTGGCACTATTTCGGTATGGACTGGCGGGAAGACGGTTACACCTTCTACTGCGATGGCAAGGAAGTGATGCAGTGCAATGACCATGTTTCCCACGTACCCCAGTTTATTCTTCTGACGACCGAGGTGCAGGGCTACCGTTCCGGCCTCAACGGCAATGCTGAGGGTAAGTATAAGTGCTTGGGCGGCCGTGGCTTGGTGGATGAACCGCCTTTCCGGATCAAGGGTGAATTTGTAGACGATGCCTTTATTGTAGACTTTGTCAGAGTATTCGATCGGGTGGAGTAAAATGAAAAAAGCAGTACTTATCACCGGTGCGTGTATCAATACCGGTGTGGCTATCGTAGAAAAGTTTGCAGCCGAGGGCTGGAATGTGGTCTTTACCGGCCGCAGCCCGGAGAAGGTGCAGGCAGCAGAAAAAGCCTACAAAGAGAAATTTCCCAATGTGGGCATTTGGGGCTATGCCATCGACTCCCTTATCGACGAAAGAACCGTGGACGAGGAAGCGGTGGGAAAGCTGTTTGCAGACCTGGACACAAAGGACATTATTGCGGAAACCTTGGTGCTCAATGCCGCAGACCAGGGCTTGGGAATGGCGATTTTTGAAAACCCGCTGACAGATTTTATGCGGGTGATCAATATCAATATGGTCTGGAATTATTGCCTCTGCGAGCAGGCTGCCAAGCGTATGAAAGAGCAGGGCGGCGGAAATATTGTCTTTGTCAACTCCAACACCGCCTACCGGGCCATCCCCAACCGCATCGCCTACTCTGCCTCCAAGGGCGGCCAGCTGGGTATGATGCGAGCCTTGGCGCTGGACCTGGGTAAGTACAATATCCGGGTCAATGCGGTGCTGCCGGGTATGATCCGTACCGACCGCTGGGAGAGAAATCCGGATTTCTACAAGGATGTGCCCTCCCGTTTTACCCCTTTGGGGGATGTGGCCGATGGCGCAGATGTAGCAGATGCGGTGTGGTACTTTGCTGCCCACGCCCGCAACACCACCGGCGCGGAGCTGACCGTGGACGGCGGCAATACGATCCAGCTTTATCCCATTATTTCGCAACAGGGAGAATGAGCCTGTAAATAGACACAAGGCAGACCACCCAACAGGGTAGTCTGCCTTTTTTGTGGAAGCCGGACTCAAACCTACGACCTCCGAGTTATGAGCAAACGCGTTCAGCGCGTATATGTGCTTTTTTTGTGTTTCGCAGTACTTTTATGTCATTAGGGTACTCTCGATGAAGTAAATGGTTCGATTATAGGATGCTCTGAAGCCTCAAAAAAGCCACAGCTTTAGCTGGGGCTTTTTTGGTGTTATTCGCAATCCATGATTTTTACCAGTTGCTCAAAAGTGACGAATTCATATCCCTGTTTTTGCAGCATACGAATAATTTGCTCGATCCGGTGCTTATAAGTGCGGATACCGTGATTAAGATAGTATTTGTCATAAAGCTTCAATCCCTTAAGAAGTGGAACTTTTTGTTTGGTTAGTTCGAAGGGGTGCAGATAAAAAACATAATAATTATTGCGGTGGGTGTATTGTCGGATCAGCGTTTTGATAAACCCCCAATGGCTTAAGCGTACATAACCACCACCGGAAACAGGGAACATCTGACCAAACACTTTTTCTTTGGATAAACTGAATTCGTAAAAGTGATCATTACGGAAGATGCCGTCACGCACCGTTTGGAAATCGTCCAAATCCATTTTTACGGTATGCCGCGCTGCGCGAAAGTCCAAATGACTTGAGTCATAGGAAAAACCCAGTTCCTTCAGTACGTTCAGCCTGTCTTTGTCTATGCTGAAACAAGGAGCACGAAAGCCTACGATATTCACGCCGAACAGCTCTTTCATCCGAGTCTTTGCACCTTGTATTTCTTGGCGAAATGTGTCCAAAGGTACTTCCATAGGGGGGATGTGGGAAAAACTGTGGAGTGCCAGATGGTGTCCTTCTGCGAGCTGTGCACGAAGGCGATCGGCAATCTTGGGTGCAAAATCGCCGACTGTGAACAGAGTGCTTTTGATACCATGGCGGTTTAATATTTTAATGTATTCTTCAAAGCCGTCTGTCAGATCTGCATCCACCCGAATTCCGGATGCGCTGATACATTCTGTGTCAGAAAAGCTTTCCACGTCCATAGTAAAGACGGCGTACTTCTTTTGCTTCATACAGTTTCTCTTCCAAAGAAATCAATAATTGCCTGGTCGTAGGATTCGGTGTTGTTGATTCGTAGGTGGGAGTGACCACCTTTGCTGAACCATACCAGCTTTTTGTCTTGGGCGGAACAGGCGGCAAACAATTGCCGGCTTTTTGCAGGAATAGAGAAAATATCCTGTTCGCCATACAAAAACAGTATACGGCAATCGGGACTTATGTGCTGAATGGCGGTGATGGGTTTGGCTTTATAAACATTAGTGCCGGTATGCAGGTAAATCTGCAACATAGCAAGGGGCAGAACAGGAAATAGCGGGCGTTTTAAGGCTATCATATGGCGCTTAAAAGTTTCCGGAAAAGAGACGTAGCAGCCTTCTGTGACAAGTCCGCGCAAATACTTGGGACAGTTTGCAGAACTGAGGGCAAAAAGTCCTGAGGAGGTGCCAATACAAATTCCATGGAAGTAAATCTCACTGTTATGGAGCTCATCGTGGGCAAGTTTTGCCCAAGCCAAAATGTCAGTACTTTCTTTGACTCCGATGGTGTTGTAAATTCCGTCACTCTTTCCATGGCAGCGGGTATCTACAACCAGGATGTTAAAGCCTGCTTTTTCATAAGGCGGCGCAAAGTAATAGGAGTAAACAAGACTTTCACAACGACCGGGAAGGATAATCACGCAGCGATCCGCACCAAAATCAAAATATTGACCGAAAAGCCTTAAACCATCATTTTCTATCTGTAACTCGGTAATGCGATCCCGGTTTTTTTCCATCCAGGCAATGCCGTCATGCCACATTTGTACCTGTTCTTTGTCATCCGGGAAGGAGCAAACTCTACCCCATTTATCCGGTGAAGTCCGTACTAATTGTTCTTGATAGACTCTCTTAGCGATAGGATAAGTATATAAGATCATAAACACCAGGCCGCCCAATAACAAAACGGCCAAGATAACCAAAATGTCCATAGTATCCATAAATGCCTCCATAATACCGCATATTAACGGAAGTCATTATAGCACAGTTTTTTGTGGTTGCATAGTTTTTTGTCGAAAAAAACGAAAAAACCAAGAAATTTGTTGAATTGAGAAAGATAGTGTGGTATGATAATTCATATATTTTTAATATATTTTGAACTAACGTGAAACAAGGAGTAGAAATATGTCTGATTTTGTGATTATTCCTGATTCGTCGTCTGATATGACAAAAGAATTGCGGGAACGATTTGAAATTCCGGGATATGTTAGAGGGACAATTTATTTTCCTGATGGCAAGGAGGCGCTTGCTGACTTGGATTGGGAGATGATTGACCCTGTTACGTACTATGAATCAATGTCCGGCCGCAATGCGCTTTATAAAACGGCAAGCGCACCAAGAGGCGAGATACTTTCTGTTTATGAGCATTTTTTGAGCCAGGGAAAGGATATTTTGGCCATTACACTTTCGTCTGCTCTGTCAGGAACAAACCAGATGTGTCAGAAGGTAGCAGAAACTTTGATGGAAAAGTATCCCCAAAGGAAAATTATAGTAGTTGACTCCATGCGATATTCCACAGCACTGACCCTTTTGGTCGTGAAGGCAAGTCAAATGCAGCAGGCAGGCTGCTCGCTGGAGGAAACGGCAGCATTTTTGGAGCAGAATAAACATCGTGTACACCAGATAGGACCGATGGATGATATGTTTTTCCTTGTGAAAACCGGAAGAGTTTCCAATTTTAAGGCTTTCTTCGGTACACTGGTTGGCATTAATCCCATGGCAGATTTTAACCGGAGTGGCATTGCACAGGTGCTGGGAAAGTTCAAAGGTAAAAAGCGTGCCTTTGATGCGGTGATTGAGTATATGAAAGGCACTATTGAGAATGCGCAGGATCAGATCATTTTTGTTGCGCATTCAAATCGGGCACAGGCGGCTGAAATGCTGGCACAGCGCATCCGCGAAGAATTCTCACCCAAGGAGATTATTATCAACCACGTAGGAATATCCTGTGGTGCATCTATTGGCCCCGGACTGTGTGCAGCTTTTTATTGGGGTAAAGAGATCAGTGAGAATATGGAATATGAACTGGCATTGATGAATAGCATCATTGAAAAACAGAGAAACAAGGGGGGTACCGTATGAGAGACTTTGTAATCATTGCAGACTCTACCTGCGATCTTCCCCGTCAGATGCGGGAGGAATACGGCATAGAATATGTGAAAATGAACTATGTCATTGATGGTGTGGAATACGGAGCGTCTTTGGATTGGGAAGTTCATACAGAACGTGCTTACTATGACCTTATGCGTGATGGTGTTCGGGTTTTTACCACGCAGATTCACAGGGATGTTTATCATAAGGCCTTTGTTGATGCAGTGGAAGCTGGCAAGGATGTCATTTATATTGCGTGCTCCTCTGCACTTTCTGCATCCGTCAATGTTGCCCGTTTGGTAGCGCAGGAACTGATGAAAGAGCACCCTGAGGCGCATATTTCTTGCATTGATTCTCTAATCAGTTCTTTGGGCCAAGGTTTTTTGGCCATAGAGGCATCCCAAAAGCGAAAAGAAGGTTTTAGCGCTGCCGATACTGCTGCGTATATTGAGAGTATCAAGTTGTGTGTAAATCAGTGTGGAACAGTAGCTTCTCTGGAATATTTGCGCCGCTCTGGTCGGGTTAAAGCATCTAAGGCTTTCTTTGGAAATCTGTTTGGTGTGAAACCTATTATTATTTCGGACCGCAAAGGACAGAACTATGCCTACAAGAAGGCCAAGGGCATTGTCAATGCCCGAGTAGCTATTGCTGAGCACATTGCCGATGCGGCTAACGGTATTTATGATACGCTATATTTGTCTCATGCAGACTGCATTGAAGATGTGGAGCTGCTGAAAGAGGAGATTTTGAAAATTGCGCCTTTCAAAAACGTAGTAATCAGCACCATTGGCCCTATTGTGGGTGCCTCTGTGGGCCCCGGAACGGTAATTGCTTTTTGCTACGGAAAAGAAGTTTTGATTGAGGGAAATGAGTAATATGTCAAACATAATGGACGGTATTGCACTCCATGACCTGTTTGTCTGCGGATACAGCAATCTGAAGAAAAACATAGAATCGATCAATAATCTGAATGTGTTTCCTGTGCCGGATGGTGATACCGGAGCCAATATGACTATGAGTTTAGGTGGCGGATTGCAGGCGGCCAATGGAGAAGAGCCGCATGTGGGCCGTTATATGCAAAGCCTTTCTAAAGGCGTTTTGCTTTCAGCCAGGGGAAATTCCGGCGTGATCTTCTCTCAGTTTATTCACGGCTTGTATCGTGGCTTTGCGGATAAGGAGACCATTGGCGTTGATGATTGGGCAAAGGCTTTTGCTTGCGCTACCGAGGATGCTTACAATGCTATTATTACTCCCACAGAAGGGACTATCCTGACGGTGATACGCGAGGCATCAGAGTTTTTGGCAAAGAAAGCGGGAAGCTTTGACTCTTTTCAGGAGGAATTTAAGGCTCTGCAAGCACAAATGATGAATACCCTGCAAAAAACACCGGAGCTGTTACCGGTGTTAAAGGAAGCAAATGTAGTAGACAGCGGCGGTGCGGGATTGGTGTGCTTTATAGATGGTATCTGCGCTCGGTTGCAAGGAGAAGAGTTTGCAATAGATGAGATGGTAACTGAGTGGACAGCGCCTGCCGGCGGAGCTATCCAATTTGGGCCAGATAGCAGACTGGAGTACGGCTACTGCACAGAGTTTGTGTTGCAGATGATGAATTATAAAACGAATCTCCAGAATTTTGATCTGCAGAGCTTTACTAAGCCCTTGGAAGAATTGGGTGATTCTATTGCCGCTGTCCACAATAACGGCGTTGTAAAGCTCCATATCCACACGTTTACACCTGAAAAAGTATTGGAGTACGGAAGACGGTTTGGTGAATTTATCACACTGAAAATTGAAAACATGTCTGTACAGCACAGCCAAGCACAGGTAGAGCCGAAGAAAAGAGAAAAATACGGCATTGTTTCGGTGGCATCCGGAGAGGGCATCAAAGAATATTTCAGTGACATTGGCGCATCGTATATTATTGATGGAGGGCAGACGAATAACCCCCCGGTAAATGCTTTCTTAGAGGCTTTTGATGCGGTCAATGCTGACTATATTGTGGTCTTGCCCAACAATTCTAATGTAATCCTCACGGCGCAGCAGGCTGCTGCAGCGTACGCAGAAAGCGATGTGCGGGTACTCCCTACGAAATCTATTGCCGAAGGGTATTCTGCTCTTTCTATGATGAATCTATGGTGTGAAACCGTGGAGGAACTACTGGAGGATATGTCCTCCAATTTGGATAATGTGACTACCGGATACGTCACAACGGCTACCCGGGATGCACATATGGATGGATTGGACATTCCCAAAGGCGTATATATTGGTCTGGATAATGATCATATCCAAGTGACCGGAAGCAACCGCCTGGATACCGCAAAACGCCTGGTGGAAAGCTTGATGCCCACGCAAGTAAAAGATGTGATCATCGTTTTCGTCGGCGCAGAAGTATCCTCTGATGAAATAGAGCAGTTTGATACTTTTCTAAAATCGAAATATCCCACAGTGGATATCGGTTTTATAGAAGGCAAACAATCTGTATATGATTTTATTATTTCCTTGGAGTAATGGAATATGACCAAAATTGTGATTGATACTTTAGGTGCAGATGCAGGAATGGAGCCAATTGTAATTGGTGTAGCGAACGCATTGGCTGAAGGACTGGACTTTTTTCCTGTTTTGGTTGGCCCTGTACAGGAACTGCAGGCTGTTCTCAATCGGTTGCATACAGATCCTTCACGTTATGAGATCGTAGATGCTCGGGAGTATGTTCGGCAGGAGGATCCTCCGCACTGCGTTTTTAGCGGTTGTGATGATACATCTATGGTCAAGGCCTATAGCCGTTTGAAAACAGATAATACCTGTGCAGCAATGCTGTCTGCGGGCAATACAGGTGCGCTGTTGGTGGGTTCCATTTGCCGACTGGGTCTGCTTCCGGGGCTGAAATTTCCTGCATTGCTGAGTGCGCTGCCTTGCAACGGAGAAAACCTGCTGTGTTTGGTGGACTGCGGTGCCAATACAGAGTGCACAGCCGGGGATCTGGTTAGATTTGCGAAAATGGGCAATGCCTTTGCTAAGTGCTATTGTGGGATCAATCATCCAAGAGTAGGACTGATGAGCGTGGGCAGAGAGCCTCAAAAAGGTACAAACCTTGTTAAACAGGCCCATGAAGCGATTGCACAGTTGGAACTGAATTTCGTAGGAAATGTGGAAGGCAGCGACCTTGTTAGTGATTATGCGGATGTGATCGTTACCGATGGATTCAGCGGAAATCTGCTGCTGAAGTGCGCAGAGTCTGTAGGAAAAGCTGCGGCAAGAATTGTGGAACAGTTTGGTGGCAGCATACCGGAGATGGAAAAGTGTCGCCAGATGATCTTAAAAACCTTTGATTTCAATTCCCAAGGTGCGGCAACTTTCTTGGGTCCTAAAAAAACGGTAGTAAAAATGCACGGCCAAGCCAATGCAGAAACAGTAGTGGCTTCCATTAAGCAGGTGCTTCGTTTAGAAAAAGCCGATTTTTCCCAAGTTGTGGCAACGGAATTAAGTAAATAAAGAACAAATCGTCAAAACTACTGTTTTGACGATTTGTAAGTTTATATATGCTTGGATTTATTCGTGGGTGGACAGAGCGATAAAGGTGAATTTATGTAGCCAGTACCGCAAAGGCAGACAGAAGAAAAATACAATATTAAAACTGGCCCAAAGGGACAACTGGGGGCAAGCATAATAGAGGATCACACACCCAAGAGTATATAGTGTATAGGAAATAACTTTGTGGATTAGTAATGTGAAATAATCATAGCAGCGGGTGTGGCGGAAAATGTAATACTGGCTGATGATCACATTGACCAAATAGGAAAATGCAGCTGCTCCGGGAAGGGTTATCAGTAAGTGGTGATAGCCAAATAATAGAGAAGCGAGCAGTACCCAAAGCTGTGCGGCAAAGAAACCTATAAACAAACCACCGGCCAATTTGAAAAGGCTTTTATATATCCGCAAGGTATCCGTAACAGGCTGGAAATGGGAAGACTGGTTGTTGTTGATGTAAATGGCATCAATGAGAATGGTGGAGATTCGGATGCTTTTTTTGCGGCGTAGTAAAGGACATTCATTTCATAATCATAGTTGTCTTTTTCTACCTGAAGCATCCAATCAATGTGGGAACGGTGAAAGCCCCGAAGGCCGGATTGATTGTCGGAAAGATACCGTTTTGTCAGCAAGGTGTAGACAACACGGGACATGGTGTTGCCAACTTTGGAACGCAGCGGGGCATCTTTTTGTATTTTGCGCATTGTCAGCACAAATTTTTGACCGGACCGCAATTGCTGGCTTACACGCAGAACATCTTCCACACGATGTTGCCCATCGGCATCACAGGTTATAAAGTTTTCTGCCTGTGGCAGCTTGTCCCGAATGTAAAGCATACCGGTTTTTAGTGCTGCGCCTTTTCCTCGGTTTTTTTCGTGAACAACGACATGAGCGAATTCTTCGGTTGCAGTGAAAATATCCTGATAAGCAGAACCGCTACCATCGTTTACTACTACAACAACAAAGTCGTTTTCCTTCAGCTGTTTTGCCAGTTCGATCAGTTGTTCATCCGGCTCATAAGCCGGTATTAATATTGCATCCATATTGACCTCTTTATCTGTTAGTCATAAGTTTCTTTGAGAGCGCGCAGTAAAAATTTGTGAATGGATTGTATCAGCATGTTGTTAGCTGTGCCATCTGAGTCATAAAGGATATCGGTGTGGCCGGCATCCAAAAGAAGGTATTCCACCCGGGAAGAAGATATCTGGCTTTTATGTGAAATAATAGAGTTACGGTCGATTGGAATTTGGCTGTCACGTGTGCCGTGTATAATCAACACAGGGGTGGAACTGTCAGAAATAATTTTAGATGCACTTTGGTTCAAAGTATCCCTACCAAAGAGAGAAGCTTGGTAAAGCCACAAAAAACCGTAATTACCATAGGCAGCAATGCCGACAGACTGAGTGCTCATCTGCATAACCGCTTCCATGGCGCTGTTGACACCACTGATAGACACCACGGCGGAAACATTCTGCTCTTGGGCCAAAGCGCAGCAGACTGCATAGCCGCCACGGCTGTGTCCCATCAGGATGAGCGAAGAATGACCGAACAGTTGATTGTTTTTTAGGTATTTTATGGCAGCTTCGAGATCCAGCAAGGCCTGAGAAAAGCCAATTTGACTATCCCCCTGGGAGTGTAATGTACCGGTTGTGTCAAAGGTGAAAACACTCCAACCGTATTCCAACAGTTCGTGTATCTGCCATAGATAGTCGTCACCGCCGGCATGAAACCCCGGCACGAATACGATAAGTCCATTTGCTTGATGGGGATCTGTGTCGCCGTAGTAATAGCCTGCCAGGGAATTGTTACCGGACTGAAATTGACAATCTTGTCTATTCTCGATAATTGCGGTTAAAGCTTGGGGGAGATCAGCGGAATCATCATAGCGCGAGAAAATACTGTCGTAAACAATTTTTGTTATGAGTAGTGAAGAGATAAGGAAAAATAAACCAATAAGAATGATAATCCGTATCCTTTTTTTGCAAGATTTCTTTACAGATATCATGATTATCACCAATTTTTCTAAAAATATAAGGGGAGGGGACTTTTGTGAAGATTATCCCTGATTACCAACTTTCTGTGTTGGCAGAAGAGGAGTTCAAGGAGCAACGCAATACCATTGAGCAGCAGCTTGCGCCCTGTCAGCAAGAGGGGGGGTTTCGTGGATTTGATGGAAAAAACCTGTATTATGAATATTTTTTGGCAGAGAATAGCCGTGGTGCGGTGGTCATTGTTCATGGCCTAAGTGAATTCACCAGGAAATATTATGAACTGGCATGGTATTTATTGAAAAATGGATATGATGTGTTCCTTTATGATCAACGTTGCCATGGACGATCTTGTCGCCTGACAGATCGGATGGATCTAATTCATGTGGATCATTTTTCGGATTATCAAAAAGATCTTGATGTATTTATCCGTGATGTGGTGCGACCGGTGACCAATGGCCCGCTATATTTGTATGCTCACTCAATGGGTGGTGCGGTTGCAGTTCAATACTTGGCGGGGCATCCTGATGTGTTTCAAAAGGCAGTGATCTCGGCCCCAATGATCGAGCCATTGACCGGTAAGGTGCCTGTCCGTGTTGCCAAATGGGGGTTAACAATGTGCTTGCTTTGGACGAACAGCAAGAAAAAAAGCTGGACATCAGACGAATTCGATCCGAATTATCCCTTTGAAAGATCTCAAGATCAAAGCCGAAGCCGCTTCCTTTGGAATATGGAGCAAAGATGGGAAAATCCCTGTTACTGCACAACACCTCAGACACTTCGTTGGGTGCAGCAGGCTGTGAGCCTGCGCAGGCAATTTGTAAGCAAGCGGACAGTGGACAAAATTCGCACACCAATTTTGATGATTTGTGCAGACGATGACAAAACTGTAAGCCTAAAGGCGCAAAGCGAATTTGCGAAAAAATGCGCCCTTTGTCAACAGATCATTCTGCCAAATACCACCCATGGAATGATGAGTGGCACACAGGAAACTATAAAAGCCCATGTGCAACATGTTTTGGATCATTTTGCCTGATCCCGTGTTTGGTCAGCAACTCGCTTTGCTTCTAACATAGCTACGCGCCAAAAGGCTGCCAAAACACGGGCGAAGGGAATAGCAAAAACGATTTCGTAGCGAAAGAGCGACTTGTTTGTGGAATAATCGCAGCAAATATCAATATCGCAGTTGCGTTTACGAATTTTCAGTAGGGAATTGGCTAATGCCAAAAAAGAATGTGTAATGGCTGTGTATCGGCCGTATTGAATAGCGGCTTCGCTAGGGTCACCGTCAGCACTGCGTATTGTGATTTTTAGGTGCGTAACGGTACAACGCTTAAACAGAAACAGCAGTTCCTTTAAAAGACTGATGAGAGAGTCATAGCTGGTAGACACCGTTTTTTGCAGACCGTTTGTACGAATATTTTTCTGTATAACGGCCTTTTCGAGACGGTCGATACCGCCCGCTTTTTTAAGTGTTTTAATCAAGGGGTCATTGGGATTGGGATTTTCACCAAAGGTCCTAAAAAGCAGCCTGTAGCGCAGGATGAATAGCTCATTGGCATCATTTTTTATGATTACTTTTACTGGTAGCACCAAGATCAAAAGAATGATGGTCGCAAGGAGGGCAAGGACTAACAAAACGATCCACATATTTGTTTGCATCCCTTTCATAATAATTGGCGCATATGCCAAGAGCGTTAACAGAAAACCGTTATAGGAGAAAATATATGCATTGGGCTTGTTGTAAAACAACAGATTTTTCTGAGGAGGATATATACTGCGCATATAGGCAGCTGTCTCCCTCCAGAAAAGCACGAATTGATCGCCTGCGCCACCGGGAAGACAAGAAAAGATCTCTGGCGGCAGAGCTTTTGGTGTATCAACTGCTGAAGAAATACTGGAACATTACATCGGCAAAACTGCACAGCAAGGAAAACGGAGAACCGTATTTTTCCGATTGTGCGTTATATGTGAGCATTTCACACTGCGATGAAGTGGTAGCTTGTGCTGTCAGCGAAAAACCGATAGGGATTGACATAGAACGCATCCAACCTGTTAGTATGAATCTGTTCCGCATTGTCTGCACTCTGGAAGAATTGGGATATTTATCCCAGAATGCGCAGATTCCAAAGGGGGAATTGTGTCGAGACATGGAAATCCTGCAGCGTTTTTTTGAGATATGGACTGCAAAAGAGGCTTATTTTAAGAAATGCGGCACAGGTATTACCGATTTGAAATCGGTAAATGTCCTTTCTCTGCAACGGGAAATGCATATGGTTGGCGATTGCATCATACAGATTGTATTATAAGGCGAGAGGCCTTATTTTCCTAATTTTTTACGCAGCTTTTCTCGGACTTCCTGCAAAAAAGTAGATTGGGGCTGGCCGAATACACAGTCGCTTGCAAAGTGCTCGCAGTTATTGTGAAGAATATCATAGCCCCCTTCGCCAATTCGCTGCCGGGCAATGCTTACGATCTGCTCCGGTGTACGCATTTGCTTCCGTTCTTGTTTTTCCGGGGCCATAACTTCCAGCTCGCCACCTTGCAGGAATGTTGTTATATCCGTGCTGATGACATGAATCTGATCTGCAGGACGCAAGGGGTCGTCAGGGAGTCCGAACTGTATCACTTCATCTTCGGAAATAAAAATGCCATAGTGATAGTAGAAACGCACCTTTGTGCGAATCATATTTCCAAATGCCGGTGCTTTTTCCAACCAATTCATACAGAAGCCTTGCTTTCTATGCAGGTAACCACATCCGCTACAGTTTGAATAGAGTTAAAGTCCTCGTTAGTAAATTTAATGCCGAACTCTTCCTCGACAGCCATTGCCATATACAGAAGGCCGATGGAGTTAATACCGACATCTTCTCGCAAAGAAGACTCAGGAGTAAGGGTGCTAACATCAACACTTCCCTCAAAGACTACATTAAAGATATTAATAAGACGTTCCAGAGTGTGCATAATATTGCTCCTTATGAATGTGTTATATAGTGGTTCATTTCCTCCATTAAGACTTGGGAAACTTTTTCAATGTCTGCTGTGGAAGGGAATTTGTTTTTTATATAAGACTGGGGATATATAGGATTGCCCACGATTACAACCCGGCGGCTGTACCAGCGTTTGGGTGAACAAATGTGTATAGGAACAATGGGGACTCCTGCCTGAATTGCAATAAGCACGGCACCGGATTTTATGGATTTAACCTGTTCGTTTTCGACGATGCTACCCTGTGGGAAAACTGCCAGCAAATGCCCTTCTTTTAGTATATCCACAGATTTGCGGATTGCTACAATATCAGTACTGTGGCGGTCGATCTTGATGGCACCAACGCCTTTCAGCAGCCAGGTTCGAAGCTTTCCTTGCATCACTGCTTCTGCGGCAAGAAAAAACAAACGCCGATACCAAACTGCAACGCCCACTAAAAAAGGATCGGAGAAGGAAGTGTGATTGGCTGCAATAATGGCACCCCCATGGATCCGGCCTTTGTATTTAGTGCCGTCGGGATTTAACCGTTTCATGCGATACAAAATCAATAACGGGATGCAAACAATCCGCGCGAGATCCATGGGCAATAGCTTGGGATTAAGCAGCGGGTGTTTTTTTCTTTGAGGCTGCTTCATTGTTCCAATTCCTTTTTAAGTTCAAAAACTTTTTCTTCCAAAATATTGGTTATACGAAGGATGTTGTCATGCTCATTCAGGGAATTGTCGCAGAAATCCTGTACGAAAACAGGGGCGCCAATGACCACATTTGCCCGCTTGAGAAAACCATAGTTTCCGTCGGTATACACGGGAATAATAGGGGCATTGTGGTGAAGGGCAATGACAGCTGTGCTAACAGTAAAGGGAAAGTGCTGTCCGTTTACAGGCAGACGGGATTGGGGGAAAATACCAACTGAACCTTTTTCATCCAGGATGTGCAAAGCATGGGGGACGAAATCGAAGGTTTTGGCTACTCTGTCCACACGGATACCGCCAATGAGATTCAAAAACAAAGCAAAAAACTTGCTGCGATTATACAGCACTTCTGCAATGAGAAAGCGAATCGTCCGGAAAGGGAAAATCAGAAGATATAAAACAAAATCCATAAGACTGATATGATTACTGATTAGGATACAGGGCTTGGGAAGCTGACGCCTTGCTCCGGCGGCAAGATGAATCCGGGGCTTGAGAAAAAGCCATGCAGGTACAATGCCTGTGATCTTTACAAATCCCAGGCAAAAACGGACAAGCCATTTATTGGTGTTCATATTACAATTTTCTTTCTAAGTATTCACAGATTTCTTTGGGAGTATAACAAAAAGCATCGCTGTTGTCGTAGTTAGAAAAGGAAAACTCTTCAGCCAAAGCAGCGAGGATAGAGAAGTACTGGATGCTGGTTGCGCCCAGATCATAGAAAATGTGAGAATCGTTGGAGATATCGGCCTCGTCAATCTCTAAAATCCGCGCAACGATCGCCTTGACCGGAGATAGGAAAGGAGATGATGTATCGTTAGAAGCCATGGTGGGAACAAACTGTTGAAAGGAGGTCAAAGAGACCTGCCCGTTTTCAATCATTTTGATCAACTGTGCTCTGCTGATCTTAATGGCAGATGCCGGTGCAAGATCATCATAGGTGAAATAGAAGCTTCTAATGGCAATGGTCTTGGAAAAAGTTTCGTTTACCCGATAGATTTCTTTTTTAATTTCTTCAATTCGTTTCTGGGTGGTGTAGGGGCTAATCTGCACCACGATAGACAATTCCTGTCCGCTTTTTCCGGGTAGACCCAAAACACAGAACTGCGCGACATCTTTAAGAACAAAAGCCTTTTCGATCATATCGGGATTGATATTCTCGCCACTTTCTCCAATGACAATATCACTTTGACGGCCAAGAATGTGGTAATGGTTGTCGATGCAGGTCATTTGGTCCTCTGTCCGGAACCAGTGATCTAAATCTGCAGGTACGCCGTTTACGAGTTTTTTGGCACACCGTGAAGCGCTTTTGACGTAGAGAATGCCGTCATCGCCCAAGCGGTATTCCACGGAAGAGAAGGGATGTCCAACGGAATTGCGGTTACGGTCCTTGGGGCGATTGCGAAGCTCTACAGAGGTAATGCCGATTTCGCTCATGCCGTAGCCGTTGTGAAGACAATAGCCCAAGCCGTTGAGTAATTCCATAGAGGAATCTCTTAGATAACTGCCGCCGCTGATACAGAACATAACAGACCTGCCGAAAAGGCGATCTGTGACTTGCCGAAGAGAAAACTTTGCCAATTCGGCACCTAAGCTCGGGAAAATATTCTGTAGCTTTGTGAAAAAGGCGGTCGCTTTTTTGAGCTGCGCCAGTTTCTTTTCGCCCTGTTTTGCCGCCTCGGCATAAACCTGCTTTTCAACAGTATGCCAAAGTGTCGGTACTGCGAAAATGTGAGTAACATTGTGACGACGGCAGGTTTTCAGAATAGTCTCTGCACCGTAATCGCGCAAAAAGACTAAAGTCCGACCAAAGAAAGCAAACCAAAAATACACCGCAAATAAGCCGAAAACATGGTAAAAAGGAAGAAAGGCAAGTTGCTTCAGTTGGCCTTTATAATGTTTGGTGATCCGGGGGGATTCCTTCACGATTTGTTCGAAATTTAATATCTGTTCAGCAATTTGATAGCCGGTATAGAAGCAGATGACTTCGTTCATAGAGGTCGCAGAAGAGGAGAAAGCCAACTCGTTTTCAAAAGCGTCTTCCGGTACAGCTGGATATTCTCCTGTTAACGAAACAAGGCTGATCGCTTCCGCGGAAAGCTGGGTGTCCTTTGCGCAAAGAACATACGTTATATGCAATGTGTTTAAAATGCTGTTGGTAAGATGAGCCGGATAACGTGTGTTTACCAGGTAGGGCTTGTTTCCGCTCTTGAGAATAGCCCAAAATGCTGCGATCCAATCCGGAGAATTCTCCATTTCCAAAGCAATGTAGTCATGCGTAGCGCCCAGCTTTGCATATAAGGCATTGGCGAGGCTGCAGATGCGGTCGTGCATCTGCCCGTAAGTGCAGGTTTGTACACGGAAACCGTCGTTGGTTTCGCAAAGAATATATTCTCGTTTGCGGAACATAATCTGAAAAATATCGTTTAGGGTTTTTTGAGAGCTTACCAGCAATTGCTGGTTGGCGCGCAAAAGATGCTTGAGTTCTTTTTCCATAGAGTTTCCTCGCACTATAAATTATATTGCTGCAGACCCGGATCCTGTGTGAGAAAATTTCTTTACATAGCCAGACTCAGGAAACCAAAGAATAACATAACAGCGGATAAGATAATGCCGACAATGCACAGCTTGGAGCCGACAGAACAGGGAGTGGAGTAGTTACCCATATTCATACTGTTGTTAGATAGAATACCGCCAACAATACTAAGCGGGAAGGAGAAGAACCCAAAGATTAGTGCATATATTAGGCTCAAGCCCTCCCCAAAACCCATAAAGATGAACGTGTACAAAAGTCCGAGGGCAGCCATGACAAGTCCGCCAATAGACAGACCCATACCAACAAAGCCCAAAACCTTTGCTTTGGTAGATACAACCGGTGTCGCGGTCGCTACATAAACAGGGGTAGAAGGTTCATAGTAAATCGGTTCTGCGGGAGTGGGGGGAGTGCTTTTTGGGGGGATAAGGTTGCCACAATTGGGGCAGAACTTGTTGTCTTGATTAAGGGGATTACCACAGTTAGAACAAAAAGACATATTGATCTCTCCTTATATAACTATATATTTTGTCCGATTAGCATTATACCATAATACAAATGCCTGTGCAAGTGTTTTCCTTTTTATATTACGGAAATATAGAGCAAATAAATGATAGGACAGGAAGTATTAGCCGGAGAATATATGCTTTTACCATATAACTTTACAAAAGATGGTGTGGCCGACTATAAAACACCCGGTATCCTTGATGTGGATACCGGGTGTTTTATAGGTTACTGAAGGAATGCACGGCATTATTCTAAGCGTGCTGCGGATGTTTGTTTAATAGAGTTTGGTGAATTGGAAATCCGGGTCTATGCCCAGCTCTTGCAATGCTTTGTCCTTGTTCTCAGAAATTTGCTCGTCCAACCGGTCAAATAGATTCTGTCCCTTGGTATCGATATCCACAATGAACGGGCCAAGCTCATGCAGTTTGAAGAACCAGGCCGCTTCAATCCGGCCCAGTTCATCATACAAATAAACATCCTGTACTTCAATGGAATCGATCCACAAATTGGGGCTGACCGAACGGGGAGAAACGTGCACACATTTTTTCTCCTTCATCATTTGGGCAGTTTCTTTGCCCATGGTGGTCTTGCCCACGATCATTTTAAGATTCCACTGATCCACGCTTTTAGCGCCCCATTTTTCAAAACGAATGCTGGATGTGGGCATAAAGGAGACCAATTTCCATTGGCCGTTTTCTTTTATGACGATCGGGCCGTTGTGGATGAGGATGTTTCTGCCTGCGGTGGAAAAGGGAAGAACGTTCTTTTCGTCAAAAATGTACTTTTGCAATCTGGAGCGGCAAGTGAATGCCTCACCGCTGATATATACCATATCGCCGATGTTCAGCTTTTCTACATCTGCATCAGTCAAAGGTCCGGTCAAATGATATTCTGCCATATTGCTCCCCCTATCTGTCACCAAACCAGTTGGGACTTCTCATAATTGTAACCTTGCCGTTGGCATCGATTCTGGACGATGCCCGGCGGGCAACCATACAGTTTGTGCTGGTAGCCACGGCAATGCCGGCAATGTGGGTATAGGCATACTCCACATTGACTGCCAACACGGAAGTATCACCGCCGGCACCCAAAATACCCACGCCAAGGCTGTTGAGCGCCTTGTACAGGTCTTCTTCGATTTTGGCAAACATGGGATCGGGATGATGAGAGCCTACGGTTCTAAGACATGCAGCTTCCTTGGCCAGATTTGCGGCCACATTTGCCGTGCCGCCAATGCCGATGCCCAAAACAGAAGGGGGACAAACAGCGCCTGCTCTTGCAGATGCCACAAAACTATCAATAATAAATTTTTCAATGCCCTGAATGCCGTCGGCAAAGGCCACAATTCTATGCCTTGTACCGCCAAAGCACTCACTGCCGCCGCCTTTAGCGGCATAGGAGATTTCAATGGAATCGCCGTCCACAAACTGATATGTAAAATCCGGGATGTTCATACCAATGTTGTTGCCGGGGTCGTATCCTGTCAAAGGATGCTTCATTGTGGCACGCAGATAGCCCAACTCAGTAGCCTTGGCAACGGCGCGTCTTGCGGCATTTTCCAGCTCCACAAAGCCGCCTTCCAAAACGCACTGATTGCCTACCTTAAAGTAAAAAATCGGCCAGCCGGTATCCACACAAAGGGGATTTTCCCGCTTTGCGGACATTTCCATACTGTTTAAGGTTGCAATCAAACCTTTTTTCGCATCGGGATTGCTTTCCCGGGCAATTGCGGCTTCAAATGCCTCTTTCACATCGGCAGATATTTCTGTCGCGCCGCGCTTGACGGTTTCGAAAAGCGCTTGCTCATAAACTTCTGTTTTAATCACTGTAATTCCACCTCTATTACACCGTCATTTATTTTGATAACTGTACCGAATTGCTTATTTCTGTCACAAAGATAATCGAAAATGATCTGTGTTTCAGTTTCGTCGGCAAGGGCAGGGAAACCTGTATGCATATCCAGCCGCAGCGGATAGAGAACAATGCGTTCTGCAGAACCGTTTTCAAAAGTCATAAAGGGCATTAGAGAACGGAAATTGTTTACATCATTGTGGAGACCGCCGTTGCCAAGTTTTGCTCTTTCGGCAATCTGCTGTTTTGCGGTAAGACCATAGGGCATTTTGTATTTTTCCCTGAAATCATCCGGCATACAGAAAACCATATCGCTTTGGAAAATAAAGTTACCAAGGCTGTAGAAAATAGGCTTGTTCTTATATATTTCAATGGCCTTCAGCTGATGGGTTCCGGTGCCGATAACAGCCGATGCGCCGGCATCGATGCAAGCTCTGCAGAATTCGATCAGAAAATCGTCAGGCTCGTCATCTGTATCGTGCTTGATTTCGTGGGAATGGATATTTACAATAACGTTTTCACATTCTTCCAGTGCTTTTTGGATGGTGTTTTCCGTTCTTGCCATATCCACCGCATTGACCTTGGAGAATTTTCCTTCCACTTCGCTTTCCTTAAAGTTATATTCACCAAAGCCAAAACATCCTTCGGGGGGCATGGGGGTATAACCGCCCATACGGGAGCGGTTCCGTCTGCCGTCAATATGGGTGCCTGCGGACATTTCTTTGAGTGCTTTCATATGTTCAGGGGTGATGTGATATTGGATAGAAAATCTGAGCGGATTTAAGCCCGGCCTGCCGGGAAGATACTCTGAGGGGTTGCCTGCCCGCGCAGCATCGTTGAAGGTTGCACAGATGGAGATCAAGGCGCATTTGCCGTTTTCGGTTTCGATAACGGCATAGTCAGAGGCTTCTTCCAGATCCTTTCCCGCTCCGCAGATGGGCAGATTTCTTTTTTTGGCGGCAGCAAGGGTGTCAAAAAGACCGTCATAGGAAAAATCCATAGTGTGATTGTTGGCAAAGGAACATCCGTTAAAGCCAAAGCTTAATGTGTCGTCCAGGGTATCTTCTTTTGCAAGAAGCCAGGTGCCGCCGCAGTAGCTGGATGCATATATCGGTCTGTCAGACAAAACATTTTCCAGGTTAAACAGTCTGACATCTGCTTGTTCTACAATGTTTTTTATGGGAGTGTTGTCATAGCTATCCGGTAATTTTTCCAGAAGTATAGCGTCGCCTACACTGCAAATCGTTTGTTTCATGATCTTTTTACCCTTTCGTCAGAAGCGGTTACTTTTTCCATATTGATGCCGTTCATATTGTCCAGGACAAACTGCACGCAGGTATCCGTTCCCATAGGAAATGCATCTTCATCGATCAGGAAATCGTTGTTGTGGGGAAGGGAGGTGCAGCCCTTTTCAGCATTTCGAGTTCCCAATCGGATAAATACACCGGGTTTTTGGGTCAAATACTGGGAAAAATCCTCAGAGCTTAGTTTTTCGGGCATATGTACAATATTTTCTGCACCAACCACTTTAGCTGCAGAATCCAGAACCAAATCAGAAATATAGGGGTTATTATATACAACAAGCGCTTTCAAACTGGAGTTCACCTCAGCCCGGGCGCCGATCTGCTTGGCGCAGCTTTCTGCGATTTCTCCGATCCTGCGGATCAGAAAGCTGTCGACCTCCATATCGAAGGTCCGGATGGTACCAAGCATATAGGCATGATCCGCGATCACGTTTTGAGTAGTGCCACCTTCCAGTTTTCCAATAGAAAATACGTATTTTGCAAAGGGATTCAGCTCCCGTGCCAGCATATACTGAATGTCGTTATAGGTACGCACCGCGGCAGCCAAAGCATCTACACCTGTGTGGGGCAGTGTTGCATGGGCAGTAGCGCCGTAAAAATCGATCCGCAGATTGCGGCTGGATGCCATAGAACTGCCTTTGCACACACCAACAGTTCCGGTCTCCAGCCAATTCTCAACGTGCATACCGATGATCACGTCGATCTCATTCATAAGGCCGCCCCTGACCAGTTCTCCTGCACCGCTGCGGATACCTTCCTCACTGGGCTGAAAAACCAGCATAACTCTGCAGGCAAGCTTGTCCTCCATGGCTTTGAGGGCTTTGGCTGTGCCAAGAAGCATAGCCGTATGGGCATCGTGGCCGCAGGCATGCATTTGCCCTTTGATTTTGGATTTGAACGGCAGGTCGGTTTTCTCTTCGATCAAAAGCGCATCCATATCCGCCCGGATACCGATAGTGAAATGGGATTTTTCGGGGTTGATGGTCGCTACGACACTGGATTCGCCGTATTTTTCTGTGTATGCAATGCCGAGATCCTTCAGCTCCCGCTTTACCACAGAAATGGTTTTCGGAAGATCAAATCCAATTTCGGGATATTCGTGAAGCTCGTGTCTTAAGTTCAGAATATAATCTTTATCTGCGTACATACTCAGCACTCCTATAGTTCAATGTTTGCCAGCGGGACATGCTGCTGACAGCCGTAAATATCGTTGTCAGCAAGGCTTCCGCTGATGTTTTTCCGGGGGAATGTGATCTTGATGGAATTTACTACACTGTACACGATAATGTCGATCTTGCTCACCGGAACATTGTAAGCCTTTGCGATATGCGCTTTGGTCAAACGTTCTGCGATATAGAGCATATCCTCGTTGTTGTTGAAAATTAAATCAAAGGTAATAAACAGGGGACCTGCATTTTTGCTGCGCAGGATTTTGGTATAATCGATCAGCTTTTTCATAGTCTAACCTCCTCCAGTTCGATTTTTGAAGTTTCCAGCAGAGAATCCACCTGTGCCAAATGGAACACGGAGAATTCATATACCGGGCCCACATGGATATCGGAAGGAGAGAACGGGAAAGCCAGATTGCCTGCAGAGGACTTTCTGCCCGGATAATCGCAGTGCAGCATTCTGCTGCGCACAAGGGCGCAGACGGTGTCTGCAATCTGCTGGGTCTGTCCCACAATGTCCATAATGATACCCAGAGAGCTTTCTTCGCCGCCGTTTGTTTTGAAAGATACGGTATAGCTGCCATCCGGAAGGGTGTTCTTCGTGTTTTCTTTCACAAAATTCATAACTGTATCGGCAATGGTGCCAAACTGACGGATGGTTTCCGGATCGTAGATCGTTGCGGGGCAGATCGTCCGGTAGCCGGAGCACTTTACGCCCTCTAATTTCAGCGTCGGCTGCTCTGCTTCCTTGAAAACAGAACCGGTGACCCGCACCGTCCGTTCGTCAACTTGCCGGAATTGGGAATTTGTCAGATCGCAGACACCGTCCGGCTCGAAAATCAGATAGGGATTGCTCTGCTCGTACAATGTGTGGGCGGCAACCCGGTCAACTGTGCATTTGCGAATAGGGTTGGCAGGACGCAGCTCAAAGTAATCTTCGTACATATACGCCTGCATGACATCGGCTGCCGCAACCGGCTCAGAACACATAGCGCCGCATTCCATGATCTTCGCCATATGGAAGGCTAAGCCCGGGTTATAGCCATTATAGATACAAGGTGCTGCATAAATGGCGGTGTCACAGGCTCTGCCGCAGAGAATTACATCTGCCTTCTCTTTCAGCAGTTCAATAATCGGTGCGATGCCAATTTGGCTTACAATGGTTGTACTTTCTTTAATTGCTTCTTGGGAAAGCGGCATTTCATCGCTCATATTTGTGATTTTTCCGCTATCGAGTTTTTCTAAAACAAATTCCTTGGAAACATCGCTGTAAACTGTACCCAGCTTGAATTGCAGATTCTTTTCCGCGGCAATTTCCAAAAGGATCTCCTTCAGCCACTGAACGTGCCGCGCGCTGCCTGCGCCGCCGGCGGTGCCGATGATAAACGGCGCTTTTTGGACTAAAGCCTTGGGAAGAGCCAATTCCAAATCCCTTTTTACCGCGCCGCGGTCAGTAAAGGATTTTCCGCTTCCCAAATAATAAGGGCCAGGGTCGGTAGAACCGGCATCCACTCCCAGATAATCCACCTTTTCGGAAAAAGCAATATCCAGTGCTTCTTCACTGTATCCGTAACCCAACAATCCGTTTAGTGCAACGATTTTCATAGCATTATCCTCCTTGTGCTTGAATGATTTAATTCTAACAGAGAGCACGACTGTAAACAATGCATTTAGTAAAGAGATTATTGCATTTTGTTCACGTATGTGATAAGATGCATAGGGGGGATAACCTTATGAATATAAAAGAGTTTGTGTTGTCATATTACAAAAATGCTACCAAGGATTTTTACATCACGCGCATTACCACGCCCCACGAGGCACTCAAGCTTCATATCCATAATTATTTTCAGATTTATTATGTGATCAAAGGAACGATCGTCCATCATATTGAAAACACCACAGCAAAGCTTACGGCCGGAGATGTGTTTATCCTGCCGCCCAATCAGCCGCACTATATCGAAGTACCGGGGGGGGAAGTGGATTTCTATTCCCTGTCTTTCACACCGGAGTTTTTTCAAAACAGCAAAGAAAGCAATAGATTGGTATTGGATTTTCTGTATTATCTGAACACGGAACAAGATGTGCAACCGAAGCTTTCTCTTGTTTACGAGGACAGTGTTTTCGTAGAGGAACTGCTTGGTCGGATCACGAAGGAATTCCTTGAAAAAAAGGCCGGAAACAGCGGAATAATCAAAGCGTGTGTGTCAGTCATTTTGTCTGTTTTTGCAAGAGTGTATTTTGAAGAAACGGCGCAAACCTTGAAGGTGGAAGAGAACCGGCAACTGGTTATGCATTGCATTGGGTATATTAAGAATCATTTTGATGAGGAATTAACGCTTGGTGAAATGGTACGGCTTTCCGCTATGTCCAAGACCTGCTTTTGCTCTATTTTCACATCCATCACCGGAACGACCTTTAAGGATTATCTGAATCGGTGCCGCATTGAGCATGCCGTGGCGTTCCTTCGGGAAGGGGAAAAGGTGTCCTCTGCCTGTATCCGTTGCGGCTACAATGATTTGAGTACTTTTCACCGTAACTTCAAAAAATATAAAGGTGTTTCCCCATACTTTTTTGTGCGAGAACACCAAAAGCTAAATCCATAAAAAACCGAGGTGTCATTACCTCGGTTTTTGTTGTGAAGGGGATGTAAAAGTGTTGCATTGCAGGATTATCTATGATAAAATGATAAAAATTTGCGAAATGGAGCAGCAGTATGGCGAATATTACCGTTGATTTTTCCCGAGCGCTTGGTCCCATCAAGCAGATGCACGCAGTAGGACAGCCGCCTTTTACGGGTGGCTTTGGTGTACTGGATTTCTCCCCTATGCAATATTTGAAAGATGCAGGCATTACCTACTCCCGGCTTCACGATGTTGGCGGTGCCTTCGGCGGTAACCGTTATGTGGATATTCCCAATATTTTCCGAGATTTTGATGCAGATGAGACCGATCCAGCCAATTACGATTTTGCCTTTACGGATGCTTTGCTGGCAGGTATGGCAGAATATGATGTAAAGCCCATCTTCCGGCTGGGCGTGACCATTGAGAACCAATTCCACATCAAAGCCTACCGCATTCATCCGCCCAAGGATTATGCCAAATGGGCCCGCATATGCGAGCATATCATCCGCCACTACAACGAGGGTTGGGCTGATGGCTTCTACTACGGCATCGAATACTGGGAGATCTGGAACGAGCCGGACAATGGCCTGCCAGGTGCCAATCAAATGTGGACAGGCACCAAGGAGCAGTACTATGAGCTGTATCATGTCGCCGCGACCCACTTGAAGGCATGCTTTGGCGACAGCATTAAGGTAGGCGGCTATGCCGCCACAACGCTCCATTTCCTTTATTTTGAGCCGGAAAAATACGGTGTTAATCTGAAAAAGAAGACTCCGCATGAAAAAGGCCTGTACCGAAAGGAGTTTCTATACGGCTTCTTTGACTACATCAAAGCCCACAGCAGCCCCATTGACTTTTTCTCCTGGCATTTCTACGGTGAACCTTGCGATGCCGTTGAGTTTGCTAAGTTCATAGAACAGTTTTTGCAGGAGCGGGGTTTCGGCGATTTGGAGTCTCATCTGAATGAATGGAACGGGCATCATAGCATCGACGATCGATGCACCTCCCATGCTTCTGCTCATGCGGCAGGTATGATGCTGGCTATGCAGAACACATCCACAGATATGCTCTGCTATTATGATGCCAGTTACAGGCCTGGCCGTTATGCCGGATTCTTCCACCCATTGACCCATAAGCCCTGCTGTACCTACTATTCCTTTGTAGCATTCAGCAAGCTCTACGCTTTGGGCACACAGGTTGTCTGTGATTGTGATGCAGATAAGGTCTATTGCGTTGCCGCCAAGGGTGAAAACGGCAGAGCTATGATGGTTGCTAATATTTCCGGACAGGATCAGATTGTTACTGTCAATGTGGAAGGCGGAAAGGTGTATCTCATCGACGAAGATCACTTCCTCACACCTACCGATCGGAAATCTGAGTTCTTTACCCTCAAAGAAAATGAAACAGTATATATTGAATATTAAGCTAACAGGAGAGAGCGAAAATGAATGAGAGAATCGAAAAGATCTTAGCCGAGGTGCAGAAGGTCATTCTCGGCAAGCAGGAGGTTATTGAAAAAGTCCTGATGGCAATGTTGGCCGACGGCCATGTGCTGCTGGATGATGTGCCCGGTGTGGGTAAGACCTCCCTGGCAGTTGCGCTGAACAAATCCCTTGGCCTGGACTATCAGAGAATCCAGTTTACCCCGGATGTTATGCCCTCTGACGTGGTGGGATATTCCATCTATGATAAGAACTCCGGCACATTCCGCTATATGCCCGGCACGGTAAACCGCGCCAATCTGCTGCTGGCTGACGAGATCAACCGGACCTCCTCCAAGACCCAGTCTGCCCTTCTGGAGGCGATGGAAGAGCACCAGGTAACTGTGGACGGCAATCTGTATCCTCTGCAGAAGCCCTTCCTGGTAATTGCTACCGAAAACCACGTAGGTACGGCCGGTACCCAGTTGCTGCCCCATGCCCAGCTGGACCGCTTTTTGGTGCGCCTGACCATTGGCTACCCGGATTATACTGCTCAGATGGATATTATCCGTGACCGCAAAACCGCCGATCCTATGGACACCGTGTGCCAGGCTGTGACGAAGGAAGAGTTTCTGCAAATGCAGGAGGAAGCTGCCCGTGTCACTATGAACGATCAGATCGTGGCTTACATCACGGACTTGTCCATTGCTTCCCGGGATCACGCGTCCGTGGAGCTGGGTATCAGCCCCCGTGGCGCTATCGCTGTGGGTCGTATGGCAAGAGCCTGCGCCTATGTCCATGGTCGTGACTATGTGATCCCTGCCGATGTGCGGGAGGTCTTCTGCGATGTGTGTACCCACCGTATCCTGCTGAGCCAAAAGGCAAAGGCGGCCCGTCAGACAAGAACGGAAGTGCTGCAGGCGATCCTTGCCGATGTAAAGGAACCCTATGAAAAGTAAATGGATTTGGTTAGCAGCCTGCGTTGCGGCTGCCGGCGCATATCTGTTTGAGAACAATCCCGGCACGCTGACTGTGCTGATTTGCGTGGTCTTCCTGCCGGCGATTGGCATGCTGCCGCTGCTGTTTACGCCAAAGCTGCAAATGGAATTGGATGTTAGCACCTCGGCTGAAAAAGATCAGCCGGTGCAGTGCAAACTCCGCATTTCCAATCAGCGCGTCATACCGGTACTTGGCCTGGACGTGCTTGCCCGGTGCCGCAACTGGCGTACCGGATCTGCCCAGGAGCAGAAAATTCGCGTGTCCATAATGCCTAAGCAGGAAAAATGTCTGGAGTTTACCTTGCGTTCTTCCTGCTGCGGTTTGCTGCGGATAACCATGCAAGCGGAAAGTGTTGGCGATCTGTTCGGTCTGCAGCGCAGAAAAGTTGCTTGTTCTGTAAAGAAAGATATGACGATTCTGCCCACCTTGTTTGAGACCCAGCTCCGGTTCACCGAGCAGCCTATGGCTATGCCGGACAGCGATATTTATTCCACGGAAAAGCCCGGCAACGATCCCGGAGAGGTCTTCGCTATTCGGGAATATATCCCCGGAGATGCTATTCGGCAGATCCATTGGAAGCTTTCGGAGAAATGCGACAAAACAATGATCCGGGAATTTGGCCTGCAGGTGGTCAATGATATGCTGGTGCTGTTGGAAACCGCAGACGGGGATTCCCAGGAGGAAACCGATGCTATTACGGAAGTGTTTGCCTCACTGTGTCAGACAATGGCCAATACGGGAATTTTGTTTCAGGCGGGTTGGCGTGAAACCAAGACGGATGCCTTGCGCCTGCAAACTGTTTCCCATCCGGGTGAATTTCCGGATCTGTTGTCCCGGTTGCTGCGTTTGCCGCCCAAGAAAGACGGCTCTGTTGCTGAGCGTTTTACAGAGCAATTCCGGCAGTGTAATTTTTCCCATGTTGTCATTGTAGCCAATCGGATTCCTGCAGGTGTGCAGGAGCTGTATAACGATAACCGCATCACTATATTGCTGCCCCGCCGGGATGGTGTCAGCGACGGCCTCCAGCCCGACGGAACCTATATTCTGCAGTTCGACAGAAAAACCTATGACGCGGACCTTTCCGTACTGGAGGTGTGAGTATGCGCTTTCAGTTGATTGAAAATAAGAAGCCCACGCTGCCTGGGTTGTGGTGTGGCATTTGGTTCTTTGCGGTGATGGGTGCTCTGCTGTCTATGGTTGGCGGCATGGCATATTTCCTTGCAGTGCTTCCCGGTGTTGCAATCGTGATTGTGGCAGGTTTCCTGCCTCGGAAATGGCGATTGGTTGTCGGCATATGTACCTTAGCCTTGAGCCTGGTTTGGTTGCTGATACGATTGGTACCCATTGGCGACGGATTGGGCTTCCTTGCGAACAAACTGTTTACCTTGAGTGAGGAAGGGCAGAACTTCTGTTATACCCACTACAATGTTGTAAGAAATGCACCGCAAGAAAGTTTGATTGTTGTGTCCTGCATCTTGGGCGCGCTGTGCCTGTTAGTGGGTGGCGCGGTCGATCTGGTGATGACACTGTTGATGGGAATCATGGTTGCCTATTTTGGTGTGGCGCCCAGCATTGTGTGGTTGTCTATCCTGGTTTTTGCGGCTTTTGCCAATGGTTTGCCCAAAAAGGAACGGTGGCTACCTGCAATTCTGATCGCTGCTTTTGTGGCAGCTACAGCCCTTTCGGTGCAAACTTTGGCGCCGGAGCCTAATGTGAAGATCGATAACATTGCGGAAAACTTGTGGGATATATTTATGCCGCCGATGCCGGAGGATCCGGAACCCCTTCCTACTGAACCGTCTGAAGCACCGGAAGTTCCGGATATACAGGATGACCCCGAAATACTGGAAACCATACAGCTGCCGGAAGACTTTGAACTCCCGGAGTATATTCCAACGAAACCGCAAGCTGCGATTCCTACGACTACGGTAACACCTGTAGGCCCCGGAGAGGAACCGACCCAAAAGGTCAACAAGAAAATACCCATTGTGCCAATTCTCTCCACGATCCTTGCGGTGGCGGCTGTATCTGCGGTGGTGGTCTTGCTTGCTGACCATAAGCGCAAACGCAGCAGAGCGGCTATGTATGTGCCCAATACTGCTGAGGCGATTCGTGGTATGTACCTTTACGCACGGCGGTGGCGCAAATGGAATGCTTATGCCAATGAAATTCCGGCTGAGGTAGAAGATATTTGGCTGGAAGCTGCTTACAGCGACCACGAAATGACGCCTGCCCAGTTGGAGAGAATGCGTGTGTTTGTGCGAGATACTGCCCAGGAAGCCTGGAATAATCTTAACTGGTGGAAACGGCTTGCAGTATATTTCTACTATGCGCTTTAAGTATACGCCAACTGAATGCATTTGGTGTATAATCCTCGGAAGAAAATGGAAGAATAGGCATATCACAGTAAAAGGAGTGATATGCATGTTCAAGCACGAAAAACAGTTATTTCACCCGGTGGGGATCGAGCGACCCAACCCCCAGTATGCGGCACTGCTGCAGGAGCAATTGGGTGGCGGTAACGGCGAATTGAAGGCCGCGATGCAGTATATGTCCCAAAGCTTTCGGATCAAAGATCCCAAGATCAAGGACCTGTTTCTGGATATTGCGGCGGAAGAGCTGAGCCATATGGAAATGGTGGCACAGACCATCAATCTGCTCAACGGCCACGATGTGGGCGCTGACCAGGTCAATGCCGGCGAGATCCAAAGTCACGTCATTTTGGGGCTTAACCCTGGACTTATCAACGCCTCCGGTTATTCCTGGACGGCGGATTATGTGACCGTGACCGGCGATCTGTGCGCCGACCTTTTGAGCAACATTGCCTCTGAGCAGCGGGCAAAGGTGGTCTACGAGTACCTGTATCGGCAGATCCATGACAAGAAGGTACGGGAAACCATCGATTTCCTGCTAAACCGGGAGGAGGCCCACAACCAAATGTTCCGGGATGCCTTCAACGAGGTGCAGAACTCCGGTTCCAACCAGGATTTCGGCACCACAAAGGCAGCACGGATGTATTTCTCTATGTCCGACCCCGGCCCCAATGCCTTTGCGGGCAATCCGGTGAATCCGCCCAAGTTTTCCAACTGACAGCAAATATCCGCATACTTGTTTTCACGCAAGTATGCGGATATTTCTGTAATTGGGTTGACAATTTTTGGCTTCTGTGGCATACTGTCTATGATAATGTTTTGACAATGTTTTGGATTTTTACACATAGGGAGGAACTGCTGTGAAATTAGAACGCAGAAGTCAAATTATGGAGCTGATCACCCGGCAGCGGACAGTTACCAATGCGGAACTGATGGAACGCTTTGGCGTTTCTATCGAAACTGTGCGGCGGGACTTAGACTATTTGGAGCAGCAGGGTGTTCTCCGTAAGGTTTACGGTGGTGCAGCCCTCAATGTTTCTCTCAGCGCAGAGCCGGAGTATGCCAGCCGGGCCAAGGCGAATTACCAGCAGAAAAATGCCATTGCCCAGGAGGCGGCAAAGCAGATTTGTTCCGGCGATACAGTGTATTTAGGTGTAGGCACCACAGTGCAGGCAATGGTGCAGTATATGAAGAATATCGGCCCTATCACGGTGTTTACCAACGCTTTGCGTACCGCAGTGGCGCTCAGCGAGATCCCGGAATGCACGGTGATCCTGCCCGGCGGACAGGTAAGAGCCAAGGAACTGACCTTGTCCGGCTTTCCGGCAGATGAAAACTTGGTGCATTTCAATGTGGACAAGGCCTTTATCGGCATTGGCGGTATCACGGAAAACGGCATCACCGACTTCCACATCGGCGAGGCAAGATTGCACCGGCAGCTGGCCCTCAATGCAAGACAGGCCATTGCCCTGGCAGACTCCACCAAGCTGGGGGTGCGGGCCATGAACAATGTCTGCACTTTGGACCAGATCGACCTGGTCATTACCGACAGCAATGCCAGCCGCCAGGCGGTAAAGGCATTGGAAACTGCCGGCGCTAAGGTGATTGTGGCAAAATAATATACAGGCAGTACAAATCTTCGGATTTGCACTGCCTGTTTTTTGCAGATTTTGCAAAAGTTTTGAAAAGGTCTTGCAAATGTTGTGGCGATGTGCTATACTGTCCGGGTGATACTATACCCACGCGAAAAACAAATTAGGAAGGTGTATGAAAAATGCTGAAAACAGATGTGGTTGTGATCGGCGCAGGCGCCGTTGGTTGCGCTGTTGCCCGTGAGCTTTCCAAGTACGAAGTGGATGTCATTGTGGTTGACAAGAACGAGGATGTGGGCGGCGATGCCTCCAAGTCCAACAGTGCCATTATCCACACCGGTTATGATGCCGCGCCCGGCACCCTGGAGTCCCAGCTGGTTGTGGCAGCGAACCCCATGTATGACGAACTGGTAAAGGATCTGGAAGTTCCCTTTGCCCGGATCGGTGCGATCCTGCCCGCCATTACTGACGAGCAGTTCGAGAAGCTGCCTGCCATTAAGGAAAAGGCATTCAAGAACCATGTTTACGATGTAGAGTACAAGACCCGCGAGGAACTGCTGGCTATGGAGCCCAATCTGAACCCCGAGGTGAAGGGCGGCCTGTGGATTCCTCGCGAGAGCATCATTGATCCGTTTATCCTGGTGCAGGCTTACGCAGAGAATGCTTATGCCAACGGCGTGCGTTTCCTGCTGAGCACCAAGGTCACCGGCATCACAACCGAGGGCGGCAAGGTCAAGACCGTGCAGACCACCGGTGAGGAGATCGAAACCAAGTACATCATCAACTGTGCCGGCCTGTACTGCGACGACATCGCAGAGATGGTCGGTAAGGCAGAGTATAAGGTAGTTGCCCGTAAGGGTCAGTTCTTCATTCTGGATAAGAACACTTCCTGCCAGGTTGACCACATTGTCCTGCCCATTCCCACCAAGATCACCAAGGGCAAGCTGATGTGCCCCACCATCCACGGCAATATGCTGGTTGGCCCCACCGCCGAGGACCAGGATTCCAAGCTGGATAAGTCCACCACCGCAGAGGGCCTGGCTTCTATCACTGCCGATGTGCGCAACCTCATTCCTAACGTGAATGTCCGTGATACCATCACCCAGTACTCCGGCCTGCGCCCCAACCGTAACCCCGAGGGATTGAATTTCGACATTTGGGACGATTTGGAAGGTTATGTAAACCTGTCCGGTGTCCGTTCTACCGGTTTGACCCTGTCTTTGGCTATGGGTACATATGTGGTGCAGCAGCTGCTGGCCCGTGGCGCTGGCTGGAAACTGAAGGAGAACTTCATTTCCAAGCGTAAGGGCATCGTGAAGTTCAGCGAGTGCACCCGGGAAGAGCAGGATGCTTTGGTGAAGGAGAACCCCTTGTACGGCAATGTGATCTGCCGCTGCGAGACCGTCACCGAGGCTGAGATCCTGGATGCTATCCACCGTCCTTTGGGCGCGCGGAGCGTGGACGCTGTGAAGCGCCGTGTCCGTGCAGGTATGGGCAGATGCCAGGGTGGCTTCTGCGGTCCTAAGGTCATCGAGATCCTGGCCCGTGAGCTGGGCTGCGAGCCTACCGATATCAACAAGAACAATGCCGGCTCCTATATGGTTACCGGTTCTACCCGCTAAGGGAGGTGCAGCGATATGTATAATGTAAAATGTGATGTAGCAATTATCGGCGGCGGCCCCGCCGGCTTGGCAGCAGCCATTGCCGCCAAGGAAGAGGGCGCAGAAAAGGTGCTGATCTTAGAGCGTGACAACGCGCTGGGCGGTATTCTGCAGCAGTGTATCCACCCGGGCTTCGGTCTGACCCGTTTCAAGGAAGAGCTGACCGGTCCTGAGTACTATGGCCGCTTCGTGGACAAAGCCAAGGAAGTGGGCGTTGACTATATGCTGGACACCATGGTCCTGGAAGTCAACCACGAGACAAATGAAGTTATTTGCACCAGCAGCCGCTACGGTCTGACCCAGGTGCAGGCCAAGAGCATCGTGTTGGCTATGGGCTGCCGGGAGAAGACCCGTGCAAGCATTATGGTTCCCGGTACCCGTCCTGCCGGCCTGTACACCGCAGGTTCTGCCCAGCGCCTGGTCAACCGTCAGAACATTATGGTGGGCAAGAAGGTCGTCATTCTCGGTTCCGGCGACATCGGTATGATCATGGCCCGCCGTATGACCCTGGAAGGCGCTAAGGTGGTTATGGTGGTCGAACTGATGGACTACCTGGCAGGCCTCACCCGTAACAGAGTGCAGTGCCTGGATGACTTCGGCATTCCTCTGAAGCTGGCGCACACCATCACCCGCATCGAGGGTAATGAGCGTGTTACCGGCGTTTGGGTAGCGCCTGTTAACGAGAAGAAGCAGCCCATCGCTGAGAAGGCTGAGCTCGTGGAGTGCGATACCGTTCTGTTCTCTGTGGGTCTGATGCCCGAAAACGAGCTGACCCGCAAGGCCGGCATCGCTATCAACCCCATCACCAACGGCCCTGCCGTCAACCAGTATATGCAGACCTCCGCACCCTCTGTATTCGCTTGCGGTAACGTTGTCCACGTCAACGACCTGGTGGATAACGTCAGTGAGGAGAGCTCCCGTGCCGGTAAGTACGCTGCCCGTTATGCTATGGGCAAGCTGGCAGGTGAGCAGAAGACTGTTACCTGTGTCACCGGCCGGAATGTCCGTTACCTGTGCCCCCAGACTGTGGATGCCAATGAGGAAGGCGGCAAGGTAAGCCTGTACTTCCGTGTTCTGCAGCCGGAGCTGGGCGTCAGGTTGATTGCCCGCTGCGGTGACGAAGTCATTGCCAGCACCAAGGAATTCCGGGTCAACCCCGGCGAAATGTGCCATGTGAACGTTGCCACGGAGAAGCTCACCGGCGATACCGTGACCGTAGAAGTTATCAAGGAGGACTGATGCTATGAAAAAGGAAATCATTTGTACAGTCTGCCCCCGTGGCTGCCATATCCAGGTAGAGGGCGAGGGTGATAAGATCCTGTCCGTCGAGGGCCAGGGCTGTAAGCGGGGCTTAGAATATGCCAGCGCAGAATTTGCACACCCCGTCCGCATTCTGACTACGCTGGTTAAGCTGGATGGCCAGAACGATCTGCTGCCTGTCCGCTCCAACAAGCCTGTTCCCAAGGAAAAGCTGTTCGATTGCATGGAAGTGATCCGTGCAGCTACCGTGAAGGCACCTGTTAACCGTTATGATGTGGTGGTTGCCAATATTTGCGGTACCGGTGTTGATATTGTTGCTACCAAGGCTATTGAGGGATAAACTATGAAGAAAAAGCTTTTTGTGATCTCTATGGACGCAATGGTCCACGAGGATATTGCCTACCTGTCCCAAAAGCCCAACTTCAAGAAGATTATGGAAAAGCGTGCTGAGGTAGAGGGTGTTACCACTGTCTACCCCGCCAGCACCTATCCTGCCCACACCACATTGATGACCGGCTGCTATCCCGGCAAGCACGGCGTGTTTGCCAACTTCCAGCTGAAGACCTTCAATGACGGCATTTCCCATTGGGCAACCAACAGCAACTGGGTGTATGTGGAGGATATCTTTGCTGCTGCTAAGCGGGCAGGTTGTACCACCGCCTCTGTATATTGGCCCATTACCGCCAATAACCCCAATGTGGACTACATTATCAACGAGTATTTCTTCTACTATCCTGATGAGATCAACCATGTGGAGGAGATATTTGCCCAGCAGGGCGCCAACGAAGCCACGCGCAAGGTCATCCGGGAGAATATGCATTTATTCCCCAAAAAGGAAGGCCGTGAGCCTTTGGCTGACCGGTTTGACGGTTTCCTGATGGGCTGTACCTGCAGCTTGATCCGTAACGAGCAGCCGGATGTGATCTTAGTCCATAACTGCATTTTGGATACATTCCGGCATAAGAGCGGTGTGTTCGGCGATTTGATCACCAAGGGCCTGGATCGCACCGACGAATGGCTGGGCGATGTGATCGCAGCTATGGAGGATGCCGGTGTTTATGAGGACACCAACTTTGTCATCCTCAGCGACCACGGTCAGATGGATATGACTAAGTATATCCATTTGAATGTGTTGTTCCGGGAAGCCGGTCTTTTGGAGGTTGCGCCCAACGGCGGCATCTATAACTGGAAAGCCTATTCCCAGGCAAACGGTTTCTCTACCACTGTCCACCTGGTGGACAATACCCAAAAGAAGCTGTATGACCGGGTCTATGCCTTCTTGCTGCAGCTGCAGGAAAGCGGCAAGTACGGCATCCGTAAGATCTACACCAAGGACGAACTGCTGGAGCAGTACGGTCAAAACGGCCCTTACAGCTTTATGGTGGAAGCTGAGGATGGCTATGGCTTTGCCAATTCCTGGACGGCAGAACATCCTGTTGTGCCGCTGGCCAACGGCGGTCTCAAGGGCGCCCACGGCCACACCCCGGAAAGAGGACCTCAGCCTGTATTCCTGGCTCACGGCCCTGCCTTTAAGGACGGTGCTTATTTGAAAAATGCCAAAGCTGTGGATATTGCACCCACCTTGGCTGCCGTACTGGGAGAAACTATGCCCGAGGCTGACGGCCGGGTATTGACAGAACTGCTGAAATAAAACAGGAGTGATATTTATGAAAAAACGAATTTTGGTTTGTGAATTCCACCAGGAGACCAATACCTTCAATCCTATTGTCTGGGATATTGACCGTTTCGGTACCAACCGGGAATTTGAGGGCGAAGCCCGTTTACAGAAATCTCTCAACGGCAAGTCCGCTGTCCATGGTGGCTATACCGCCATTACCGAGGCCGGTGGCGAGGTGATCCCCACCGTGTTCCTTCATGCAAGCTCCGGTGGTCGTGTTTCGGACCAGGTGGTAAACTATCTGTGCGAGCGCATGGCATACTATTGCCAAAATGAGGAGTTTGACGGTATCTATGCTGCACTCCACGGCGCTACCTGCACGGAAAATGAGGACGATGCTTGTGGTTTCTTCCTGGAGATCCTGCGTAAGCTGGCAGGGGACAAGCCCATTGCGGCATCCTTCGACCTCCACGCAAAGATCACCGACAAGATTCTGAAAAATGCCGACATCGTTTGCGGCTATCAGACCTATCCCCATATTGACTTCTTTGAGACCGGCTACCGTGCTGCCAAGCACTTGATGGGCCTGCTGGAAGGCAAGAAGTACCGCATGGCTACGATGAATCTTCCTATGTTTGTACCTCCTGCCGGCTATACAACCCGGGAAGAGCCCTTCAAGGGCCTGTTGGAAAAGGCAAAGGGTATGATCGCTGACGGCAAGATCTCCGATGCCACTGTTTTCCCTGTGCAGCCCTGGTTGGATATTCCCGAGATCATGACCCGGGTCGTTACGATTGCTGAAGATACTGACCAGGCAGCGGCTTGCGCTATGGAGCTGGCTACGGATCTGTGGAATGCTAAGGACGATATGTGGCCTGATCTTAAGTCTATCGACGAAATCATTGATGCCGCCGAAGCTAACACCACCGGCAAGCCTGTGCTGTTGGTTGACGCAGCAGACTCTCCCAACGGCGGCGCTGTGGGTGACAGCTGTGCAGTTGCTCTGCGCCTTCTAGAGCGTGGCAGCAATTTGCGGGCAGGTATGTTCATTGTTGATCCCGCTTCTGTGGAATTGGCATTCCGGACCGGTGTGGGCAATAAGGCCCAATTCACTGTTGGCGCAGGCTTTACCAAGGGTATGCCCGGCCCTCTGAAGGCTGAGGGCCTGGTTCGTTCTCTCCATGACGGTTGGTTCCGCCAGGAAGGCAAGGCCGGTCGAGGCAATCCTGCTTGGCTGGGCAAGACCGCTGTGGTCAGCTTCGGCAATATCTATGTGGTTCTGTGCCATCGGGGTACTGCCTCCGGTGATCCTCAGGTCCTGCGTGGTTTTGGCGTTGATCCTGCACTGTGCGACTTGGTGGTGGTCAAGGCCAATACCTCTTTCCGTGAGCCTTACAGCTACATTTCTGACCTGGTGTACTTCGGCGACACCCCCGGCGCCGGTGCTTCCAATTTGAAGGAGATGCAGTGGGATAACCTTCCCAAGGGTCTGTATCCCTTCGACGAGGCAGTTTTCCCGGACAAGGCTGAAATTTGGTAAAAATAAAAAGAGGAATCCAATTGGATTCCTCTTTTTTATTGCAATTCCCGGTATAATCCCACGACCCCAAGAACACCCAATTCTTCTGCTTCCCGGGCAAGGGCGGAAAGATCCTCCTGGCTGCGGCTGAGAGTAAAAACGGCCTTTCCCGGGAAAACTGTCACCCCATAGTGACAGTGAAGCCGTTTGTCTGTTAAGGGCAGGGGAGAAGTAGAAGAAATAGGAGAAAACCGGCTGCCTTCCTTTGTGACGGTGATCTCCAACCCTTCAGCGTATAGTTCCAAATACACCTTGTTCCAGGGTTTCAAATATTCCTTTAGGGATTTGTTTGCCGGTGGCGGTGGTAGGAATACCGGGAATCCCACCTTTGCATAAGCCGACGTTACCGCTGCCGTGCACTTGCAATTCTCCAAAATGTAAGCCGCCATTTTTTGCGACTCTGCGGCAGGCGGCCTTTGAAAATCCAACAATACCGCCCGGAGCGAAAGCGTGCTTGCCAGTTCGTTTAATTGTTTTACCACAGTTTCCGGGTCGTGACCTTGTACCGGCGTGCTGTCATCTAAGAGTAATATGCTGCCTTCCGGCAATGTGTGGGGCATATTGGAGAGACCTGAACCCCCGGCAGAAAAATGACAGGCCATATAAGCTGTCCGTTTGGGACGGACAGCTTCCAATTCTCTGGCCGTCACCGCAAGAAACACCTGAGAAAACATAGACAAACACCGCCCCCTGTGCTATAATCATAGCATATTTTATGAAAGCAGGTTTTACGATATGCGTTTTCCTCTGCTGCCTATGTGGAAAGTTGATTCGATCACAGAGCTGACCCCCGCGATCTTGGAAGAGAAGGGCATTAGGCTCTTGATGCTGGATTTTGACAATACCATTGTACCTTATACCACCAATGAGCCTACAAAAGAAATGGCCGCCTGGCTTCAAATGATGACAGAGTCTTCTGTGGAGATCTGCGTGGTGTCCAACAGTAAAAAGAACCGGGTGAAGATATTCTGTGACCAATACGGCATTCCCTGTATCACCCATGCGAAAAAACCCGGCACCAAGGGTATCCGGGAGTGCCTGTCCCGCTATGGCCTGCCCAAAGAAAACTGTGCCCTGGCAGGCGACCAGATCTATACAGATGTGCTGGGCGGCAACAGCGCCGGTGTCCAGTCCATCTTGGTAAAGGCAATACATAACCATAATTTCTGGCTGAAGGCCCGGGGCGTTTTGGAACTGCCCTGGAGAATTGCCGCCAATAAAAGGAGAATTGCCCCTTGAAAAATCTTGATAAGTATTTGAGCTTGTTAGGTGAGCAGGTTGACGGCCTGCTGCTGACCTCCCGTTACAGCCGCCATTACGGCGCCGAGTTTGACATTGCTGAGGGTGTTGCCATTGTCAGCAAAAAGGGCTGCCGCTATTTTACCGACAGCCGCTATATTGAAGCGGCGCAGAACGGCATCCGTGGCTTTGAAGTCTTGATGACAGACCGGGAACATCCGTATTCCCAGCTGCTGAATGAAGCCATTGCCGATTTTGGCATCACCGCATTGGGCTATGAAGAAAACTATCTGACTGTGGCGGAATTCAACGAATATGCTGCCGACTTAAATGCCAAGCTGATCCCCATGCACACGGAAATCAGCGGTTTTCGCCATGTGAAAGAACCCTGGGAGCTGGATATTATTCGCCAGGCCCAGGCAATGGCAGATAAGGCTTTTTCAGAGGTGCTGACCCGGATCAAGGCCGGTATGACGGAAAAAGAGCTGCAGGCGGAGATCATCTATTGCCTGTATAAAAACGGCGGTGAGGGTCTGGCCTTTGATCCTGTCGTGGTGTCCGGCCCTAATACCAGTTTGCCCCATGGTGTGGCTACCGACCGGGTGATCCGGGAGGGGGATTTTGTCACCATGGATTTTGGTCTGATGCTACAGGGCTATTGCTCTGATATGACCCGCACCGTGGCGATCGGTTACGCAACCGATGAGATGAAAAAGGTCTACAATACGGTCCTGCAGGCGCAGCTTGCGGGTATTGCAGCCACCCGGGCCGGGGTGAAGGGAAAGGAAGTAGATGCTGCCGCCCGGAAAGTGATCACCGATGCCGGTTACGGAGAATACTTCGGCCACGGCTATGGCCATGGCCTTGGTATGGAAGTCCACGAAGCCCCCAATTGTAACCCAAGCGGCAACACGGTGATGCAGCCGGGCATGGTGACATCTGCCGAACCGGGCATTTACCTGCCGGGGAAATTCGGTGTAAGAATCGAAGATGTGGTGATTTTTACTGCCGACGGCTGTGAAAATATCACGAAAAGCCCCAAAGATTTGATAATTATTTGAAAAAATGCGTTTTTCCTCTTGCAATATAGGAAATAATCGGTTAAAATAAATTGCTAACATATTGTTAAAATAGCCCTACTGGGGCATACACTTAGGAGGATATACAAAATGATTTCTGCAGGTGATATTAGAAACGGCGTTACCTTTGAGCTGGATGGCAAGGTTATGCAGGTTATCGAGTTCCAGCACGTGAAGCCCGGTAAGGGCGCAGCCTTTGTTCGCGTTAAAATGAAGAACGTGATCACCGGCGGCGTGACCGAAACCAGCTTGAACCCCTCTGCCAAGTTCCCCACTGCTTTCATTGAGAGAAAGAAGATGGAGTACTCCTACAACGATGGCGATCTGTACTACTTCATGGACGGCGAGACCTACGAGCTGGTTCCTATCAGCAAGGATGCTCTGGACGATTCCTTCGCTTTTGTGAAGGAGAACGATGTCTGCACCATCATGAGCTACAAGGGCAATGTTTTTGGCGTGGAAGTTCCCAACTTTGCTGACCTGATCGTTACTTCCACCGAGCCCGGCTTTGCCGGCAACACCGCTACCAACACCCTGAAGCCCGCTACCCTGGAGACCGGCGCTGAGGTTAAGGTGCCCCTGTTCATCAACGAGGGCGAAAAGATTCAGGTCGATACCCGTACCGGTGAGTACCTGGGCCGTTCCAAGGCTTAATTCTTTAAGTATAGGAGAATTCTTATGACGATTTCTGAAAAGTCCGCCTATTTGAAGGGCTTGATGGATGGCTTGAACCTGGATACCGAGAAGGCCGAGGGCAAGCTGATCTCTGCCATCGTGGACCTGCTGGGCGATGTGACCAAGAAGGTTACCGATATCGAAGATACCACCATTGCTATTTCCGACGAGTTGGATGAGATCGAGGAAGACCTGGACGCTATCGAGGACTACATTCTCGACGAAGAGGATGACGAGGACTACGATGACGAGTGGGACGAGGACGATTTCGACGACTACGAGGACGAGGATGACTTCGAGGACGAAGGCTTCGACTTCGGCGACGAAGAGACCACCATTTACGAAGTCAAGTGCGCTTGCGGCAATGTGATCGCTTTCGATGAGGATACCCTGGAAGAGGGCAGTATCATCTGCGACGAGTGCGGCGAGGTCCTGGAATTCAGCTTCGACGACGAGGATGAAGACGAGGAATAATCCAAGATAACAAAAAGCGGTGTGCGAAAGCACACCGCTTTTTATAAAGGTTCTTCTCTTTTGCTGTAAATATTATAACAGAAAACAGGCTGTTTTTCAAGACTTGTAGTTTGTTTTCTTTCCTGTAAAATAGACAGCATAAGGGGGAATGTATTATGAATGATTTGCAAATCCGTCAAATGCAAATATCCGCAGCAAAAGATGAAATTCGCTGCTGTAGCGAACTAAACCGGCTTTACGGTCTGACCCTTACGGAAGCAGATATTACAGAACTGGTTGAGCTTCGGGGACAGGCACTGCAGAACACAGGTCGTGTTGAATTTGGCGGTGGAATACTGCCAAAGCTGATTCGTGCCTTCTGCAAGTCTCCGTATGTAGATGCTTATAACTACACTGCCACCTTAGGCGACCTTCAAGATGCTTTCTATTATTTTAAGAATGAGTCTGAAGACCGTTTCTCCGACGATGATTTGATCGAATTTATGGAGAAAGTGTTCAACGGGCCAGCCCACGGCTCTACGGAAGTACTTACCACCATCTCATTGGAGGAACTGTGCCGTTGGGCAAGACACGATTTTGACGACCGCTATGTGGATGAGGAGGCATTCATTTGAAACAACTTCTTGTAACCCCACTTCCCTCGGGAGAACAGCAGCATTTTATGCACCAAATGTATCTCCTTATGGGAAAGCAGGTAGAAAGCTATCACAAGCATCGGCGCATGGGCAGCAGTTCCTCTGTTCCTGTTGAGCTTGCACAGGAGCTGATGGAATCTATTGATTATACACTGCAGCTTGCCAGCGGCATTTATGCCAATACTAATATTGAAGAATCGCTCAAAATTGGACAGGAGATCCTGGACGGCAAGCTGCAAAAAGCAAGATCCTTATATGAACTGGTTTACGCAACTGCGCCACAGTGGCAGACGGAATGCCGCTGGGAGGCCCTGCGCTATTTGCGGCATTACCTTGATACCTATGACCACCTGCATCTGGCACACAGAGAGCCGGACGAACTGTTTTATCCAATATTGATCTCTCAGCCGGAGAGTATCCGGGGGGTCGACTGCTGTATCTTTTACTTAAATGTGATGTGGATAGAAAACCAGATTATGGCAGGTGTGCCGGATGATATGCTGGAGCTGTTTTGGGATCGTTTGATGCCGGAAACCATCAATCAATGCGAACAGCTCTTGCTCAACGGGATCGGCAAAGCCATTCTTGGCACAGGGATCCATTCGCTGGTATTTGAACCAGAAGAGTATGTAATGATCCTATCTGCGCTTGCGGATGCAACCGAGGAATGTCTATCCGATGCTGCACAGCAGTTGTGCCAGTGGCTGAATCTCACAGACGAAAATGCCAGAATGTATGTAAACGCAATCATTCCACAGCTGACTTTACGGCACGGAAGCAGCATAGATAACTTGTTTGTTTGAGCGCCTTGTGTGGGTTGGCATATGTACAGTATTTAACTTGGTGAATTATTGCATAAACAGCCGCACCGTTACCGATGCCATAAAGAACCCCACGAAATCCGCAAACAGAGCAGCAGGCAGGGTGTAGCGGGTCTTTTTGATCCCGGCAGCGCCAAAATACACGCTGATGGTGTAAAAGGTGGTTTCCGTAGAACCCAGCATCACCGCGGCGGTCCTGCCCACCAACGAGTCTACCCCATACTGAGCCATCATATCCGCGCCTACAGCCAAGGCTGCACTGCCGCTGATAGGGCGAATCAACACCAACATGGCTGTTTCCGGGGGAATCCCCACAAACCGAAAAACAGGGGAGAGAAAATGGCTGATAGCCTCCATCGCTCCGGATGCCCGGAGCATAGTCACAGCTGTCAGCAGCAAAATAAGTGTGGGAACTAAAGAAACAAGTAATTTAAGCCCATCTGCCGCTCCGTCCAAGAGCAGATCATAGCTGTTTTCTTGCTTTCGCAGTGCCAAAAGAGAAGCAGTTAAAAGCAAAACGGGAACAATGTAGTCGGTCATTTCTTCCACACCTTTCCCAATAGCCACGCAGCGGCTACACCCAACCCGGCAGAGCATAGGCTGGTAACCCAAACTGCCGGGAGGATATCAAATGGAGAAGAACAGCCTAAGGATGCCCGCACGGCGGCCACATTGGCAGGTATCAGCTGAATGGAAGCGGTGTTCAGTACAATGAGCCGGCAAAGCTCGTTGCTGGCAATGCCCTTTTGTCCCCGGGCTAAGCGTTGCGCTGCTTGAATTCCCATGGGCGTAGCGGCATTGCCGAGGCCTAAGAAATTGGCGCACACATTGGCGCTTAAACAGTTTTCTAAATGTGCATCTTTCCTTGCGGAAGGGAATACCCGGCCCAACAGCGGCCTGAGTAATTTGGAAAGCATTCCTGTCAACCCGGCGTGCTCCATAAGCTTTCCAACCCCGGTCCACAGGCAAATAGACCCGGCTAAGGACACAGCCAACAGAAAGCCCTCCTGAGCTCCTTTGGGAATGGCGGCAGAAAGCGCACTGCCGTTGCCTAAAATGGCGGCAGCAAGGAAAGAAACAGCAACCATTCCGGTCCAAATCCAACTCATAACCATAAAAATCCCTCCCGGACAGAGTATGCTTGGTCCGGGAGGGATATTTCAAATATTCAGCGCGGCGTCATATACCACGTTTTTCGGCAAATTCAGTTCCTGGGCGGTCTGCTTGATGGCATCCTTGCGGCTGATACCGCTTTCCATCAACTGAGCAACTCGTTTCGCAGCATCTTCAGGTGTGGCTGTTTCTTCGATCACAGGCTCAGCACCGGCCACGATCAGCACAAATTCTCCTTTGGGAGGCTGCTGATTGTACAGGTCAATTGCCCCCTGCAGGGTGGTGCGAATCACCTCTTCGTGAAGCTTTGTCAGCTCCCGGCAAAGGCTGATGGGGCGATCCCCGCCAAAGGCTTCAGCCATGGATTCCAGGGTGGCCAAAAGCTTGTGGGGGGCTTCGTAGAAGATCATTGTCCGCTGCTCGGTTTTTAAGGCTTCCAAATGTTCCCGGCGGCTCTTTTTTGCTGTGGAGAGAAAACCCTCAAAGCAAAATCTGCCGGTAGATTGTCCGGAAATGCTCAGCGCTGTGATGGCAGCACAAGGACCGGGAATGGCGCAGACGGTGATGCCTGCCTGGGTGCATTCTTTTACCAGGTCTTCGCCGGGATCGGAAATGGCGGGGCTGCCTGCATCGGAAACCAGTGCGCAGGTCTCACCGGCCAAGATCCGCTCCACGATCACACTGCCCTTAAATGCCTTGTTGTGCTCATAGTAGCTGACAAGGCTTTTTTTGATGCCAAGATGGTTTAACAGCTTCAAGGTAACCCGGGTATCCTCGGCGGCAATAAAATCCGCATTTTCCAAGGTTTCCTTGCAGCGAATGGAGATATCGGAAAGATTTCCGATGGGGGTGGGGACTAAATATAACATTCCGGGCATAGTATAGCCTCCTAAATGTGATATAGCTTTCGGTAATATGCAGAAGGTGTGCCGTCTGCTTCTTGCAGATATGCTTCTTCAATGCTAAGACCGGGCTTTCCGCCCTTGCGGCATTGTAAAAGCACAAGGGATATGGGATCAGCGGGCTTGTGGCGCAGGAGCAGCAACCGCTTGGGCTGCAATTTGTGATTGACAGCGCAGGCGCAAAGCTCAGCAAGCCGTTCCGGCTTATGCACCAGAAAAAAGTCACCGCCGTATTGCAAAGCCCAGGCAGCAGCCTCAAAAAGATCATCGGAATCACATTGCAGTTGATGACGGGCTTTGGAGTTTGCGCTTTCCTGCCCGGCGGGAAAATAGGGAGGGTTGGATACGCAAATTTGAAAACTACCAGGCGCAAGAAAAGAGTGGAGGGTACGCAGGTCGGCGCATATACTGCTAAGACGGGATGTAATACCGTTGACCCGGGCGTTTTCCAAAGCGGTAAGATGCGCTGTTTCGTCGATCTCCACACCGGTAACTTGACAGGCATCGTCCTTGGCGCACAAAAGCAAACCCAGCGTTCCGCAACCGGAGCCTAAGTCCAATACACTGGCCTGCCGGGGAAGCCTCACAAAACCGCTCAAAGCAATAGAATCGGTGCTTAAGGGGAAAGCCCCTTCGCAAAGGGACAATGTGAATCCATTATGTAAGTATTCCATACGCACCCCCACATAAAGTAAAATCAGCCTGCGCAGAATGCGCAGGCTGACAGCAAGATCGGAGAATTAGCCTTCTACGATAGCTTCAGTGGGGCAGTTATCAGCGCAGCTGCCGCAATCGACACAAACATCAGCATTGATGACGTAAGTCTCGTCGCCTTCAGAAATAGCCTCTACGGGGCAGTTGTCAGCACAGGCGCCGCACTTAACGCAAGCATCGGTAATCTTGTAAGCCATGATTTTCCCTCCAATAATATGTATTGTTGTGTGCTCCTTCGTGGGAGCGTATTTATATTCTAACACGGATTTTCCAAAATGCAATGGTTTTTTTGAAAAACTGCCGTATATTTTTCTTAGGCCCCGGGGAGAATCTCCTCCGAGGCAGGTGGTACTTATGCGTTACAGTGGGCAAACCCAGCAGCTTTTGCTGAATGCTGCCCATATCGCCCGGGATTTTGGGCACGGTTATGTGGGCTCTGCACATCTGTTGCTGGCGATGTCAAGGCAAACAGATATGACCGGAAATCTGCTGCGGCAAATGGGCGTTGACCCCCAATTAACAGAACAAATCGCTGCGGTTTTGTACGGAGTGGGCACACCGGGACTGCCGCTGCCCCAGGGGTTTTCTATGCAGATGCGGAGAATTTTGCAGGAAGCGGGCCGGGAGGCGGGTATTCAGCACAGTACCCGTGTAGAGCCGGTGCATATCTTATTGTCAATGCTCCGGCAGGAAAAAACAGCGGCAAGGGAATTGCTTATTTTGGGAAGCGTGGACACAGAGGAGCTGTTTCATCAGACTGTGGATACCCTGGGCAGACAAAGGGAAACTATGCAGAAGGAGGCGGTTACAACGAAGCTCTTAGAACAGTTCAGTGAGGATCTGGTACTCAAAGCATCCACTATGGAGCCGGTGATCGGACGGGAAAAAGAGATCGATACGGTCATCGGCATCTTGAGCCGAAAGAATAAGAATAACCCCGCCCTGGTGGGAGAGCCAGGGGTGGGCAAGACTGCCATAGCCGAAGGCTTGGCCCAGCGGATGGCGGCGGGCACTGTGCCGCCCCAGTTGAAAAACAAGAAGCTTTACAGCTTGAATATGGCGAATTTGGTGGCGGGCACAAAGTACCGGGGTGAGTTCGAGGAGCGGCTGCGGGATGTGCTGGCTGAGATTCGCCGAGCCGGGGATGTGATCCTCTTTGTAGACGAAATGCATACCATCGTAGGCGCAGGCGCTGCCGAGGGAGCGATCGATGCCGCCAACATCTTCAAGCCGGCGCTGGGCAGGGGAGAGCTGCAAATGTTGGGGGCGACCACCTTGGAGGAATACCGGAAATTCATTGAAAAAGACCCGGCTTTGGACAGACGGTTTCGCCCGGTAATGGTGGAGGAGCCAGATAAGGACGCTACCCTCGCTATCCTTCACGGTCTAAAGCCGGGACTGGAGCGGCACCACCATATCCGTATTTCTGAGGAGGCTGTCCAGGAGGCGGTGCGGCTGTCAGTGCGGTATTTGCCGGATCTTTTCCTGCCGGATAAAGCCATCGACCTTTTGGACGAGGGCGCTTCTCATGCCCGGATGGAAGAGCTCTATGCCGCAGGCAATAATCAGCGACAGCTTCTGGAAGAGGAATTGCAGGAGGCTATCCGGGAGAGCCGCTACGAAAAGGCAGCCCAGCTGCGGGATAAAATGCAGCGGCTGACCGGCCGGGGCAGTGAGGGTAGACGGAGCAAGACCGTTAATGCCGGGGATATTGCCTGGGCGGTTTCTGCCCGGACGGGGATCCCTGTGGGCAGGCTCACAGCCAGTCGCCGGGAGACCCTGCTGAAACTGGAAAATGTTTTGGAAAAGGAAATTATCGGCCAGGATAAAGCAGTGTCTCAGGTGGCGGAGTGCCTTCGCAGAGGCTTCAGCGGTATACGGGAGGAGAACCGACCGGTGGCAACGATGCTCTTTTCCGGCCCTACCGGCGTGGGTAAAACCGAGCTGTGCCGGGTACTGGCGCAAGAGCTTTATGGCAGCCGGGATGCTATGATCCGGTTGGATATGACGGAGTTTATGGAAAAGCACACCGTTGCCAGACTCATCGGTGCCCCTCCCGGCTATGTGGGCTATGAGGAGGGCGGAAAGCTCACAGAGGCTGTCCGCCGCAGACCTTATTGCCTGGTGCTTTTGGATGAAGTGGAAAAGGCCCATCCGGATGTGACAGGTATCCTGCTGCAAATTATGGAAGAGGGCGTTCTGACGGACTCTACGGGCCGCAGAGTCAGCTTCCGTAATGCCATCGTGGTGATGACCTCCAATTTGGGCGGTGAACACCGCAGTGACGGCCTGGGCTTTCAGCCCGAGGGCAGGGAGGGGCAGACCAAGGAGGCCTTACGCCGACATTTTTCTCCGGAGTTTTTGGGACGGTTGGATGCGATAGTGCCGTTCGATGCTTTGCAACAGGAGACGATGATAAAAATTGCCGAAAAGTACCTGCGCCAGCTGCAGGAGCGGGTGACCGGAATGGGCATACAGCTGACGCTGCCCCAGGAGTTGGCAGCAGAACTGCTATCAAAAAGCAAAAAAGAGGGGGGTGCCCGGCAAATTCGCCGGCAGGTCCAGGAACAGGTGGAAGGGCCGCTGGCGGCCTATCTTTTGGGCTGCGCCAAGAAACCAGCAAAAATAAAAGGAAAGTTGGAAGCGGGAAAGCTGATTTTCCAGGATTGAGAAGAACGCTTGTTCTAATTTTAGAACAAGCGTTCTAAAATTAGAAATTTATGGTAATTTCGGCAAAATTTTTTGAAAAAAATGAAAGAAAAGTGTTGATTTTTGAAAAAACATCGTTTATACTATCCTTAAATGGAGCAAAATGGTAGTAAAGTGGAGCAAAATGGAGGAGGTGAGCGCAAAATGATAGGTAAATACCCGGCAAAGCTGGATGAGAAGAATCGTCTGTTCGTTCCTGCTAAGCTGCGTGCGGAGCTGGGCCAGGACTTTTTTGTTACGCTGGGCGTCAATTGCGGTCACCGTTGTCTGACTGTGTATACTGCCCCCGATTGGGACACCCTCAGCCAAAACTACAACACCCTGCCCATTTCTCAGCGCTCTGCAGCCACCAGTCTGATCTTTATGAACGCTACCGAGTGCAACCCCGATAAGCAGTTCCGTTTCGGTTTGACGCAGTTTTTGCTGGACTATGCAGGTATCAGCAAGGATGTGATGATCGTAGGTCGCGCCGGACAGGCAGAGATCTGGGATGCAGAAGAGTTCCGCAGCTTTGAGGCAGAGAACCTTACCCCCGAAAAGCTCCTGGCATCTTTGGAGGCCATTGGTCTATGAAAGACTTTCACCATATTTCGGTGCTTTTGGAAGAGTGCCTGGAGGGACTTGACATCAAGCCCGAGGGTATCTATGTTGACGGCACTTTAGGCGGTGCCGGCCACTCCAGCCATATTGTGCAGCGGCTGACGACCGGCAGGCTCATCGGCATTGACCGGGACCCGGTTGCTTTGGAGGCTTCCGGTAAACGGCTGGAGCCCTATAAAGACCGTGTTACCCTGGTGCATTCCAATTTCTGCGAAATGAAGCAGGTGCTGGAGGATCTGAAAATCTCTGGCGTGGATGGTATATTGCTTGACTTAGGCGTGTCTTCGCCCCAGCTTGACGATGGGGAGCGGGGCTTTTCCTATATGGCAGATGCCCCATTGGATATGCGTATGAACAGCCAGGACAAGCTCAGCGCTTATGAAGTGGTGAATACCTGGTCACAGGAAGAATTAAAACGTATTCTCTTCGACTACGGCGAAGAGCGGTATGCCCCCCGGATCGCGTCGGCGATTTGTCGCCGCCGGGAGGAAAAGCCTATTGAAACCACCCTGGAGCTGGTGGATGTGATCCGCTCGGCAATGCCGCCCCAGGCACTGCGGGAAAAGCAGCACCCGGCAAAGCGCAGCTTCCAGGCTATCCGTATTGCGGTAAATGATGAGCTTGGCTCTGTGGAAAAGGCAATGCGCGACGCCATTCCGCTGCTGAATCCCGGCGGACGGCTGGCAGTGATCACTTTCCATTCTCTGGAAGACAGAATTGTAAAAAACGCAATGGCAGAGGCAGCCAAGGGCTGTACCTGCCCGCCCAATTTCCCCGTATGTGTATGCGGCAAGAAACCCGCTGTGAAGCTTATCAGCCGTAAGCCCATCGTGGCGACGGAGGAAGAACTGGAAATGAATCCCCGTTCCCGGAGCGCAAAGCTGCGGGTCTGCGAGAAACTATAAAAAATAGAAAGGAGCAAGCGTTATGGCACAGATGAAGGCCCAGTATGTACAATATTATACGCCGGGTACTGCAGCCAAAAAGCTTGCGCCTGTTATTCCTCTGCGTACCCCTGCGCTGCCCCGGGCAAAGACACAGCAAAAGCGGATCAAGATCTATTTGGATCCTGTGGCGCTGTTTGGCACTGTGGTGGCAGTTTCTATGATGCTCTCCGTGCTGGTGGGTTTTTCCGCTTTGCAGACCGAGCAGAAAAAGGTCGCTACTATGGTAGATTATGTGGAAACCCTCCGCATAGAAAATGAGAGCCTGCGGACACAGTATGAAGGCAAATGCGATTTGGCAGAAATCGAAGAGGCCGCCCTGGCCCTGGGTATGGTTCCTAAGGAAAACGTGACCCACACCGTGATCCACCTGGAGTTGCCTGCTGAATAAGCAATCGGAAACACTTTTCACAAGTTTGTTTGCATAAAGCTTGTATCCCGACCAATACACTAAAATAAGGCTGCGATGGGCGGCGAGGGATTCCCTTGCTGCCCTTTTTTAGGAAGGTCGGGATAATATGGCAAAAAAAACCAAAAAGCGGGAGTATAATCGTATCCGGAAGGATACCGGTCAGCACAGAAGGATCGGCATTGTTGCGATTCTGCTGGGTGTACTGGCGTTTGTACCGGTGACGGTGCAGCTTTTGAATCTGATGGTCCGGGATTATGACTATTATGCCAACCTGGCGTTGCGGAATCAGACCCGCACCACCCAGGTGACAGCGGACAGGGGATTTATTTATGACCGGAATATGAATGTTTTGGCGTGCAGCCAAAGTGTGGAAAATGTTTACTTAGATCCCCACGAGTTAAAGCAATCCAAGGCAGATATTTCAGCAATCAGCGCCAAATTGGCAGAGATATTGGAGTTGGATGCTGCCTGGATCGCAGAGCAGGCAGCCGATACCAAAATGCGCTATAAGCAGATCGCTGCCCGGATCGATGAAGAAACCGCGGCCTTGATCCGCAGTTATATCAATGCTGAGGGGATATCCGGTATCCACATAGAGCCCAATTCCCAGCGTTATTACCCCTACGGCAGCTTAGCTGCTCAGGTGATCGGATTTACCAATGCCTCCAATACCGGCTCTGAGGGGATTGAAGCTGCGTATAACAGTTACTTAGAGGGCGCAAAGGGCAGCGTGATCACCACCAAGGGCAACAACGAAATGGATATGCCCTTTTCCTATGAAAACTACATAGCCTCCCGGCAAGGCGACAGTGTGGTGCTGACCTTGGATATGACCGTGCAGGCATGCCTGGAAAAACGGATGGAGGAAGCCATTGCCAAGTACGATGTAAAAAACGGCGCATTCGGCATGGTGATGCATGTCAAAACCGGTGAGATCTTAGCTATGGCCACCCTGGGCAGCTATGATCCCAATAACTATATGGAAGTGCAGGATGCTCAAGCAGCCCTGGAGATAGAGCAGCAGCGGGTAAAATATACGCTGCTCCCGGAAGGCAGCGAGGGTTATCAAAAAGAAAAAGAGCTCTATCAAAGCTTGTTAAATACAGCGCTTCTGAAACAATGGCGCAACCGCTGTATTTCCGATGGCTATGAGCCGGGTTCTACCTTTAAGGTGATGACCATGGCGGCGGCTTTGGATTGCGGCGCCATCACTTTGGACACTGCCTTTTCCTGCAGCGGTTCGGAGCATATCCCCGGCAGAGCGCAGCTGCTGCACTGTTGGCGTTCCACCGGCCACGGCGCGCAGAAAACACCCCAGGCCTTGCAGAATTCCTGCAATTTGGCCTTTGCTCATATCGCATTGAAATTGGGTGGCGAGCGGTTTTATGAATATGTGAAAAACTTTGGCATCTTGGAGAAAACCGGCATCGACCTGGCAGGTGAGAGCAAGGGCGTGTTTTTCTCCAAGGAATTGGTGACCGATACCGATAAGTGGGGAACGGCATCTCTGACCTCCGGTTCTTTTGGGCAGACCTTTAAGCTCACCCCCTTGCAGCTTGTCAGAGGCATTGCGGCAGTGGTCAACGGAGGCTACCTGTTGGAGCCTTATATGGTTTCTGAGGTGATCGATGCCGACGGTAATACAGTTCTGCAGCAGGAACCCACAGTTTTGCGCCAGGTCATAAAGGAAGAAACGTCTAAGACTATGTGCCAGTTGATGCAGTCCGTAGTGGAGGAGGGCACAGCGAAAAATGCCCAGGTGGCGGGCTTTTCCATCGGGGGAAAGACCGGTACCAGTGAGAAGATCGATGTATTTGATGAGAACGGCCAGCGAGTGCAGGATAAAATTGTCTCCTTCGTAGGGGTTGCGCCCATGGACGATCCGGAGTATATTGTACTTGTGGCACTGGATACCCCGTCCCGCAGTACCGGCATCTATATTTCCGGCGGCGTGATGGCAGCGCCCACTGTGGGCTCTGTGATGAGCGATATTTTGCCCTATTTGGAAGTGAAGAGAAACTATAGCCCCGAGGATGCAGCCGGCAGGGAAGTGACCGTGGAGGATTACACCGGCCTTGCCCTTGCGGATGCAAAAAAGCAGTTAAAAGCCCTCGGCATTATTGCTGAAACGGTGGGAACAGGAGAAACCGTAACGGGCCAGATCCCCAACCCCGGCAGTGTTGTGCCGGGAAACAGCCAGGTCCTGCTCTATTTAGGAGAAGAACCGGAACAGCGCCTTGTAACTGTCCCGGATTTTGCGGGAATGACCCGTCAGCAGGCCAGCGATGCCGCCGGCCTTTTGGGGCTTTATATTTTGGTGACCGGCAACGATGCCCTCGATGCCCAAGTCGCCGCCCAATCCCATCCGAAAGATACCCAAGTTCCCGTGGGAACAACGATAAAACTCAGCTTTGCAGACCTAAAAGCTGCCGATTAAGGAGAAATACCTATGAAATTAGAAAAATTGCTGTCTGATGTGAAAGTGATCAAGGGAAATGTTTCCCTCTCTTTGGATATCACCGAGGTTGTTTATGACTCTCGGAAGGTGACTCCCGGCTGTATGTTCGTAGCCATTACCGGCTTTGCTACAGATGGCAACAAATATATCCCTATGGCCCTCCAAAAGGGCGCTGCGGTCGTGGTAACTGCCAAGGCCCAGGAGGATGAGATTCCCCATATCCAGGTGGAAAATGACCGACTGGCCCTGGCGCAGATCGGCGCAAATTTCTATGACCACCCCGGAAAGGCCATGCAGTTGATCGGTGTCACCGGCACCAACGGAAAAACCTCCTCCACACTGCTTCTGAAGCATGTTTTGGAGCAGGTGCTGGGTGCAAAGGTGGGACTCATGGGCACCATGGAGAATATGATCGGCAATGTGTCCATTCCCACAGAGCGTACCACCCCGGAGAGCTTTGAGCTCCAGGCCCTGTTGGCACAAATGCGGGACGGTGGCTGCACCCACGCAATTATGGAAGTGTCCTCCCACGCGATTGCTTTAGACCGGGTGGCTGGCCTGCACTATACCGTGGCGGCTTTTACCAATCTGACAGAAGACCACCTGGATTTCCATAAGACTATGGAAGATTACTGCCGTACTAAGGCAGAGCTTTTCTCCCGCTGTGACAAGGCAGTTGCCAACTGCGACGATGCCTGGTTTGCCCCAATGACCCAAAAAGCAACCTGTCCTGTGCTTACTACTTCTGTGAAAAATGCCGCCCAGCTGCAGGCAGAAAATCTGGAACTGCTCTCCGACGGCATCGCCTTTACGGCTGTATACGGAAATGAAAAAGTGCCCGTGCGATTGCCCATTCCCGGCAAATTCACGGTGTATAATGCTTTGACAGTTTTGGGCTGCGCTTTGCAGCTGGGTATTTCTTTGCAGGATGCTGCCGAAGCGCTGAAAACCGCCAAGGGCGTAAAGGGTAGGGTAGAGGTAGTGCCCACCCCCGGCAAGGACTATACGATCCTTATCGACTATGCCCACACCCCCGACGGATTGGAAAATGTACTCTCTTCTGTAAAAGATTACTGCAAGGGTCGGCTGATTGCCGTCTTTGGCTGTGGTGGTGACCGAGATCCCATCAAGCGCCCCATTATGGGCAAAATCGGCACAGATATTGCGGATATTGCCATCATTACCTCTGACAATCCCCGGACAGAAGATCCAATGAAAATTATCGAAGATATCCTCAAAGGTGTGGATTCTGCAAAAAAATCCTATGAAGTGATAGAAAATCGTCCAAAAGCTATCCAATATGCTATGGACATTGCGCAAAAGAATGATATAATTGTATTGGCAGGAAAAGGCCACGAAACATACCAGGAGATCTGTGGCGTGAAGCACCATTTGGACGAGCGTGAAGTGGTGGCTGCATACCTGGCAGAAACGAGGAATGGATAATGGGTAGAATTACCTTGGCCCAGGCCGCCCAATGGTGCGGTGGCTCTGTGGACCCTAAGTATAAAGATATTACCTTCTTGGGCGCGAATAATGACAGCCGGAAGATCGAAAAAGACCAGCTGTTTATTGCCCTGCAGGGGGAGCGTGACGGTCACGATTTTATCCCCGCCGCCTTGCAAAAGGGTGCAGCTGCGGTGCTTTGCACCCACTGCGACGGAGATTTTCCTGCCATCGTGGTAGAGGATACCCGGCTGGCCTTGGGCGAAATTGCCCGTGGTGAGCGGGAGCGCATCGGTATGAAGGTGGTAGGCATCACCGGTTCTGTGGGCAAAAGCACCACCAAGGAAATGGTGTCTGCAGTGCTCAGCAGCACCTATAAGGTAAGCAAGACCCCAGCAAACCACAACAATGATATCGGCATGCCTATGGCGATTTTAACAATGCCGGAGGATACAGAGGTTGCGGTGCTGGAAATGGGTATGAACCATTTCCGGGAGATCGCGTATCTGGCATCCATCGGCAAGCCGGATATTGCCGTAATTATCAATATCGGCACCATGCACATTGAGCACCTTGGCTCTATGGAAGGCATTCTGAAAGCCAAGTTGGAGATTTTGGAGGGTATGCCGGCAGACGGCGCTATCATTCTCAACGGCGACGATCCTCTCCTGTGGAATCAGCGTGAGGAGCTGAAGGAAAGAGCGGTTTACTTTGCTGTGCGGAATCCGGAAGCGGATGTCACAGGCAGCGATGTTTCCCACGCTGCGGACAGACTGTCCTTTGCAGCCAACACAGCAGGGAAAGCAATTCCTGTAACTCTGAATTTAGAGGGTGAGCATTATGTCCTCGATGCTTTGGCTGCTGTGACGGTTGGTGTTCGGTTGGGTGTTACGCCGGAGAATATCACGAAGAGTCTGGGCGCATTCCGGAATATGGAGGGCCGCCAGGAAATATTTGAAAAGAACGGATTTACCATTATCAGCGACTGCTATAATGCAGGCCCCGAGTCCATGACCGCAGCGCTGACTGTGCTGGGTAACCGGGCAGGCCGCCGCGTGGCGGTGCTGGGCGATATGCTCGAGCTGGGTGTCTGCTCCGATGCAGAGCACTATAAGATCGGCAGAGTTGCCGCGGAAAAGGCAGATATGCTCTTAGCCTACGGCGACCACAGCCTTCGACTTCTGTACGGGGCAATTACCGGTGGCATGTCCCAGGATATGGCAAGAGCCTTTACCGACAAAGAGAAGCTGGTGCAGGCGCTGAAGCAGATGGCAAAGCCAGGGGATGTTCTGCTGTTCAAGGGCAGCCGTGGTATGCAAATGGAAAAGGTCCTGGAGAAATTTTTGGAGGATTAAACTACAGTTATGCTGAGAGTATGTGTTACAGTGTTGGCATCGCTGGTGTTTACCGGCGTGATAGGTTACTTTCTGCTTCCGGTGCTGCGGGCGCTGAAGGCAGGTCAGTCCATCCGGGAGATCGGCCCTACCTGGCATAACAGCAAGGCAGGTACTCCGATGATGGGCGGTTTGATGTTTATTATCTCGGCGGTGCTGTGTTTGGTGCTGAGCCTGCCCTTTATGGAGGAAAAAACAGCATTTTATGTGCTAATTTTAGGTTTGTGCTTTGGCCTGGTTGGCTTTTTGGATGACTTTTTTAAGCTGAAATTCAAGCGGAATTTGGGCCTTACCGCCTTGCAAAAGGCAATGCTGCAAATGGCTGTTTCTGCCCTGTACCTGTACCTGCTGTACTTAGAGGGAAGTATGACCAGCGACCTGTATATCCCGTTTTTGAACAAAGCTGTCCATATCCATCCTATGGCTTACATTTTCTTTGCCATGTTCGTGATCGTGGGCTGTGTCAATGCGGTGAACCTTACCGATGGCATTGATGGCCTGTGCGGCAGCGTTACGATCCCTGTGATGGTGTTCTTTACTGTTGCCGCTGTTTCTATGAAGAAATGGGATCTGGCCCTGCTGCCGGCAGCAATGGTGGGCGGCTTGATCGCCTATCTGTTCTATAACTGGCATCCTGCCAAGGTCTTTATGGGCGATACCGGATCTCTGTTCTTGGGTGGCATTGTCTGCGGTATGGCATTTGCGCTGGATATGCCCCTGGTGCTCGTCTTGGTAGGCTTTGTGTATATTGTGGAAACCCTCTCGGTGATTTTGCAGGTGGGGTATTTCAAGCTGACCCACGGCAAGCGCATATTTAAGATGGCACCCATTCACCACCATTTTGAGATGTGTGGCTGGAAAGAGGTAAAAATCGTGGTTGTCTTTACCGTTGTAACGGCTTTGCTGTGCGCGGTGGCCTGGTTCGGTGTAAAAGGACATATCGGTTAACGGAAAGGATGGTTGGCATTGCAGAAGCTTCTGTATGCCAAAGAGGACCGGCATCGAAACCCGATGCGTGAAGGTGTAGACATTCCTTTTTTACTTTTGCTTTTGCTTTTATTGGCGGTGGGCCTGGGAATGCTGTACTCAGCAAGCTATGCCCAAAGCCATTACGATACCGGCTATACCCAATCCACCCGGTATCTGCAAAAACAGGGCCTGTGCGCCCTGATTGGATTGGGGGCTATGGTGATCACCAGCCGGATCCCACCGGAGTTTTGGTTAAAATGGGCATGGTGGCTCTATGGCATCAGCATTGCGCTGCTGCTCTCGGTTTTGCTCTTCGGTCAGTCTGTCAATGGCGCAAAACGCTGGATCAACATTGGCGGTATCCAGTTTCAGCCCTCGGAGATCGCCAAGTTTACGCTGATCGTGCTGTTTGCCAAGCTGACCCGGGATTTTGGAAGCAGAGCCCGGAAATTCAGCTTCGGTGTGCTGGGCTTTGGCGCAGCGCTCCTTGGGATTTTGATCCCTCTTGCTTTGGAAAAGCACCTTTCTGCCATTATGCTCATGGGCATGGTGGCGGTGGTAATGATGTTCGTAGCCGGCACCCACCCCAAATGGCTTTTGGCCGGCGCGGCAGCGGCAGGACTGTTCGTTGCGGTGTATGTAAGCCTTATGGGCTATGCCGGTGACCGGGTCACGGCTTGGCGGCACCCGGAGCAGGACCCCTCCGATACAGGCTATCAGATACTCCAGTCCCTCTATGCCATCGGCTCCGGTGGTTTGTTCGGCCTGGGATTGGGGAAAAGCAGGCAGAAATATCTGTACCTGCCTTTTCAGTATAACGATTATATTTTTGCCATCGTTTGCGAGGAATTGGGCTTTTTTGGAGCAATTCTGATCATGATTTTGTTTGCTGCGCTGATTCTGCGAGGCTACTGGATAGCTCTCCACGGTGCCAGCCGATTCCAAACAGTTTTGGCATCGGGCCTTGTAAGCCTGATCGCTGTGCAAGTGATTCTCAATTTAGGTGTTGTGACCAATTTGCTGCCCTCTACCGGCATTGCGCTGCCTTTCTTTTCCTATGGCGGAACGGCGCTGGCGGTGAATTTGGCGGAAATGGGGATCGTACTGAGTATCTCCCGCTACCGCAATGCAGCGGCGCAACAGGAGGAAGAAATATGAATGTGATTTTTACCTGCGGTGGTACGGGCGGCCATATAAACCCCGCCATTGCAGTTGCCAATATCTGGAAGGAACGCCACCCGGACAGCAAGATCCTCTTCATCGGTGGCCGGGGCAATATGGAGGAGGAGCTGGTGCCCAAAGCCGGTTACCCCTTGGAAGTTTTGCCTGCCTTCGGTTTGGAGCGGAGCTTTTCTCCGGCGGCCATTAAGAATAATTACCGGGCAATCAAGAGTGTCCTTTCCGCTGTGGGAAAGTGTAAAAAGATCATCCGGGACTTTGATGCGGATGTGGTGGTCGGTACAGGCGGCTATGCCAGCTTTCCGGCTCTGCGTGCAGCCCGGCAGCTGAAGATCCCTACCTGTGTCCACGAAGCCAACGCAATGCCCGGCCTTACTACCCGTATGGCAGCCAAATGGGTAGACAAAGTGTTGGTGTGCTTCCCGGAAAGCGCAAAACACTATCCCCACCCGGAAAAAGTGGAAGTGGTGGGTATGCCTGTTCGCCGGGAATTTATCTATACACAAAAGGCCGATGCCCGCAAGGAACTGGGTCTGGACGATAAGCCTTTGGTGGTGTCAGCTTTTGGCAGCCAGGGCGCAAGGGCAATGAATGAACTGACAGCTAAGCTTTTTGCATTGGAGCAGAAAAACGGCTTTCCTTTCCGGCATATCCACGCAGTTGGCAGCTACGGCTGGAGCTGGATGCCGGACCGGGTGAGAGAGCAGGGGGTGGACCTGGAAAAATGCCCTGCCATCCAAATGCAGGAGTATATCTACAATATGCCTACTATAATGGCAGCGGCAGATGTGATCATCAGCCGGGCAGGCGCATCCAGTTGCAGCGAGATCGCCGCATCCGGTACGCCCTGCGTGCTGATTCCCTCACCCAATGTGACGGACAATCACCAGGAGAAAAATGCCCGCGCAATGGAAGCCCAGGGGGGAGCGGTAGTCCTGCTGGAACAGGATGCCACCCCGGAAAAGCTTTACGGGCAGATCACGGAACTGCTGACAGATACGAATAAGTATAATGCTATGCGAAAAGCCCTGTACGGTATTTCCGTGCCGGACAGTGCGGAACGGCTGTGTGCTGTAATGGAGCAGTTGATAAAGAAATAGGAGTAAAACCATGGATAACAGAAGAAAGTATACCGGTAATCCGCCCCGTCGCAAAAAGACCCCGGTAAAGAAAAAGGAATCTCAGATCCAATATACACCGGCAAAGCCCTTTAATCGCAACAGATTCCTGCTGCGCTTAGCAACGGCAGCCGCGGTGGTTTTAGCGCTGTTTGCGGGTATGTCCATTTTCTTTAAGGTGGACAGCACGAAAATCATTGTAGCCGGTGCAGAAAAGTATACAGCTTGGGATGTGGCTGAGGCTTCCGGTGTCCGGGATGGCGACGGTTTGCTGGGTTTGAGCAAAGCAAAGATTGGCGCCCGGATCTGTAAAAAACTTCCTTATGTTGACAGTGTTCGTGTGGGAATAAAACTGCCGGATACCGTGCATATTGAAATCAAGGAACGGTCCGTTGCCTATGCTGCTTCCGACACCATGTCTAACTGGTGGCTGTTGAATGCCCAGGGCCGTATCATTGATAAGGCTGATGGCGCGGCAGTAAAGAGCCACACCCAAATTTTGGGTGTGAAGCTGCAAGGTGCTATGGTAGGGGAGCAGGCTGTAGCCAGCGAGGCTGCGCCCACTACGCCCACCGACGAGCCGGCACTGCCTGTTGTGTCCGGAAAGACGCAGTTGGAAAATGCCCTCCAGCTGATCAGTGCTTTGGAGAAAAACGGTGTGATGGGCAATGTGGATTCCGTGGATGTTTCCGACTTGTCAAGACTGACCTTGGTGTATGAAGATCGTTTTCAAATAAACCTGGGCGACAATTCCAAAATGGACTACAAAATTGCCTCAATCAAAGCGGTTATCAACGAGGAGTTGGGCGATTATGATCAGGGCTATTTGGATGCCAGTTTTACAACGCATCCCACAGAAGTACTGTTTGATAACAGTTCTGACACAAAAAATTGAAAATCTTTGCCGAAAAATCAGAAATTTCTATTGACCGAATGACTTTTTTGCGTTACAATGTATGAGTACGATTGTAATTATGGCAGAGTCGTAAGCAGACCTGCAAAACCATACATAGGAGGATTCGTATAATGCCCGAGATGTTTCAGGAACGCGTAGTTAAAATCAAGGTGATTGGCGTCGGTGGCGCCGGCAACAATGTTATCAACCGTATGATCGAAGCAGGTGTGGACGGCGTAGAGTTCGTTGTTATCAACACCGATAAGCAGGACCTCAATAAGTCCATCTGCAAGAACAAGGTGCAGATCGGCGAAAAGCTCACCGGCGGTATGGGTGCAGGCTCCAAGCCCGACATCGGCCGTCAGTCCGCTGAGGAATCCAGAGCACAGATCTCCAAGATCCTGGAGAACACCGATATGGTCTTTATTGCCGGCGGTATGGGCGGCGGCACCGGCACCGGCGCAGCTCCCATCGTGGCTGACCTGGCCCGTGAGGCTGGCTGTTTGACCGTTGGTATCGTAACCAAGCCCTTCAAGTTCGAGGGTGCTAACCGTATGCGCCAGGCAGAAGCCGGCATTGCTGCTCTGCGTGAGAAGGTCGACTCCCTGGTCATCATCCCCAACGACCGTCTGAAGTATGTTACCGATCAGAAGATCACCTTTGCCAACGCATTCGGCATCGCTGACGATGTGCTGAAGCAGGCTGTGGTTTCCATCTCTGAGCTGGTTGGCTACTCCGATCGCGTTGTTATCAACCTGGACTTCGCTGACGTTTCCGCTGTTATGAAGGAAGCTGGCCGCGCACACATGGGCGTGGGTGTTGCTTCCGGCCGTGAGAAGGCTGAGCAGGCTGCTTTGGCCGCTGTGGCCAGCCCCCTGCTGGAGACTTCCATCAACGGCGCTACCGGCGTGCTGGTGAACGTTACCGGTTCTTCTGAGCTGACCCTGGATGATGTTGAGACCGCTGCAGGTATCGTGCAGGAGGCTGCCAACCCCGATGCCAACATTATCTTCGGTGCTACTTCCTGCGATGACTTCGTGGATGAGATTCGCGTGACCGTTATCGCAACCGGTTTTGAGACCAAGGAAGCCGAGGAGGAAGTCAAGGCTCCCACCGCTAAGAAGACCAGCTTCTCCGATGACGATGCTGACATCTTCACTCTGTTCAACCGTTAAATAAGACATTTGCGGCATCCCGGACGGTTGTCCGGGATGCTTTTTTGTAAGCAGGAGAGAAATATGGATGCTTATAAAGCGTTGGCCGCCAGCTATGACCGGCTGACGGAGGATGTGGATTATACCGCGGTGGTGGATTTTTACTGCTTGCTTTGGCGGAGGGAAAACCTATCACCCCGCACTGCTGTGGACTTAGCCTGTGGGACAGGCTCTGTGTCCGTGCTGCTGGCAGAGCTTGGTATGCAGGTGACCGGCGTGGATATGTCACCGGAAATGCTCTGCCAGGCAGACCAAAAGGCAGCCGGTCTAAGCAACCGGCCTTTGTTCATCTGCCAAGAATTGCAGCAGCTCCACCTGCCCAAAGGCGTGGATTTAGCTGTCTGTGCGTTGGACAGCCTGGACTATATCACAAATCCCGACGATTGCCGGGAGGCCATCCGGCGAGTTTATAAGGCGCTCAATCCCGGTGGCTGCTTCATTTTTGATGTAAATACCCCGGAAAAGCTCCGGGCAATGGACGGCCAAATCTTCTTGGACGAGGACGACGATGTGTATTGCGTCTGGCGGGGAGAATTTGACGAAAAGACCAATATCTGCACCTACGGAATGGATATTTTCCAGCGGGAAGGGAATTTTTGGTACCGCAGCGGTGAGGTCCACGAGGAATATGCCTATTCCCGGCAGCAGCTTACAGAGTACTTGAAAACTGCCGGTTTTACCCATATTGAGGTGTTTGCGGACAGACAGCTTTGTGACCCCAGACCGGGGGAACAGCGGATCTATTTCAAAGCGAGAAAGGGAAAGATCAAATGAGTGACTATTTGGTGCGTGGAATGAGTATGGACGGCTTTGTGAAGGCCGTGGCCATCCGCTCCACAGAGCTTACGCGCCGGGGCGCAGAAATACACAAGACTACCCCCAATGCCACAGCGGCCTTTGGCCGGGCGTTGACGGCGGCCTCTATGATGGGTAATATGCAGAAGGTGGACAACGGCTCCATGACCTTGCAGATCAAGGGCGACGGCCCGATCGGCACCATTGTCTGTGTCTCTGACTCTACGGGTAATGTCCGTGGCTATGTATACGAACCCAATGTACCGGTGGTGGAAAAGTACCCCGGCAAGCTGGATGTGGGTGCAACCGTGGGTACAGACGGCACTTTGACCGTGATCCGTGATCTGCAGATGAAAGAGCCCTATGTGGGTTCGATTCCCCTGGTATCCGGCGAGATTGCCGACGATGTGACTGCCTATTTTGCCCAGTCAGAGCAGACACCCACTGCCTGCGCCTTGGGTGTGCTGGTGGATACGGATTGCTCTGTCAAGGTGGCCGGCGGCTATATTCTGCAGCTTCTGCCCGGTGCCCCCGATGAGACCATTGATAAGCTGGAAAATGGCATTAAGCGAGCTGGCGCCGTTACCGCAATGCTGGATGCAGGCCTTACTCCCGAGGAAATGTTGGGACAGGTTTGCGGCGATTTGGGCATCCTGTTTATGGAGACCACCCCGGTGGAATACAAGTGCTACTGTACCCGTGACCGGGTGGAGGCAGCCCTCATTAGTTTGGGCAAAAAGGAATTGGCAGAAATTGTGGAGGAGGACAAACCTTTCCCGGTAGAGTGCCAGTTCTGCGATGAAAAATATGTTTTTACACCTGCGCAGATCGCAGACTTGCTGAAGGAATTGGAGGAGAAATAGAATGGGTGTTATCAGCTTTGCCCTCCAGGGCAATTATAAGCGGTTTTATAACGATTTGAAGGAATTGTCCAAGACCACCCATAAACCGGCATGGTTTATGTTTTTAGACACCGCAGTATGTACCTTGCGCTACGGCTCCGGTCTGCAGGACTATTTGAATTTTCGGTTTTATGAGAAAAAGCACGCCCAGCGGAAGACCTATGTGAGCGTGGGCTACCTGGATCAGGTCATCACCAAGCTGTCCAATATCAAGTGGTCTCCTTATATTTCCAATAAGACCAATTTCCACAAGAACTACGGCAAGTATACCCGCCGTGATTTCTTTGATCCGGATGGCGGTTATGAGGCCTTTGAAGCTTTCTTGGAGCGGAATCCCGTGTTCATCTATAAGCCCCAGATCGGCCAGTGCGGCGAGGGCATTGCCAAGATCGTTACCGCTGAGATCGAGGACAGAAAGGCTTTCTTTGACAAGGCGATGGAATCCAAGGCCTGCTTAGAGGAACTGGTGAAACAGCACCCGGCATGGGAGGCCCTGTGTCCCGGTTGCGTTAATACCTTGCGGGTCATTACCGGCGCGGCAGCGGGCCAGTCCTGGCTGCTGTTTGCGGCTACCCGTGTGGGCTCCGGTACCAGCGTTGCGGATAATTTCCATATGGGCGGCAGCGCGGCGCTGATCGATATGGAAACCGGCAAGCTTACCGGCACAGGCCTTGACAAGAAGCTAAACGAGCACGCATGCACCGCTACCGGTATTCTCTATGACGGCTACGAAGTGCCTTACTGGGAGGAGATCAAGGCTATGTGCCTGGAGGCAGCTTTGGTCAATGACCAGATCCACTTCATTGGTTGGGATGTGGCCATCACCCCCGACGGACCGCTGCTGATCGAGGGTAACCGTGGCTCCGGATTTGACCTGCCCCAGGTTTTGGCCAAGCGTGGTCTAAGGGATATGCTGGAAGGCTTGGTTGCCAAGGTAGAGGAGCTGGAGAAGAAAAATTGACGTATTTTTCAGTTGCCCGGTGCAATTCCGGGCAACTGAAAAAATGCTTAGAAAAAATCAAAAAAGTGCTTGACAAAGTTTATGTCTATGTGTATAATAAACCACGTCGCTGAGATGTAAAGCGCTAAGCGATGGAATCGGGAGCATAGCTCAGCTGGGAGAGCATCTGCCTTACAAGCAGGAGGTCACAGGTTCGAGCCCTGTTGTTCCCACCATATTTGGCCCGGTGGTGCAGTCGGTTAGCACGCCAGCCTGTCACGCTGGAGGTCGACGGTTCGAGTCCGTTCCGGGTCGCCATATAACGCATCTGTGGAGAGCGTAAGCTCTCCACTATATGCCTCTGTAGCTCAGTAGGTAGAGCAGCGGACTGAAAATCCGCGTGTCGTTGGTTCGTTTCCGACCGGAGGCACCAAGTACTGACTGATCCGGAATCGAAGCAATTCCATTCCGACGGTCGGCACCAAGCTGCGGGTGTAGCTCATCTGGTAGAGCGCCACCTTGCCAAGGTGGAGGTAGCGAGTTCGAGCCTCGTCACCCGCTCCAATCAAATAGAATAGGAACGCAAAAGCGTTCCTGTTTTTATAAATGGTACCGTAGCCAAGTGGTAAGGCACGAGTCTGCAAAACTCTGATCCGCCAGTTCAAATCTGGCCGGTACCTCCAAAAAGAAAGACACCATGAAAATCGTGTCTTTCTTTTTGTGTTTGTGTCCGCAGGACACAACATCGTTTTGCGGTGAAACCGCAAACATCATTTGACCTTTAGGTCAACATCATTTCGTTCTGGCGGACACAAAACGAGGTTGCCTTAGGGCAAACAATGTTGTGCTTCGCACAAACGATGTGGGCTGACGCCAACGATGTTGCACTTCGTGCAAATTTATGCTATACTAAACCCAAGGCGGTGATGATATCATGAGAATGCTACTTGATAAAATGTTTGGGAACAAAAAGCTATCTTTGCTTATCCCAATGTTGATTGCTTTGTTGGTGTATGTGCTGTTTGTGTTTTTTGGAATAGCGGAAGATAAAGCAAATATGATTATAATGACACCGATAGTATCTGGTATTTGGTTCTTTGGAATGTTTTTAATGGTATTCATCCAAGTGAAAAACTCTAATTGTCCTGAGCGGTTTTTGAATTTGTTTGAGTTTTTTGGAACAATATTATTTGGAATTTATGCTATTATTGGCGTTGTATCTTTTGTTGTTAGTGGTTTTCAGAATTACAATTATGGAATGTGTTTAGGGTTTGTTACATATAGCGCGATCGCTTGGGCACATAGTAAGCGAATTGAATAATTAGATTTGAAACATCAAAAAAGAACGAAGCTTTTGCTTCGTTCTTTTTTTGTTTCGACCTATTGCATAGGCGTTTTCTCTGTGCTATAATTTGCCATATACGAAAAGGAAAGGTGACTTCTATGGAACTAAAAGGCAAAATTATCGATTTTCTCGGCGACAGCAACACAGAGGGCGTTGGCGTTACAGACCGTGCCAATAACCGCTATGACAATGTTCTGAAGAAGAATTGCGGCCTGGCCGCAACCTACAATTACGGCATCGGTGGCACCCGCCTGGCTCACCAAAGAAAGCCCAGCGCAAAGCCCCGGCACGACCTGTGCTTCTGCGGTCGGGCCTATGACCTGAACAAGGATGCGGATATCATCGTTGTCTATGGTGGCATCAACGACTATATTCACGGCGATGCCCCCTTTGGCGAAATCGGTGATACCACCCCTGCAACCTTCTGCGGCGGCGTGTATTTTCTGATGAACCTTATTAAGACGCAGCATCCGGACAAGACCGTGGTGTTTATGACCTCGGCTCGCCTGTGCTACGACGGAATGGATGGCTCTGCGCCTTCTCACAGACCCCAAAAAGCGCCGGATGCCAAGAATCTGTTTGGCTATATCAATGCGGTCAAGCAGACTGCTGCCCAGTTCGACATCCCCGTGTTGGACCTGTATGAAAAGCTGGGCATCGACCCCACGAAGCCGGAAGATAAAGAAAAGTACACCGTTGACGGCCTGCACTTTAACGATGCCGGTCACCATGTTCTGGCAGCCCGGTTGCAGGAATTCCTGGAGGCGCTGTAATATGTGGAAACAGACTAAAGAAAAATTAGGTGTTATGGGCCACAGAGGCTGCTGCGGCTATATGCCGGAGAATACGCTGATCTCTTTCCGGGAGGCTTTTCGGCAAAATGTGGACTTCCTGGAGTTTGATGTGCAGATGACCCGGGACGGCCATTTGGTGGTCATTCACGACAGTATGGTCAACCGTACCACCGACGGCATCGGCGCTGTAAATTTTATGACTTTGGAAGAGCTGAAGAAGTTAGATGCCGGTGTGAAATTCGGCTACCCCGGACAGCGCATTCCTACCCTTGCCGAGACCCTGGATTGTATTGTCAAGGAAGCGCCTGCGCATATGTACATCGACCTGGAGATCAAAGACCAGCGGCCCTATGTGGTGGATAAGACCATCGAGATGCTGGAAGAGTACGGCCTTTTGGAAAAGACCGTTATTGACAGCTTTGATGCCCAGACCCTCCTGTACATTCAGAAGGAATATCCCAACGTGAAGTACCATTGCCAGCCGCCTGTCCGCATGGAGCGGTTTGAGGAGCGGGTACTGGAGAATGCCTGCGCTTTGGCTGTGCCTCTGCGGTTTACTGATGCGGAGGTGCAGGAGCTCATTGACTTGGCTGAAAAATACGGTCTGGAAGCTTGGGGCTACATCACCGACACCACCGAACAGGTGGAGCGGGCAATGCAATTCCCCTTCACCAACCTGACTGCCAATGACCCTCACGCGGTCATTGCCTACTTAGACGAGCATAACCGCCGATCAGAAAGATAATACAAAGAGTACAGAATTGGGAGGAAACGATATGAAAAAAATTCTTGCGTTTCTTTTGGCATTGGCCCTGCTTGCACCGATGATTCCCGCCAGAGCGGAAACCGTTGCGGTAAAGCCCTATTACGGCATCGGATCTTCTGATTTTAACCGAACGAAATTCCCGAATTTGGAGGGAAGAGTTATGATCAGTGTGGTTGTGGAAGACGGCGAAGTGTACCTATCCGGCGCTGGCGCCGGCAGAGATATTAACAAGATCGCTTCCAATCTGAAAAGCACTCTGGACGAATACCCGGAGGGAATGCGAAACATTGTGCTCCATAAGAGCAGTGATGTGTTCCAGTTGCAAGAGGACACTATCTATTTTGAAGAGGGTGTAGAGAAACTGCGGACTGTGTTCTCCCAGTTCATCAAGGCTTATGCGGAAATCGGTGGCAAGCTGGATGGTGTGGTGCTGGATGTGGAGTATGTGGATACCTACAACTGGTATCTTTATTCCAAGGGTGCCATGGGTGTTTATGAAAATATCGTAGGGAACCCTCGTTATAAGACAGATATTCGCCCCTTGCTGGCGGAGCGAGGATTTAGGTTCTATCCGGATGGCGCGAAGACGGAGATCTGGGGCATATACCCCAGATTAAAGGGCGCAGAAAAGGAAGAATATGCCGATTGCCCGACCATTTGGGACACGGTTATGCGCATTCGTCTGAATAATTATATGACCTATGCGGTCTATGAACCTTTGGCCCAGTATATGCCGACAACCCGCTTGTACGATTATCAATCCCGTGCCACCAACGCCTGGCTGAAGGATTTAAGCGACAAGGGCGAACATAAATATGTGGCAGGCAACAGCGTGCCTGTTGGTGTTACTTCCCACCACAATACCTACGGCTCCCGGCTTTCCAATGATTTCTTTGCCGTGGACGGCCAGCCGACCTATAACAACCCCGTAGCCTATAACGGCGCGGAGTTTGCTGCAACGCCCTTTAACCGCATCCTGTGGGATGTGAACCTGATGAAGAATATGTATGCAGCCTCCGGTGGAAATGTGGCAATTACGGTTGCGGAATACGACTATTCTCCCGATAAGGTCGGAACACCCTCCAATACGCCTTATTATACAGAATCTATTTTCCATATCGGCTTATTAGACCCCAAACCCTTCTGCATCTATATGTACGACAAGGCCTTTGAAACCACCGCGGAATATAACAAGCGGGCAAAGGTTTTGCAGCAAATTATGGCAGAACTGACCCGGGTGGCGGGCTATGCGGACAGAAAGCCCATAGAAGTTCCTGCAACCTGGAACAGCCCGTTTCTCCTTTCCGGCATCTATGCCAACGGGCGGAATCTGTGGCGATTGACACCGGATATGGATCAAATCGACCCGGAAAAATTTGCAGTTGCGGCAAAGGATCCCACCTTTACAGCCAAGGGACAGACCATCACATTCCCCCAGGGCAAGCTGATCGAAACAGCATCCATAAGCGTGGTAGGCAGCTATGGCTACTGGATCGAAACACCTAAGAATGTGACGCCCGTCATCACAAACGATGCGGACCGCTATAGCAAAAACCCCTCTTTTGCGGAGGATTTTGAAAAGTATAATACCGGCACGGTCTTTAACGCAGCCACAGCAAAACCCCAGCTTTCCTGGCAGGTGACCGGAGATAATCCTACTGTCCAAACTGTAAGTGGCGGCAAAGCCCTGGCCCTTACCGGAACCGCAACCATGACCAATCAAAAACTCCCTCAGAATATAACCGCCGGCGATTACTATGCCAAACAGCAGGTTTGGGAAGTGTCTGTTACGCTGCCGCAGAATATGGACGGCGAACTGAAGCTGCTTACCTGCAGCGATGGCGGCATCAAGGTTGCAGATGGCAAGGTGTATTATGATGCCGAAGGCAGCTATGAAGAATTGCCCGGTGTAAAACTGACCGCCGGACAGAAATACATCGTAAAGCGGGAAGTGGACTTCCGGAACGGACAGCTGTGCCACTATACTGTTTTGAATGCCGCAGGCAAAGTGATGGGACAGGCAAAGGACATTCCTATGAAAAAGATTTCCTTACCTGTTACCAAAATCGCAATTTCCTGCGCCGATGTAACAGGGAAGATCTTTGTGGATGATTATAAGCTCTATCCCACAGGCGTAACGACAGATATGGAGTGCTACAATGCCAAAACCGGCATACAGTTAAAGGATGCGAAAAGCAGCGAGGATGTTGCTTATCGGCTGTCCTGGTTGAATGGCAGCAATGAAACGGAAGACATGGAAGTGGTGGCAACTTTTCATAGTGCCGATTCCAAGCAGGTGTCCCAGAAAGTAATTCAGAAGGTGCAGATGAAACCCGGCTGTGATGGTGTGGAAACCGGGATCGTGGAAGTTCCCCAGGGTCAAATTGTGACTTTGGTATTGAAGAAAACGAAACCTACCGCAAAACCTACAACTTCCACAGAACCTACCACAGCGCCTACTACCAAACCCACTGAAGGTCAGACTGTCAAGCCCACCGGGCAGCAGACGACCAAACCTTCTGTGGCGAAACCTACAAGACCCTCTACCCAGGCAACCAAACCCACCGCAACCAAAACACCCATAGGGGACAACTCTACAAATGAAACCCTTTCTACCAAAGTGACAACGGAAGATACCTTGACAGCGCCGACCCAAGCTTCCGCTGAATTTACCCCAAATACGGAAAATACCCACCCCCCGGAAGTGTCCAATGGCAAAAATGCAGCCGACTATTCTGTGCTGTGGATCGTGATTGCCGCAATTGGATTGGGCGGGGCAGGCGCAGTGGTATATTTCCTGTATTTTGAAAAGAAAAAAGCTAAAGAATAGGAGCGTAGTTATGAGTCAGATCGAAAAACTTTTGCAGGAAGCAAAGCTTCCCGAGCTGCTGGATGCAAAGCAAATGAAAAAGATCCTGCTGGATAATGAATACGGCTATGTTCCGGACATACCCTTTGAAATGACGGTTTCCGAGCCTAAGATGCTGGAGGGCCGTTTCTGCTGCGGCAATTGTCAACTGACTCAGGTGGATATGACCATCACCACAGAACTGGGTAGTCACACCTTTCCAGTAAAGCGCCTGCTCCACAATGACGGCAAAGACCATCCTTTCTTTGTGTTTCTGTGTTTCAAATCTAAGGAGCAGTATTACTACCCTATTGAAGAAATCGCCGACCGTGGATTCAGCGTGTTATCCTTCTTCTATGGAGATGTAACTGAGGATAATGATGCCTGTCCGGATTCTGATTTTGATGACCGCCTCGCCAAGGTCTTGCTGAAAAACGGACGGGATCAGAAAGACACCTGCGGCAAGATCGCCATTTGGGCCTGGGCGGCAAGCCGGGTTTTGGACTATGCCCAAACTTTGCCCGGCCTGGATATTTCTCAGGCAGCGGTGATCGGCCACTCCCGTTTGGGTAAGACGGCCTTGGTTGCCGGTATGATGGATGAGCGTTTCCGCTATGTATTCTCCAACGATTCCGGCTGCAGCGGCGCTGCTTTGGCAAGAGGCAGCCTGGGTGTGAAGAAGATCGCCGGTAAGTATGGCGAGACAGGAGAAACCATTAAAAATATTATGGGCGTGGGTTACTGGTTCTGCAAGAAGTATAAGGATTTTGCACAGACTTGCATTCCGGAAGGCTTCGATCAGCATTTCCTGCTGGCAACCATTGCGCCCCGCTATGTGTATGTGGCTTCTGCGGCCATGGATGGCTGGGCCAGCCCGGACAGTGAGTTTTTGTCCTGTGTTGCAGCGTCCAAGGCTTGGGAGGATAAGGGGCTGACCGGCTTTGTCCACAACGGAGAAATGCCGGATGATGATGTGATTTTTCCTGCCGGACATATCGGCTATCACCGCCGTCCCGGCCACCATTTCCTGTCCCGTACGGACTGGAACCGGTATATGGATTTCATAGAACGCCACCGGGAAGATAACTAAAGAAAAACAGTTCCGTTGCAGTTGCAACGGAACTGTTTTTTATAAAATACCTCTTTCTTTTTGCGAAAAAAAGAGGTATAATGTTGTGCAGAAACAAAGGCGTAAGAATATTTTATATATCATGCAAGATTTGTTCATATTCTTTTGATAGACTGAAAATAAAAACGAGGTAGTATCTATGGATGCTGAGATCAAAGAGAAAAAGATAGATAAGCGGAAGCGGGCAGGAATCATCACTGCCGGATTTCTGCTGCTTTTGGCCTGTGTGGTTTTCTTCACAACTATTTGGTTTTTGATCAATTATGACGATATTCGTCTGGATCAGATATTGTATCAGATGAAAGCGCCGTCAGACGGTACGCCTTCTTATTATACTGGTAGAGCGGTGAGCCATGTTGGTTCCTGGAGCATTCTGCTAGCAGTGCCGCTGTTTGTTTTGTATATGTGTGTTTCCGGCAGAATGAAAAAACTATCTGCGCGCTTTGCCTGTTATCGGAAATACACGGAAGGTAAGGTGTGCACCTTTTTCCGGGAGCATTATATCCGCATTTCTGCCTGGCTTTTGGTGATCGCATTTTTGTTCTTCTGTATGGAATTGAAGGTGGGATCTTATTTGGTCACCACATCCACACCTTCGGATTTTATTGAAGAGAATTATGTGAAACCGGAGCAATCGATTCTGAAATTTCCTGAGCAGAAGAGAAATTTGATCTATATTTTCCTGGAGTCTATGGAAAACACCTATGCCCAGGATCCTGATGGCGACGGTGTTGCCAACGATTATATTTCGGAGCTTGCCCAGCTGGCAGATACCTATGTGAACTTCTCTGAAAGCCAGGGCCTTGGCGGTGCGCTAAATTATGACGGAACCACCTGGACCGCATCTGCCCTGGTGTCCCAAACCTCCGGCCTGCCGGTAAAAGTGCCGCTGCTGTCCGGTAATTTCGGTGGTGAAGATGTGCCCTATATGCCCGGCATTATCTCTATCGGCAACCTGCTGCAGGAGCAGGGCTATAAGCAGGTGTTCCTCATGGGCTCCGATGCAGGATTTGGCGGTCGCAGACATTATATTACGGAGCATGGTGGCTATGAGATCGGCGATACAAAAGCCATGATCGCCGCTGGCAAGCTGCCGGAGGGCTATGCCCAGTGGTGGGGCTATGAAGACTTGAAACTCTTTGATTTTGCCAAGGAGACCCTCACAGAGCTGGCCGCCAAGGATCAGCCCTTTAATTTGACAATGTTGACCGCGGATACCCACTTCCCGGACGGCTATGTTTGCGAGCATTGTGAGCAGAAGTATGATAATCAGTATGCCAATGTGCTGTCCTGTTCTTCGTCTATGGTTTATGAGTTTGTCACATGGATCCAGCAGCAGGACTTTTATGAGAACACCACCATTGTCATTAGCGGCGACCATCTGACCATGGATCCGGAATTTCTGGAAAGCCTTGACGAGGAATATACCCGCACCATCTATAACTGTATTATCAATTCTGCTGTAGAACCTAAGCAGGAGAAGAACCGGCAGTTTGGTGTGTTTGATATGTTCCCCACCACCTTGGCGGCTATGGGTGTGGAGATTAAGGGCGATCGCTTGGCGTTGGGAACAAACCTTTTCTCCAAAGAGAAAACTTTGACAGAGATCCACGGGCAGGAAATCCTCAACAAGGAATTGCAAAAGAACTCTGAATTCTACAATGAAGAAATTCTTCAGATAAAACATGAGAAGAACTAATAAGACAGGCTGTGTCATCAGACACAGCCTGTTTTCTACTTTCCGGAAAGCTCCACACTATGGCGGAGAATGCTCATAGCGGGAACTTGTTTGGGTAGCTGTATATAAAACTTCATCTGGGGCGTTTTGGGTTGCTCCAAGAGCGCTTTCTCTTCTGTCCACATCTCTGCGACAGTAAAAGGGAAGGGGCGCATATCGGGGCCCACAGCCTCCAAAACATCGCCCTGGGAGAACTTGTTCCGCAGGCTGCAGAGGGCAAGACCGTTTTCGTCACAGCTTTCCACAATGGCGCAGATCTGCCACTGGCGTATGTATCGGGAATGCTCGGTGTACTGTCCGGGGAAGCCATAGTAGAACCCGGTGGAGTAGTACCGATGGCTTACATGTTCCACTTCGTCCCGCCAAACCGGATCCACAGGCCGTCCGGCCACGATGTCATCAATGGCATGGCGATAAGCGCCGGTGACAATGGCGGCATAGTAAGCTGACTTTGCCCGGCCTTCGATCTTGATGCAGTCGATGCCCGCATCCATTAAATCCTGTAAATGGTCGATGGTGCACATATCCCGGGAGTTCATAATGTAAGTGCCTTTTTCGTCCTCAAACACCGGGAAATACTCTCCTGGCCGCTTTTCTTCCACCAGTGCATACTGGTAGCGGCAGGGCTGGGCGCAAGCGCCCCGGTTGGAATCCCGCCCGGTCATATAATTGCTGAGCAGACACCGACCGGAATAGCTGACGCACATAGCGCCGTGACCGAAGGTCTCGATCTCCAAATCCTTATCGGTCTTTTCACGAATGGTGCGGATCTCGTCTAAGTTCAGCTCCCTTGCTAATACCACGCGCTTGGCACCTAAATCATACCAGGCCTGGGCGCATTCGTAATTGGCGATAGACTGCTGGGTGGAGATATGCCGCTCGCACTTGGGGGCATATTTGCCCGCCAGGGTGAAAGCACCCAAGTCAGCAACGATCAGCGCATCCACACCTGCATCCTGCAGCTGCTCCAAATAGGGGGGCAGCTGGGCGATTTCTTCATTGCGGGGCATGGTGTTCACTGTGACGTGAACCTTTACCCCGTGGCTGTGAGCGAATTCCACAGCCCTGGGAAGCTCCTCGGGCGTAAAGTTTCCCGCAAAGGAGCGCATACCAAAGGCAGTGCCTGCCAAATATACCGCGTCCGCGCCATATAGAACGGCCATTTGCAGCCGTTCCATATCACCGGCGGGACTTAATAATTCCAATTTTGCCATTAGTATCCCAATTCCTTCAAGTTGTTGAGGTGCTCCGCCTCGGTTTTTGCGAAACGGTGAGCCTTCTTAGTTGTGTCATACACAAAGTAGTAGTAGTCGGTATCGTTGGGCTCCAATGCGGCATACAGCGCGTGAACACCCATATTGCAGATGGCGCTGGGGGGGATGCCGCCGTTTTTACGGGTATTGTAGGGGCTGTCGGTGTCCAAATGCGCCTGAGTCAATACTTCGGTCTCCCAGAAATAGTCACCGATAGCATAGTAAACAGTAGCGTCTGCGCCCAACTGCATATTGGCAACCAAGCGGTTGTAGAAGGTAGATGCAATGTCATAGCACTCGGCATCGGAGGCGGTTTCCTTCTGAATGATGGAAGCCAAAGTGACCACATCCTGCACGGTCAAGGTGTGTTCTTTGATATAGGCATCATTGTAGCCCTTGCTCTTCAGCCGGTTAGCATAAGTCTGCTTGATTTCTTCAAAATCTTCCTTCATCAGGTCGGTGAAACGCTGATCGAACTCATCCAGGAACTTCTCCAAAACACGGCGGGGGGAGTCATCAACATAGAACTTGTAGGTATCCGGCGCCAAATAGCCTTCCAGGCAATATTTGAAATCTCTGGAAATACCTTCCAGGAACCAATAATCCTTCAGCTCGCCTTTCATACAGTACTCTTCCAGGTCTTTTGCGGTACAAACCTTGTTGTCTTCCAGAAGCTTAAAGATCTGCGCGCAGTTATAGCCTTCCGGGAACATCAGGGTAACCACTTGTTGCCCAAGGCCGTAATCATACATAGCATTGATCATGGCGTTGTAGTCCAGCTGCGCATTTAAGGTGAAAGTGCCCACGCCGATATTGTCAGCCTTATCAGTGACCTTGGCGAAGAATTTGAACAGGTTGGGGTAACGAACCAACTCGGCTTTTCCCAGCTTTTTTGCAATGGAATCAATATTGTCGTCTTCCGTAACGGTGATAGATACAGTTCTGTCTTCCTTGCCGAAAGCCATCAAATCTGCACAGCATACCCACAGCGTTCTACCAAGAGAAACACCGATGGTTACAATCAAAACCAGCCAAATCACAGTGGATATGATGTGGGGGATGCCTAAGAAACCGTAACCGGCTTGGCGCTTGGGACGGCCTTTCCGGGGAGGTGCTGCAGTTTCCGATTCTGCTTCTTGCTCTTCCTCGGCTTCTTGCTCATCGCTAAAGAAATCCGGTTCAAATTCAGAAATATCAGTGGGAACGGCTGCTTCCTCCGGTTCTTTTTCAAGAGCATCCGCAGCCAGCAGCGCATCGATCTCAAAATCGTCGTCAAAGATATTAGTCTCTTTTTCAACGGTTTCGGACGCCGGTTCAGTATCAGACCAGTTTTCCATCAAGATACGTTCCAGCTCAGCATCCCGGGAATTGGTAGACTGAGCGACAGAAGGTACTTTCTTGGTTTCTTCTGTGGCAGGAGCGGTATAGTCCTGTTCCCAGGGCGCATCCGTTCCATTCAAAAGCCGTTCCAACCACTCCGGATCTTTGGACTCCGGGTTGTTGTCCTTATAGTTGTCCATAAAAACCTCCTGTCAGCGGATCACGATCTGCTTTTCGATAGCGTTTGCGGTCTCCTCGCCCTTCAGCGCTTCAATGAGCGCCAAAGCAAAGGGGATAGCGCAGCCGGCAGAAGCACCGGTGATCAGCTTGCCGTCACGAATACAGGGGACACGATCGTTCATAAGGGCGCTTTCCAATTGTTCTTCACAGCCGGGGTAGCAGGTAACCTGCTTGTTGTCGGTGATATGCAAATCGGCCAAAACCGTAGGACCAGCGCAGATAGCGGCTACAAACTTATCATTTTCCCAGGCAAACTTCAGCGCATCCATAGCGCCCTGGCTGGCTCTTGCAGAGGCGACACCGCCCAAACCGCCGGGCAGAACGATCATTTCCAGCTGAGTCAAGTCCATTTCTTCCAGCAAAATGTCGGCTTCCACACCGATATTGTGGCCACCGTATACAATTTTGCCCGTAACGCCTACGGTCAGCACATCAATGCCGGCCCGGCGCATCAGATCCACAGGGGCAAGGGCTTCCATTTCTTCAAAGCCGGTTCCCAGCAATACATAAACCATACTTAATCCTCCAAACAAGCCTGTACATGGCGGTAAATTTCTGCGTGAATGTCCTCAATGGAGCGCATTTGCCCGTCCTTTACGCAGGAGATCACTGTCCAGCCGTAGTAGGCGGCGGCGGCCCGGCCGGTTTCCCGGCAGGTGGCAAGGTACTGCATATCCTGCTCGTGGATATCCGCATGGGTATTGGTCGCCTGTTCCCGGGAGCGGAGCATTTTCTCTGTATAGTCTGTAGGCACATCCAGGTAGATTACCAGGTCAGGGCTGGGCAAGCCGAGTTTATCATATTCAAAATCGTACAACCACTGCAGGTATTCTTTCTGTGCCTCTCCTTCCACTTTGGAAGCCTGGTGGACGGCATTGGATGTGGT
>JAZNNO010000029.1:0-4944 GCA_045580345.1 Faecousia sp.
GTAGCGGGTACCTATGTAATGCGTGTAAGCTACAAGACCGCAGACGGTACAACCTATATGATGGTTGCAGAGATCACCGTGTAAGCTGACCGCAAGGAAAAGCTGAACCAATTGCATAAACCTTAACGGCTTCGGCCCGCCATTTAAGGCGGGCTGAAGTTTTTTGCGTTTTCTGTACTTTTTTTGACGGGATTTGTCATTTCTTACAAAGTTTCATAAAAATGTTAGACAATATTGACCGAAAAGGTCTGGTGTGATATAGTGACAGTACTATACTTATAAGGTGGTCTGAAAATCCCACCGAACAATGATTTGGAGGACTATACTATGAAGAGAGTGCTTGCGTTGTTTTTGGCGCTGGTGATGATCTTTGCAATGATTCCCGCAATGGGAACTACCGCAAAGGCTGCTACCGGGACTGTGGCCGAAAAACCTTTTTACGGCCTGACCTGGGACGAAGTGGACAGATCTTTATTTGGCAATCTGGAAAATGCGCCTGTTATGAGTGTGTCTGTAAGCGATGGCGTAGTGACCCTGAGTGGTTCCAGCAACTTTGCGTCCTATGCCCAAACGATGAAGACCAAATTGGACGCGCTGCCCGTAGGTATGCGTTATATCCGTATTTTTAAGACTCTTAATGCCCTAACAGTTGCGGAGGATGTGATCTATGCCGATGACGGTGTAGCCCAGCTGAAGGCTCTGGTAACCCAGTTTATCGAGGCGTATTATGCTATCGGCGGTAAGCTTGACGGCATTATTCTGGATACTGAGTATACTGCTATGCATAACTGGTATATTTACAGAGATGTCTATTATGGCAATCCCGATGAAGGCGAAGTTACCAATACCAATATTTATGCTGATATCTATAACAACCCCAAGTTCAATACGGATGTCCGTCCTTTGCTAGAGGAGCGCGGTTTTGTGTTCCATACGCCGGAGCCCGATCACAGCAAACCGGAGCGGCGCTCTGAGTTGTTCAGCATTTGGCCCAACCAGTACCTGGGCACCTTTAAGACAGCATACGGAAACTGCCAGGCTATTTGGAATAAGGTTATGGCCAACCGTATTTCTGCATATATGACCGATGCGGTTTATAATCCTATGGCTGCGCGTTATCCCAATGCCACTGTGTCTGACTACGTGGTATCCGATACTGCGACCTGGCTGGGCTATATGAGCAATGATGGCTCGACAGGTGTCTACGCTGGTAACTCCTGGAAAACCGGTAATACCTCCAACTTGAATATGTATAACTCCGGACCTAACAGCGACTTTTTTGTGGATGAGGATGTCTATCTGTATAAAAATATTCAGTCCCATAATGAGGCTGTCTACGCAGACAATCCATATAATTCCCTGATGTTCAATGTGAACAGAATGCGCGGCGCCTATGGCGCAACTGATACAAAGAATATTAGCGTCTGGGTTGCAGAATACGACTACAGCGGCAGAGATAACTCTGTAAAAAACAGCCCCTACTATACCGAATATCTCTACCATGTAGGCTTGCTGGATCCCAAGCCTTTCCTGGTCTATATGTACCGTGGCGCCGCCAATTTTAAAGGTGACGCAGGTTTGGTCGTTTACAATGATCGTATGGAGACCATTTCCCAGGCGTTGGATGAACTAACTCGTGTGGCAGGTTACTCTGACCGCAAGCCTATTGAACTTCCCAACGCTTGGAATGATGGCTTTGTGCTGTCCGGTATGTATGCCAACGGCCGGAATATTTGGCGCTTGACTCCCGATACCACTGCCGGTGTGACCTTGGAATCCTTTAAGGTCGCTGACAGCGATCCTACTTTCACCGCCGATGGCAATACCATTACCTTCCCCGGCGGCCAAATCATTGCAGACAGCACAATCAATGGCGTTGGCTCTTGTGGATACTGGATTGAGACCGCTGAGAATGTGCAGCCGGTTATTACCCGTGAGGCTGACCGCTATGTGAAGCACCCTGCTTATGCAGAGGACTTTGCTTATGCTGACGGCACTGTGTTTAATGGCACCAATGCTAAGGATGTACAGGGTTGGGAAGCAAATACGGATCTGCTGATTGAAAATGGCGCTTTGGCGCTGACCGGCACAGCCACCCTGAGCAATGTAAAGATCCCCAAGAACATCACTGCCGGCGACAGCTATGCCACGCGGCAGGTTTGGGAAGTGTCTGTTACTTTGCCTGCGAAAATGTCAACCTATACTACAAGATATGTAACCCTGCTTTCTGCTGGCACCAATGACGGCTTTAAGCTTGCAGCCAATGCTGTTTACTACGGCAAGAGCGGATCCTATACCAAGATTAGCGGTCTGACGTTGTCTGCCAACACGAAGTATACCCTTCGTCGTGAGATGGATTTTGCAGCCAATACTTGTACATATTCCATATTGGATGCCAATGATACCGTGTTACAGCAGGTGGAGAATGTAGCGCTGGGCACTATTACTACACCGGTTTCCACTATTAGCATGACCAGTATGAGTATGAGCACGAAAGTGCTGGTTGATGATTACAAGCTCTATACCAACGGCTTGGAGCATACCATCAAGTTCTATGACGGTGATACCGGTGTTTACCAGTCTGCAACCGAGCAACTAACCAACAAAAAAGTTGCCTACCGTTTAACCTGGATGAATGCTACCGGCGAAGCGGCAAGAGGTCATCTGCGTGTTGCCCGCTATGATAACAGCGGTAATTTGCAGTCTGATACAGTTCTGAAGACCTTAGATATGAAACCCGGCTGGGATGGCATTGAAGCCGGTGTTTTGGACAATACCACCGGCAAGCTGACTGTGTATCTTCGCGTTTGTGATGCTGATACGGAGCTATTGGGTCAGAAGGATGTAGCTTGTGGTACACCCGGTTATACCGGTGATCTGGTATGTAAGACTTGTGGTGAGATCCTGGAAAAGGGCGAAACCATTGCCGCAGTTGCCCACAAGAAGGTGACGATTTCCGGCAAGGCTGCGACGTGCACTACGGACGGACTGACCAGAGGTGAGAAATGTTCTGCTTGCGGTGAAATTATAACTCCCCAGGAAGTGATTCCTGCCTTGGGCCATACCTGGGAGATTACTGCTGCCGGCTATCCGGCTACCTGTACCACTGCCGGTAAGACCGACAAAACGAAATGTACCAAATGCGGTAAGATCGAAAATGCGCAGACCATTCCTGCCCTTGGCCACACGGAGAGCACCCCTGTAAAGGAAAATGTGATTGAAGGCTCCTGTACCCAGGATGCTTCTTATGACTTGGTGGTATACTGTGCTACCTGCAACGGGGAACTGTCCCGTGAAACTGTTGTGAATGCGGCAGTGGGCCACGTTGAGCAGATTCTGCCCGGCAAAGATGTGACCTGTACGGAAAACGGTCTGACCGAGGGCAAACAATGTTCTACCTGTGGCGAGATACTTGTTGAACAGACTGTGATTTCCGCTCAGGGACACGTTGAAGCTGCACCGGTTAAGGAGAATGTGACCGAAACATCTTATGAGCGTGTAATATATTGCTCTGTCTGCGGTGGCGAACTGTCCCGCGAAACCGTCGATGTGATGAGCGCCACTGTTACCCTTTGGGGTACTACGGTTACTGTCGACACCGATTCTTATACTGCGGATATTCCCGCAGCCTTCTACTGGATCAATGGCGCAGATGGCGCAACTCCGGTAGCGGTAACTGCCGATGCAGAATGGAACTATTCTTTTGCTATTATCGACGGTGTTCCTACAGTAACCATTCGGAATGCTGAGTATCAAGATGTCGAATCATTCCTTGTTGCTCGTTTCGACGGTGAACTGAAGGTGGCTTATGAAGGTGTCAACAACATCATTGTGCCCTATAATTCCGGTAAAGACGCCAACGGCGAGAACATAAATCGTTATTTCATAAGCTATGCATCGGCAGCAGGTGCTGTCGGTAAGGGAAAGCTGTACATTACAGGTGCACAGGATGCTGTCTTGAATGTTACCGGCGGTGATAACAGCGCCTCCATGCTTACTGTGAGCGGCAAATCTTATTTGACCATTTCCGGCGGTACGTTCAATATTGAAAAGACCTATGCTGGTGGTGTCTATGCTGTTATCGGTGCCGCTTATTGTAAAACCACTATTGAAAACTGCAACCTGACAGTTAAGAACAATGACGGTGTTGGCGGCAAGCACCCCGTGTTTACCGCAGGCTACAGCAGTTATGGCATAACCGTTAATAATGCTAAGGTGACAGTGGAAAGCAATTCCCATATCAGCTTCTGCGCAGGCGTTTTCCAGTCTAATATGAAGGGCGTTCTGTATCCCACTACAATAACGATTACCGGCAACAGTGTTGTGAATGTTATCAATAACAGCAATTCTTCTGCCTATGATTATTCCGGCATTGGTCTTTATGCCAAGGATGTGACTGTTAAGGGCGGCTATGTTGAAGTGACCGGCAAGCAGAAAGCTGTGCAGACAACCAGTGGCAACGCGCCTATTCTGAGCTCCTATGCGGGTGAGTATGAGATGTTCACCGCCAAGGGAGATGGGGCTGTTTCTGAGTATGCACAGACCACTTACTTTAAGGTAAGACGTGCCTGCGATCATGCCAACACCACCACAGAAAAGACTACTGTAAATGCTACCTGTACTGAGGCGGGTTCTGAGACAACTATCGTTACTTGCCAGTGTGGCGAAGTCATCAGTAATGAAACGGTTAAGATTCCCGCCCTGGGCCACACCGAGGAGATCATCCCCGGTAAGGAAGCAACCGCAACCGAGCCCGGCCTGACCGAGGGCAAGAAGTGCTCCGTCTGTGGCACCATCCTGGTTGCCCAGGAAGAGATCCCCGCAACCGGTCCTGTGGTAGCAGACCACCCCGTAGCATCTCTGGACGGCTCTAAGGTCACCTTCGACCTGGGTACCGCACAGGAGCTGACCCGCGTCTATGTATTCTACGTAGACGGCCAGGAG
>JAZNNO010000030.1:0-4684 GCA_045580345.1 Faecousia sp.
ATCTATCTTGCTATTTCCTTTGCGGAAGGAACAGTAACAGTTGACCATACATATGAATTGCCGGATCTGAATTTCGGCTAACTTGAGAAGGAGGAACTATTATGGCTTTTTGTGGAAAATGTGGAACCCAGATGAATGACGGCGTAAAATTCTGCCCCGGCTGCGGCGCTCCTAATGAAACGGCTGCTCCTGCAGCACCGGCAACCCCGGTCCAGGAGGCACCACCTGTTCAGCAGAATCCTGCTCCCCAGCAGGCAGACTTTGGCGCAAAGATGGCAGCACTGAACAACACCGCCGATACCACCGCAGAATTTGATAAGGCAGATATCGATCAGAATAAGGGCATGGCGATCCTGGCATACTTCGGTCCGTTGGTGCTGATCCCCATACTGGCAGCAAAGAATTCCAAATTCGCCCGGTATCACAGCAACCAGGGCTTGGTTCTGTTGCTTGCAGCGATTGCATACGGTATTGTTTACGGTATTCTCAGTACCATCATCTATGCGATCTCCTGGCGTCTTGGTTTTATCGTAAGCATCATCGGCCTTGTGAGCATTCTCTTTACGGTGCTGGCCATCATCGGTATTATCAATGCCGTCAATGGCCGCGCAAAGGAACTGCCCATTATTGGCAAATTCAAGATTCTGAAGTAATACAGGAAACCCAGAATTGAAACTAAACGGATAGCAGCATAAAACTCTCCCAGCTAAGCAGATGAAGGCTTAGCTGGGAGAATTACTTCTATTGCATATTTGCTATAAAAGATTATATTTGCTGGTTAGGGCGAGTATATAGCAGAGCTTTGTATAAAGAAAATATGCCCGTGTCGGTTTCTGTGTCGGTTTTTGGGATGATTAGCATATAGTGCAAAAAAGAAGAAAGCCTAAAACCCGTTGGGGTTCTAGGCTTTTTCTTGGAGCTGCTAGCCAGATTTGAACTGGCGACCTCATCCTTACCAAGGATGCGCTCTACCGACTGAGCTATAGCAGCATTTAGTTGACAGCTTGGGTATTATATCGCATCAATGCCCAATTGTCAACCCTTTTTTGCAAATTTTCGGCCCATTTTTTCCGCCGGCAGTTCCCCGGCCAAAGTGCTGCCCAAAATCAGCACCGCCCCCAGGATTCCCTGCCAGCCCAACGGTTCTCGCAACCACAGGGCGGACAGCACGATGGCGATCACAGGGTCTAAGTAGCTGAACAGCGCCACCGTCTGGGAGGGAAGCTTTCCCAGCGCGCCAAAATACAGCCAGTAGGCAATGCCCGTATGCACGATGCCCACCACCGCCAAAAGCGCATAATCCCTGCCCCGCATTTGGCTCATGCCAAAGCCCCCGGTCAGCAGGACATAGGGCAAAATCACCACAACAGCAGCGATAAGCTGCGCGATGGTTTTGTCGTATGCATCGATAGGGCCTAACTTCTTATTGAGGAACATCACCGTGGCGTACAGCACCGCTGCGCCCACGGCAAAAGCAATACCCTTGCTGCCGGAAATTCCGCCCTCCGGCACCCCGGACACAAACACCATACCCACCAGCGCCACGGCGCAAAGCAGGCTCTTTTTGAGCGTGAGCCGTTCTCCCAGCAAGGGCGATGCCAGCACCAAAAACACCGGCGCCAAATAATAGCAGATGGTAGCCGTGGCCACAGAGGTATGGTTATAGCTTTCAAAGAGAAAAACCCAGTTAAGGCCCATTGCGCCGCCGGACAGGAGCAGCACCCACAAATTCTTTTTCAGGTTCTGCCATTGGATCTTTTTCCCTGTGACCGCCATGATCCCCAACAGAAAAAGCAACCCCAGCACGCCCCGGAAAAATGCTACCGTCGCGCCGGGCAGGGGGATATAGCGCACAAATATGCCCACTGTGCCGAATATAGCCATTGCGGTCAGCAAGCTGCACTTTGCCTTGTTCATTCCTCTACACTCCACTCAGTCTCTTTTTGGAATACATACGCCTGCCCCTTATAGGGGAAGCTGATCCGCCGGGAAAACAGCATCGGTTCTTTTCTTTCATCCCGGCTGCCGTACTTATGATCACCCACCAAGGGGAATCCCCGGCTGGAAAACTGCACCCGGATCTGGTGGCTTCTTCCGGTATAGAGCCGGATATGCACCAAACTCCGCTCCCCAGCCTTTATAAGCTGATAGGTCAGCCGGGCGGCTTTCACCCCGGCTCTTTGCCGTTTCACCACGAAGACCTTGTTCTTCCGGCTGTCCTTAAACAGCAGATCTTCCCAATCTCCCTCAGCAGGGGGCGTACCGTGGACTAAGGCCACATATTCTTTCACCATTTCGCCCTTAGCAATGGTAGCAGACAGCTGGGCGGCGGCTTTTTTGTTCCGGGCGAAAACCATCACGCCGCCCACATTTTTGTCCAGCCGATGCAAGGGGAAAATCTCTCCGCCCAGCTGCTCCCGGAGCGCCCCGGGCACTTGGCTTTCCGAATCCAGACCCACGGGCTTGACGCAGGCCACAAAGTCCCGGTTCTTAAACAAAATCTCCATACCGCCACCTCCTTTTGCTACCAGTATAGCAGAGATTTTCCTAAAGTCAAAAGAAACAGGATTTTATTGCATTTTTTAGCCGTTTCAGTATAATAAGAGACAAAGAGATCGCCACGTCGCTGTGCTCCTCGCAATGACGTGGTTGTTTGGGAGGTTTACTATGACCACGAAAGATTATCAGAGGAAACGGCCTCTGTTTATTTTCCTTAGCTATTTTAAGAACCACAAAAAGCTGTTTTTGGTGGATGTGCTGTGCGCCTGCCTGATCGCCGGCGTGGACTTGCTTTTTCCGCTGATCACCCGCAGCGCTCTTTATGATATGCTTCCCGGGAAGCTGTACCGGACCTTCTTCATTGTGATGGTTGCGGTAGTTGTTTGCTATGTTCTACGCTCGCTCCTTAACTACATTGTGACCTTCTTTGGCCATATGTTCGGCGTGCGGGTAGAGGCGGATATCCGCAAGGATCTGTTTGCCCATATGCAGACCCTCAGCTTTGATTTCTATGACCGCAACCGCACCGGCAAGCTTATGTCCCGGCTTACTTCCGACCTCTTTGAATTGGTGGAGCTTGCCCACCACGGCCCGGAAGATCTGATCACCTCCACCCTCACCATCATCGGCGCGCTGATCGTAATGGGCAGCGTGCAATGGCAGCTGGCAGTGATCGTGCTGATGATGATCCCCCTTTTCCTCACCATCGTGATGTGCATGCGCCAGCGCATGAGCCGGGCCTCCGCCCTTTCCAAAGAAACCATGGGCCATATCAACCAGGAGATCGAATCCAGCCTGTCCGGTGTCCGCACCGCCAAGGCCTTTGCCAACGAACAGGCGGAAAGCCAGCGTTTCCACAATGCCAACGAGCGATTCAAGACCGCCCGCCGGGATTTCTACAAAGCGATGGCCGTGTTTCACAGCTCCGTGGAATTTTTCCTGTGCAGCCTGAATGTGGTGGTCATCGGCGTGGGAGGCTACTATGTGATGAAGGGCTCTATGGATTACCGGGACTTAGTCACCTTCTGCCTGTATATCACTTCCTTTGTAGGCCCTATGCGTAAGTTATCCGGTTTCTCCGAGATGTTCGCCAACGGCTTTGCAGGCCTCAAGCGCTTTGTGGAGGTTATGCGGATGGAGCCCTCCGTGCAGGACAAGCCCAACGCGCCCGACCTGGAGAATGTAAAGGGCGCGATTTCCGTGAAGGATGTGTCCTTTGCCTACGACGGCGATCTGGATGTGCTCCACAATGTGAGCTTAGAAGTGACCCCAGGTGAGACCGTGGCCATCGTCGGCCCCTCCGGCGGTGGCAAAACAACATTATGTCAACTGATTCCCCGGTTCTACGATGTGTCCTCCGGCGCTATCGCCATCGACGGCCAGGACATCCGGGATGTAACACAAAGCTCCATTCATAAAAATATCGGCATTGTCCAGCAGGAGGTGTTCCTGTTCGCCGATACGATTTTTGAGAATATCCGCTATGGCAAGCCCGATGCCACCATGGAGGAGGTCATTGAAGCCGCCAAGAAAGCCGAAATTTACGAGGATATCCTGGCAATGCCTCAGGGCTTCCAGACCTATGTGGGCGAGCGTGGCACGCTCCTGTCCGGCGGACAGAAACAGCGTGTGGCTATCGCCCGGATCTTCCTGAAGAATCCGCCCATTTTGATTTTGGACGAGGCAACCTCTGCATTGGACTCCGTCACCGAAGCCAAGATCCAGCGTGCCTTTGATGCCCTGTCCCAGGGCCGTACCACGTTGATCATCGCCCACCGCCTGTCCACCATCCGGGCAGCCCAGCGGATCGTGTCCATTGCCGACGGCAAGATCACCGAATGCGGCTCTCACGAGGAGCTGATGGCCCAGGGTGGCATCTACGCAAATCTTTATCAAACCCAAAATGCAACTTTTGCATAATTTCCCCTTGCTTTTTTTGAAAATATAGTGTATAGTATGCAGGTAGTTAAAAACTACCGCACCTGCCGGTGTGATGGAATTGGTAGACGTAGTGGACTCAAAATCCACCGATGGCGACATCGTGCCGGTTCGAGTCCGGCCACCGGCACCAAAAATCCTCGACCCCCAAAGGGGGCCGGGGATTTTTTAGTGCCGGTGGCCAGTCAGACTCGAACCGGCACGATGTCGCCATCGGTGGATTTTGAGTCCACTACGTCTACCAATT
>JAZNNO010000031.1:0-9114 GCA_045580345.1 Faecousia sp.
GGCCAGTCAGACTCGAACCGAAGGTGAGAGTCTGGGGAGCGAGGCGACCGCCGCCAGTGGCGGGAGGAGGGAGCCGAGCGAGTGGCAGCGGTCGGCAGATGCCAAGGAGCGCCGCCGACGCAGGCAGATGCCGGGCACCCCAACAGGAACACCCGCACCATTTAACCGACCCTTATTGATACGATCGTGTCACTTAGGGTCGGTTATTATATTTGTATTGCAACAGTCAAAAATTTCCGATATAATAAAATCAAAGGTGGTGACCACAGGTGAAAAGGTTACGCGGAAAAAAGTTAGCTGTTCTGGTTTCTTTACTCGTTGTTTTTCTGATCATACTCTTTGCAATAATTACCGCGGTTAATATTGCGCAATATGGCAAATTGGAGGAGAAAGCACATTGTGATGTTGCAATTGTTTTGGGCGCAGCAACATCGGGTGAAGAGGTTTCGCCTGTGTACCGTGAAAGAATCAATCACGGGATCTGGCTTTATGAAAACGGATATGTTGATTATTTGATTCTGACCGGTGGCGTTGGTGAAGGAAACGAAAAATCAGACGCATATGTTGCAAAGCAATACGCAATAGAAAAGGGCATTCCTAACCAAGCGATACTTATCGAAGAGCGATCCACGATCACCGAAGAAAACCTGGAATATGCAAAAGCAATTATGGACGCACATTCTATGGATACCGCAATTGTTGTCAGCGATCCGCTGCATATGAAACGGGCCATGCTGATGGCAGACGACTACGGTATCACCGCATATTCCTCGCCAACACCAACAACTATGTATCGAAGCGCAAAAACACAGATTCCATTTTTGGCAAGAGAACTATTCTTCTATGTCGGATATTCTATTGTCAGAGTATTCCGGTGATTTAATGAATGCAACGCTCTGCCCTTATGCGTTGCATTGTATCAACTTGTGTCGTATATGCCAAAAATCCTCGACCCCCAAAGGGGTCGGGGATTTTTCAGCGCCACAGCACAAATTCCCCCATTCCCACAATTCCCCTTGCAACTTGCTAAATTTTATGATATACTGTCAGTTAATGGGTGGAGTATACCCTATTCCCCCTAAAAACAGCGCTCCCCTGCGCTTTAAAAAAGGAAGGAGAACACATCCATATTATGGACGGAGACAGTAGTAGTTGGTTATTATTCGCAGCTTTAATTCTCTTGATTCTTGGCGGCGGCTATTTCGCTGCAGCTGAAACAGCTTTTGCCTCAGTAAACCCCATTCACATCAAACAGCGGGTTGAAAACGGCGAAAGAAAAGCCAAGCGGGCCCAGTATGTGCTGGATCATTTCAACAAGGCCCTCTCCACCCTGCTCATCGGCAACAATATTATGCACATCGGCACAGCATCCCTTGCCACCTACCTGGTGGTGGAAGTGCTGAAGCGCCCGGATCTTACCACCGTTACTACCCTGGTTACCACAGTGGTGGTATTCCTGGTGGCAGAAATGATCCCCAAGCAGTTTGCAAAGGATTGCCCCGAAGCTACCGCTTTGGCCTTTGCGCCCTCTCTTTCTTTGCTGATGAAGATCCTGACCCCGGTATCTGCATTCTTTGACGGACTTTCCGTTTTCGTATCCAAATTCTTCAATGTTGCTCCGGAGCCGGTCATCACCGAGGACGAGCTGATCGAAGCCATTGATTCTTTGGCCGAGAACGAAGAAAGCACCCCCGAGCGGCAGGAACTGCTGCACTCTGCGCTGAAATTTGACGATGCCATCGTGTTTGACATTATGACCCCCCTGGATCAGGTGGAATGCGTGGAGATCGGTATGAAGCCGGAGGAGGTCTTGGCAATCGCCCGGGCCACCAAATATTCCAGACTCCCTGTTTATAAATCCACCAAGGATAACCTGGTTGGCCTTCTGAACATCCGAGATTATATCAAAGCCCATTTGGCTGCCCCCGGTACTGTAACCGTTTGGGAGCAGATGCATCCGGCTATGACAACCGACGATGCAAAGCAGATTGACGAGCTGTTTGACGAAATGAACCAGGCCAGAAGACATATGTGTCTGGTAACAAACAGCGAATATAAGTATGTGGGCATTGTCACTATGGAAGATATCCTGGAGCAGCTGGTTGGCGAAATTTGGGACGAAGCTGATGAAGTCCCTGCCGAACTGCTCAGTGAGGAGGCTGCACAATGAGTTATGTCTTAATAGCCTTCTTATTGGTTTGTTCTGCATTTTTCTCCTCTACGGAAATCGCATTTGCCTCTGCCAATCCCTCCCGTTTGCGGAAAGCTGCAGAATCCGGTTCCAAAAGCGGAAAACGGGCGCTGCACATCAAAGAGCATTACGACAAAGCTCTTTGCACCATCCTGATTGGCAACAACCTGGTAAACATCGCCTCCTCCTCCGTAGCCACCGTGATCGCGCTGGATCTTGTGGGCGATGCAGGCGTGGCAGTTGCCACCGGTGTTATGACCGTGCTGCTGCTGATCTTCGGCGAGATTTTGCCCAAGCAGATGGCAAAGCAGTTCTGCGACAAATACGCCCTGTTCTCCGCGCCTCTGCTGCATCTGCTTTATAAGATCACCACGCCCCTCGTTTGGGTATTTATGAAGATGATCGCCCTGGTCTCCAAGGTATGGACCAAGGCCAAAACCGACGATTCCATCACCTATGACGACCTGATGACCATGGTGGAGATCGTCGAAGAAGAAGGCCTTTTGGAAGATACCAGCGTGGAGCTTTTGCAGGCTGCCATTGAATTTGACGATATCGAAGTCCACAAGGTCATCACCCACCGGGTGAATATGACCGCCCTGGACATCAACGATCCCATTGAAGAATCCATTCAGACCGCACTGAGCTCCGAATATTCCCGTATCCCCGTGTACGAAGACAGCATTGATAACATCATCGGCATTCTGCCTGTGAGTGTGTTGCTGAAAGCATTGCTGGATAACCCCACTCCAGATATCCGCGCCATGCTCACCGAGCCTTTGTTCGTTCCCCAGACCAAGAATCTGCCGGAAGTTTTAGACCAAATGCGCCGAACCAAGTTCCATATGGCTGTGGTCACCGATGATTACGGCGGAACGCTGGGTATCGCCACCATGGAAGATATCCTGGAAGAGCTGGTGGGCGAAATTTGGGATGAGACCGACGAGATCGAGCCGGAGATTGTGGAAGTTACCGAAGAGCATTTGCTGGTTGAAGGCGATATGCTGATGGTGGACTTCTTAGAGTACATCGAAGAGGAAGACCCGGAGTTGGACGGCGATTTCGCCACCGTAAACGGTTGGGTTACCGAGGTTTTGGACAAGTACCCCGAGGTAAACGACACCTTCCAGTATCGGAATTATCAGATCACCGTGTTGGAAACCGACAATCTGTGCGCTTCCAAGCTGCAGATCATTAAGCTTCCCGATCCGGAAGAAGACGAATCCGAAGAAGATTGATAAAAAAAGCAAGGCTCTTTCGAGCCTTGCTTTTTTATTTCAGCATTTGAATGAGGTCGCCCAAGGCGGTCTCGAACTTCGCACCGTACCAGTGGCTGGGATCACCCTGGGAATTTTCAATGCACTTGACAGTGTAATCCGCTGCGATACAAGCGGCATTAAACACAGTCTTGTCATTCATCAAGGCCCCCACAAAGGCGGATGCGTAAATATCGCCGGTGCCGTGGCAGCCCTTGGCGATCTTATTGTGCACATAATAGTGGCACTTATTATTCTCATAGACCAGCACACCGGTCTTGCCGGCCTCATAGCTGACACCGGTAAGCACCACAGTCTTTGCACCCAAAGCCAGGAGCTTCTCCACCAGAGCCGCAATATAAGCCTCGTCATAGACTTCCTTGTACTCTGTTCCGGTCAGGAAACAAGCCTCGGTGATGTTGGGCACAAGAATATCCGCCACACCGCACAGGTCCTTCATGCCCTCTACATATTCCATATCAAAGATGGAATACAGCTGGCCGTTGTCCGCCATAGCGGGGTCAACCACCCGGATGCAATCCTCTGTACCCATTGTTTCTAAGATGTTTTTCACATAGCCGATCTGCTTGAGGCTGCCTAAGTAGCCGGTGTAAATGGCGCTGAACTTGATGCCTTCCTTCTGCCAGTGGGCTTGAATGGCAGGCATATCGTCGGTCAGATCCCGGAAAGTAAAGCCGCTGAAGCCGGCAGTGTGGGTGGAAAGAACCGCCGAGGGCAGAATGCAGGTCTCCAGACCGCAGGCGGACAGAATGGGAAGCGCCACCGTCAACGAGCATTGCCCCACGCAGGAAATATCCTGGATGGTGAGAATTTTTTTGTAAGCCATATTTCTTCTCCTTGCTATTTTGTTTTCCTTAGTTTATACTATAACTGATAATATAAAAATACCCAAAACAGGAGAAATATATATAACCAGATGAAGTACAAAGTTGATAAAACCATCCGGCCTGCCTACCTGCAGATCTACAACCAAATCAAAGCGGACATCATTTCCGGGGTGCTGGACAGCAAGCTCCCCTCCAAACGGCTGCTCTCAGACGAATTGGGGGTCAGCACCGTCACCGTGGAACACGCCTATGCCCTCCTGGCTGACGAAGGCTATATCGAGCCCCGGGAGCGCAGCGGGTATTTTGTGATCTTTCAGCAGACCGACGGGTTTTCCTTAGGAGAACCCGCTGTGGCTGTGCCTCAGTTTCAGCCTACCCACAGCTACCCGGACTTCCCATTCTCCGTGCTGAGCAAGACTATGCGGAATATCCTCTCCGTCTATGGCGAACGGATCTTGGAGAAATCCCCCGGTGAGGGCTGCGGGGAACTGAGAACCGCCCTTGCCCGGTACTTGGCGCGAAACCGGGGCTTGAATATCACCACCGAGCAGATCGTCATCGGCTCCGGTGCGGAATACCTCTATGGCTTGATCATTGAGCTATTGGGCCGTGACCGGGTCTACGGCATCGAAAAGCCCTCCTATGAGAAGATCGAGCAGGTTTACGGCGCAGCAGAGGTTTCTTTGGAGCATTTGCCTTTGTCCCACGACGGCATTGACAGCGCCGCCCTGGCCGCCACCACCGCCACCGTGCTGCACACCACCCCCTACCGCAGCTTCCCCAGCGGTGTTACCGCCTCCGCCTCCAAGCGGCATGAGTATATCCGCTGGGCAGAAAGGGGCAGGTACATCATCGAGGACGATTTTGAGTCGGAGTTTTCTGTGTCCACCAAGGCTGAGGATACCCTTTTTTCCCTGTCCAAATCCGATAATGTGATCTACCTGAACTCCTTTTCCAAGACTATCTCCCCCGCCCTGCGTATCGGCTATATGGTGCTGCCCAAGGCGTTGGTGCCTGCATTCCGGGAAAAGCTGGGCTTTTACTCCTGCACCGTTCCTACTTTTGAACAACTGGTAATTGCCTCTCTGTTGAGCAGCGGCGACTTCGAGCGCCACATCAACCGCGTCAGAAGAAAGCTAAGAAAGGCCATGCAAAATCAAATACAGTCTATATAAAATTGCCGGGGAAGCATTTTGTTCCCCGGCAGTTTTTTGTCATTTCGTTTTATCCCAGGTATCCCAGTCGTGGTCTACATTTATAAGCTTACTTCCCTTTAATTCATACGTTTCTGTGTATGATTCCGGTTCCTTTGTGGTCGTTGACCATTTACCAAACAGTTTTGTTGTTAGGTTTGTAGTAATAGAAACATGAAGAACGAGATAACCATCGGAGACCTCCCAAGTAACAGTTCCTGCTTGAACTTCGCGACCTTCTTTTATGAAAATTGTGCACTTAGATTCGTCAACCTTGGTTGCAATTGATGTATATGTTCCCTTTCCCCCAGGGAGTAGTTCGATTGAAGCAGTATATTGTATTGCGTTGTCACCAGCGGTATAGTCGCTTTCGTATGTACCAATATACTTGCTGTTGCCAGATCCCCCACAACCAAATAAGGTTGCACATATGGTCAACACAATTAAAATTGAAATTGCTCTTTTCATTATATTCTCTCCTTTAATTATTGTTTTTGCCTAATTCACAGTTTTATTTTTTCTGTGCAAAAGGATTTGGATAGTCTTTAGGTATGTGGTATGGACTTCCTTTCTTGTCCTGTGTGATTCGCACATCTGCACCAACATTTTTGCGGCAAAACTCTTGTACTTGTTTTTGGGAAACACCCCACAATTCTGCCGCTTCCTTTGTTCCCATATCTGCCATAATTTCACCTCTCTTTCTCTAAAATAAAAAAGTGCGGCAACCGAAGTTACCGCACTCAAAAACGCAACTCCGATTGTCGCCAAACAAATCTTAAACGCAAAAGGGTAGACCCTTCCCATCGCCCAAGTGGAATTGCATTTTTCGCAAATACATTTTGGGTCAATGGCAAAAAGGGTATACTACCCCCATAAAATAGAAAATGGGCATACCGATTTTGCGTTATTCAGATTTGTTTGGCAAGGTTATGATACCACACCCATCTGTAAAAATCAATTTCTTTTCAAAAAATCTGCCTTTTCTCTTACCCTTGGGTATGGTATAATACGAATAAGGGACGGGAAACCCGTCCCCTACGGCATGTATTATGTATAGTCGTTTGGGGTTCGTATAAATACCTATACCAATAAGAAAACCCATCCATACGGATGGGTTTTCTTATTGGTGGAGACTAATGGACTCGAACCATCGACCTCATGCGTGTGAAGCATGCGCTCTAACCAGCTGAGCTAAGCCTCCATTGGGAACATACTGAATTATAACACAAATACAGGAATTGTCAACCCTTTTGTTTCCCTTGCAAGGGTGCGCTTTTTGCATTTGGGAACAAAATTCGTTATAATAGCAAAAAAGAAGTGAGACCTTTTGCGCCCTCATTCGTTTTATAAGTGAAAGGGCTTAAAAAGAACCTTTCGGAAAGGAGTATGTCAATGGATAACGGTGCAAGTAGCTACCGCCGTTTTCTGAATGGCGACGACAAGGGCTTAGGCGAGATCGTACGGGATTATGCAGACGGCTTGACCCTTTATCTCAACGGCATTGTGAATAACATATCCCTTGCCGAAGAATTGATGGAAGAGACCTTCTTTCGGCTTATCACGAAGAAACCGAAGTTTCACCCCAAGCACGCTTTCAAAACCTTTCTCTACACCATCGGGCGAAATGTGGCCATCGATCATCTCCGGCGCAGCGCCAAAATATCGGACACATCTTTCGAGGATTTAGAGAACTGCATTCAAGATGAATATGACTTAGAAAATCTCTACATCATTGAGCAGCGGAAAATCACGGTACATAGAGCGCTGAAAAAGCTGAACACCGACTATCGACAGGTTCTTTGGCTGCTCTATTTTGAAGATCTTTCCCATACAGAGGCTGCAGCCGTTATGAAAAAGAGTGCCCGTCAAATGAAGAATCTCGTATACCGTGCCAAAAGCGCTTTGAAATCAGAACTTGATAAGGAGGGCTTTGTTTATGAAGAATTATGAGGAATTAACCAAGGATCTGCTTGCCCGCAGAGACTGCTATGTTGCGGCGCAAAAGCAGAAAAGAATAACCGCCGTCACTTCCCTTTGCTGTGTCTGCATTTTGGCGCTGCTTGGCTTTGGATTTTGGAAAGGCGGATTTTTCCGCCCTGTAACCGGAGGCCAAACCATCAGCGGCAACATTCTTTACACGCCCACCACCCCCACGCCGACCACCACCATCGGGAACGCAACCATTCCTACCAAAAACGCACCCATTCAAATCTCCTGGGTGGTAAACCAGGTCAAAGGCTTTGTCGGCGGCGCAAGATTAAACTACGAAACCTCTATGTATTACAGCGAAACGAAAAACATAGCGGAAATGGCCCAGCACTTTGGCCGTGACTTTAGCACCCTGACCGATGTAATGCCTGACGGCTTCCAATTTGCCGGCAACTACGAAAGAAAATTCTACTATAAAAACGACGGTACTTTGGTCTGCGATGATTGCCACTTCTACTACACCAAAGGTGAGCAGGAAATTGCGATTCACGCCAGTAAAATCGGTGTTCCTTACGACTACCTGTACAGGCTGGATAACCTCATTCCTTCCAACATTAACGGCGTGGAAATGATCATCGGTGAATTTCATTCCAACAATGTCTCCCCAAAAATGGACCTTGTTTTTGCTGATTTTTCCCACAAGGGTATCCAGTATCGGGTCACTGTCAAGAATGTACCTTTTGACGGAAGCAAGGATGCCCCCTCTTGGTTGGTGGATATTCTTGCAGAACTAATTAAATAATCCGAAAAGCCCACCACACGGTGGGCTTTTTTCTTGCCAAAAAGGCCGCTATTTGCTATACTGTAACCAAACACCAAAGGAGCGGCTTTTTATGGTTACACTGATCTCTTCCCGCATTCGGCGGATCACCATTCCCTACAAGGATATTTACACCAGCGTGTTCATTTTGGACACTGAGGATGGCACGATCCTCTTTGACACCGCCTCCGGCGACTACGATGTGGATACCTACATCCTCCCGGAGCTGCGAAACCGAAATCTGCGCTATATTTTCATCTCCCACAACCACCGGGATCACGCCTGGGGTCTTGACCGGCTGATGGCGGTCTATCCTGAGGCCTGCATCGTCACCCAAAACGACGCGCTGGCTGAGAAATTTGCCAAATTCTCCGTTCTTAGGCCCAAGGAGGGCGATATGCTTTTAGACACCTTCCGGGTGGTGAATATCCCCGGCCACACCGCTGATTCCCAGGGTCTTTTTGATGTTACCACCGGCACGCTGTTTACCGGCGATGCCCTCCAGGCCTATGGTATTTGGGGCGGCAGCCCCTGGGGCGCTTGCATCCGCTGTATTCCGGAGCATTTGGAAGCTCTGAAGAAGCTGCGGGAGCTGCCTGTTGTAGATCTGCTGATGGCCCACGATTACCACCCCTACGGCAACGAAGTCTATGGCACAGAAGAGATCCACAAGTGCCTGGACATCTGCGCCAAGGCGCTGCTGCAGGTGAAAGATGCGGTATGCGCCCATCCGGAGCTGAGCGACCAGGAAGTAGCCGATCTTTACAATAAAGATTCCGGCCTTCCTGCTGTTCCGGCCTTTGTGGTGGAAGCCATTCGCGCTACCATTGCAGAAGAAAAACTCTAATGAAAAGCGCCGCGCAAATTGCGCGGCGCT
>JAZNNO010000032.1:0-18695 GCA_045580345.1 Faecousia sp.
GAGGAGTGCCGTGATCTGTGCACCGCTAAGGGCTTCGATCCCTATGAGATCGTTAAGGGCATTCAGCCCATCGCTTTTGAGGACGTGGCATGGGCCTACTGCGTGGGCGCTGCTATCGCTATGAAGAAGGGTGTTAAGACCGCTGCTGAGGCCGCTGAGGCTATCGGTATCGGCCTGCAGGCCTTCTGTATTCCCGGCTCCGTTGCTGAGGACCGCAAAGTCGGTATCGGCCACGGCAACCTGGGCGCAATGCTGCTGCGTGATGAGACCAAGTGCTTTGCTTTCCTGGCTGGCCACGAGTCCTTCGCTGCTGCTGAGGGCGCTATCGGTATCGCACGTTCCGCCAATAAGGCTCGTAAGGAGCCCCTGCGTGTTATCCTGAACGGCCTGGGCAAGGACGCTGCTCAGATCATTTCCCGTATCAACGGCTTCACCTATGTGAAGACCCAGTTCGACTACTACACCGGCGAGCTGAAGATCGTGGAGCGCATTCCTTACTCCAAGGGCGAGCGCGCTGCTGTTAACTGCTACGGCTGTGACGATGTCCGTGAGGGCGTTGCTGTTATGCGTTACGAGGGTGTTGACGTTTCCATCACCGGTAACTCCACCAACCCCACCCGCTTCCAGCATCCCGTTGCCGGCACCTACAAGAAGGAATGCATGGAGACTGGCCGCAAGTACTTCTCCGTGGCTTCCGGCGGCGGCACCGGCCGTACCCTGCACCCCGATAACATGGCTGCAGGCCCCGCTTCCTACGGTATGACCGATACTATGGGCCGTATGCATGGCGACGCTCAGTTCGCCGGCTCCTCCTCCGTCCCTGCCCACGTTGAGATGATGGGCTTCCTGGGCGCTGGTAACAACCCCATGGTTGGTATGACCGTTTCCGTGGCTGTTGCCGTGGAAGAGGCTCTGAAGTAAGATTTTGATTTTGATCCGGGAAGCGGTTTCGCTTCCCGGATTCTTTAGGAGCAAACGATGAAAGAAGTATTATATACCATCCCGGTCAACGAGGGGTTTGAGGCGGATGACGAATGCCCCTTCTGCTTTATGGAGCGGGCAGAGGAGGAGCGGGCTTTGCGCTATGTGGCAGGCCCTGCCGCAACCTATATGGAACCCACTGTCCGGGCAGCTACCGGCCGTGTGGGCTTCTGCACCCACCATATGAAGTCCCTCTATGATTTTGGTAACAGCTTGGGTGCAGCATTGCTCCTCCAAACCCACTATACCTCCGTACTGGACGAATTGAAAAAGAAAGCGAAAAACCCGGAAATACCTGCAAAAAAGAGCCTGTTTGCCAAGAAAGCCGCCCCTGCGGATACCCCGTATTGGGAAGTTCTCCAATCCCGTGAGCATAGCTGCTACATCTGCGATAAGATCGAGTACAATATGTCCCGTTGCTACCATACCTTCTTTGAACTACTGAAAGAGGATGAGTTCCGGACAAAGGTAAAAAACTCCAAGGGCTTTTGTGTGCGCCACTTCGCCCGGATGCTGAAAGAGGCGGAACGCTACCTGCCGGAGAGCCAAAAGGATTGGTTCTATCCCACGGTCTATAAGCTGATGACAGAGAATATGGAGCGGGTGCAGGAGGATTTGGAGTGGTTTATTGCTAAGTTTGACTACCGCAATGCCTCTGAACCCTGGAAAAACTCCCAGGATGCGTTGCCCCGTACTATGCAAAAGCTCCAGGGACTGCACCCCAGCGACCCTCCCTATAAGAATAAATAAGAGATATCATTGCGATGCCCAACAGATCGTGGAAATCTTCCTCAATCTATTCCACATAAACAGAAAAGACCGCTCCAAATGGAGCGGTCTTTATAGCATCGCAATCATAATGATTATAAAGAGTCTTCGATAAAGAAAAAGAGTCATAATGCTTACAAAATATTGAAAATCTCATTTCTTTGTGATATAACGATCATAGAGAATGATTTAAGAGGGGATTACTAATGACTAAGAAAGACCGAATAGAGTATTTAGTATGCACATTAAGTGTTGTTGTTACTGGATTTGTTATTTATGGACTAATTGCAAGTCAACAAGCACTTGTAAACGAAAGTAAACTACAATCTTTTTTGCTTTTTGGTTGCTTGGGCGGTTTTGGGTTTAGTGCCATAGTTTCTACCATTATACTTTCTGTAGGTTTTTTTAGGAAGCGAGGATTCGTTTTTAAAATTATCGCATCTGTTTTATGGCCTATTACATTTGGTGCCTGTATATATGCGGGCATATTTTCCTACATTCCTTATCAAATATATAATATTGTAAAAATCATATCTCTAACACGGGAAGAAAAAAGGGAAAAGAATTAGAAGATACGATAACGGAAATTAAACTTTATAACTTGCACCAAGTTTGCACCAAAGCAGATTTTTGAGCAAAAGTAAAACCCCGAAAACCGTGATGGTTTCGGGGTTTTTGAATACTCTGTAAGATAAGTGATTATCTCTTGGAGAACTGGGGTGCGCGACGGGCGGCCTTCAAGCCGTACTTCTTTCTTTCCTTCATTCTGGGGTCGCGGGTCATGAAACCGGCAGCCTTCAGAGCGGGACGCAGCTCGGGGTTCAGAGTAACCAGAGCGCGGGAGATGCCGTGACGGATAGCGCCGGCCTGGCCGGAAACGCCGCCGCCTGCGACGGTAACAACAACGTCAACCTTGCCAACCAGGTCAGCGGTGACCAGGGGCTGGCGGACAACCAGCTTCAGGGTGTCCAGGCCAAAGTAATCGTCGATGTCGCGGCCATTGATGATGATGGAACCGGTGCCGTTCTCGTAAACGCGAACACGGGCAACGGAGGACTTACGACGGCCAGTGCCGTAGTTATACTTCTTCTTGCTCTCGTACATAATCAGTTACCTCCATTAGTCCAGGGTCCAAGCTTCAGGCTTCTGAGCAGCGTGGGGATGCTCAGCACCCTTGCACAGATGCAGACGGCCCATGCAGTTACGGCCCAGAGTGTTCTTGGGCAGCATGCCCTTAACGGCCAGCTCCATAGCGTAGTCGGAGCGGTTATCCATCATAACACGAGCCTTGGTTTCCTTCAGACCGCCGATCCAGCCGGATACGCGGTAGTAGGTCTTCTGATCCAGCTTCTTGCCGGTCAGGATAGCCTTGTCGGTGTTGATAACGATGACGTAGTCGCCGCAGTCAACGTTGGGGGTGAAATCGGTCTTGTGCTTGCCGCGGAGCAGGTTGGCGACGGTCACAGCGGTACGGCCCAGGGGCTTGCCGGCTGCATCGACCACATACCACTTGCGCTGGGTGGTTTCCAGTTTAGCCAAAGTAGTGGACATTACGTTTTCCTCCAATAGGTTAATTTATTTTGACAAAATCAGTAATTTGCAGTACAATACCTGCAAAACGCTTGATTATTAAACCACATCGTTTTGGAAATGTCAACCGCTTTTTTGAAAAAAATTACGCAGCATAGTAAAAACTTTGAAAATCGGTAAAATGCTCTTGAAATCTCTCAAATGCTAACTTCCTATTTTTATAAATTTTCGGAGGAAACCCAACAATGCAGAAGTTGATCGGCTTAGTCCGCCGCTGTGTGGAAGATTATAATATGATAGCCCCCGGGGATAAGATCGGCGTGGGCGTGTCCGGCGGCAAGGATTCTTTGGCGCTGTTGGTGTTCTTGGCGGAGCTGCGGAAGTATAACCACAACCCCTTTGAGATCGAGGCTATTACTGTTGATATGGGCCTGGGAATGGATTATACCGGCATCGAAAATCTTTGTAAGGAGTTGGACGTGCCGTTCCATCTGATCAAAACAGAGATCGGCCCGATCATTTTTGATCACCGCAAGGAGAAGAATCCCTGCTCTATGTGCTCTAAAATGCGCCGGGGCGCGCTGAACCAGGCTATCTTGGATAACGGTATGAACAAGCTGGCTCTTGGCCACCACTATGACGATGCTGTGGAGACCTTTGTGATGAGCCTGATCTATGAGGGGCGCATCAGCTGTTTCCAGCCTGTTACCGACTTGGACAGAACCGGCATCGTTCAGATCCGCCCTATGCTCTATATCCACGAAAAGACTATCGACAGCTTTGTGACCCGCCGGGAGCTGCCGGTGCTTATGAACCGCTGTCCTGTGGACAAACACACCAAGCGGGAGGAAATCAAAAAGCTTGTTTATGATTTGACGGCTACCTACCCGGACTTCAAGGAGCGGGTCTTTGGCGCCATGCAGCGCTTGCCGCTCCCGGAATGGGGCCCCCAGGGCCGCTACAAACGCCCAACAGACCAAGAATGAAAGGAACGGCCTTAGTGCCGTTCCTTTTTGTATGAAAAAATTTCCACAGGGCATACTGCTATTACAAAAGGAGGCGGTATAGTTGGTAAAAGGAATCTCCCGGCAGGTGATCGTGGTACATTCTCCTGATCAAAAGCTGTTTGACCAAGCTATTTTTATATTAAAGGATGAAGCGGTGGGGAAAGAGGGCGTTACGGACGAAATGCTCTTAAAGGCGGCCAACAAGCTGCTTACCAGTGCATCTCCGGACAGGAAGATACCCCTCACTTCCTACGGCGCGGTATGGGCCTGTGCCGGTGCGTTGGTGACAGGCCTAGCTTGGTTTCTGACCGTGATGTTTTAACTTGCAAATCTCGCCCCAATATGCTATAATCTCCCCAAATTCCGCGTCATTGCGAACCAGTGCGCACACTGGTGTGGCAATCTCAAGAACCAACCTTGTTGTTGGAGATTCCCACGCCTGCTATGCAGGCTCGGAATGACAAAAAGTTTTGGGAGGTGACCGCATTGGTATTCGGTAATTTGGAAGTGAATGATCCCATTTTCTTAGGCCCTATGGCCGGTGTGACAGATTGGGCATTCCGTACTATTTGCGCGGAACTGGGCGCTAATGTGACCGTTACCGAGATGGTCTCTTCCCGGGCTCTTGTGTATAAGGATAAGAAAAGCGCAGCCCTGCTCAAGAAAAATGCCGGCAGCCTCTGTGGCGCGCAGATATTTGGCAATGACCCGGCCATTATGGCGGAGGGCGCAAGGCTTGCTTTGGAGATCTCCAGCTGCGATTTTATAGACATCAATATGGGCTGCCCTATGCCCAAAATCGCCAACAACGGCGACGGCTGTGGTCTGATGCGCACCCCGGAGCTGGCAGGAGAGATCGTAAAGGCAGTTGTAAAAGCGGTGGACGTACCGGTCACGGTCAAATGCCGTCTGGGTTGGGATAAAGGCAATATCAATGTCTTGGACTTTAGCAAGCGAATGGAAGACAGCGGCGCAGCCCTCTTAACTGTCCATGGCAGGACTCGCAGTATGCTTTATTCCGGTGTAGCGGATTGGGATATGATCACCAAGGTCAAAGACCAGCTTTCTGTACCCGTGATCGCCAATGGCGACATTGTGGACGGACAGACAGCTGTCCGCTGCTTGAAACGCACTGGTGCGGATGGGGTAATGATCGGTCGTGCTACCTTTGGAAACCCTTGGGTCTTTGCGGATACGGCAAAGGCACTGAAAGGGGAGATAGGCTTTGAAAGACCGGCGCTTGCCCGCCGGGTGGATGTGGCTGTGCGGCAGTTTGAGCTGGCGCTTCAGGATAAGGGCGAGCACATTGCCTGCTTAGAGGCCCGCAAGCACTTTGCATGGTATCTGCGTGGCGTGGCTTATGCCAATTATTATAAGGAACAAATTTCCTCCATACAAAAAATGGAAGATATCTACCGGATCGCGGAAGGTATCCGCCGGGATTTGCAATAATTGTCTTGTATGAATATTCCGCCGTTTCACAAGCTACCAAAGAGGTGATTTTGTGAAACGGTGGATTCTTTTTGCACTGATTTTGGCGATGCTCCCGTGGCGTTCGGCAAAGGCCGAGCCAATCAAATGGGTAGACTTTCAAGTGCCCTATGAATCTCTGCAATATGCTATGGATGTGGATATCGAAACCAAGGAGCAGGAAAAGCATATCAGCTGGATCGATGCCCTTTCACTGGCGGCTTGCCGCACAGGCGGCAGATGTGGCCTTGCCTCGGTGAAAAAGGCGGTCAGTGATCTGAAAGGCGACAAATCCCCCCAGGAGCTTTTGGGTGACACTTATAAATACTATTCCTATTATCACGAGGCCTATTCTGCGGTGCTGGGCGGCTTGCTTGGCAGCTACTGCGTGGAAATAAACGGGCAGTGGAAACCGGCCTATGGCTTAAAAGCCTTTAGCCCCATTGCCGCCGGGTATGGCTATAGTCATTGCTCTGATTTCGGAAACAGCCGTTCCTTTGGCTTTGCACGTAAGCACTTGGGCAATGATTTGATGGGCGGGCAGGGAACACCAATCGTGGCGGTGGAAGGCGGCGTTGTGGAGGCTATGGGCTGGAATCGCTACGGCGGCTGGCGGATCGGTATCCGTTCCTTTGATTCTAAGCGCTACCATTACTATGCCCACCTGCAAAAGGACAAGCCCTTTGCCGAAGATATGTATGTGGGTAAAATCATCCAGCCTGGAGATGTGATCGGCTTTATGGGCCGCACCGGTTATTCAGACAAGGAAAATGTCAACAATATTGAAACTGTCCATCTCCATTACGGCATGCAGCTTGTGTTTGATGAGAGCCAAAAAGAATGCAATTCTGAGATTTGGGTTGATGTGTATCCTATTGTCCGTTTACTCAGCCAGCATCGCAGCAGCGTGGAGAAAAAAGATGGAGTTTGGCAGCGTAAATACGCCTTTGTGGATTTGGACACGGGAACCCTGTTTGAGGGTACCTAAATTTGTGTAGTTTTTTGCAGAAAATTTTGTCAACAGTATTTGACAAACACCCACTTCCTGTGTTATACTCTTTGGGATAAGAAATATGGGAAGGAGAACGGAATGATGAGCGCACAGATGAAGCTGAAAATGGTCGGTTTCTGTGATGGCGGTATTGTTTCTTCTTTCGCCCCTTTGTTGGATCAGTTGTCTGTTGATGACGTATCTGAATATGTTGTATTTCCCGGCTTTTGTGATGTGCATGTGCATTTCCGTGAGCCGGGATTTTCTTATAAAGAGACCATTGAAACAGGCTCAAAAGCATCCGCTCGGGGCGGCTATACCGCTGTTTGCACTATGCCGAATTTGAATCCGGTACCGGATAGTGCCCAGAATTTAGGTTTGCAATTAAAGTTGATCGAAGAGCAGGCTGTGATCCATGTCTATCCCTACGGCGCGATTACCGTAGGTGAAAAGGGCGAGGAGATGGCCGACTTGGAGGGAATGGCTCCTAACTGCATTGCCTTCTCTGATGATGGCAGAGGTGTGCAGAGTGACGATATGATGCGCCAGGCAATGCTCCGTGCCAAGGCTTTGGATAAGATGATCGTTGCCCATTGCGAGGTGAACAGCCTCCTGAAGGGCGGCTATATTCACGATGGCGAATACGCTCGTGAACACGGGCATAAGGGAATTTGCAGTGCCAGTGAATATGAGCAGATCGCAAGAGACCTGCGCTTGGTGGAAGAAACGGGCTGCGCCTACCATGTTTGCCACATCTCCACCAAGGAGAGCGTGGAGCTGATCCGACAGGCCAAGGCCAGGGGTGTGAATGTCACCTGCGAGACCGGCCCTCATTATCTGACAATGGACGACAGCGACCTGCAGGAGGATGGACGGTTCAAAATGAACCCGCCTCTGCGTGATAAAGCCGATAGGGAAGCGCTGGTTGCAGGCATTGTAGATGGTACTATCGATATGATCGCCACAGACCATGCCCCCCACAGCGCAGAAGAGAAGAGCAAGGGCTTAGCGGGCAGCGCATTCGGTGTTGTAGGCATCGAAACGGCCTTTCCGGTGCTGTATACCCACCTGGTGAAGCCGGGTATCATTACCTTGGAAAAGTTAATTGACCTTATGAGCAATAACCCCCGGAAGCGCTTTGGCCTTCCTGCTGGCAGCGACTTTACGGTGTGGAATTTGAGCAAGGAATTTACGGTAGACCCGGAAGCCTTCCTGTCCAAGGGCAAGGCGACCCCCTTTACCGGCTGGAAGTTAAACGGTGAATGTTTGCTGACCGTCTGCGACGGCAAGGCAGTGTATAAAATGGAGGAGTAAAATTATGGCGAAAAGAAAAGACTTAAAAAAGATTCTGATTATCGGCTCCGGCCCTATCGTTATCGGCCAGGCCGCTGAGTTTGACTATGCCGGTACCCAGGCATGCCTTGCGCTGAAGGAAGAGGGCTATGAGGTCGTTCTGTGCAACTCCAACCCCGCAACCATTATGACAGATACTACCATTGCCGATAAGGTCTATATGGAGCCTTTGACCTTGGAGTATGTTGCTAAGATCATCCGTTACGAGCGCCCCGATGCCATTTTGCCCGGTATTGGCGGTCAGACGGGCTTAAATCTGGTTATGCAGCTGGAGAAGAAGGGCATCTTAAAGGAGTGCCGCGTGGAGCTGCTGGGTACTTCCAGTGCATCCATTGAGCGAGCTGAGGACCGGGAGATGTTCAAGGAACTGTGCCAGTCCATCGGTGAGCCTGTCATTCCCTCCGAGATCACCTACTCCATCGAAGAAGCCAAAGAGGCTGCCAAGCGGATCGGCTATCCCGTTGTTCTGCGGCCTGCATTTACCCTGGGCGGTACCGGCGGCGGCTTTGCCTACAACGAGGAAGAGCTGATCGAGATCGGTTTGAATGCCTTCAAGCTGTCTCCTGTCCACCAGGTGCTGATCGAAAAGTCCGTCAAGGGCTATAAGGAGATCGAGTTCGAGGTTATGCGTGACGGCGAGGACAATGCCATCACCATCTGCGGTATGGAAAATATCGACCCTGTTGGTGTCCATACCGGTGACAGCTTGGTGGTCGCTCCTATCATGACCTTGAATGATCACGATCTGAAAATGCTCAACGATTCTGCTATCAAGCTGATCAAGGAGCTGAAGATCGCCGGCGGCTGTAATGTGCAGTTTGCGCTGAATCCGAATTCCTCTGAGTACTACCTCATTGAGGTCAACCCCCGTGTTTCCCGGTCTTCCGCTTTGGCATCCAAGGCATCCGGCTATCCTATTGCCCGGGTGACCGCTAAGATCGCTGTGGGTATGACCCTGGATGAAATTAAGATCGCCAATACCAACGCATCCTTTGAGCCCAAGCTCGACTATGTGATCGCCAAGCTGCCCCGGTTCCCCTTCGATAAGTTCACCTCTGCCACCAATATCCTGGGAACTCAGATGAAAGCGACCGGTGAGGTTATGGGTATCGGCGCAAACTTAGAGGAGGCTCTGCTGAAGGGCATCCGTTCCTTGGAGATCGGCGCAAATCACCTGTACCTGTCTAAGTTTGATAATATGAGCGTAGAGGAACTGCTGGAGTACATCAAGGAGTTCCGTTCCGATAATATCTTCGCTATCGCAGAGCTGCTGTACCACGGTGTATCTGTGGAGCAGATCCACGAGATCACCCAGATCACGCCTTACTTCCTGGAGGCTATCCGCAACATCATTGATATGGAAGAGATCCTGCGGGTAAAGGTCAATGATGTTGACACGCTGAAGAAGGCCAAGCTGATGGGCTTCAGCGATAAGTATATCGCAAGATTGTGGAAGTGCGCGGAGATGGATGTGTATAACCAGCGCAAGCAGAACGATCTGTTCCCTGTGTTCAAGATGGTGGATACCTGCCACACCGGCGCATATATTCCTTATTTCTACTCCACCTATGCAGGACAGAATGACTCCCGTCTGACCGAAAAGGAGAAGATCATCGTGCTGGGTGCTGGTCCCATCCGTATCGGCCAGGGCGTGGAATTTGACTACTCCACAGTGCACACGGTCATGACCATCCGGGAGGCCGGCTACGAGGCTATTATTATCAACAATAACCCGGAAACTGTGTCCACCGACTATACCACTGCGGACAAGCTATACTTTGAGCCTTTGACTCCCGAGGATGTTATGAACATCATCGAGTTTGAAAAGCCCATTGGCGTTGTGGCATCCTTGGGCGGTCAGACCGCTATCAACCTGGCCCAGCCCCTGACTGACCGTGGTGTGAAGATCATCGGCACTGATTGCGCAGCCATCGACAAGGCTGAAGACAGAAATGAATTTGAAAATCTGCTCAATGAGCTGAACATTCCCCGGGCCAAGGGCCAGGCTGTCACCAAGATCGAAGATGGCATCGCCGCTGCTGCAGAGATCGGCTATCCTGTGCTGGTGCGTCCCTCTTTCGTGCTGGGCGGCCGGGCTATGCAGATCGTTGCCAATGAGGCCCAGCTGCGCCACTACCTGCGTACCGCCGTTGAGATCGACGAGGACAAGCCTGTTTTGGTCGATAAGTATATCGAAGGCCGTGAGGTGGAGATCGATGCCATCTGCGATGGCCGTGATGTGTTTGTTCCCGGCATTATGGAGCTGGTAGAGCGTACCGGCGTCCACTCCGGTGACTCTATCTCCGTTTATCCCACCTTCTCCATCTCTGACAAGGTCAAGGGTATTATCCTGCAGTATGCCAAGAAGCTGGGCCTGGGCATCGGCATCGTGGGCCTGTTCAATATCCAGTTCATCGTGGATAAGGACGATAATGTGTTTATTATCGAAGTCAACCCCCGTTCTTCCCGTACCGTACCCTTCCTCAGTAAGGCTACCGGCTATTCTCTGGCAGATATCGCTACCGAGGTCATTCTGGGCAAGAGCTTGAAGGAACAGGGAATCTTTGATATTTACCCCGCCGAGAAGGATCGCTGGTATGCTAAGGCTCCCGTGTTCTCCTTCAACAAGATCCGCGGCCTGGATGCTTATCTTTCTCCGGAAATGAAGTCCACCGGTGAAGCCATCGGCTACGACAGCACCATGAACCGCGCTTTGTACAAGGCACTCCAGGCCTCCGGTATGCACCTGCAGAACTACGGTACTGTTTTGGCTACCATCGCCGATAAGGACAAGGAGGAGGCGCTGCCTCTGATCCGCCGTTTCTACCAGCTGGGCTTCAATATCGAAGCCACAGAGGGTACTGCCAACTTCCTGAAGGCCAACGGCATCCGCACCCATAAGCTGGGCAAGATCGGTGATGGCAGCGACGAGATCCCCAATGCTCTGCGCCAGGGCCATATCGCTTATGTGATCAACACCAAGGATCCCGGCAGTGAGGGCAATGACGGCACCCAGATCCGCCAGATCGCAACGGAGTACAATGTGTCCTTGTTCACCGCACTGGATACTGTAAAGGTCCTGCTGGATGTTTTGGAGGAAACCACCCTGACCATTTCCACCATCGACGCATAAGGAGAGGTTATGAAGCAGGGAATCTTTGAAATTATGGAAAACACCGCTCTGACAGAATCTGTCTTTAAGATGGTTCTGTCCGGCGATGTGTCCGATATTACCGCACCCGGCCAGTTCGTAAATATCCAGCTGGACGGACTGTTCCTGCGGCGGCCCATATCCGTATGTGATTTGGGCGAAAACACCCTTACCATCATTTATAAGGCTGTGGGTAAGGGTACGGAGCAGATGTCCCGGATGCAGCCCGGAGAAAAGCTGGATGTGCTTACCGGTTTGGGCAATGGCTATGACTTGACCGTAGCTGGAAAAAGACCTGTCCTGCTGGGCGGTGGCGTAGGTGTGCCCCCAATGTATTTGCTTGCCAAAAAGCTGCTGCAGCAGGGCAAGAAAGTGACAGTTATTTTGGGCTTTAATACCGAGAGTGAGATCTTCTATGAGAAGGAATTTATGGCTCTGGGCGCTGATGTGATCGTCACCACTGTGGACGGCTCCCGTGGCATCAAGGGCTTTGTCACCGATGCTCTCAAAATGCTGGACTATACCTACTTTTACACCTGCGGCCCGGAGCCTATGCTGAAGGCCGTGTATAAGGCATCCACCACCTCCGGTCAGATGAGCTTTGAAAAGCGAATGGGCTGCGGTTTCGGCGCCTGTATGGGCTGCTCCTGCAAGACCCTCACCGGCTATAAGCGCATCTGTAAGGAAGGCCCTGTTATGCGGAAGGAGGAGATCTTATGGGAAGACTGAGTGTTGAGCTTTGCGGCATCACTCTGGACAATCCTGTGATCCCCGCATCCGGTACTTTCGGCTATGGCTATGAGTATGCAGATCTCTACGATATTAACTGCCTGGGTACATTCTCTTTCAAGGGAACAACCAAAGAACCCCGTTTTGGCAATCCCACACCCCGCATTGCGGAGTGCTATGCCGGTATGATCAATGCTGTTGGTTTGCAGAATCCCGGTGTGGAGAAGGTGGTTGCAGAGGAACTGCCCAAGCTGAAAAATTGTTTTCATAAGCCTGTTATGGCCAATATCAGCGGTTTCGGTGTGGAGGAGTATGCCTACACCTGTGAAAAGCTTGACAGGGAAGAGCAGGTGGGCTGGCTGGAAGTAAATGTCAGCTGCCCCAATGTCCACGGTGGTGGTATGAGCTTCGGTACTGACCCCAAGGCTGCTGCGGAAGTCACCGCTGCTGTGAAAAAGGTCACCACCAAGCCTGTGATCGTTAAGCTCAGCCCCAATGTGACGGACATCGTATCCATCGCAAAGGCCTGTGAGGATGCAGGCGCAGACGGCATCAGCCTGATCAATACCATGCTGGGTATGCGTATCGATTTGCGTACCCGCAAGCCTGTGATCGCTAATAAAATGGGAGGCTTTTCCGGCTCTGCCATCTTCCCTGTGGCTGTTCGGATGGTCTACCAAGTGGCAAATGCCGTGAAGATCCCTGTGGTGGGTATGGGCGGTGTCAGCAGCGCAGAAGATGTGATCGAGATGATGCTGGCCGGCGCTACCGCTGTGGAAGTGGGTGCTGCCAATTTGGTAAATCCCTATGTTTGCAAGCAGATCATTGAAGATTTGCCTGCCGTAATGGATAAGTACAGAATCAACACATTAAGTGAAATTATAGGAGGCGTAAAATAATGGGTAAGGATGTCATTATCGCCTGTGATTTTTCCAGCGCAGAGCAGACCTTTGCGTTTTTGGATAAGTTCACCGGCCGCAAGCCCTTTGTAAAGATCGGTATGGAGCTTTACTATGCAGAAGGCCCTGCCATTGTCAAGGAGATCAAGGCCCGTGGCCATAAGATCTTCCTGGATCTGAAGCTGCACGATATTCCCAACACCGTCAAGAAGGCTATGTCCGTTTTACGGAATTTGGATGTGGATATCACCAACCTCCACGCTGCCGGCACTAAGAATATGATGCGTGCTGCCCTGGAGGGCCTGACCCGTGAGGACGGCACCCGTCCTCTGCTGATAGCAGTTACCCAGCTTACTTCTACTGACCAGGAGAGTATGGAAAAGGACCTGCTTATCGAAAAGCCCATTGACCAGGTGGTTATGCACTATGCAAAGTGTGCTGAGGAAGCCGGCCTGGACGGTATCGTCTGTTCTCCTTTGGAGGCAGGCAAGGTCCACGACCTGTGCGGTAAGAACTTCCTGACCATCACGCCCGGCGTCCGTTTTGCCGACGGGGATGTGGGCGATCAGAAGCGGGTTATGACCCCTGCCCAGGCTAAGGAGATTGGCTCTGACTACATCGTGGTGGGTCGTCCCATCACCGCTGCTGCAGACCCTGTTGCAGCCTACGAGCGCTGTGTCGCTGAGTTTTGTGATTAAATAACGGTGTCATTGCGAACCAGTGCGCACACTGGTGTGGCAATCTCCGAATGGAAAAAACATACAAGGAGAATTAAAATGGAATCCTACAAAAGAGAATTTATCGAATTTTTGCAGGAAGCAGGCGTTTTGAAATTCGGTGATTTTACTGCCAAATCCGGCCGTAAGATTCCCTATTTCGTCAATGCCGGTATGATCAAGACCGGCGATCAGATCACCAAGATGGGTGAGTTCTACGCCAAGGCATACTTTGACAAGCTGGGCAAGAAGCAGGCTGTCCTGTACGGCCCTGCCTACAAGGGTATTTCTCTGTCCATCTCTGCGGCTGTTGCCCTGTCCCGCAACGGGCTGAATGTACCCTTCTTCTTCAACCGTAAGGAAGTGAAGGATCACGGCGGAGGCGGTACTTTTGTCGGTTATGTGCCCCAGGCAGGGGAGGAGATCGTCATCATTGAGGATGTGATCACCGCCGGTACAGCCATTCGTGAGTCTATGGAAATTTTGAAGCATTTGGATGGCACCAAGGTCATCGCCACCTTCATTATGGTAGACCGCAAGGAAAAGGGTCAGACAGAGAAGGGCGCAATGCAGGAGATCGAAGAGCAGTTTGGCTTTCCGGTATATTCCGTTGTGGATGTGTATGATATCATCGAGTATCTGGAAGAAGACCCTGCAAATGAAGAAAATGTCACCCGAATTAAAAACTACCTGGCTGTGAATGGAGCGAAATAATGAGAAGTTTGATTGATATTGTGGATTTTTCCGTTGAGGAGATCCAGGAACTGTTGGAAACCGCCTGTGACATCAGCGAAAACCCTGCCAAATACGCAGAACGCTGCCACGGCAAGAAATTGGCGACCCTGTTCTTTGAGCCTTCTACCCGTACCCGGCTGAGCTTTGAGGCCGCTATGTATGAGCTGGGCGGCAATGTGCTGGGTTTCAGCGAGGCCAGTTCTTCGTCTGCCAGCAAGGGCGAGAGTATGGCGGATACCGCCAAAATGCTCTCCTGCTATGCAGATATTATGGCTATTCGTCACCCCAAGGAGGGCGCTCCTTATGTGGCGGCAAAGAATGCCTCTATTCCGGTTATCAATGCCGGTGACGGTGGCCATTGCCATCCCACCCAGACTCTGGCAGACCTGCTGACCATCTACCGGGAAAACGGCAGACTGGATAACTTAGTCATTGGTTGCTGTGGCGACTTGAAGTACGGCAGAACCGTCCATTCTCTGCTGTCTGCCTTCAGCCGCTATAAGAATATCAAGGTGATCCTGATTTCTCCGGAAGAACTCCGTCTTCCCAAATATGTGAAGTACGAAGTGCTGGAAAAATGCGGCATGGAATATGTGGAGACTACCTCTTTGGAGGAGGCTATGCCGGAGCTCGATGTGCTGTACATGACCCGTATCCAGCGGGAGCGCTTTGACAGCATTGACGAGTATGAGCGGCTAAAGGACAGCTATATCCTCACCCCCGAGAAGATGGCTGCCGGCAAGCCCACTATGCGTGTCCTCCATCCGCTGCCCCGTGTGAATGAGATCAGCGTGAAGGTGGATGCCGACCCCCGGGCTGCGTACTTCCGCCAGGCGCTAAACGCCAAATATATGCGTATGGCGCTGATCCTCAAGCTTCTCAAAGAGGCGCAGGAGGGTAAGCAGATGGAAGAAATCAAGACCTGCGAGGATGACCGTTTGGTCTGCACCAATCCCCGTTGCATTTCCTCCATCGAGCAGGAATTGCCTCATAAATTCAAGCTGGTGGACGAGGCACGCGGCATCTATCGCTGCATCTACTGCGAAGCTAAAAAAACACTGGAATAATTTTACAAAAAATACGGTATTTATCCCGGGAAAATACGAGGTTTTTTCTTGACACGAAATGCCTGCCGTGATAAAATTAACGGGTAATATGTCATTCTTTGCGACTGACGGAAAACGTGGAGCACCACGGAGGAACAAAGAATGTAATTAAGCCGACCGTCTGGGCGCATTTGACTCATATTGTGGGTTAAGTGCGCCCTATTTGCGTGGTTAGGAGGTAATTATGAAAAAAGTAGGTATTATTATGGGCAGCGACAGCGATCTGCCCATCGTGCAGAAGGCTGTGGATATGCTGAAAAGCTTGGAAATACCCTATGAGGTCCACATCTATTCTGCCCACAGAACTCCCATTGAGGCCCGGGATTTTGCAGTCAATGCAAGAACCAACGGTTTTGGTGCCCTTATTTGCGCCGCCGGCATGGCAGCCCACCTGGCCGGCGCGATTGCCGCCAACACCACCTTGCCCGTTGTTGGCATCCCCTGTAAAGGCGGCATGATGGACGGCCTGGATGCGCTGCTTTCCACCGTGCAGATGCCCACCGGTATCCCCGTTGCTACCGTAGCCATCAACGGCGCAGTCAACGCGGCTCTGCTGTGCGCCCAGATCATCGCTGTTGAGGATCAGGAGCTGGCTAAGAAATTAGATGCCAAGCGCGTTTCCGATGCGGCCAAGGTTCTGCAGAAGGATGCAGATATTGCCGCCAATTTGTAAGTTAATAAAATCACCAAATAAAAGGAGATCGAAAATTATGGAAAAGAAGCTCATTTACACCGGCAAGACTAAGAATGTTTATGCCCTGCCCAACGGCAACTGCCTGCTGAAGTTTAAGGATGACTGCACCGGCAAGGACGGCGTGTTTGATCCCGGCGAGAACTCCGTTGGCCTGACCATTGAGGGCGTGGGCGATGTGAACCTGCGTATGTCCATCTACTACTTTGAGAAGATCAATGCCGCAGGCATTAAGACCCACTATGTAAATGCCAATCTGGAAGATACCACCATGGAAGTTCTGCCTGCTAAGGTGTTTGGCAAGGGCCTGGAGGTTATCTGCCGCAGAAAGGCCGTGGGCTCTTTCTTCCGCCGCTACAATGAGTACTGCACCGAGGGCCAGGATCTGCCTTACTATGTTGAGACCACCTTTAAGAACGATGCTTTGGGCGATCCCCTGGTAACCAAGGATGGTTTGGTCGATCTGGGTGTTATGACTTCTGAGCAGTACGATTCTCTGAAGGAGCAGACCCAGGCTATCACCAAGATCGTTGCTGATGACCTGGCCGAAAAGGGCCTGGATCTGTATGACATCAAGTTTGAGTTCGGTTACGCTCCCGACGGCAAGGTTATGCTGATCGACGAAGTGGCTTCCGGCAATATGCGCGTTTACAAGGACGGCGAGTATATCGATCCTATGACTCTGAACAAGCTGTTCTTTGCTTAATTTACTTTCTAAACAAAGGAGCATCCTATGGGAGGATTTTTTGGAGTTGCATCCAAGTGCGATTGTATGATGGATGTGTTTTTTGGCGTGGACTACCATTCGCATTTGGGAACCCGCCGTGGCGGTATGGCGGCCTGGGATCCGGAGATCGGATTGCAGCGTAAGATTCACAGTATTGAGAATTCCCCCTTCCGCACCAAGTTCGAGAATATTTTTGATGAAATGCAAGGCACTTCTGTCATCGGCTGTATCAGCGATTCTGACCCCCAGCCTATGCTGATCCGATCCCACTTGGGGACCTACGCCATCACCACGGTGGGTATCATCAATAATTCTGCTGATCTGATCGAGCAGATCATGGCTGATCACGGTGGCTACTTTGATGCAATGACCGGCGGCAGAGTGAACTCTACGGAGCTGGTGGCTGCGCTCATCAATCGCAAAAAGGATTTTGTGGAGGGCATTCAGTATGCCCAGTCTGTTATTGACGGTACTGCAAATATTTTGATCCTGACCGACAAGGGCAGCTTGATCGCCGCCCGTGACCGCCTGGGCAGAATCCCCGTGCAGATCGGTAAAGACGATTGCGGCTATTGCGCATCCTTTGAGGAGTTTGCTTTTACCAAGCTGGGCTATGAAAAGGTCTGTGAGTTAGGCCCCGGTGAGATCGTGGAACTGACTTCCGATGGAATGACCCAACTGGCAGCTCCCGGAGATAAGATGCGGATGTGTGCCTTCCTGTGGAGCTATTACGGTTATCCCACCTCCACCTATGAAGGGATCAATGTGGAGGCAATGCGTTACCGCAACGGCGCTACCATTGCCGAGCGTGATATGGAAAAAGGCCGCAGTATGGAGATCGACTATGTAGGCGGTGTGCCCGACTCCGGTACTCCCCACGCCATCGGTTACGCAAACCGTACCGGCAAGGCCTTCGCCAGAGCGTTCATTAAGTACACCCCCACCTGGTCCCGATCCTTTACGCCTGCCAAGCAGTCCGACCGGAAAAAGATTGCAAAAATGAAGCAGATCCCTGTGCATGATCTTATCAAGGGTAAGAATCTGCTGTTTGTGGACGATTCGATCGTCCGGGGCACCCAGCTGCAGGAAACAGTCGAGTTCCTGTATGAAAACGGCGCCAAGTCCGTGCATATGCGTTCTGCATGTCCTCCCATTATGTATGGCTGTAAGTATCTGAACTTCTCCCGTTCTACCAGTGATATGGACCTGATCTCCCGACGGGTGATCGTGGAGCTGGAAGGGGAGGAGGGCCTAAAGCATATCGACGAATATGCCGATGGCAATACCGAGCGCGGAAAAGCAATGCGTAAGACCATTTGCGAAAAGTTCAAGTTCGCCTCTTTGGGCTTCCAGACAGTAGACGGCGTGGTGAAGGCGATCGGCCTGGATCCTTGCAAGCTTTGTACCTACTGCTGGAACGGTAAAGAATAAAAATAAGGAGAATTGACATGGTTGAAAAGAGCTATTCTGAAAGCTATGCCGCTGCCGGTGTGGATATTACCGCCGGTTACCGTGCGGTAGAACTGATGAAGAAGCATGTTGCCCGTACCCGTAACGAAGGCTGCCTGGACGATGTGGGTGGTTTTGGTGGATGCTTTGGTCTGCCCATTGCCGGTATGGAGGAGCCTGTTCTGGTCTCCGGTACCGACGGCTGTGGTACCAAGGTTAAGTTGGCAATCCTTATGGATAAGCACGATACCATCGGTATTGATGCGGTTGCTATGTGTGTAAATGATATCATCTGCGTTGGCGCTAAGCCTTTGTTTTTCCTGGACTATATTGCCTGCGGTAAGAACGTTCCTGAGAAGATCGCTCAGATCGTCAGCGGTGTTGCGGAGGGT
>JAZNNO010000033.1:0-22699 GCA_045580345.1 Faecousia sp.
TACTGCTTTGTACTGGAATGCGTTCACAGGAGCTTTTGGGACTGGAGCCGCACCACATCAAAGCAGATGGCTCGGAAATCAACATTGCGCAAGCGATGGTGATGGTGAAGGGTACTGCATCCATCGGTACACCCAAGTCCAACGACAGCTACCGTACCATACCCATTCCGGAAAGTGCGCGCCACTATGCAAGACTGCTGCGCCAGACAGAGGATAAATTTGTCTGGGAGTCACCGAAAAAGCCGGGGCAGCCTTGTAATCCCACCTATTTCCGGAATCAGTATTACAAAGCATTGGAGACAGTTGAGGGGGTACGCAAGCTAACACCCCACTGCTGTCGACACACCTATGTTTCCCAGCTGCAGGCACTTGGTGTCGCGATGGAAACCATTCAGAGTATGGTTGGCCACGCGGATGTCGATATGACCCGCCATTATCTGCATGTGCAAGAACCTAAGCGCCAAGAAGCAATTGCGCTCTTTGACGAGGCTCTGAACAAAAATGGTCGGGGAGTCCACGGAAACATATTGGACTATGTGAAATCATCGTAATTCAAGAATAATTCAAGAAAAAATGTTGCGGGCAAATGGGGCGTATCGCTCGAGTTTGGGGAAACCGCATTTTAGAGGTAAAACCACCGTTTTGACAAAGAAAAAGTCCTGAAAACCATTGGTTTTCAGTACTAGATGGTGGAGATAAGCGGGATCGAACCGCTGACCTCTTGAATGCCATTCAAGCGCTCTCCCAGCTGAGCTATACCCCCATATTGCGTCCGCTATTGCAGACAGCTTTTGTATTATAGCACAGATTTTGGGTTTGTCAAGGAAAAATTTTAGATTTGGCGGCTGGTTGTGTGTGCGATAACGAAATATGAACAGGTGGAAGCTTTTGCTATCTTTGTGATTTTCATCTTTACAAACCTTTAAACTTGTGCTACAATACGAAAAGCAACATAAGGGATGTAAGAGTTTTCCCAACTAGCGCAAATCAGTTTGAAGCTGTATGCTGTTGTCTTCGCAAGAAAAATAGGAGGAATTCGTAAATGTTAGGCAAAACGAAAATGGAAACAACTGAGAAGGCCGGAGTTAGACTTCAGTCTCAAAATAATAAGTGGTACAGATATGTTGCGATGACGCAAATGATCGTATTTGCAGTTATGCATTTAATCTTAGGTATGTATTTTGCCTTTGTTACATCTGAATATGCTAATCATCCGGGCTTCGCTGCGAAGATTGAAATGCATCGGAATATGGACCAGATTTGCGCCGTCATTTGCTTCGCGCTGTTTGCAGTAGGCCTGCGTTGCTTCTACAGCTTGATGAAGTTTAAGAAGCTTTCTGTGATGTATTTTGTTTATATGGCAGTATCTGCAATTCTTCCCATTGTGTACATTGCAATAAGCGACAACCTTGTCCTCGATGCTATGATGGCTGCTTTGGAAGAGGGTAATCCCGAGTTTTTTGAAGGTGCAGAGACCCGCGAGGTGGTTTATTGGATCGGCATTGAGTTTGGCGCATGGACCAACGGTGGTGAAATCACGCAGGAGAGCAATGAGATTTTGGACTATCTCAGAAGAATCGGTGAAGAGGCTGACACAATCGTGGCATTGGGCGACTTCAATTTGAAGGGCCTGTTGGGTGAGTTCAGAAATGATTTAAATGTATGGAACAGATTTGAACTGTACTCTATCATCAATGCTGCATTGAGCGCTGTGTTTATTGTTCTTGGCTTCATCTTCCATCCTGTTAAGAAGGCGGAGAAATAATTGAAAATGTATAATCCCCCGGATGCCAAGCATCCGGGGGATTTATCAATCCTTTAACAGTTGCAGAAGCTGCCTATCTGTCAGTGCAGGGTGAGCGTATGCGCCATCTAAAATGGCCGCAATATTGTCTGGGTCGTTCTCGATTTCCTTGGAGAAAAGTTGGGCGGTTTCAATAAGATCACCGCCAAGTCCGCCGATAAGCAAACAGGCCGCAACGGCAAATTTGGCCCGGCAGACAATGTCATAGTCGGAAATGGCCTGGAGCCAGTAACGAAGTACAAAACAATGAAGCAACGCTTTATACTCACCCTCCCAACAGGGAGTGACAGCGGAGGATTCTAAACGGGTTTTCCATTGGAGTGTGAGGATTTCAAGTTCCAGGAAGAAATCCTGCAAAGGACGAAAGTCCTTGGTGGCGGTGACGTTGACAGATACATCTGGCAAAAGAACTGCTTTTTCGCCGCCGTCCAGTTCTTCCTGCACACTGTGGGCATAGAGCAGAAACGCGGTGAGGATCTTGGGGAAGGGGAGCGGGGTAGTTTTCAGGAAAGCAAAGAACTCTGCCCGAGTGCGCTTGAGAATCGCCATAGCCGACCTGTCGTATTCCGGATATTCCCCGCCGGGAACGGTGCGGGAAAGTATGGTGTTATCGGCACCAGACAAAATGATCCGGGCAGCCTCGGGGCAGGATAATTCCAAACCCAATTCCGTAAAATCACCGTAATCGTGGGTCAGCCGTGGGAATGCCCGGCACACCTTGCATAAAGCATCGTGCCCCAGTTCTGCTTGTATCCGACATAGTCCGTCGGTGCGCCACATAGGACAACGGCCGTTTTCGATGGTCATAATTGTACCATCGTCGGTGTCCTGCAATACTTCCCGTAGCCGATCACCCAAATCGCCGGATAATTGCCGATAAAAGGCGGCAGCTTGGGCATCTACATCTACATCCCATTCTTTGCAGCAGCTGTCGGGACACTCAGCAGCAATGCAGGAGAAATTTTCGTAATATTTCGGATAAAAGACTTCCATAAAGTACCTCAAAAAGGGTGTGCCGCATTTTGCGACACACCCCAACTATTAAACTTCTTCGGGCTTGATTGCAGCCAGGGAAGCCACCACATCCTGGAACAGGTTCTGGGTATCAGTGACAGCGGCCTGGTATGCCATCAGCTGCTGGTTGGCCTGGTCGGCAAGCTCTGCGATCTGCTGGGAAGCGGCCTCGGCCTTAACAGTTGCATCGGCCAAAACAGCATTGGCCTGGGTGCGGATCTGTTGGGCTCGCTCCTGGGCAATACGCTCAGCCCGTTCAGCCCGGCGATAAGCTTCCAATTCCTGTTCGGTGGTAGCTGTGTTGGCAAGTTGGGCTTCCAGCTGGGCGCATTTTTCCAAAGCGGCAGTCAGCTGTGCCTGCAATTCCGTATTCACGGGAGCAGCCTTTGCGGCTTGAAGCTGGTTGTGCAGCTGGTCAAGCTGATTCTTGTACTGATTGTTCAAAAATTCGATATAACGGACCACATCTTCCCGGTTAAAGCCGTAAAATGCGGAGCGGAAATTCTGTGCTGCCATAATAAAACCTCCAAAATAGGATACTTTTAGGCAAGTATAGCACATTTGTGGCGAAAAAACAACTGTTATTGTCAATATGGGTAGAAAAGTTCCGGTGACAATGCAAACCAGGGATCAGATCCCTCCTTGTATAAAAATCAAACAGGATATCCCGGATGGGATATCCTGTTTGATGGTACGCTTGTTCTTATAGGATTTGGGCAAAAAGTCTTGAAAATCAATGGTTTTTGCAGTCAATAAACAGTACTTATCTCTCCTATAAAGTACATAGCACTATAAAAAACGCAAGGCAACGCCTTGCAAAATACTTTTTCATTATTCACTATTACTTATTACCCCAAAGCCCCAAAGGCTTTCGCCTTTGGGGCTTTGGGAATATAGAACTTAGCTAACATTGCAGTTTGTGCGTTCCAAAATGTCTCGCAATTGGCGACAATTCAATTAAGTCAGTCAATAAAAACAGGATCTGAAATTAGGATTTCTCCCCAATACATACCACTGGAAGCATCAACTGACCAATCTCCCTCAAATTTTATAAAGGTAGCATTTGATATATCAAGTATCACCTCGATAGGTCTGCTTTTGTAAGTAAGTGTTCCGGAGTCATAAATAAGTTTATTATCTGCATATATTTTTAAACTAAGGCTTTCTTTCTCGGTTGTTCTATCAGAAACTATTAGTTTCGTTTTTAGTTGCGTATACTTTGAATCCGCAAGATACTCCGTGGATTTAATGCTTGAACGCAACCCTTTATCGAATTGATTGCCGTAAATGTCCTTGCCAGCCTTTTCTGATGCCCAATTTTTTCCTGAACATGGTTCCAATTGATATAAATGAACTACAGTCTGGGGTTTTGTCCGACCGCAATTTACACAAATCTTGTCAATATAGTTATGGTCTATTGCCGACCCCTCCGATATATGACAAACACTACATTTTTTCGGAGTTGTGCATGTAGCTGCCTTCCAGCTATGCCCGTTCGCCACACCTTCTGTGGCACCGCAGGCATTACAAGTCTGAGGCGCTGTGCATGTAGCTGTTTTCCAGCTATGCCCGTTTGCCGCACCTTCTGTGGCACCGCAAATATTACAAGTTTGAGGATCAGTACATGTAGCAGCAAGCCAATTGTGCCCGTTTGCTGTTCCTCCAGTTGCATCACAGACACTGCAGGTTTTAGGAGCTGTACAGGTTGCTTCCATCCAGTTATGTCCGTTAGACGAACCCTCTGTGGCACTACAGACAGTGCAGGTTCTAGGTGTAGTACAAGTTGCACCGTTCCAAGTGTGTCCTAATGCCTCGCCGTCTATTGCACCACACTCAGTACAGGTCTTAGGATTAAGACACGATGCATCAACCCATTGATGTTCGCATGAACAACCCGTTAAGCAAGTAATCAATGCTAATACAAGGACAAACAATTGTGGTTTCTTCATTTTATATACCCCTTCTTATAAAATAAAAAATGCGCAGCCGAAGCTGCGCACGAAAAACGCACAGCCTCAATTGCTGCGACACAATCATTTGACAAATCCAAGGATGCCAAATAGAGGGTGCGTTTTTGCCAAAACAAAATACGCATCCTTAGACTTGCCCTAATATATGATTGTGTCGCAAGGATATTCTACATCATTTGTCGATAATTATCAAGTGTTTTGTTATAGAAAGCAAAAAGACTCCCTAAAGGGAGCTGTCACGCGAACAGCGTGACTGAGGGATTGTTGCCGCCCGTAGGGCAGCGTACGCCGGAGGGACTCGTTTGCATTTTCATTCCTAACAGGGAATGAAAATTAAGGTTCGGCTCGGTCTAGCCCTCGCCGGCGGCGCTCGTCCGCGCCGCATTTAATTGTTCGAGTCCCTTCCTTACATAAAAATTAAACAGGATATCCCGGATGGGATATCCTGTTTAATGGTACGCCGGAAGGGACTCGAACCCCCAACCCTCGGAACCGGAATCCGATGCTCTATCCATTGAGCCACCGGCGCATACTCAAAGCCAAGCTATTATAACAGCCTTTTTCCGTTTTGTAAAGGGGGAATTTGTAAAAAAGCGATACGTATTACGGATGAATATTGATAGAACATCGTTCTGTAAAATGTGCGCCCGTGCAATTATTTATATTTGTTCGTTTCCTTCCTGTAAATGGACACGGTTTCCTATTGAAAAATCTGGGAAATTGCGTTAAACTAATATAAAAGGGCGGGTATTGTTTACAGAAGCACCGCTGTGAATGGATTGGAAAAAGGGGGGCGAATATGGGAACTAACGAGTTGGGAAAAAGTCTAAAAGGCAATGCAAAGGTCCTTGCTAAAATCGTACTGGCCACAGGACTGCAAATAGGAACGATCCTTGGTGCAAAGGCACTCTATGATTCTTTCTTTCCGAGATACGAAAAGCGGGATATCGATACTGTTTTCGGCGAATTTGATTATAGCCGTGTAGATGAAAAACTGTCGCGCACCACATTCTTTTTTCCAAGCGGTCCGTGGAAGCTTCAGGGTTATTTTTACCCCTGCTACGGCGCAAAGAAAATGGTTGTGGTTTGTCACGGCATGCATGCTGGCGCGGATGATTACCTTCCGTTTATTGCGTACTTTGTGCAAAGCGGATATGCCGTTTTTTCCTACGACTGTCAGGGTACCTATGCTTCTGAAGGCGATTCTACCGTGGGTATGTGCACACCGTTGGTCAATTTGGATCATGCGTTGACCTACATCAAAAACGATCGGCAGTTGTCCCAGTATAAGCTGTATTTGTTCGGCCATTCTTGGGGTGGTTATGCGGTGACCTCGGTGCTTTCTCTTCACAAAAACATCTGCGGCTGTGCGGCGGTAGCGCCCTTTAACAGTGGTTATACACTGCTTGTGGAAAAAGGAGAGCAATATGCAGGGCCCCTCACAGACTCACTTGTCGGCGGTTTCCCAAAGGATTTTTTGGATACCTATCAAGCACTGCTTTTTAAGAACTATACAAAGTTTAATGCAGTAAAAGGCATAAACAGTACCAATGTGCCGGTTTTTATTGCCCACGGCACCCGGGATTCTGTGATTAGCTTCAATCATCAATCCGTGATTTCTCATAAAGACGAAATTCGGGAAAAAAATGTGATATATTATGTTGGTACTGGTGCCCGTGCGGGGCATAATACCATTTTGCACTCGGAGCGGGCGGTTGCCTATCAGAAGCAGGTGGAGAAGGAACTGAAGCAGTTGAAGGCGGAATGCGATCGGGAGCTTACGCAGGAGGAAAAGGCGGAGTTCTGCATGCGTGTTGACCATGCTTTGTACAGCGAGGTCAACACGGAAATGATGCAGGCTATTGTGGATATGTTCAACAAATGAGAAAAGTTACTTTTATACAAGGACAACTGGTATCCTTGTATCATTAAGTGCGAAGAAATATAGCAAACAGGATATCCCGGATGGGATATCCTGTTTGCTTTTTGAGACCGTTCCGGCGTACCAAATAAACGAGAGGATACATAATAAATATACCCCTTGCCTTTCTTGCGAAAGGGGAGTATACTTATGAAATAAAAGCTCGGGAAAGAAGATGAATTTATGAAACTGAGCCCCAAGGCTAAAAATGCCGTAAAAATAGGTTCGCTTTGCTCAGTGTCCTATTTTGCAGTGTACATTGCCCGGAATATCTTAGGCGCGGTCACACCCCAAATGGTGGAGGCCGGCTTTACCGAGGCCTACATTGGCAGAATGTCATCTCTGTTTTTTGTGGCCTATGCAGTGGGTCAGCTGATCAACGGCGCCATTGGCGATAAGATCAAGGCTAAATATATGATCTGTGCCGGCCTTTTGGGCGCAAGTATTATGAATTTCCTGTTTACCCAGTTTGCAGCAACCCCAGCTGCAGCTACGGTGGTCTACGGCCTGACAGGCTATTTCCTGTCTATGATCTACGGCCCGATGACCAAGGTGGTGTCTGAAAACACTGAGCCTATCCACGCCACCCGGTGCAGCTTGGGTTATACCTTTGCGTCCTTCTTCGGATCGCCCGGCGCAGGTCTGCTGGCGGCGACTTTAGTGTGGCAGAGCGTGTTTGCAGTGAGCAGCGCGGTACTGGCGGTGATGGCTGTGACAGGCTTTTTGTTCTTTACTGCCTTTGAGCGCCAGGGTATTGTGAAATACGGCCAGTACAAAGCCGAGAAAAAGGGAAATGTGAAGGTGCTGCTGAAGCACCGGATTGTGAAATTTGCCATTATTTCTATCTTGACCGGTGTGGTGCGTACCTCCGTTGTGTTTTGGCTGCCTACATACATCAACCAGTACTTAGGCTTTTCCGCCAAGACTGCAGCCAGCATTTTTACAGTAGCTACCCTGGTAATCTCCACCACATCCTTTATCGCGGTGTTTACCTATGAGAAGCTGGGCCGGGATATGGACAAGACCATTTTGCTGATGTTTACGAATGCAGCGGTGTTCTTTATGCTGACCTTCCTGGTAAAGCTGCCCGCGGTAAATATCATTCTCATCGTGGTGGCTATCATGTCCTCCAACGGTGCGGCATCTATGCTGTGGAGCCGGTACTGTCCCAGTTTGCGGGATACAGGAATGGTGTCCTCGGCCACGGGCTTTTTGGATTTCCTCAGCTATATGTCTGCAGCCACCGCCAATCTGATCTTTGCCGATGCAGCGACGACTATCGGCTGGGGCTGGCTGATTTTGGTGTGGTTTGGACTAATGATCGTCGGTGTGGTCATCGCCTTGCCTTATAAAAAAGATAGCAAAATTTGCAAGATTTAATTGCATTGCCTGCAATTCTATGTTATAATACATTGAATTTTAGCCACTTGTGGCAGAACGGAGAGAATATATGGACAAGAAAAACGAATTCAAACCATACATTCCGGCGGATAAGATTACCCCCGAAATCACTGTGACTTCTATGGTGATCGGTATTATCCTGGCTGTTGTGTTTGGCGCAGCAAATGCTTACCTGGGCCTCCGGGTGGGTATGACCGTGTCGGCATCCATTCCGGCAGCTGTTATCGCAATGGGTGTGATCCGCGTGATGATGCGGAGAAATTCCATTCTGGAAAGCAATATGGTGCAGACCATCGGCTCTGCCGGTGAATCTGTGGCAGCCGGTGCGATCTTCACACTGCCTGCGTTGTTCCTGTGGGCAGCTGAGGGCAAGATGGCTAAGCCTGACATTTTGGAAATTACCTTGATCGCGCTGATCGGCGGCGCTTTGGGTGTTCTGTTTATGATCCCTCTGCGTAATGCGCTGATCGTGAAGGAGCACGGCATCCTGCCTTACCCCGAAGGCGCAGCTTGTGCAGAGGTTCTGCTGGCTGGCGAAAAGGGCGGCGCAAACGCTTCTACTGTGTTTGCCGGTATGGGCTTTGCCGCACTGTTTAAGTTTATTGCCGATGGCTTGAAGGCTGTTTCCGGTGAGATCGGCTTCAAGGTCAAAGGTTATGCCGGTGAGATCGGCACGCAGGTTTACCCTGCCGTTATGAGCGTTGGCTATATCTGCGGCGCCCGCATTTCCTCTTTTATGTTTGCCGGCAGTGTGCTGAGCTGGTTGGTGCTGATCCCGCTGATCGTACTGTTCGGTGGCAGCACGATTCTGGCTCCCGGTACCGTTCCCATTGCGGATATTTTCGCAGCCGACGGTGCAAGTGGCATTTGGGGCAGCTATATCCGTTACATCGGCGCAGGCGCTTTGGCGGCAGGCGGTCTTATCAGCCTGGCTAAATCCTTGCCTTTGATCATTTCTACCTTCGGCGGCGCTATGAAGAGCATGTCCGGCGCCGGCGCAGCGGGCACATCCCGTACAGAGAAAGATCTGAACCTGAAGGTCGTCATTGCCGCTGTTGTGGTGCTGACCTTGGTGGTGTGGCTGATTCCCGCGATCCCTGTTTCCCTGTTGGGCGCTGCGGTTATCGTTGTTTTCGGTTTCTTCTTTGCAACTGTTTCCAGCCGTATGGTCGGCCTGGTGGGCAGCAGCAATAACCCTGTTTCCGGCATGACCATTGCAACATTGCTGATCGCTACTCTGATTTTGAAGGTTACCGGCGCTACCGGCATTACGGGTATGGCCAGCGCCATTGCTATCGGCGGCGTTATCTGTATCATCTGCGCCATTGCCGGTGATACCTCTCAGGACTTGAAGACCGGCTACCTGCTGGGCGCAACCCCCAAGAAGCAGCAGATCGGTGAGCTGGTGGGCGTTGTGGCATCTGCCTTGGCTATCGGTGGCACACTGTTCCTGCTGGATGCAGCATGGGGCTTCGGCAGCAAGGAGCTGGGCGCACCTCAGGCGAGCCTGATGAAGCTGATCGTGGAAGGCGTTATGGAAGGCAACCTGCCCTGGGCACTGGTGTTCACCGGCGCATTCATCGCTGTTGCGGTGGAGATCCTCGGCATTCCCGTGCTGCCCTTCGCTATCGGTATTTATCTGCCCATTCATCTGAATGCCTGCATTATGATCGGCGGTCTGATCCGCTTGGCACTGGATAAGATGAAGAGAAACAAAGAGGAGAAGGAAGCTATCGTCAACGACGGCATCCTGTTCTGCTCCGGTATGATCGCCGGCGAGGGCCTGGTTGGCATTTTGCTTGCGCTGTTTGCCGTGTTTGGCCTGGACAAGATCATCGATATTTCCAGCAATATTCCTGCCAATGTGGCTACTATTGGCGGTCTGGTTCTGCTTGGTGTTATGATCCTGACTGTGCTGAAGTTCTCTCTGTGGAGAAAGCGCGCACCTAAGACTACCAATGAAGAATAAAAAGCAGAAGCCTAATTACCTGGAAATGATCCCTGTCCGTAACCCGGAGATCAACTGGACTACGGACGAAGCAGGGATCATCACCCTGGAAATCGAGAACAAAGGTGTGGCAAACCGCATAGCCCAAAAGCTTTTGAAAAAACCCAGGATCACCTATATCCACTTAGATGAAAACGGCAGCTTTGTGTGGCCGTTGATCGACGGCAAGAGAACCGTTATGGATATTGCCCAACTGGTGGATGCACATTTTGGTGAGAAAGCAAAGCCTTTGTACGAACGGCTTGTGAAGTTTTTTCAGATATTGGAAAGTTACAATTTTGCCAAGATGCAATAAATTTTACGGCCCGCGCAGGGAACTGCGTGGGTCGTTTTTCGCCTTGACATATTTTGTCGAGACAGGTAAAATAAGCATATTAAAATAAGGAGGAGGGCGTGTATGAAAAAGAGCATTGCATTTCTGCTTGCGCTGGCTGTGATTGTTGGGCTTTCTGCCTGTAATGCAGCACCCCGGCAAAATGCCACAGAAGACACAGAAATAGCAACTACAGAACCGACTGTGGCACCTACTGAGGCAACTTCTGCGCCTACAGAAATGCCCACGGCGGAAACGGATGAAACATCCACGGTTGTGCCCACCGATGTGACTGCAGAAACAACCGCGACTACGGCAGCAACCACGGCACCCACCACTGCACCGACAGAAGCGCCCACGGAGGAAACTACAGAAGCCCCTACGGAGGAAACTACAGAAGCTCCTACGGAAGAACCCCATTCGGAATTCTATGTGAAGGGCGTTTCTGTGGATCAGTTTATCGCGCATTTTAATAAAGTGGTGTTGGGCATAGAAACGAATGGAGGCGTTGCAGAGACGTCCTTAATACAAAAATGGGATCACCCCATCAACTACCGCATTGAAGGTATGCCAAACCGACAGGATGCCCAGAACCTTAACAATCTGGCCAAGCAGCTCAATGCCATTGAGGGATTTCCCGGTATTCAGGCAGCGAAGGGTTTGGATCAAAATCTGACAATTTACTTTTTGAAAGAGGAAGAGTTTAAGACCCAGTTCGCCCATGTGATGGAGGGGAAAACGGCATATGGCGTTGTGCAGGTGTGGCACAATGACAGCAATGGCCTTTATTCCGCCCGTATCGGCTACAGCCAAGGAGCATCCCAGGAACTCCGAGATTTGCTGATACCGGAAAAGATAGTGGAGTTGTTGGGTGTCAGCGCCGTGACCGTACAAAGAGAAGTCACAACCGGTAAAAAACCCACCACCATTATAGACCTGAGCGAATTGGACTGGTCTGTTATCAAGTTGCTCTACAACCCCAGAATCCACAACGGCATGAATGCGGACGAATGCGAAATGATCATCCGTGAATTGTACTATTAAGTAAGGAGAATTATTATGCTGTACATAAACCAGCGGGATTATCCTGATATGCCCTATCCCAATAATGCAGAAAATGACTACCAACCTCCGGAAAAGCAGAATATTGCCAAAGCCGGCTGCGGCATTTGCTCTGCCTGCATGATGGTGGATCAGTTGACCACGGAAAGCCTTGGGTTGGAAGAATGTATTGAACTGTCCGTTTCCAGCGGCGCCAATGTGTGTATGGGTACCCGTATGCGCATTTTGGGTCCGGTGCTGGCGGAAAAATACGGTCTTGTATATAGTACTTCCGCCGACAAAGAGGAAATGCTTGCGCTTCTGCGCAGGGGAGGACGGGTCATCATTGGAGTTGCAGAGCGCCCCGACGGCAGCCCCGGTCTGTTCACGACGGTAGGCCATTATATGGTGTTGCTCTCTGCTGACGGAGAACGAGTCTGCTTTATGGACCCTTGCTATGGCCCCAAATATCACGAGGGCGAGCTGAAAGAAAAAGTGGACAGCTCCCGTGCACCACTCCTGTACTGCGACGCAGACCTCTTGCAGCGGGAAACAGAAGCAAGAGAAATCAGTTATTATATGTTCGAAAGAGCATAAGCCAAAACCCCGGAGTAACTCCGGGGTTTTTTATACGAACAACTCTTGTCGGTACTGGGAAATGGTTTTTCCGGTCTTTTCTTTGAAACGTCTGGATAAATAGTTTCTGTCACAGAATTCCAAGGTGTTTGCAATATGATCGATGGAGTAACCGGAAGACAGCATCTTGCGAACAGTAAAGAAAATGGCATCATCGATGTATGCACCAATCGTCATATTGATTTCTTTCTTAAATACATTGCGCAGTTTGCTTTCTGAAACAAACAGGTGATCGGCGATGTCTTTGGCGGTCAGTTTTACGGAAATGTTTTCCCAGATGTAATCCAAAGCGCTCTGTGTAATGGGGGAAAGATCGGGATTGTCCGAAAAATGCAGATCGTACTGAGAAATGAAATCATGCAAAATAGAGTATAATATTGTTTTTGCCTTCAGCAGGGAAGCTACATCGGTGGCCTCGCACAGATCATATAAGGTATTGATGGTATCCCAGCGGTTGGGCAGAATTAGAATTTGCTGAATTTCAGAAAGAATATCTGTTTTTTCTCCAAAGGGCAGGAGAATGTGGAAGAAAACCTTTTCCATAGATTCACAGCTAAATCCGAAATCGTACTCAGAGGGAATCAGATAAATGTTTCCCGGGCGCATAGTAATCGTGCCGCTGTCGGTATAGAGATTACCGCTGCCGTTACGCACCATATAAAGCCGGGTGAAGTAATTTCTGGCATTTTCTGCGTGCCAGTTGTGATCTAACTGGATATTTTGGAAAACCGCAACATCAATATCTAAATGATGCAGATTTGTTTTATGTGCTTGCATAATAAAATCTCCATATTTACAAGATGAAATTTCTATTGCAATAACAGTACTTGTGGTATATTCTAATAATAAGATATACATACAGTATAGCATAAACAGAGAAAATGTAAAGCTTGGCTCATATTTCATATAAAGGAGAAACGCTTATGTCTTTTCAAAAAGATTTTGCCTGGGGCGTGGCGACCGCTTCCTACCAAGTCGAAGGCGCTTGGAAGGAGGACGGTAAGGGCCTCAGCGTGTGGGATGTATATACCCACGAAGCGGGCCGCATCAAAGACGGCACTACCGGTGATGTTGCCTGTGATCACTATCACAGATTCCAAGACGATGCAAAACTGATGAAGGAACTGGGGATCCGGGCTTATCGCTTTTCCCTCAGCTGGCCCCGCTTGATCCCCAATGGTGTGGGAGAGCTGAATCCGGCGGGTGTCAAGTTCTACTCTGACTTGATCGACACCCTTTTGGAAAACGGCATTACACCTTATGTCACCCTGTTCCATTGGGACTACCCCTATGCGCTGTACAAAAAGGGTGCTTGGCTGAATAATGACAGCGTGCAATGGTTTGCGGACTATGCAGCCAAGGTGGTGGAGCTGTACTCTGACCGGGTGAAGCATTTTATTACCTTTAACGAGCCGCAGTGTTTTATTGGCCTGGGCTATTACGAAGGTATTCAAGCACCCGGTCTGAAGGTTTCCAAGCGGGATATTTTCCAAATGGCACATAATACATTGAAAGCCCACGGTGCTGCGGTGATCGCAATGCGAAAAGCGGCAAAGCAGCCCATTAAGATCGGATATGCGCCCACCGGTTCTGCACACTATCCCGCAACGGAGTGCCCTGAAGATATTGAAGCTGCGCGGAAACAGGTTTTTGCCTGCCGTCCTCTTAACAGCACGGATTTGATGTGGAGCGTTTCCTGGTGGAGCGATCCTGTCATTTTGGGACATTATCCCGCAGACGGATTGGAAATGTATAAGGAGTACCTCCCGGAAATTACCGAGGAAGACATGGCGCTGATCCATCAGCCCATAGATTTCTACGGGCAAAATATCTATAACGGCAAGGCTGTCAGCGGTGAAACCGGCGTACCCACCTTTGTGCCGCGGGAGACAGGCGCACCCAAGACTGCGATTGGGTGGCCAATCAGCCCCAAAGCGCTGCAATGGGGACCGCGGTTCTTATATGAGCGGTACGGCCTGCCAATTTATATCACAGAAAACGGTATGTCCGCCCACGATGTTGTATCCCTGGATGGACAGGTGCACGATCCCAACCGGATCGATTTTACCCATCGGTATCTTTTGGAACTGGAAAAAGCAGCCGATGCGGGCGTGCCTGTGGAGGGCTATTTCCATTGGTCCTTTATGGATAACTTTGAATGGGGCTATGGCTATACCGAGCGCTTCGGAATGGTCTATGTAGATTACGAGACCCAGCAGCGGATTCCCAAGGACTCTGCTCTGTGGTACAGAGATTGGATCCAACAACATTAAAAGAGGTGCACATATGGCTGAAAAGAAAGCAAAGACCGTTATTGTAAACGGTGTACATAACTATTCTGCCGCAGAGGCATATATTCAACCGGAAGCCCATATCCGGGAGCAGTTGGAAGGCTTCAAGGACTTAAAGCTTGCTTTTATGGTCCACTGGGGACTTTATAACCAGCTGGGCATCCTGCCCTCCTGGGGTATGGTGGATGCAGAGGCCGAATGGTCCCGTAAGGAGGATGCCTACGGAGATCATCCCTATTGGATCAAGGATGGCGCAAAGCTACGGGAAATGTACTTTGATATGATCCATTCCTTTAATCCCGTGCGTTTTAACGCCGATGAATGGGCAGAGCTGGCTGCCGATTGCGGCTTTCGGTATTTGATCTTCACCACCAAGCACCACGACGGCTTCTGTATGTTCGATTCCAAGCAGACCGATTACAAGGTCACGTCCCCGAAATGCCCCTACAGTAAGCAGGAAAACGCCGATATTGTGAAACAGGTCTTTGATGCTTTCCGCAAGAAAGGAATGAAGATCGGCGCTTACTTCTCCAAGCCCGACTGGCACAGCGAGGATTATTGGGAGAAGGCTGTGTGGAAGAACACCCCCACCACCCGTATGCCTACCTACGATGTGAAGGAAAAGCAGTCAAAGTGGCAAGCCTTCACCGAGTATACCCATAGCCAAATGACAGAACTGGTGCGGGATTATGGCAAGGTGGATATTCTGTGGTTGGACGGCGGCCAGGTTACCATCCGTGACGGCCTGGATATCAAAATGGAAGAAATCGTTCCCCAGCTGCGAAAAATCAACCCGGATCTGATCGTGGCGGACAGAACTGCCGGCACGGAGTTTGAAAACTACATCACCCCGGAACTGCTGATTCCCGATGAGGCCATCGATGTGCCCTGGGAAAGCTGTCTGACCATCGGCAACGGCTTCCACTTTGTGTATGACGATAATTACAAGAGCGCATCCGAGCTGCTTTCGCTGCTGCTGGAGATCGTCTGTAAGGGCGGTAATTTGGCGCTGAATGTATCGCCTCAGCCCGATGGCCGCATTCCCAAGCGCGCCAAGGAGATTTTGCAAGAGCTGGGCGCGTGGCTGAAAAAGTACGGCGAGGCTATTTACGCCACCCGTCCCTGCGCGCCTTATAAGGTGCAGGATACCTTCCTTACCCAGACCAAGGAGTGCATCTACTTTATCGCAAAGGGCGGCCTGGATTATGCTATCCCCTGTGAGCAGGAGATCGCCAAGGCAGAATTGCTGAATGACAATCGCCCTGTTGCATTCACCCAGGTTGATGGGAAGATCATGTTAACCGAGAAGGTAGAAACCGACGAAGAATACGCTGTGATCAAGCTGTATAAGCAGTGCAACTGAAAGGGGAGAGCCGTAAATGAAGATAAGCGAAAATGTCGTGACACTGGATGGCCGTCTGGATGAGGCGGTTTGGAATTCTGCTGAGGAGCATACTGGGTTTTGCAGATCCCGGTATGCGGGCGAAGACCCTGCCCCGGTGAAGACTTCCTTCAGAATTTTGACGGAAGAGGACCGCATTTTTATTGGCGTTTGGTGCGAAGAACCCTATTTGGATACGGTGCTTGAGAACTGTAAAACCAGGCCCATCTGGTCCACGGATTGCGTGGAGATGTTCTTTTCACCTACGGGCAGCGACTTTGATTTTTACCATTTTGCGGTTACCGTGGACGGACAGACTGCCAGCCTGTTTTACTCGGAGGCCGGTCACATCAAGCCGGACCCCTACGCACCGCAGTGGCGAAGCGCTGTGCACAGAGGAGATAACTTCTGGAGTGTAGAGGTGGAGATCCCGCTGACCGCCTTCTATATGACCCCGGCTGACAGCTGGAGCAGCAGCTGGCGGGTCAATGTGTGCCGTGACCGGGTGGACTACCAAAACGGCACCGGAACAAAATTCTATTCCTGGAGCAAGCTGAATAAGGGCTACATAGAGCCTGCAAGCTTCCGTGTGGTTGACGGTATGCCGGAGCGACCTGCGGCGGATGCGGTTAGCATCCGTACTGCGGAGGCGGAGATTGCAAGCAAAACGGATGCCGGCCTGTTCGGTACGCTGCAGGCGCAGATTCTTGCGCCGGAGGATGGGGAGTTTGTGTTTGCCGCGGATTGCTGCGAAGGCATTGCGGTTTCCCTGAAAAAGGGCAGCAATATGATCGCTGCACCCTGCTGCTTTGCAGAAGAGGGCCGCCAGCAGATCGGGTTGCAGCTGACCCGCAGCTCCGACGGAAAGGTGTTCAAGCGCTGGTATCCCGTGCGGGTAGCCTATGAGCCGATCAAGCTGGAACTGAGCCTGCCGGAGTATCGGGGTAATTTCTATCCCGGACAGGATTGGTCCAAGGTTGCCGGCAAGGTGATCGCAAATAAGCCTGTGACGGTGACGCTGGAGGGCCCCGGCATCGGCAAAAAGACCGTAACACCGGATGCAGACGGCAATTTTGTTATGGACACCCCGGATTTTGCTGTGGGCGAAGCCTTGCTGACCATTACCGATTGCGTTGACACTTTCACCAGAAAGATCCGCCGTTTGGCGCCCACCGGGCATATGATGACCTGGATATCCGGCGGCAATTTGATCGTAAACGGCAAGCCTACTCTGCGCAGGAATATGTATGCGGAGTACTATCACGGAGGCGAGGCGTTCAAGGCCCGCTACGATGCGGATGATTTGCACCAGACCCCGGGCCTGTGCGCACAGAAGCCTGCTATCGAGCCCTTCCGGCTCATTAAGGGCGTGGAAGCGCCCGGCGGAGAGGCCACCCGGGATGTAAAGCCCTGTGATGAGATGTTTGAAAAACTGGATGCTGTCATCGAGGAAAACCGGGAGAAGGACTTTGCCTATTACTACTTAGAGGATGAGCCTGAGTGTCGCGGCATTTCTCCTGTGTATCTGAAGCATATGTATGACTACCTTGCGGAGAAAGACCCGTACCATGTGGTGCTGATCGCCAGCCGAGATCCCCGGAATTATATAGATTGCTTTGACTGGGTGGAGGTCCATCCCTATATCAATGTGTCGGTACAGGATGGGAAGCGCTGCTATGGCCGGGCAATCAATACGCTGGGCAGCTTTGTAGATAATATGGTGAAGCTGGGAAGACAGGATAAATGCGTAGGCTTCCTGCCCACCTGTTTCTCTTCGGGATCGATCTACAGTGATTATCCCAATTTTGAAGAAATGGTTTGCCACGTTTGGGCGGCAATGCTTCCCGGCGGTAAGACACTGTGGCCCTTTGCCTATTTGGGTATGAATGACCGCGCCTGTCTGTACGAGGGCATCCGCTATGTCTTCTCCAGCTTTGCGGCATTGGAGGATCTGGTACTGCATGCAAAGCGGACGGATCTGGTGAAGGACCAGCAGGTCCACGGCGTGTTGTACGAGCTGGGCGAGGAAAAGATGTTCGTTCTGGTGAATATGGTGGATACGCCGCAAACGGTGACGCTGGACGGCATTTTCGGCAATTGGTACAATTTCCGCCACGGTGGCAGCATTACCGGAAATTCCTTTGCTTTGGCGCCTTTTGAGGTGGTCATCGGCACAACCGAGAAGCGGGATGTCGGCCTGCCCACCTATCAGGAAACGGTTGCGAAAATCGAAGAGGCGGAGTATGCCCGCACCCACGGCGGCAGCCTGCTGTTTGACCGCCACCGGGACCTGCGTTTCACAGCGTCTGTCAAGACTCCGCATGCACGAATGCTGTTTGACGGCGTGAAGGACAATTATGCCATCGAGATGTCGGAGGGCGAGGGAGAGATTTTTTTTGAAATCGACCTGACCGGAGTGAAGCCCGTTTTCTCCAAGGTGGTGGTCCACGGCTATCAGATCGATGATATGCAAATGAAGCTGCGTATGAACGGGACGCTGTCCGTGCCTGCTGCAAAGGTGGAGACCGGCGCGTTCTCCAAGACCTTCCTGCTGGATGAGCCTACCTGCCCCGACGGCCTGCGGCTGGAATTCGGCCAGCGGAAAGTGGAGCTTTACGAGATCGAAGTGTTCTAAGGAAGGAGCAAGCAAATGGATTTTACCAATCTTCAAAATTTCCTGGATCATCTCACATCCTGGCGCATCCCCGGCAATGGCGTGAAGGTGTGCATAGAGGGGAAAGAGGTCTTTTCCTACACCTCCGGCTATGCGGATGTAGAGAACAAGATCCCTATGACCTTAAATCACTATGTGAATATCTATTCCTGTTCCAAGGTGGCCACAGTGACCGCAGCCTTGCAGCTTTACGAGCAGGGAAAATTCCTGTTGGATGACCCGCTGTATGCTTTTATTCCTGAATATAAGGAAATGTACATTGCCGGTGAAAACGGCCCTGTGAAAGCGGAAAATCCCATCACTCTGCGCAACCTATTCACTATGACCTCCGGTCTTACCTATAACCGGAAAACCCAGGCATTCCAAAAGGCCCGGGAGCTGACAGATGGCAAAATGGATACCCTCACCGTGATCCGCTGCCTGGCCTCCGACCCCTTGGCCTTTGAGCCGGGGAAGCGGTGGAACTACAGCCTGTCCCACGATGTGCTGGCGGCTGTGGTGGAGGTGATCTCCGGCAAGCGTTTTTCTGAATATGTCCGGGAGAATATCTTTGATCCCCTGGATGTGCACGCTGTTTATCATAATGAAACCGTGCGGGATAAAATGGCAGTGCAGTATGAGTACATCGACGGAAAAGCCGTCAGCCATATTGCTCAGCAGGCAGGCAAGGCTGCAGGAGGCGATGGCTACTATAAGCCTGTAGGCCCTGTGGCCGTTGGAGATGTTGGACCGGAATATGAAAGCGGCGGTGGCGGTATTGCAACCACCATTAACGACTACTCTAAATTTTGCGTGGCTCTTGCCAATGGTGGTGTGGGCGCAACAGGAGAGAAAATCCTGTCCGCCGGCACGATTGATCTGCTGCGGACCAATCAGCTGAATGCTGAGCAGATGAAAACTTTCAGCTGGCCTCAGCTGAGAGGGTATGGCTACGGCTTGGGTGTGCGTACCTTGATCAGTAAAGACCCCAAGATCAAAGACCCCGAAATCATCGGCAATATCGGTGAGTTTGGTTGGGGCGGCGCGGCAGGCGCAACGGTCCTGGTTGACCCGGAATTAAAGCTGTCCGTGTTCTATGCCCACCATATGCTCAACCCCCAGGAGGATTACTACCAACCCCGTTTGCGGAATGTAGTATATAGTTGTATTTTGTAATCTACCCCTTTTGTCATTGCGAGGAGCGCGGCGACGTGGCAATCTTCCGGAATATAGAAACGAATCCCCCGCTGGCAATGCCAACGGGGGGTGTTAATAGGGGGCTGTATAGGTGACATGGTATTTACTGCTGCGTTCTTTCTGCATCCTGTAATTTTCTGATAACCTCATCACCGACCTGACTGGTGGTTGCAGTGCCACCCAGATCGGGGGTGAGGACTTTCTTTTCGCAAAGCATTTCTTCAATGATGACGATCAAGCGGTCAGCCCACTTTTGATACCCAAAGAATTCCAGCATCTGTGCGGCAGACCAAACGGTAGCCAGGGGGTTGGCTAATTGCTTGCCGGCAATGTCGGGTGCAGAGCCGTGGATGGGCTCAAACATAGAGGGGAACTTCCGCTCCGGATTTAAGTTTGCACCTGCTGCCAGACCCATACCGCCTGCAATGGCTGCACCCAAGTCGGTAAGAATGTCACCAAACAGATTGGAGGTAACCACCACCTGAAACCGCTTGGGGTCTTTCACCATAAACATACTGGCCGCATCCACCAAATAGCTGTGGGTGGGCACATCGGGATATTCCTTGGAAACCTCCGCAAAAATCTGATCCCAAAATACCATGGAGTAGTTGAGTGCGTTTGCCTTGCTGATGCTGGTCACACTCTTGCCCTGGGCTTTTGCGGTCTCGAAGGCATAGCGGATGATCCGTTCGCAGCCGTGACGGGAGAACACGCCGTCTTGAATGACTACCTCGTTGGGTTTGCCCTTGTACAACCAGCTGCCGCTGCCTGCGTATTCGCCCTCGCTATTTTCCCGGATGAAGAGCATATCAATGTCCTCGGGCTTTGTGTCCTTCAAGGGACAGGGAGCACCATTGAGTAACTTTACAGGCCGCAGGTTCACATATTGGTCAAAACCCTTGCGGATTTTCAGCAACAAGTCCCAAAGAGAAATGTGGTCAGGAACACCCGGTGCGCCCACAGCGCCCAGAAAAATAGCATCCTGCTTGGCAAGCTCGTCCATACCGTCCTTTGCCATCATCCGTCCGGTCTGCAGATAATACTCACAGCCCCAGGGGTAGTGGGTAAAATCAAATTGAAAGCTTCCGTCTAACTTGGCAACAGCCTCCAAAACCTTCACGCCCTCAGCGATGACCTCAGGACCGATGCCGTCACCGGCGACTACACCTATTTTATATGTATCCATAGGAAAACCTCCAAAATTTATCTTGCAATTTCTATTATACAGATAGATAATGTATTTGTAAAATATTATTATTCTTTAATTTTATAGTTAAAAGCTATAAAGGAGGCAATATGACTTTAGATCAACTTCGTTATTTCCGGGCGGTGTGTAAATGTGACAGTGTGAGCCAGGCTGCGGAAATTTTGAATATCTCACAGCCCTCTGTGTCAAATGCAGTACTGCATTTGGAAAAGGAGTTTGGGGTGACATTGTTTGAACGGCGGCGGAAAAAGCTGATCCTCACCAAGGAAGGTCAGCAAATGCTGAACTTGGCAGAGGATTTGTTGGGCCGCGCAGATGATCTGCAACGGACAATGAAGGCTCTGAGCAGTGAAGATAAAGTCCTGCGCTTGGGTGTGCCGCCGATGGTAGGCTCGTTGGTGTTGCCGGCGCTGTTTGGCGAGGGCTTTCGTAAACACGGTTTGCGGATACATATAGTAGAGGGCGACAGAACAGGCCTAAAAGGACTTTTGATGGACGGGCAGATCGATATGGCTTTCTTGCCCCACACGGATGCACTGGGTGCAGGTTTGAAGGCAGAACTGATAACAGTGCTGGAAAATGTGTGCTGTGTCAGCAAAAACCATCCTTTGGCAAAACGGAAAGCAATAAATTTGCGGGAATTGGCACAAGAGCCCTTAGTACTGTTCAAAAACAGCTTTTTTCAGACGGAACGGATTTTAGCAGAGTTTTCCCGGTTGTCCTGTATACCCAATGTGTTGCTGCATACAGCCCAGGTATCCACGGTGCAAAATATGGTGGCGAGTAATGTGGGTGTGGGATTTATGTTTGCCTTTTTGCTAAAGGCTGTGCCGGATTTGGTTGGGATTCCTCTTGAGCCGTCTATGACTACGCAGGTCAGCTTGGTGTGGCGGGAAAACGACCCAATGACGGAAGTGGCCGAAAAAATGGCAGGGTATATGAAAAAATATTTACAAGAGGAATAAAATGTGAGATTTCCGTCCATACTCCATCCAAAAGGAGGTAAGCTATGGAAATCAAAGACATTATGACCCAAAGCGTGGTGTCCATCGACCCGGGTGAAAGCGTGGAGGTGGCGGCCCGGACAATGAGCCGGCACAATATCGGCGCCCTGCCGGTTTGCACCAATGGCAAGCTGTGTGGTATGCTCACGGACCGGGATATCGTGACCCGCTGTTTGGCAGCCAACCGTCAGCCTGCGAATACCCAGGTGCGCCAGGTGATGACGGAGCAGGTGACATCTGTTCGCCCGGATATGGATACCGGCGCAGCTGCCCATCTGATGGGCAGACTTCAAATCCGTCGTCTGCCGGTGGTGGAAAACGGCAAGCTTTGCGGTATGGTAAGCCTGGGGGATATGGCTGTCCGGGAGGAGACCGTAATGGACGCCGGCGATGTACTGGCAGACGTGAGCAGCAACCTTTCTGACCGCTAAAAAGCCCTGTAAAAACAACTGATTTTACTGTCTGAAAAAATTTTCCAAAAAAGTGAAAAAACTTGAAAAAAGTTGTTGACAAGAAGGTATCTCTGTGATACTATAGTCAAGCTCACCGCACGGCGGCGGGCGATGTACCTTGTAAATTGAATAACGCAAAGACGAACAAACACCTTGGACAATAATGAATTGTTTAAGTTTCGTGTAAACGAATTTAAGCCAACGAAAATTCTTGAGTAATATTGCTAAGAGCAAATTATTCAAAAACTTGATTTGAGGCACATTGGTGCTTTAGATACAATTTTTTGAGAGTTTGATCCTGGCTCAGGACGAACGCTGGCGGCGTGCCTAACACATGCAAGTCGAACGAGAATCAGGTGATTGAGACTTCGGTTGATTGAATCTGAGGAAAGTGGCGAACGGGTGA
>JAZNNO010000034.1:0-23838 GCA_045580345.1 Faecousia sp.
GGGGGTAGTGTGGGTAGTGGGTTGCGTAGGATTAGAGGGATTGGTAGGCTGGGTAGGATTTGTAGGATTGGTAGGATTGGTAGGATTGGAGGGATTGGTGGGGTTGGTAGAATTGCCCGGCTGGGTAGTTTCTGTACCTTCTGTACCCTCTGTACCTTCTGTGCCTTCTGTTCCCTGGGTTGCGCCGGTGTTTTCGGTATTGGTGTTCTCACCGCCGGTGGGGTTGGTACCGTCCATAGAGGAGCCACCGGTGGGCAGAGTGGGATTGTCATTACCCTTAGGGCCTACGGCGCACAGCACGATTACCACGGCTACGGCAACCACTGCAACCGCAGCAGCGCCATACAGGGCATAAGCGCAGTACTTCCAAGCCCGGAAGGTGGCCCAAAGCGCCTTTACCTTGTTCCATAATTCTTTCATAGCACGATCTTTCCTTTCTTCTTTGTAAAAATGCTTTTCTATATCATACACCATATCCTGATAAGTTGTAAAGCATCGGTAAAATAGGGGTTGCTATATCTTTAACGATATGCTAACATAAAAAAGAGGGAGGATTGTCATTATGGAAATGCTGCAATTACGATATTTTTATGAAAGTGCTATGGCAGAGAGTATTTCAAAGGCCGCCCAAAAATTTATGGTGCCTGCATCTTCTGTGTCGGCTTCCATAAAACGGCTGGAAAAGGAATTGGGTACGGAACTGTTTGTCCGTACCGGAAACCGTATTTTTCTTACGGAAAAGGGCAGACGCTTCCTTTCGGTGGTCAGTAACACCTTATCACAGTTGGACGATAGCATAGCTGCCCTTGGGACAGAGGGTGAGGTAAAGGGCACATTGTCTATTCTTGTACTTTGCGCTCGTCAGAGAATTATACGGAGTATTATGAGCTTCTACAAGCTGTATCCGTCCATATTTTTTAAGCTGACTTTTGATGATGTACCGGAAAATTATGACCGCTATGATATTATTGTCAGCTTGCCGGAGGATGCGTTGGACGGTTATTCCTTTTTTCCTTGGCAAAAAGTTATTATTCACATTAAGGCGATGGAGAACGACCCCCTTTGCGATAAAAAGGTGAAATTAAATCAGCTTCGCGACCGCTTATTTGTAACTACCAATACCCAGAGAGAAATCTTTCAAATTTTTGCGCAAGCGTGCAAGAAAAAGGGATTTACACCTAAAGTCTATTTGGAATGCGACGACTATATATGCCGGAATATGGTGGTGCGTTCCGGGATCTGCTTGGGATTGGTTGCGATTTCTCCGAATGATTCCGTGTTTCAGAATGTGCAGTATTTGACTGTGGAAGATTTCAGCGGAGATGCGGTTGTCAACATTTATTATAAAGAAGAAAAATATGCCGGTAATGTCAAACTGTTTTTGGAACTGCTGAAAAAGTCCGAGAACATTCTCAATTAAAAAGCCCCCGGTGAGTAATCACCGGGGGATGTTGTTATTCGTTGGTTTCTTCAATGGGAGTCTCTTCGGTAGGAGTTTCTTCCTGCACAGGTTCAACAGCCTTGGGCTTCTTGGGGTAGATGCTGGTAACCAGCACGGCGGCATCCGCAACAGCTATAAAAATCAAAATGATACCGGTGAAAATCAAAAGGAACTTTTTGGAGGGGTTAGGCTCGTTCAAAATTGTGGCGGCGCAAGCCAAGGAAGCTGCAGCACCGATGAAGGCATAGTACCACTGCTTTTGATCCATACGAACCATATCCATTGCTTTTTGGATTTTGGTCAGACCGATCACGAATACACAAACACCCAGCGCAAAGCTGAAAGAAGGCAGGACATTCAAGAACCAGTTGGGCCGGAAAGCGCAGAAACAACCGATGGACAACAGCAGCAGACCCTTCATCAGGAAATTCTTCTGGGCGGCGGCCTTGGGATCGGCTCGGTAGTACTTAATTACCTGCAAAAGGCCAATGAGGATCAGACCAAAACCGGCAGCGATAATAATGACCTTATTAAAGCCCTTGGAGTTGATCACCACCAGCAAGCCTGCAATCAGTTCAAACAGGCAGAGTAAAATGTTTTTGAAGTTTTTTATGAAGTTTCTCATAGGAGCAGCCTCTCTTTATATAGGGATAATATTATGATAACCGAAAAAAGATGCATTTTCAAGTGCCGGAAACAAAAAACCCGGAAGTAATTCCGGGTTTTTGTTATTTATTGTTTCCAGTATTCTGCCTTGTTGACTTCGTCTACCAAAGCACGGATGGGCATATCGGCATCGTTTGTGATCATCTCCAGCACCTTTTCCTGACCTTCCTTGGTCAGAACGGGGGCGGTGATGTAGCGGAACTTGTCGCACAGCCAGGGCAGCTGAATGTTTTCCTTGGCTTCGCCCCGGGGCTCGCACTCATCGGACACGAACACACGGCCGTCCTTGGTGACGATCTCTGCCTTGCAGATACGGCGGGCGGGGAACTGGGCGTCCATATCCTCGTCCACAGCAAAGGTGAGCTTGTCCATCATTGCCACGATGGCGGGGTCGCCCAGGCTTTCCTCACGGACCTGCTCCAAACCAAAGCCGCCGTAAACCAGACAGGCGGCCACGGGCCAGGCGATATTGTACTGGGCCTCGTCAGCGGTCTGGGGGATGATCTTGGACAGCATAGTGGCCCGCTTGAAGGTATGAATGGTGACCTTGGCAATGTCAGCGGCCTTTAGGTTGTTATCACGCATCAGACCTACGCAGGCATCGATGGCGGGATGACCCCAACGGCAGCAGGGGTAGGGCTTGAAGTACAGATCCATAACCTGGTACTTTTTGCCTAAGTCGTCGCAGTAGCTGCGGTATTCCTCGGCCTCCAGCATATGCTTGTTGCCGGTGAAGCCGCACATGGTGTTCAGCACAGCCAGTACACCGGTCATCACACCGAAGGGAACACCGTCCTTGTTCATGGAGGGATACTCCACACTGCGGATGCCGGGAACCAAGGGCGCGTTGAACTCAGCAACGGACAGAACATTATTCATCTGTTCCTTGGTAAAGCCGTACAGACGGCCTACGCCGGCAGCCACACCAACAGCGCCAAAAGTGCCGCTGCTGTGTGCGTACTGATAGTAATCCATCAGCGCAGCGCCCATGCGGACGGTGACTTCATAAGCCACCAGCAGGGTAGCCAAGAACTCGTTCCGGGATACATTCTTCTCGTAGGCCGCAGCCAGCACCGCACCAATGAAGGAGGTGCCGGGATGGGCCCGGGTCAGATTGTGGCCGTCGTCAATGTCATAAGCGTTGGAAGAGTGACCCATGGCGGTGGCAGCGCCGGCAAAGCACAGCTTGTCGGGGGCGCCGATGACAGGAATATCACCCTTGCCGAACAGGGAGTTTGCCAGCTTCAGGCCTGCATCAAACTGCTTGCTGCGGCTGCCGATGGTCAGAGCGCCCATCAGATCCACAAAGCAGCCTTTCAGCCGATTTTGGACTTCGGCGGGCAGATCTTCCCACTTGGTGTTTAGTATGTAATTTTCTAACTTGTAATCGGTAGTAAAAATCATTCTGCATCCTCCGCAAGATCGCAAATCAGATCGTAAGCAAATTGGGTGTAAGGCACGATGGTGTCGATGGCCAAATATTCCCGGTCACTGTGATCAAAGTCACCGGTGGGACCTAAGCTGTCCACGCAAATAGGGCCAAGCTGAGACATATGGTTGGCATCGGACATACCGCCCCGCTTTTTGAGAGCAAAGGTAACACCGGTCTTCTCAGCGACCTTCTTCATCCGTTCCACATAAGCCCAGCCCCGCTCGTCGGGCGCTAAAGCAAAGGCAGTCTTACGCAGTGTAAATTCCACCTTGTAGCCGCCGGCTTCTGCGTGTTTTACCAGCTCGTCGAAGGTCTTTTCCACTTCGTCCCGGATCTCTGGGCGGCTATAACGAATATCCCAGGCAACGGTGGCGGTTTGGGCAACCACATTCCGCTTCTCACCGGCGTTGAAAACACCCACATTGACGGTGGTGTCCATTTCCTCAGAGTGGAACTGATTCAGGACATTTACCCAGTGAACAGCCTCGGTAACAGCAGACAGAGAACCGTTTTCAAACATATACCCTGCATGACCTGCCCGTCCGGTGATGATAACTTCCATAGCGGTCTGACCTTTTCGTTCCACCGTCACCATACCGGGATGGCTGCCGCCGGCTTCAAAGACAAATACCTTGTCGCAGATGGCGGCATACCGGTGGAGGATCGGTTTGGACCAACGGCTGCCAACCTCCTCATCTGGGTTGAAAATAGCCATGATATTCAGCTTTTCCTTCACCTGGGCAGGCAGCTGCTCCAAAATGTGCAGCATGGACAGGCAGCCCTGCTTCATATCGATCACGCCAACGCCGTAGCAATTCTTCTCGTCGCGGCGGAAAGGTCTTTTCGCGGTTTCGCCGGTCTGGAACACGGTGTCCACGTGGCCAATGAGCATCAAATCATAACGGTCGGCTTCCCGGTTCTTCACCACGGTGCAGTTGCCGGTGCCGGGGCGCAGATCGTATTTTTCAACGATCCAGCCCATAGCGGCAAAGCGGTCGGCGAAAAAATCGCCAACCGCAGTGATACCTTCGGGGTTGCCCTGACCGCTGTCTGTATTCACCAGCCACTCCAGCTCACGGAGGTACTGGTCAAGATCCATTTTCAGAGCCATATTTTTAATCTTACTTCTTGATGAAGTTGGTGCTACGGGTGGTAGTAGCGGGAGGTGCGGGATCCAGCTTGCGATCGGCAATGTTCAGAGCATCCTCGGGCTTCATCCAGGGACGGTTCTGAATAGCACTGGTCTCCTCGTGGGTCAGAATGCCTTCATAGGCAGTCAGGCTGCGGCGGATAAAGCCGTCGCGGACACAGGCCTCGGCCAGACCGTTGTTGAGGATGTTCAGCAGCATGGGCAGGGTCTCAGCAGCCAAAGCCACAGTTGTGGAGTGAGCCACAGCGCCGGGGATGTTGCTGACGCAGTAGTGCACAACGCCATTAACAACGTAACGGGGGTTGTCGTGATGGGTCTCGTGGCTGGACTCGATAGCGCCGGGATCATCGTTGGAGATGTCAACCAAAACGCTGCCGGGTTCCATCAGCTTCAGCATTTCCTTGGTGATCAGGAAGTCCTTGCGCTGCTTGGGCCACTTCACGCAGTTGATGACCATATCGGTCTGGGGCAGAACGGAGGCAATGGTCTCCTGGGTGCAGAACATGGTGTTGATCTTGTTCTGATACTTGTCGCCCAGCATCTTCAGGCAGCCGATGTTGATATCCATAACGGTAACATTTGCGCCCAGAGCGTGGAGAACGGACAGAGCGCCCTGGCCAACGATACCGCCGCCCAGGATCAGAACGTTCATACCGGGAGCGCCGGCAAAACCGCCAACGAACTTGCCCTTACCGCCGTTGATGGTCAGCATGGATTCCAGGCCGAACAGAGCGCCCTGCTTGCCGGCAGCTTCACAGTTGGGAGAGCCGTAACGGTGGCTGTCCTCAGCGGTGATAGCGATGCACTTGCTGTCCAGGATGGCCTGCATCTCTTCGGGGTGACCGGCGGGGTGGATGCAGCAGTAGATCATCTTGCCCTGCTTTAAGTACTTATACTCGGACTCTTCGATTTCCTTAACCTTAGCCAGGAATTCGCACTTGTCCCACAGCTCGGCAGCGGTGTCGGCGATGGTAGCGCCTGCAGCAGCGTACTTCTCATCGGGGAAACCGGCGCCAACGCCAGCGCCCTTCTGTACGTACACAGTGTGACCGGCGGCAACAATGGAAGCTACCTCCACGGGCGTGCAGATAACTCTGTTTTCGCCTTCTTTGATGTCTTTCAGAACACCGAAAATCATAATAGTTCCTCCTAAAAATGTTGTTTTTATGAACTGGCCCTATTATAAACCTAAAATTGCTACTTGTAAAGTTGATTATTTCTTGTTATAATATTGAATATACTCAATATTTTGCCATAGGAGGGAGTTTTTATGACACACGCGGGAATCGAATGTTTCCTGGCTGTTTGCCGTTATAAGACCGGCAGCCGGGCTGCGGAATCGCTGTTTATCACCCAATCCTCCCTGAGTACACGGCTGAAAGCATTGGAAAAGGAGCTGGGCGGACCTCTTTTTTATCGGAAGCAAGGCTGCCGAGAGATGACCCTCACTGCGGCGGGCCGGGAGTTTTATGATTTGGCTGTCCAGTATGAGACGATACTGGACAGAATGCAGAAGCTCTATCACAAGCCAAACCAAATGCTCCGTGTGTCTTCCTTTAACAGTATCGGTACGTACTTGCTCACGGCTGTGTATGAGCGGTTTATGCAGACCAACCCCCAGATCCGCCTGGAGATCCAGGATATGGAGCTGGAGGCGGCGATCCACAGCATCCAGGAAGATAAAACCGATTTGGCGTTCACCTGCGGCCGGGTGAAGGACGGCTATTTTGCCCAAACGCCTGTATTTTCCGAGCCTATGGTTTTGATAACTTCAATGGTCAGTGTTTATCACGAGCCGGTGGAATTGCACCAGTTGTCATTGCTTGATGAGGTGTACATAGAGTGGAGCAGTGCCTTTGCCAAGTGGCATCAGCAGATGTTTGGCGGTGAGCGGCCGCAGATCTGTATTTCCATTATGGCACACTTGCAGAAATTCATTGAGCAGAAGCAGCATTGGGCCATTGTTCCCATCAGCGTAGCGGAGGGTTTGGAGCAGGAGGGCATTGCCCGGAGGCTTGAAACTGTGTTTTCCCTGCCTTGCCGGGAGGTGTCCTGCGTCACAGCGGCAGAGAGTCAGAACCAGCCCGCAATCGCGGCGTTTTTGGAATGCCTCCGGGAAGTTATGGGCGAGCATCCCCATATCACGGCACTGTAATTACATACAAAGAAACCGCAGCGCTGTAATGGCGCTGCGGTTATCTGTTTGATGTTTATTGTCTGCTTGTTGCTTTGCTGGCTATTTTCTTTAATGCAAGCAAGGTGAATACAAGAATGACAGGGAAGGACGTGGCTGCAAGCAAGCCTGTTTTAAGGTTGCCGCCTGCCATTTCGGAAAGGCTTCCCACCATAGCGGGACTAATCATGGCTCCGGAATCGCCGGCCAATGCCAAAAATGCAAACATTGCCGTTCCTCCCTTGGGACAGTTTTGCGAGGATATGCTGATGGAACCGGGCCACATAATGCCAACAGCCAAACCGCAAAGGGCGCAGCCTGCAAGTCCGAGAATCGGCAAAGCGGACAAGGAGGCCAATAAATAGCAGCCAGCGCACAAAATGCCGCAAATAAGCATGATCTTGGACAGGTTAAGTGTTTCGCTGAACTTTCCGTACAGCATACGGGATATGCCCATAAACATTGCAAATAAGCACGGGCCAGCCAAATCGCCGACTGTTTTGGAAACGCCGAGGGCAGATTCGGTAAAAGCTGATGCCCATTGAGCCATCGTTGCTTCTGATGCGCCGGCGCACACCATAAGCAGGATCAGCAACCAAAAGACAGGCGTGTTCAGCAGCTTGCGAATGCCCATACTTTGACCGTCCTCTACCAGCCGCTCTATAGGGCAGCTGATAAAGTTAAAGGTGTTGTATAGCGGCACCAATGCCCAAATGAAAGTAAGCACTTTCCAATGCGCTAAACCGAATACAGCAAAAAAGAGGGTAGAGCCTAAAATAACGCCCATAGCGCCCCAGCAATAGAAGGAATGCAGCAGACTCATCATTCCATCCTTATTTTCAAAGGGACAGGCTTCTACAATGGGGCTTACCAAAACCTCAATCAAGCCGCTTCCTATGGCATAGAGCACCACCGAAATCAGAATACCAACGAAGGGGGCAGGGAGCACGTCCGGCAAAACGGCCATCATAATAAGACCTGCTGCCGATAATACCTGTGATGCGAGCACACAGGCGCGATAGCCGAGTTTGTCAGCAAACTTGGTTGCGGCGAGGTCGACAAGCAGCTGCGTGAAGTAGAACACCAACGGGATCAGTGCGATTTTTTCCAGCGAGATGCCATAAGCGCTTTTGAAGGTCAAAAACAAAAGCGGCGCAAAATTAGCGGATATAGCCTGTGTTACAAAACCAAGATAACAGGCTTTCAGGGTTTTTTTGTAATTTTTTTGGATTATCATGAGATTCCAAAGCTCCTTCTTAATTTGCTGCTTTTAGAGCTCGTATTCTCTACGGACGATGTTCTCTTTTAGTACCTTGCCGGTGATGCGGCCATACAGATGGCGGATGTCCTTTTTCAGAGCTTTCTTTTCTTTCTCGCTTGCCTCTGCGTACAGTTCGTCCACAGGACAGCTGGCGATCTGACCGCCGGGCATCACGCAGTTCTTCATCATTGAGCAGGTGACCTTGACGATCTTCTTGTTCTCCACATACAGATGCAGCGCATAGCCGTAGTTGGTGAGGATTTCCGGCATAGCCAGATAGGACTTGGGGTTCATATTGAAGTTACCCAGGCAGTAGGACACGGGCACGCCGTTTTTCCACTCGAATTTTTCGGGAATGTGGCAATGGGTGGCTGCGATGGCATCAGCGCCGGCCTCCAAGGCTTTTTCGATGACATACTCGGTGAATGCGCCGGGCTTAATGGTAAACTGACCGCCCACATGGGGGTAAAACAGCACAATGTCGGCCTTTTCCTTGGCCTTGCGGATATCGGATTGCATCTGTTCGATGAAGGGGGTGTCTACCTTGCCGTCCAGGCAATCGTCGTGGCGGGGATAGGTGGCGGTGAGACCCATATACTTTTTTAGCTTATAAAAACCGTTGGGGTCTTTGATCAGCTTGCTGTTTTCCAGGAGTCGCTCCATCCAGTCTTCCCGCCATACGCCGGGCATATAAGTGCTGCGGGTCTGATGGCACAGCAGATTCACAGTGCCTTCGTACTCGCCTTCGGCCAGATACTTGCCGCCGCTGCCGCCGTAGTTGGTGCCGTAAGTATAAGCAATCACGGCGAATTTGGTACCGTCCTGCTCGAAATAGTAAGCCTCCTGCCGCTCAGTTCCGGGCAGGAATGTGCCGGTGTGGGGCAGCCCCTTTTCGTCCAATACTTTGATGGTCCGCTCCATACCGGCATAACCCCGGTCAAAGGTGTGGTTGTTGGTGGTGGAAACCAGCTTGACACCGGCATCGATCAAAGCATCCACATATTCGTCAGGGGCATTGAAACAAACGTGGTTCTGAGAATACTTTGCTTCTTCGCCGGCTAAAGGGGTCTCTAAATTGCCGATGATGTAGTCGGACTCGGCCAGAAGCTTCCGGGAGGGGTCAAACACACCCTTAAAGTCATACTTGCCGCAGCGGCACTTTGCTGCCCGTAGTACCGGAATTTCGGCCATGATGTCGCCTAAAATCGTCAGTTTCATAGTATATCTCCTTTTAGTTTATGTAGGAACAAGGTGGCAGCCAGCAGATCGGCGCAGCCGCCGGGGGAGAGGTTTTGGCGGATAAAGGCATCGTCCAATGCCTCAATTTTTGTCTTTGGCGGGAATTTGCCCAACGCCCTGGCAGCCTCCTTGGCAAAGGCAGCGCCCGCTTCACCGCCTCGGTGATAGAGGTTACTGTCTTCCACCTGGGCGATCAGCCCTACTAAGGCGCAGGCAGCGGCATCGTTGAAAGACATTCCTTTGGCAAGGCCTTCTTCCAAAGCGGGCAATGCGATGTTTGTAACCGCAGGTAATCCCTCGGCCACTTCGCCGCGAATGCCTCGCAAGCCTTTTTGCAAATATAATTTCTGTCCTGCCGTAGAGCCATCCGCCTTGGAAAAATCCACCATAGCGGCCTGCCCCACAGCGGCGCATTCCTTTAATAATAATGGAAGGGAGGGCGCAGGCAACTCTGCTGCCCAAAGTCTGCCCACACTGCCGCACAGAATGCCCAAAGTGAAGATGGCGCCCTTGTGGGTGTTTACCCCGTTGGTCGCTGCATACATGGCTTTTTCGGCGTCCAAACCGGCTTGTCGTAACAAATGGAAGGTTTCTTCCGGGGACTGGGTGGCGGTGTCCTGACCGATGGCAACGCATTTTGCGAAATAGGGCCACAGAGCATTGGCGCTGGTATAAAAAGTATCCAAATCCATATCGGTGTGGCTGCCGGTGTTCCGCCTGTCTACAAGCCCGGGCTTGGGGGTGATACATACCTCTTCCAACAGGCTTAGTACAGCCAGGTCGGCGACCCGTTCCCGGTCAGCCAAACGGAAATGCTCCCGCAAGATCCGATCGGTAGCGGCTTGTAATTCAGAGACGGAATGTACCCGTCCGGCAGCGCAGCCCCGTCCTGGCGCACCGCAGACGATGCAGCCCCGCAGACCTTCTCTGTCCAGCTTGTTGCCATCGGCATCCAATACATCCATATCAAAGAGCCGTCCCAAGGGAGTGGCTTCTTCAAATTCTGTGCAAATGGTTTTGAGAATGTGGGCATCCACATTCACGGCGAAAAAGCCCTCGCATCCGGTGTCCTTGCAGATGATCTCCTTTGCCAAAATGGCAGAGCCGAGAGATTCCAGCTTTTTTACACCTGCCCGGAATCCCCGTTCAATGAGAGGGGAGGTCTTCACAGGCCCGGCAATATTCATGGTAAAGGAAACAAGGGGGCAATGATACTTGGCCAAAAATTCCTTTTGCTTAGCGGCCCGTTGCTCCCGGGCAAGCAAAATATTCTGAAGTGTTACTTCTGTCATACAATCAGATCGGATTGCTTTTCCTGCTGGGCATCCAGCTTGGCCAGGTTATCCAAAGCATTTTCACCCACGCAGCCTACCAGCAGGTATTGCTTGGCAAAACGGTCATAGATGAAGTGGTGCAGCAGGTGGAAGTCCTGAATGTCGCTTGTCCGGCGTACGTGGATACGGGGTCCGGTACAGAAGTGGGACTGATCGCCGATGGAAACGTGGTTGTTGTCCAGATAGGTGATGGGAAGGTCTTCCTTGATAAGCGTATTGACCTTCTGCTCCAATTCCTGAATGTCAAAATTGGGCTCGTGATCGGGGAAGGTAATGACAAAGCCGTGGCGCACATCGTCGTGGCCGCAGCGGGCCAACTCCTCGGCGGGCATACAGAGCTCGCACAGATCCTCGGCGGTGTGGGCCATCAGTCGGTAGGACAGGGATTTGTACACGGAATCCCGGATCTCCTGGGGCTCCGGGCCGAAAATGGTGGGCCGGGCGATCAGGACCTGCTCACCCACACCGATCAGCAGATTGGCGTTGAAGCCCAGCAGGGGATAGACCAAATCGAAATGCTCCACGATCACCCGTTTGCCGTTTTGCAGGGCTTCAATGATGGCATCGGCTAAGATGCTCATTTGGGTAAAACCGTTTTCGAAACGAATATCTAAGTGATAGGTATGGGGCGTAAAGAAGCTGAAGCCGGAATCCTGCTCCAGCAGGGGCAGAGGACGGACATAAACGCCGTCGTCATCGTTGGTCAGTTCCAGACCGGGGAACATACCCCGAATCAAGGCGCTCTTACCGGAACCGGCCTCGCCGATGATGCCGATGAGCTTATCAAAAGGGGACAGATATAGCTGAGCCAGCTGCATACCCAAAGCATACATACGGTTGTGACCTCTGGGGGCGAAATAGCTGCTTAAGATGTGGCTGTCTTGGCGGTCTTGCATAATGCTTCCTCCTTGCTTGTTTTTTGTAGATATTCAAAAGTGGTGGGGGGAACGAGGGAACGAAGGGTATCCCAATCTCCCTCGGTCAAAGCTTTTCGTACAGCGCTGGCACTGACGGGGGTGCCTGCTTTTTCAAAGCGGGCCAGCTCCCGGACTTCGATGCCCTTGGCGGGAAGATTTGCTTTTAGAGCTGCATTATATTTATTGGTCATGGGGGAGAGGGGCTCAGTACCCACATAGCGGCGCGTGATGCCAAAATGGGGTGCAAAGTATTTGCAGAAAACAGCAATATCCAAAAGGCACTGCACCTGCTCTGCACCATCCCGGTCCTTGAGGAAATAGGTGGGGAAGGTAGCGGCGGAAATGAGGTAGGGTCCGGTGGGCAGCACCGTCACATTTTTGAGGTCAGCAGTACCGGCTTTTACCATGGCCAGCCGATCGGCGGCGGAAAAATGGCCTTGGTCTTCGGAAAGGACGAACACATAGAAATGATCACATTCCCTGGCGGCGCTTTCCACCAAATAGCGGTGGCCCAATGTAAAGGGGTCGCAGTTCATGACCGCAGCGCCTACCGTGCCGTTGCAGGGCTCAACAGGCAGCGTTTTTAAGAAACGCTTCACCCCGTTGGGCTTATCCTCCATCAAAAGCACCTGATCTGTGGCGGCCACGGGATAAAACATCAAATCCAGGAACAGATACTCGTTGGAGGGCTTGGTGTAAAGGAACAAATGCCGATGTCCCTTTTGGAACGCCTCCTGTCGCAAAGCGGTGAGCAGCGATGCAAGCAGGCCTTCGCCCTGATGGGCCGGGTCAACAGCCAAGTATTTTAAGATGTTGTCTTGGCGGCTGCCGGTGGCGGCAAGATCGTCGCCTTCCCATAAAAGTACGATCTGCTCCGGCATTTCTTCCGGTACAAGACCGGTATTCTCCAGCAGCTGTTCCCACGCTGTTAACTTCCTGCCCCGCAGGGAGGTGAGAATCTCAATATCCATAGCCTTGCGCCCTTTCTGTAGTATAAAACCATTATACAACAAGAAAGGAAATATGCAAATAAAAAAGTAAAAAGAATTGCAATTTACTATATTGTGTTATATAATATCCGGGAATTGTTACTATAACATTGAAAGGAAGAGTCAGATATGGAAATGAAACTGCGTGCATCTGCCGGAACCATGGAGTCCAGCGATGCCTATGTAGAAATCGAACCGGGCACTGAGGGTGTAAAGCTGCAGCTAGAATCGGTAGTTATGGGCCAGTTTGGTGAGGCTATCGAAAAAGCTGTGCGGAACGTCCTGGAGGAATTGGACGTAAAAAATGCCAATGTCCGTGTGGTTGACCGGGGCGCACTGGAGTGTGTCATCCGTGCCAGAGTGGAGACTGCGGTTCTCCGGGGAAAGGGGGATGCCCAATGATTCGCTCCATGCTGTTTTTGCCGGGTAATAACCCCAATATGCTCATCAATGGCAGCGTTTTAGGCGCGGATGCCGTGATTTTTGACCTGGAAGATGCAGTTTCTCCTGCTGAAAAGGATGCAGCCCGTGTGCTGGTGCGCAATACCCTGCGATATATGGACTTTACCGGCTGTCAGCGGATCGTCCGCATCAATTCTACAGATACTGCTTATTGGAAGGCTGACCTGGATGCCATTTTGCCGGAAAAGCCGGAGCTTATTCTCCTGCCCAAGACCGGCACTGCCCAGGATGCCCTCACAGCAGATGCCTACATAACCGAATTGGAAGAAAAACTGGGCCTGCCTGCAAATTCCGTGGGTTTGATGCCCCTCATCGAAACCGCTTTGGGTGTTGAGAATGCCTATGCCATCGCATCTTCCTGTAAGCGTATCCGTGCCCTGTTCTTAGGTGCAGAGGACCTGACCGCTGACCTGCGCTGCAAGCGCACCAAGGAGGGCCGGGAGATTGAGTATGCCCGTACCCGTTTGGTGGTTGCTGCCCGGGCTGCGGATGTGGAAGTTTATGATACACCTTTCACCGATGTAAATGATGACGAGGGTATCTGGACCGATGCTGAGCTTGCGAAAGCTTTGGGCTTTACCGGCAAGGCGGCCATTTCTCCCCGTCATTTGGAGGCTATCAATCAGACCTTCAGCCCCACTTTGGCAGAGATCGACTATGCCTACGAGGTGCTGGAAGCCATCGCCATGGCTAAGGCCCAGGGCAAGGGCGCTATCGCCCTGCGTGGTAAGATGATCGACGCACCCATCGTGGCCCGTGCCCAGCGCACGATCGAAATGGCTGAGCAGCTGGGTCTAAGTAGGAGGGAAGCAGAATGAGTAAGCGTGTAAATTCCATCCGGGAGGCAGTTGCCCTCTCCGGCTTAAAAGACGGCATGACCGTTTCTTTCCACCATCACCTGCGTAACGGTGACTTTGTGCTGAATATGGTGATGGAGGAGATCGCCAACGCGGGCATTAAAGATCTGACGGTCAATGCCAGCTCTTTGTTTGATGTCCACAGACCGTTGCTTACCCATATTCAAAATAAGGTAGTCACCGGTTTGTCCGCTGACTATATCAGCGCCGGCATCGGCCGGGCCATTTCTCAGGGCGTTATGGAAAAGCCGGTGGAGTTCCGAACCCACGGCGGCCGCCCCAGAGATATTGCATTGGGAAGAACCCCCATTGATGTGGCTTTTATTGCTGCCCCCGCAGCGGACAAGATGGGCAACTGCACCGGTAAGTACGGCAAGTCTGCCTGCGGTAGCTTGGGCTATGCCTTTGCCGATGCGATGTATGCCAAAAAGGTAGTTGTTATCACCGACCAGCTGATGGACTATCCTCTGCAAAATTGGTCTATCTCTGAAAGCTATGTAGACTATGTGGTGGCGGTAGATGCCATCGGCGATCCCAAGGGCATCGTGTCCGGCACGACCCAAATCACCCGTGACCCGGTGGGCTTGGTAATGGCTTCCCATGCAGCCAAGGTTATTGAGAACTCCGGCCTTTTGAAGGATGGCTTCTCCTTCCAGACCGGTGCCGGCGGCGCATCTTTGGCTGCTGCCAAGTACTTAAAGGATATTATGCTGGAAAAGAAGATCCAGGGCAGCTTCGGCTTGGGCGGCATCACCGGTTATCTGGTGGATATGCTCCAGGCAGGCTGCTTCCGGAATCTGTTGGATGTCCAGTGCTTTGACTTGAAGGCGGTGGAGTCCATCCGCAGCGATCCCCGTCACCAGGAGATCACCGCCATGCACTATGCCGCTCCCGGAAGCCGCAGCGCAGTGGTGGATAACTTGGATGTGGTTATTTTGGGCGCAACGGAAATCGATACCGATTTCAATGTCAATGTCCATACCGATTCCAACGGCTATATTATGGGCGGCTCCGGCGGTCATAGCGATACCGCAGCCGGCGCAAAGCTGTCTATGATCATTGCGCCTATGTTCCGGGCAAGACTTCCCATCGTCACTGACCGCGTTACCTGCATCTCTACCCCCGGTGAAAGCATTGATGTGCTGGTAACCCAGGGCGGTATTGCCGTCAATCCCCGCCAGGCAGAGCTGAAACAGCGCTTGGTAGATGCCGGCCTGCCTGTGGTGGATATCCACGAACTGAAAGAAAAGGCAGAGCGGATCACCGGCAAGCCTGCAAAGCTTCCCAAGGGCGACCGGGTGGTGGCAAATGTCATCGGCCGGGAGGGCAATCTGCAAGATGTTATTTATAATGTACCTGTAAAGGATTGAACTTATGGATTCTGTTTATAAGATTAACCCGGAATTGGATGTTCCTATCTACCAGCAATTGGTGGACAGCATCCGGGCTGCTATCAAAAACGGAACGCTCCCTGCCGGACAGCAATTGCCCACTGTGCAGGAAATGACGGAGCGCCTGGGCATTGCCCGGGGCACCATCAAGCGGGCCTATGACGAGCTGGAGCTTGGGGGCTTGGTGGAAAAGGCACAGGGCCGGGGTACGTTTGTGCGCTACCAGCCTGCCAATTCCAATAGCCGGAAGGAACAGGCAATGGCTGCCATCGACGATATGCTTAACCGGCTGGAGAAGATGGGATTTTCTCCTATGGAGATCAATATTTTCCTGGATCTGAAGCTGCGCCAGCGGGCGGAACAGGAAGCCTTTGTGAAGGTCGCGTTGGTGGAATGCAACGCAGAATGTCTGTCCCATATGTCTGAGCAGCTCAACCACATCGGCGGTGTGGATCTGCACGCCTACCATTTGGAGAGTATTGAACAGTATCCCTACCAGCTGAACGAAGATTATGACCTGGTGGTCACTACGTCCAGCCACGGAGATTACCTGGCAGAAATTCTGCCGGACAAAGTACCATTGGCCCGGACTGCATTGCGGCCCTCGGCGCACTCCTTGGCACGGATTCTGAAGCTGCAAGCAGGGGAGAAGCTGGGGATCGTTGGTAGCAGTGCCCGGTTTGCCCAGTTGATGTATAACACCTGCAAGACCTATGTGGAGGACGCGGAGGTGTTTGCGCCCACAACTGCAGAGTCTGCGGATTTGGAAACATATCTTAAGGACAAAACGGTGGTGCTTGTGCCGAAATTCTATGAAAAGTATTTCAGTGCCGGCGCGACAGAACTGATACAGAATTTCGGCGGCAGAGTCATCGACTGCTATTATAAAATGGACGAGGGCTCTGTTTTGTACCTGGAATCCAAGATCAAACGCCTGCTGGATGCAAAAAGTATTTAAGGCTTCTCCTTGAGGAGAAGCTGTCACCGAAGGTGACTGATGAGGTGGAAGCAAACAACACCTCATCCGACCCGGCTTTACCGGGCCACCTTCCCCTCAAGGGGAAGGCGTTGAGAATGCTGAAATAAGCACAAGGAGAACTACAAATGGAAGAGAATAGTTTTGACTTCAGTGAAATCGCTGATGAAATCTCCTGCGAAGTGGCAGATGCTGTAGAAGATGCTGTGTACGGCGCTTTGGAAAGCGCACTGCCGGAGGCACTGCGTGCGTGCTTTGCGGAATTGCTGCAGTCTAAGCCCCGCACAATGGTTCTGAGCAATGATAAAACCAAGTATATCAGTTGTTACGGTGGCCTCAGTGTGAATGGAACGCGATTGATGATCCAAACCGGCTACAGCTCCTGGGATTCTTTCTGTTATCCCACCAAGGAAGAGGCCAAAGAGAACCTGATGAAGATCAAAAAGGCAATGGATGAGGGGCAAGAGAGCGTCGAACTGTAATAAATGTAAAAAACTGAAAAACGCATCTTGACAAATGTTATATACCATTGTAACATATATGAATAGAACAATAGCAAAAACAAAAATTATGAGGTGTAAAAATGGAACAACGTAAGAAAGTGCTGGTCATCGGCGTGATCGGCGCTGATGTGCATGCCGTTGGTAACAAGATCTTGTACCACGCATTCACCGAAGCCGGTTTCGAGGTGATCAACCTGGGTGTTATGGTTGCGCAGGAGGAGTACATTGCAGCGGCCATCGAGTCCAATGCAGATGCGATCGTGGTTTCTTCTCTGTACGGCCAGGGCGAGCTGGATTGCCGCGGCCTGCGTGAGAAGTGCGACGAGGCAGGCCTCAAGGGTATTCCTCTGGTTGTTGGCGGCAACATCGTGATCGGCAAGCAGAAATTTGAGGATGTGGAACGCCGCTTTAAGGATATGGGCTTTGACAGAGCCTTCCCTCCCGGCACTGCTCCCGAAACCACCATCGAAGCGCTCCGTGAGCTGCTGCACATGGACGGTGAGACTGCGTGAGACCGGTCCTTCTGATCGACTTTGGCAGTACATATACCAAGCTGACCGCCGTGGATGTAGAAGGGGAGACCCTCTTAGGTACGGCAGCGGCTTTCACCACCATTCAGACCGATATCAATGACGGCTTGACGGAAGGTCTTAAAAAGCTGAAAGCCAAGATAGGTCCGGTGGATTTTGCAGAAACCTATGCCTGTTCCTCTGCGGCCGGCGGCCTGCGGATGGTCACCAGCGGCCTTGTGCCGGAGCTGACCGGTGAGGCGGCAAGATTGGCAAGCCTGGGCGCAGGCGCCAAGGTGGTTGGGGTGTATGCCTTCCAGCTCACCGAGGACGACCTGGAGGACATCCGGGAAGCCAAGCCGGACATTTTCCTGCTGGTAGGCGGCACCGACGGCGGCAATACGGAATGTATCCTCCACAATGCCAAAATGCTGGCCCAAATGAAACCGGAATTTCCCATCGTCATTGCCGGCAACCGCACAGCGGCGCGGCAGTGCCAGCGGATTTTAGATGGCTGCGAGGTCTATGTCTGCCCCAATGTGATGCCGAAATTCGGCGTCTTAAACGCAGAACCCACCCAAAAGCAGATCCGTGAGATCTTCCTCACCCGCATTATCCAGGCCAAGGGCCTGAGCAAAGCGGCGGAGCTGCTGTCTGATATTATGATGCCCACCCCCTCGGCTGTGCTGGCGGCAATGAAACTGCTGGCGGACGGCTGCGAAGGGGAGAGCGGTATCGGCGAACTGGTCGCTGTGGATGTGGGCGGTGCAACCACCGATATCTACTCTATCGCTGAAGGCATGCCCGACCATATGAATACCGTATATAAAGGTTTGCCTGAACCCTATGCCAAGCGTACGGTGGAAGGCGACATCGGAATGCGCTACAGCATCCAGGGCATTGTGGATGCAGCCGGTATGGACAAGATCTGCCGGCTTTCCGGCCTGACGGAAGACCGGGTCACAGAACTGGTGGAGGACTTGAAGGTAAATACCGACAAGGTCCCCAACGGTGATGACGACCTGGAAAAGCTGGACTTTGCGTTGGCGTCCGGCGCTGTGGCTGAGGCGGTAGCCCGCCATGCAGGCACCATTTCCGAAACCTATACAATGTTAGGTCAGACCTTCGTGCAAGAGGGCAAGAATCTGACTAAGGTCAAGCAGATCGTGGTGACAGGCGGCAGTCTGATCCACACCCGGCAGACAGAGAAGATCGCTGCCCATGCCCTCTATGATCCCGCCCATCCGGAATCCCTGCGACCCAAGGAAGCCGGCGTATGGGTGGACAGAACTTATATTTTGGCCGCGATGGGATTGCTTTCCCTGCACTATCCCCAGACGGCTCTCCGAATTATAAAAAAGGAGCTTGAATACTATGGACATTCAGAATAAGCGTATTCCCGAAGGCGAGTTTATGAAAATGCGTCAGGAGATCCTGACCCAGTGGCCCACCGGTAAGGATGTAGACCTTCAGGAGGCTGTCGCTTACCACAAGGCTATGCCCAAGTCCCGTGACTTCTCTCAGAAGCTGCTGGATGCAAAGAAGAACAAGGTCACTTTGGTGCAGCCCCGGGCCGGTGTTCCTGTGGTTGAGGAGCACATCAAGCTGATGCAGTACTTAGAGAAGGAAGGCGAGGCTGACCTCCTGCCCTCCACCATCGACAGCTACACCCGTCAGAATCGCTATGCCGAAGCAGAAAACGGCATCGCCGAGTCCATCCGTCTGGGCCGGGCCATGCTCAACGGCTTCCCCGCAGTAAACCACGGCGTTGCCAAGTGCCGCCAGGTGGTTGAGAGTGTCAACGTACCTATGCAGGTTCGTCACGGCACACCCGATGCAAGACTGCTCACCGAGATCACTTTCGCCGGTGGCTTTACCAGCTACGAGGGCGGCGGTATCTCCTACAACCTGCCCTACTGCAAGAACATTCCTATGGAGCGCACCATCCGTGACTGGCAGTATGTTGACCGTCTGACCGGCCTGTACGAGGAAATGGGTGTTTCCATCAACCGTGAGCCTTACGGTCCTCTGACCGGCACCCTGGTGCCCCCCTGTATCTCCCATGCTGCCGCTATCATCGAGGCATTGCTGGCTGCTGAGCAGGGCGTTAAGAACATCACCGTCGGCTACGGCCAGTGCGGCAACCTGGTTCAGGACATCGCTGCCATCCGTACCCTGGAAGAGCTGACCGACGAGTACCTGCAGAAGTATGGCTACAAGGATGTTAAGGTCACCACCGTTCTGCACCAGTGGATGGGCGGTTTCCCCGCTGACGAGGCAAAGGCCTTCGGTGTTATTTCCTCCGGCAGCTTGACCGCTGCTTTGGCAAAGGCCACCAAGGTTATTGTTAAGACTCCCCACGAGGCTGTGGGCATCCCCACTATGGAAGCAAACGCCCAGGGCCTGCGCTGCACCAAGCAAGTGGTTAACATGCTGGCTGACCAGAGCTTCCAGGATGTGCATCTGGAAGAGGAGAAGGAGATCATCCGCCAGGAGACCCGCTGCATCGTGGACAAGTGCTTCGAGCTGGGTAACGGCGACATCGCTGTGGGTGTCTGCCGCGGTGTTGAGGCAGGTGTCTTGGACGTGCCCTTTGCTCCCTGCCGCGCCAATGCCGGTCTGATGCTGCCCTGCCGTGATAACGACGGCGCTGTCCGTATTCTGAATCCCGGCAACCTGCCCTTCAGCAAGGATCTGAAGGACTTCCACGAAACCAAGATCTATGAGCGCGCTTTGGCCGAAAAGCGGAAGGCATCCTTCCAGATGGTCATCGACGATGTTTATGCCATCGGCAAGGGCCGCCTGGTTGGCCGCCCCAGATAATCCGGTTGTCATTGCGAGCCAGTGACCGAGTCACTGGCGTGGCAATCTCCAATATAATTTTATAAGGAGTATCTTATTATGAAAATCATTGATGTTGTTTGCTCTGCCGGCCGTACCGGCTTCTACTTCGACGACCAGCGCGCTATCAAGCAGGGCGCTGGCCACGACGGTGTGTTCTATGTCGGCGCACCTGTTACTGAGGGCTTCCGTTCTGTCCGCCAGGCCGGTGAGTCCATCTCTGTTATGATTGTTTTGGAGGACGGCCAGGTTGCTTTCGGTGACTGCGCTGCCGTGCAGTACTCCGGTGCAGGCGGACGTGACCCCCTGTTCCTGGCAGAGGACTTTATTCCTGTTATCGACAAGTATATCAAGCCCCAGCTGGTGGGCAAGGAAGCCGATGACTTCCGTGGCCTGTGCGCTATGATGGAAGCGATCCAGGTTGAGGGTAAGCGCCTGCATACCGCTATCCGTTACGGTGTTTCCCAGGCTATCCTGGATGCTGTTGCCAAGGCTACCAAGCGGCTGATGTGTGAAGTTGTGGCTGACGAGTATGGCTGCACCGTTTCCGACAAGCCCATCGACATCTTCACCCAGTCCGGTGATGACCGTTACGACAACTCCGACAAGATGATCATCAAGGGCGCACAGGTCCTGCCCCACGCTCTGATCAACAATGTGGAGACCAAGCTGGGACCCAAGGGCGAAAAGCTGGAAGAGTATGTGGCATGGCTGCGCGACCGTATTCTGACCCACCGCACCAGCGAAGATTACCTGCCCATCTTCCATATCGATGTTTACGGCACTATTGGCGCTGCTTTCGGCAACGACAACTACAAGGCTATGGCTGACTATATCGAAAAGCTGGGCAAGATCGCAAAACCTTTCCACCTGCGTATCGAAGGCCCTATGGACTGCGATGTGGACGTTCCCACCCAGATGAAGGCACTGGCTGCTCTGACCGCAGAGCTGGATGCCCGGGGCTGCGATGTGGAGCTGGTTGCCGATGAGTGGTGCAACACCCTGGAAGACATCAAGCTGTTTGCCGACAACAAGGCCGGCCATATGGTCCAGATCAAAACTCCCGACCTGGGTGGCATCAACAACACCATCGAGGCGGTTCTCTACTGCAAGGAGAAGGGCATCGGCGCATATCAGGGCGGTACTTGTAACGAGACCGACCGCAGCGCACAGGTCTGTGTCCACTGCGCAATGGCTACCCAGCCTGTGCAGATTTTGGCAAAGCCCGGTATGGGCGTGGACGAAGGCTTCATGATCGTTTACAACGAAATGAACCGTATCATCGCCATCCGCAACGCTAAGAAGTAATAATTAGACAAGACTTAAAAACATCGGCCCGCCATTCCGGCGGGCCGATGTTTTTCAATTTATTTCCTTTATTTTGCGATTCATATAAATGGCAAAAATTTGGCAAGATTTTTGTGCAACTTTTTGTTAAATTGCAACAAAGACGGACTTGCAATTGGAGAATTACCATGCTACAATAAAGTTGCATGTATACAAATGTCTTTCAGTGGCGGAAGTCAAAGTGGACGCGCGTCCACTTTTCATTTCCCAGTTGGGAAATGATGAGCTTCTGTTTTGAAGGACGGTGCAAGTAAACGAAAATAATGTAAAGCCATAAGAAATGGGGTGGAAAGGAAAGTGATACAAACTTGCCTTCTCCAAAAGGGGAAGGAAGACCCCTTTGTCTAAAGAGGTCCTATCCCAGCCAAATTTTAACAAGGAGTGAAAAACGAATGAAAAGAATTTTAAGTATGCTTCTCGCACTGTGCTTGATCGTTGGTTTGTTGCCCGCCGTGGCAATTCCCCACGCTCATGCAGAGGATGAAGTGCTGACGGAGGCCATCCGTGTGATGCATGATTGGACGATCTATGCATCTACAAACGGTGCCTCTACTTACTTTGTAAACCAGGAAGTTGAAACCACCAGCTCGGATGGTGCGACCTTTACTGGCACTACCTGGGCAATTACCGGTGAAAACCGGGATAACAACGGCCGTACCATGATTGAACCCGAGGTATGGAACGGAAAATTTGAGTATCCTGCAGGCGGTATTCCTACCCTCTACCTGAAGGGTGCCCGTCTGGACCTGCTGAATGATGCTACCGGCAACTATAACGCATCCATCAAGTCCACCATGTATGCAATCGGCGGTCAGAGTTATGAGAACACGACTCCGCTGAAGATCGTTATTCTTGAGGATAGCTATATTGCCACCAACAGCTATGTATACAACGACTCCAGTAATAACACGGATCTGTATATTGAAAGCCGCAATGGCGCGACCCTGAAAACTGAATCCCGGATGGGCATTACTGTACCCAATGGCGATCTGATCATCGATGCCAATTTGGATATGTTTATGCCCAAGTGGGCAGGCGATAACTGCCACCTGCTTTGCACCAGCAGTGCTGACGGCGATATCGTTATCAATGGCGGCAATATCAGCCTGAAGTCTACCATCACGGACTATACTGACGGCGCTAACTACAACAGTGGTACAAGCGGTTGGCAAGGACCTGCTTCTATCGCAATGAGAACCCGCGGTGAAACTGCCGATATTACCATCAATGGCGGCAATCTTTCCATCGACACCCGGTATGCGGTAGCAGTCAACACACACGGTGCGATTCAGACCGACGGCGCCAATGCTGTGATCACCGTTAACGGCGGCGATGTAAACATCCAATCTAACAACCTTGGTGTCATTAAGAGCGTGCAGCCCATTATTATAAACGATGGCAGCTTCACCGGCGTAGCGGCTAAACAGTTTGCGCTGTTATCTGCTACGGCAAGTAAGGTGATTATGAAAGGCGGCCGACTGAGCCTGGAAGGCCACGGCTCAAGAGGCGCTTACAGCGGACAGTGTTCTGCGTATGATGGCACCTGCTTGGATCTGACCCAATACAACGGCGCTTATGTTTTGAAGTACGGTAAGCCTACAGACGGCGCTGCAGTTACCGAGGTCAATAAGACCAGCCTGGACGGCATCTATTACAGACCCTACATCACTGTCACACCCTATTGTGAGGACAAAGGTCACACCGAGGTAATTATCCCCGGTACCGTAACCTGTACCGAACCCGGCCTGTGCGACGGCGTGACCTGCTCTGTCTGTGGTAAGGTCTTGGTGGAACAGACCGAGGTTCCTGCCGGCCATAAGGAAGTAGAGGTGGAGCGCGTGGAACCCACCACCACCACTGTCGGTACCACTGCCGGTACCAAGTGCTCCGTATGCGGTGAGATCCTCTCCGGCTGCGAAGAGATCCCCATGCTGAAGCAGGCATCCGTCAAAATTATGAACTCCACCACTTTGACGGTTATCGAAGGCGGCGAAGCCAAATATGCCAAATCTTATTCCGGCACGGCATACAATGCCGAAGGTGTGGAGATCGGCCTGTATTGGGCATCCACTACCGGTAGTGCAGATAACTGGAACGTCAAGTTCGAGTATCCCATGGGTGGCGTACCCACGCTGACATTCAAGGATGCAACCTTCGACTACTATGATGACGATGGTAACCTTATGTATACCAAGGCTGATGGAACGGGAAAGCTCAATTATGCCCATTCCGGTGTCTTCCCCAACAGTGTTATGTCCGACCTGAAGATCATTCTCCAGGGCACAAACCATATTGATGTGGGTTACGGCATTATCCGCCATAGCTACACCAATAACGGTGTCGTTAATTG
>JAZNNO010000035.1:0-34349 GCA_045580345.1 Faecousia sp.
CAGTTGGTAGAGCAACTGACTCTTAATCAGTGGGTCCCGGGTTCGAGTCCCTGAAGGTGCACCAATGGCCCGTTGGTCAAGTGGTTAAGACAGCGGCCTCTCACGCCGTTAACATCGGTTCGAATCCGGTACGGGTCACCAGCTTCTTGCCGCATGACACAATGTTACATATCACGCGAGCGTGATATTCCACCAGTGTCATTGCTCGTCGCTTCCGCTCGGAACCGCTACGCTGGGTTCCTGCGCGGGAAAAGATAACGGTTTTTACAAGGTTGGTAGAGCATAAAAGCTTTGGCATATATAGTTCGTGTTGATTGTCATGAGGGTCCACCTGTTCCCATCCCGAACACAGAAGTTAAGCTCATGTACGCCGACAATACTTGGCGGGCGACTGCCCGGGAAGATAGGTAACGCGAACACAAAAGAGTCAGGAGAAATCCTGGCTCTTTTTCTACACTTAGAATGAACGCTCCGGTCGAGTGACCGGAGCGTTTGACTACTTTAAATACGGTTTATTACGATGGTGGGACATATAGGAATAGCCATTGTTGTAATTAATTTCTCGAGTTAGAATGAACAGAGCAATTACTTTGTGAGAGGGACGGGTATTGTAAAGAACCCGTTGTTCGCCGTTCAACTCCACATCTAGCTTGTGTATAAGGTTTAAGTAGTGCAGGCGCTCCAGAACGGTGTCTAAATCCTCGCCTCCTAAATCGCACTCCATACCCATCAGCGCCGGTTCAAAGACAAATTCTTCTTCATGCCGGTGAACCCAAAGCACCGCTCGCATCATTTCCGCTGAAGACATTGCTTCAAAGATTTTTCGTACTTCCTCACCGTCGCCAATAGCCTGGGTCAAATTGTCACCGTACTCAGGAAATACCGCAAAGAAGGGTGTCAATCCGTTGGAAATATGAGTAAAACCGTAATCTCTGAGATAATAAGAGGAGGACTTCTTTTGGAGTATTTCCTGCGGTGAATAAGGTTGTTCTAATGCAGGTCTGCTGCCAAAAAGACCTTTCTCTATTTGCCAACCCAGATCACGAATCATGTGCAGACGGTCCTTTACGGGTGTATGTGCTAAGAGATTTTTTATACGAAGGGAAATATCCTCCATTGTATATATTTCGTTTCCAAACAGCCTGTCTAAGGACACACCAAGCGCCTGTGCCAGGGGGACCAGCATAGACCCGTCCGGATAGGTTTCGCTGGTTTCCCATTTGGAAACAGCCTGGCTGGAAAGGCCTAACTTGGTGGCCAGTTGTTCCTGGGTTAGATTCTTTTCCAAACGGAACTGTTTGATATTTTGAGATAATGTCATTGTTTTGCACCTCCAATCAGCTTGCCAGTACTGCCGTAATAATACCCGTAGCTGTTTGATCCACACAGCTTTTCATAGGCAATGGAAATGATGGACAAAAGCAGACCATCTCCAAAGGATTCGTAAATGAAGGTTTCACCGTCTTTTAGATGGGCGGTGGACTTGGTACATAAGCCCAAATCATAGCAGGTTTCCAGAATCGCTACCATTCTGTCCATTCCAATACCTGTGTGTTTTGCGGCATAATCGGCAGTAAAGTGCTTGGAATAGCTTGTGTTATGGATAAAATACATTACCTTCAGAACATCTGTATCTGCAAGGAAGTGGAGTAACTCTACAATTTTTGCCTGTATTTCAGGTGCTAAAAGCCAGGCAAAATCCGCTTGGTTCTGCCATTGCATAACAGAGAGGTTCACATTATCCGAGTTTACAACAAAACCGTAAAATTCCTCTACGGAAATACTCGATCTAGGTGCAACATCCGGCTTCGGAGGAATGGGGGAGGTTGTTGCGTTTGTTTTTCCAATCTCGGAGGCGGGGTGGCCAATTGCGGTAAAAAAGATACCGTATATGATTTCTGAAATTTTTAAGATCAGCTCATTTCGTTCCAGCCCGCTGAGGGTGTTGGAAATGGCAACGGGGATGCTTCGCACATCGTCGGAAAGTCCTAAAAGTGTATCGGTGGACACATTGTAGTATTCGGCAAGAGCAACAAGCATAGTAAGATCGGGGGAAGAAGTTCCGTTTTCCCATTTGGAAATGGTCTTGTTGGAAATGCCTAGGGCTTTTGACACATCATCCTGTGTCACGCCCTTTGAGGTCCGTAATTGGGCCAGTATTTCTGCAATTTTGATGTTCGTCATTGTAATCACCTCGAAAAAATTTTAAGTACCGGTCCTTGTGCTTTCACTATATACGAAACCAATGGTAGAATCAATAGACAGATATTTAAGAATATCGTCGAAATGGAGAACAATCGACTAGATGTCGTTTATGAGTTGTGGCGAAAATGTTAAGTTTTTGAATTGTTCTTGCTTTTCGCTATTTGTTATATTATAATCTACCCAAACAGTGTTGGGAGGTTTTTCTATGGAAACGTATGAATTGAGCCAAAAGATACCGGAAGCTGAAGATTTAAAAGGTAAGAAATTCACTGCGTGTCTTTCGTATCTGTCTTGGTTTGCGGTGATCCCTATGATATATTCCACCGAATCCAAGTTCATTAAGTACCACGCAAACCAGGGCTTTGTGCTGGCTACTGTGGAAACCATCTATATAATTTTAATGCTAATTGTAAGCAAGCTGGTTTTATGGCCTTTATCCAGGGCGACCAGCCTGCTGGTGGAAACCACAATGTTTATGGTCTTTGTTGGTGTATTTGGTATACTGTCGTTGATCGGCATTTTTAATGTTATCCGCGGAAAGGAAAAACCCATTCCCACCTTTGGACATATTAAACTTTTGAAATAAAAAATGGCGTGCTGCTAAGCACGCCAGTTTTGTTATTGTTCCTTTTTGCGGAATTTGTTCATTAGCTTGGGATTGTACAGAACAACTGCGGCACCAATAAGCGCCAAGGTTGAAGCAATCGCCACAGCTGCGCCTAAGGTGAGCGCCTTGTTTTTGTACACGAACTGTACGGTGTGCTCGCCTTGCGGGATCATTACGCTTACCATCGCATTGCCAACGGTGAGGATCTCGGCGGGCTTTCCGTCTACCAGGGCCTCCCAGTTGCCATTCTGCGGGATGGAGGTGTACATCAGACCGTCTTCCTTAGCGGTGATGGTGCCTTCAATATTGGTGTTGCTGAAATGGGCAATGTCCAGGGTAGATTCTGCCAGCTTTTCATAATGCTCACGGAAGACTTCCTCATTCAAAACAGCAGCGTAGACCTTGGCATCGCCGGTTTCTTCTTCGGCGACATTCAGCCAAACACTGACTTCATCACCGGGCTTTACGGCGCAAACCGAGGACATGATCGGCAGGCTGTAGCCGGATACAGAAAGATAATCCTTGTAGTCGCTATGCCAGAAGGAGTAATCATTTTCCTCAGAGCGATCAATATACATACAAACCAAACCCTCGTCCTGGGCGGTGAATTTGTAGACAATATGGCTACTGGATTCGTTGTTGGAATTGTCGTAGGAACAGGCAAATTTGTTGTTAGGGTCTGGGGTGACATTAGGTCCGGAAGCAGGGGGGTAGATCTCCAGGTCTTCCATCGTGGACCAAACAGGTTTGTCAATGCCCGATGCTGCGGACAGCAATTCATTTTGGAATTGGAAAGGATCGCCGGTGTAATCAAAATCTACATCTGCCAACTGAGGATCCGCCAGGAAACCCAGGGGGAGATAGGCGTTGTTTTCTAATAAATGCACCTTTCCGGAGCAATATACATCGTGAAAATAGGGGTTGTCTTTTATCTTGTCGTCCCGTTCAATCATATATTTAAGATTCAGGAACAGATTGGAAACGGGGGAGGATTCACCATAGCTGTAGCGGTTATAGGTGTCCTTACCGCTGAAACCCAATGCAACCATAAAGCGGGTCACATTCACATTGGCGGAGCTGGTGAACGCAGTGATGCCGTGATAGCCGTACAGGGCGCCGTCATTGAGGGTCTTTCCGTCTGTGCACTCTGTGCGGAAGAAGCCTTTGTTATCTTCTCGCTCGTACATAAAGTCGATAATGGTGCTGGCATCATTGGGCCCAACGGGCATCTGGGGGTTGTTGGTGGAGGGGAATGTGACACTGAAGGTAACAACATTCAGAACCATCTCACCCACCATAATGCACAGGAAAGCCAAGGTGCCAACAGCTTTTAAGGTTTTCTGCTTGGATTGCGCTGCAACAGCACCCTTAGTGCCGGAGGGGATGGGCTTGTTGTTTTTGTATTGGAACACCAATACAACTATATACAGTGCCAGCAGGCCCAAGTTATAAGCAAGGAAGCCCTCGGCCTTGATGTCCTTGTAGCAGAACATAATGGCAATTCCGCAAACGGCAGCCAGAGCAATATGCCAAAGCTTAAAATGCTTGCGGTTTACCCAGGCGGAATAGGCCATATACAACAGAACGAAGCTGTACAGGAAGCTGAACCGGTAGGGGATCATATTGGTGAAGTGGAATCCGTGCCAAATATAATCCAGCCAGCGAATGGCAAAGCTCATATTGATGAACAGCAGAAGACCGGCGGCGCATACCTTATCCCGCTTGCGGATCTGAGAATTAAACAAATAGAGGACACCCAGAGCGGTGGCAAACACGCCGCAGTACACATTGGGAAGACCTTCCTTGTAGGTGGGCTCGTAGCCGCCATTCATATTGCCGGCGACCTGGCTCATAGAGTCCATCAAGCCCCAAATGGTAGGATTCCAGTAGTTATCCATATTTAACCGGAATTCCGTGGGGAAGGAGTTTACGCTGGATTGGGTGGTCTGCAGGGCAGCCAAAGCGGGAATAGTCAAGAAAGCGGTCATGCCAATGGCGATCACCGAGAACACTGCAATGCGGACAAAGTCTTTTAAGAACCGCTCTCTGCTCTCACAACGGCAGAATTCATAGCAGAAGAAGGTCAACAGAACAAAAATGCAGGTGAAAAATCCGATATAATAGTTGATGCCGATGGAGAGGAACAAGGTAACGGTGTACAGAATAAACTTCTTATCCCGCAGCAGGCTGACCATACCCAGCATTACCAGAGGGAGCAATGCGAAGGTGTCCAGCCACATGATGTTCCATTGATAACCCAGCGCCCAGGCGCAGGTGGCATAGAAAGCGCTGAATACAGGAACGGACAGGTCACGCTTGTTGAAGATCTTTTGCAGGAAGATGCCGAAGAACATACCGGCAAGGCCCAGCTTGATGGGCATCAGCATGGAAAAATAGTCCAATACAGCCGCATCCGGAATGAGGACACCCAAAAGATACAGTGGCGATGCCAAATAATAGGAAATAAGACCCAGGTAGTCAAGACCCAAACCTACACTCCAGTTGTAAACCAAAGACTCACCGGACAGCAGAACTCTGCGGAATTCCTTGAAAAACGGGAAGTACTGGTGGTACATATCGGAGTAAAGCAAGGTATCTTTTCCGAAGGGGGCATAGCCGTTTACAAACAAAACCGTTGTCATCGTAATAAAGGGAATGAGGAATGACAAAGCGGTGTAGAGCCAGTTGCGATAGGAGGTTTGCTTTAATTTCATAGTAATATCCTCTGAGTGCAAAATTTTTAGATATTATACCACAAAACCAGCACAAAGTAAAGAGAAATAGGGTGTGCTTTTGCACACCCTATTGCAGAACAATCAGATTATCAAACAAATCAAACCGTTAGCCCCTTCGTTTACCACCCGGGACAAAGTACCGCGGAATTTTTCCTGCACATCGGAGGGGGTACGAATGAGCTTGGAGGTCAGGCCGTCCTGGATCAGATCATAAACAGATCTGCCGAAAATATTACTCTGCCACAGCTTATCCGGATCTTCGGAGGATAGATAGGTGATAAGATCCTGGGATTGCTGTTCGCCGCCCACCATAGGGCTGATCTCGGTGTCGATATCTACCCGGATCATATGAATGGAGGGCGCGCCTGCTTTCAGCTTTACCCCAAATGCGCCGCCCTTGCGAACCACTTCCGGTGCTTCCAGGGTCATTTGCTCCGCATCGGGCATTACAATGCCGTAGCCGGTAGCCTTGGCAGAAGACAGGGCATCGGAAATCTTGTCATATTCTGCCTTTGCCTGGGAAAGCTCTGTAAGTAACGACAAAAGCTGGGCATCATTCTCAATAGAGATACCTGCCTTGCTGCTGAGGATCTGGTAGAATAGTTCTTCCGGGAAGCTGAGGCTGCAGCAAACCGTGCCGGTGGCCAGATCAATATTCCGCAGGGAATAATCCTGCACTGCATCCAAAGTCCGCAGCCCGCCCAAAACCTCGTCTGCTTGGGCAAGGGTGGTTATCTCCGAGAAATAGCGCAGCAGTGCTTCATACAAAGAGGCTTTTACAGGATGGTCAGCCTCCAAAGCATCCAGCCAACGGGGCAGATGGATGTGCAAAGCCTGCATAGGGAAGCTGTACAGCAGCTGCTTCAGCAGTTCCTTAATATCCTCTGCGTCCAGCGTCTGGCAATCTGCGATTATAGCATCCATGCCAAATTCCTCCCGGATCTCCCGGCGTACCGCTTTGGCGGCATCACCGTCCGGCTGCTGGCTATTGATTATTACCAGGAAAGGCTTGCCGGTTTTTTGCATATCCCGGATGGCCCGCTTCTCTGCCTCCACATAATCGCTGCGGGGAATATCAGTGACAGTTCCGTCGGTGGTGACGACCAGTCCAATGGTGCAATGCTCCTGCATCACCTTGGCAGTACCCAGCTCTGCTGCATCGGTCATGGGGATTTCATAGTCAAACCAGGGTGTTGTCACCATCCGGGGCGAGCCGTCTTCCTCAATGCCCATAGCACCTTCTACCATATAGCCTACGGAATCGATCATCCGTACCCGCAGCCGGGTAGTGCCGTCGGGGGAGATCTCTACAGCCTCCTCCGGAACGAATTTGGGCTCGCTGGTCATAATGGTTCGTCCGGAGCCGCTTTGGGGCAGCTCATCCCGGGCCCGTTCCTTGCGATAGGGCTCGTGAATATTGGGAATCACCATTTGTTCCATGATCCGTTTGATCAGGGTGGATTTGCCTGTGCGGACCGGCCCCACCACACCGATATAAATATTGCCGCCGGTTCGGGCAGCGATGCTTGCATACATAGTTTCCAGCCTCCTTTTACCACAGAGTATGTCCCAAGGCTGACAGATAGAACTGTATTGCAAAAAATCCGGTGCGTGGCAATCTTTATGAATTGCGAACCACCGGAAAACACAATATATTGTAGTTGTGGTTGACTTTACAGCACAAAAAGTGTATAATTACTTGGAAAACTATGTAATTCGGCAGGTAATGATTTTATGGCTACTGCAAGAAAAGAACAATACAACAACGAGAGTATCGTCTCGCTCAAAGACGAGGAGCGTGTCCGGAAACGCCCGGCAGTCATCTTTGGTTCTGATGACTTAGAAGGCTGCAAGCATGCGGTTTTTGAGATCCTCTCCAACGCCATTGACGAAGCCCGTGAGGGTCACGGCGATACTGTCATCGTCACCCGGTATGAAGACCTCTCCGTTGAGGTGGAGGACTTTGGCCGTGGCTGTCCCGTGGACTATAACGAAAAAGAAAAACGCTACAACTGGGAGCTGGTGTTCTGCGAAATGTATGCCGGCAGTAAGTACGGCGAAAACGGCGAGAACTATGAATATTCCCTGGGTCTGAATGGCCTGGGTTCCTGCGCCACCCAGTACGCATCCGAATTTTTTGATGCAACCATCCGCCGTGACGGCTTCCGCTACGACCTGCACTTCGAAAAGGGCAGAAATAAGGGCGGCCTTAAGAAAGAACCCACTGACCGGGGCAAGAAGACCGGTTCTGTCTTCCATTGGAAACCGGACAAGCAGGTGTTTACCGATATCAATATCCCCGCTGAGTACTACCGGGATGTGCTGAAACGCCAGGCGGTTGTGAACCCCGGTATCACCTTTAAGTTCCGCAACCAGGTGGGAAGTCGCTTCGAAACCGAGGAATATTGCTATAACGATGGTATCCGTCAGCATATTGAAGAGCTGGTAGGGGATAACGCATTCACAATGCCCGTGTACTGGGAAACGGAACGCCGTGGCCGTGATGCGGAAAACCGCCCGGAAATGAAGCTGAAGATCACAGCATCGTTCTGCTTTTCCAAGCAGCTCAGCCATACGGAGTATTACCATAACTCTTCCTGGTTGGAGTATGGCGGCAGCCCCGATAAGGCTGTCCGTTCCGGTTTCCTGGCAGCCTTTGATAAGTACCTGCGCGATAACAATAAGTATAATAAAAATGAGAGCAAGATCATCTTCCAGGATATCCAGGACAGCCTGGTGATCGTCACCAACTGCTTCTCCACCATCGGTTGTTTTGAGAACCAGACCAAGAAATCCGTCAACTCCAAATTTACCCAGGAGGCAATGACTGCTTTCTTCAAGGATAAGCTCCAGGTGTGGTTTATCGAGAATAAGCAGGAAGCCGACAGGGCAGCAGACCAAATTTTGGTCAACAAGCGTGCCCGTGAATCTGCGGAAAAGACCCGCACCAATGTGAAGAAGAACCTGTCCGCCAAGGTGGATATTGCCAACCGGGTGCAGAAATTCGTGGATTGCCGCAGTAAGGACACTAATATCCGGGAGCTGTATATCGTGGAGGGTGACTCTGCGTTGGGTTCGGTCAAGCTGTCCCGGGATGCGGAGTTCCAGGGCATTATGCCTGTCCGTGGTAAGATCCTCAACTGTCTGAAGGCGGATTATGTTAAGATTTTTGCCTCTCCCATTATCACGGATCTTATGAAGGTACTGGGCTGCGGCGTAGAAGTAGAGGGAAAGAAAGCCAAGGAACTGAGCAGCTTTGATATTGATAACCTCCGCTGGAATAAAGTGGTTATCTGTACCGATGCTGATGTGGACGGCTTCCAGATCCGCACCTTGATCCTCACGATGTTGTACCGGCTTTGCCCCAAGCTGATCCGTGATGGCTATGTGTATATCGCGGAATCTCCGCTTTTTGAGATCACCTATAAGGAAAAGACCTGGTTTGCCTACAATGAGCAGGAAAAGGTGAAGATCCTCAAAGACTTAGAGGGCAAAAAGGTTACCATCCAGCGCTCCAAGGGTCTTGGTGAAAATGACCCGGAGATGATGTGGATGACCACCATGAACCCGGAGACCCGCCGGCTCATTAAGGTGATGCCGGAGGATGCAGAGCGCACCTCCCACTATTTTGATGTGCTGTTGGGTGACGCACTGAACGAACGAAAGAATTTTATTGCAGAAAACGGCGCCAAGTATTTGGAATTGGCCGATATTTCTTAAAGGAGTGCAACAATGGCACGAAAGAAGAAAGAACCTGAAAAGAGCAAAGCAAAAATCAATACCGATAACATTATGGGTCTTGTTGGCTCCACCACGGAGCAGGCGATCTCCGAAACCCTGGAGATCAACTATATGCCCTATGCCATGTCGGTGATCGTCTCCCGGGCCATTCCGGAGATCGACGGCTTTAAGCCTTCCCACCGCAAATTGCTCTATACTATGTATAAAATGGGCCTGCTGAACGGCGGCAGAACCAAATCCGCCAACATCGTAGGCCAGACTATGCGCTTAAATCCCCACGGCGACGCAGCCATCTATGAAACCATGGTCCGTCTTGCCCGTGGCAACGAGACCTTGCTTCACCCCTTTGTGGATTCCAAGGGTAACTTCGGTAAGGTCTATTCCCGGGATATGGCCTATGCGGCCTCCCGTTATACCGAGGCCAAGCTGGAAAGCTTCTGTAACGAGCTGTTCCGGGATATCGATTCCGATACCGTGGATATGGTAGATAACTACGATGCTACCATGAAAGAACCCAGCTTGCTGCCCACCACATTCCCCAATGTGCTGGTGTCAGCCAACCAGGGTATTGCTGTCGGTATGGCCAGCAATATCTGTTCTTTCAATTTGAAAGAAGTGTGCGATACCACCATCGCACTCATGAATAACCCCGACCACGATATCCTGTCCACACTGCCCGGCCCGGACTTCTCCACCGGCGCAGAGTTGCTGTTTGACGAGACCACCACCCGGGAGATCTATTCCACCGGCCGTGGCAGCTTCAAGCTTCGGGCCAAGTGGAACTATGTGAAGGGCGACAATGTGATCGAAATCACGGAAATCCCATATTCCACCACCAGCGAAGCCGTTATGGATAAGGTGGCGGAGCTGATCAAAGCAGGCAAGATCAAAGAAATCGCCGATATGCGTGACGAAACTGACCTGGGCGGCTTGAAGCTGACCATCGACTTAAAGCGTGGCGTAGAGCCGGAAAAGCTGATGCAGAAGCTTTTCCGTATGACACCCTTGCAGGACAGCTTCGCTTGTAACTTTAATATCCTCATTGCCGGTATGCCCCGGGTCATGGGTATTGGCGAGATTTTGGTGGAGTGGACTGCCTGGCGTACGGATTGTGTGAAGCGCCGCCTGTTCTTCCAGATTCAAAAGAAGGAAGACCGCCTCCACCTGCTGAAAGGCCTGGAGCGGATCCTGCTGGATATTGACAAGGCTATCCGCATTATCCGGGAAACCGAATTGGAAAACGAAGTTGTTCCCAATTTGATGATCGGATTCGGTATTGATGAGATCCAGGCCAATTATGTGGCGGAGATCAAGCTGCGTAATATCAACAAGGAATACATCCTCAAGCAGACCAAGGCCATCGATGACCTGGAAAAGGAGATCGCCGACCTGCAGGATACCCTAAACAGCCACCGGAAACTGAAAAATGTGATCATCAAGGAGCTGCAGCAGGTATCTGAAAAGTACGGGAAGCCCAGAAAGACCGAAATCATCTACGAAACAGCTGAGATCCAGGTGGATGATGAGGACGAGCAGATCCCCGACTATCCTGTGACTGTCTTTGTGTCCAAGGAGGGTTATCTTAAGAAGATCACCCCCCAGAGCCTGCGTATGTCAGGCGAACAAAAATTCAAGGAAGGGGATAGCCTGTCCTTCTCCCGGGAAACCTCTAATAAGGCAGAGCTGTTGGTGTTCACCAGCTTGTGCCAGTGCTATAAGACCCGTCTGTCCGATTTCGAGGACGGCAAGGCCTCTCAGCTTGGTGATTACCTGCCGCAGAAATTGGGTATGGATCCCGGCGAAACGGTCCTGCAGGTGTTGCTTCCCGGAGATTACAAGGGCTTTGTCCTGTTCTTCTTTGAAAACGGCAAGGGCGCAAAAGTGCCGTTGTCGGCCTATGAGACCAAAACAAACCGCCGCCGCTTGACCGCTGCTTTCTCGGACAAGAGCCCGCTAATTTCTGCGATGGTGATCGACGAGGACAAGCAAGTTGTTCTCTATTCTTCCGATAACCGGGCAGCTATTGTTTCCACAGCCCAGCTTACGCCCAAGACCACCCGTAATACCATCGGCGTGGCGGTAATGAGCCTGAAGAAGAAAGCCCAGCTTTCCGCCGTGCGCCCCTTGGAGGAGAGTGGTATTACCAATGCCTCCCGCTACCGGAATAAGACCATTCCCACTGCAGGCGCGATTATCAAGGAAGAGGATTCCCAGGAAAAGCAAATCAGCTTTGATGTTTAGGAGGAACTATGAATAAGAAATTGCGGCCTGTAGTTGAGCTACTGGAGCTTGTGGCAGGCTGTGCAGTGTTTGCTGTTGGATTTAATTTGTTTTTAATGCCCAATGACTTAAATGCCGGCGGCCTGTCCGGTTTGGCGATGGTGCTGTACCGGGTATTGGGTTTTGGTAGTGTGGGTGTTTTTATTGCGCTGATGAATGCACCCCTGTTTATTGTCAGTGGCTTTAAGATCGGCAGGAAATTCTTTATCGGTTCTCTCATCGGTATGGGTCTTAGCTCCGTGTTTATCGACCTGTTTGCATTCTTGCCGGTGGCAACGAAAGACCCGCTGCTCGCGGCACTCTACGGCGGCGTGATCTGCGGATTGGGTTTGGGGCTGGCATTCTTGTCCGGCGCATCCACAGGCGGCTCGGATATTGCCGTGCGGCTGCTGAAACGGAAGTATCAGAATGTTCCAATTGGTACCATCAGTATTTGCTTTGATGCCTGTGTTATCATTATTGCAGCGGTGGTGTTCAGGAACTTTTCCATCGCCCTGTACAGCGGCATTGCCAGCTTGGTTTCCGGCAAAATCGTGGATGCTGTGGTGTACCATTTTGACTATTCCAAGGTGGCCTTGATCATCACCAAGAAACATGAAGAAGTGGCGCTGCAGATTGAGAAACAGTTGGATCGTGGCGCAACCTACCTCCACGGTGAAGGTTCTTACACCCGGGAGGAGATGATGGTGGTGCTCACCGCCGTCAAGCGTCACCAGGTGTCGGACTTGAAGCGGCTTGTGATGGAAGTAGACCCTGCAGCCTTTGTGATCATGCAGGAGGCCCACCAGGTTTTGGGCGACGGCTTCTCCCGCTATTCCAAGGACTCCCTGTAAAGGCCCCCTTGCCTAAAGGGGGCTGGCAAACGCAAAGCGTTTGACTGGGGGATATAAATATTTTCAAGAGGAAGCAGAATTTTTCCAAAAGGGTATTGACTTCTGCGAAAAATCTGCTATAATACCTCTTGTTCCGCGGGTGTAGCTCATCTGGTAGAGCGCCACCTTGCCAAGGTGGAGGTAGCGAGTTCGAGCCTCGTCACCCGCTCCAGAAAAAACCTCTTTTGCTGATGGCAAAAGAGGTTTTTATTTGTATATAACCAAAAACGCAGGTAATGCTTTTGCCTGCGTTTACTTTTTGTGGAAAATATGGTATAAATAGGAAAGAAGAACGGAGGATTATGTATGATCCATTTTTTGCTGCTTTTAATTTATTTGGCTTTTATCAGCTTGGGTCTTCCCGATGCGCTGTTAGGCTCTGCCTGGCCCATTATGTCCGGAGAATTTGGGGTGCCTTTGTCCTACATGGGGTTGGTGTCTTTGCTGATTTCCGGGTTTACGGTGGTATCCAGTTTGCTCACCGACCGGGTGGTGAGTCGTTTTGGTACGGGTAAAGTAACAGCTGTGAGTGTTGCGCTCACTGCTGTGGGCCTGTTGGGCTTTGCGTTCAGCGGAAATTTCTGGCTGCTGTGTGTTTGGGCTGTGCCTTATGGTTTGGGCGCAGGCTGTGTGGATGCGAGCCTTAATAATTACGCAGCCAACCACTATGCCAGCCGCCATATGAGCTGGCTGCACTGTATGTGGGGCGTAGGCGCAGCCATCGGACCATATGTGATGGGCGCTGTCCTAACAGCCGGCCAAAGCTGGAATAAAGGCTACTTATACATTGCTATCTTCCAGGTGGTTCTGACTGCCGTTATGCTGCTGAGTATTCCCAAATGGAAGTCTGTGTCAGGGGAGAAGGCGGAGGAACATACCCGCTTGACTTTTCGGCAGGTTTTGGCATTGCCCGGGGTTAGGGAAGTGGTGCTGATCTTCCTGTGCTACGGTGCTATTGAGGCGATCGCCGGTCATTGGGCCAGCAGCTACCTGGTACTGCACTTAGGGATAGGCGAAGAGCGGGCAGCAAGCCTTGCGGCAATGTTCTACTTAGGTATTACTGCCGGCAGAGCAGTCAGCGGTTTTGTGACATTGAAGCTTAATGATAAGCAGATGGCCTATATGGGTATGAGCCTGGTGCTTTGTGGTCTTCTGATGATGGTGCTGTTCCGCATAGAAATCCTTTGTATCATCGGCTTTATGGTTATGGGCGTGGGCTGCGCCCCTATTTTCCCGTGCCTTATCCACGCTACCCCCACCCAATACGGTATGTCCCGGAGCCAGGCTGTGATCGGTGTGGAAATGGCCAGCTTCTATGCAGGCACATGCTTTTTGTCCCCGATCTTCGGCATTTTTGCGGATTGGGCAGGAATCGGCAGTATGCCTTTGGTGCTGCTGGGCTTTTCCCTGTGGATGCTTTTTCTGCACCTGCGGTTCTATCGACTGTCGGAAAATAGTAGTTGTAAATAAGGTTAAAATGGTATATACTGTATAAGTTAAAGGCGAATTTATTTCGGGAGGGGAACCTCAATGAATAACAGAATTGAAGAGCTGCGCGGCTATCTCCAGCCGGGCCGCCATATTCACCTGATTGGCATTGGTGGCGTTTCCATGCGCCCCTTGGGCCTTGTGCTCCAGGGAATGGGTATGGTCGTGACCGGTTCGGATATGAGCCTGTCTGCGTCCACCCAGGAGCTGACAGACAAAGGCATTACCGTGCACATCGGTCACCAGGGCGAGAATATCCAGGGTGCGGATTGTGTGATCCGTACCGCTGCTGTCCATAACGATAACCCGGAGATCGCGGCTGCCCGCAGTGCCGGTATCCCTGTGTTTGAACGGGCTCAGGCCTGGGGTGTGATCATGCGGGAGTATAAAAATGCTGTCTGCATTTCCGGCACCCACGGCAAAACCACCACCACCTCTATGATGACCCATATTCTCATGGAGGCTCAGTGGGACCCCACTGTGATGATCGGCGGCTACCTGCCTCTGCTGCGTGCAGGTCACCGGGTAGGCAAGGGCGATACCATTGTGCTGGAAAGCTGCGAATACTGCGATTCCTTCTTGAACTTCAGCCCCACCTTGGCTGTTGTTTTGAATGTGGAAGCTGACCACTTGGATTATTTCAAGGACCTTGCCGATGTGCAGAAGTCCTTCCGGGCCTTTGCGGGCCTTTCCACCAATGGCGTGCTTGCCAACGGCGATGACCCCAATGTGGTGGAAGCACTGAAGGGAACGGACTATATCAGTTTTGGCTTGAAAGAAAGCAACCGGATTCGCGCGGAGCATATTTCCGACTGGCGGCATATGGATGTGACCTGTGACGGCGAGTTCTATTGCCATTTAGACTTGCAGGTGATTGGTCGCCATAATGCTCTCAATGCCCTGGCAGCCATCGGCGCTGCCTGGATGCTAGGTATTCCCGGCGAAACGGCCGCAAGAGGTATCGCTGCCTTTACCGGCGCAGAGCGGCGTATGCAGTTCAAGGGCAAGTATAACGGTGCGGATGTTTATGACGACTATGCCCACCATCCCGATGAGCTTTGCGCTACCATTGAGGCAGTGCGTACCTTGGATTATAAGCGTCTGGTTGTGGCATTCCAGCCCCATACCTACACCCGCACCAAGGCCTTGTTCAAGGATTTTGTCCGGGAACTGAAAAAGGCGGACTTAGTGGTGCTGGCGGAGATCTATGCTGCCAGAGAGCAGAACCGCTTTGGTATTTCTTCCAAGGACCTGCAGGCGGAGATCCCCGGCTCTCAGTATTGTGAGACCCTGCCGGAGGTAACAGCCTTCCTCCGGGAGAATGTCCGGGAGGGCGATGTGGTGCTGACCGTAGGCGCCGGTGATATTTTCCGGGCCGGCGAAGCACTGCTGAAATCAGAATAATGAGGCGATAGAAAATGAAATTGAATGTTTGTGTCCTGTTTGGCGGCATCAGCCCCGAGCATGAGGTATCTTTGCGCTCGGCAGAATCGGTGCTGAACAATATGGACCCGGAAAAATATAATATCTTCCCTGTGGGCATTACCAAGGAGGGCAACTGGCTGCTCTACGGCGGCGCAGATTATTCTCTTCTGCCCACCGGCCAGTGGCAGGATCACCCCAATAACCGTCCTGCGGCGATCTCTCCGGTCCGGGGTCAGGGTCTGCTGAGCTTTGAAGGTGACAGTGTGGTCCGGGAGCAGATCGATGTGGTATTTCCGGTTATCCACGGTGAAAACGGTGAGGACGGCGCTATCCAGGGCCTGCTGCAGCTTGCCGGCATTCCCTATGTAGGTCCCCATATCTCTGCATCTGCTGTAGCTATGGATAAGACCCTTACCAAGCTTGTTGCTGACAATGCAGGCATTACCCAGGCTAAGTGGCTTTTGGTGCGAAACAGCGAACTGCAAAACCGTATGGACGATATTTTGGACACAGTGGAGAGTAAGTTCCCGTACCCCGTATTCGTAAAGCCTGCCGGTACAGGTTCTTCTGTAGGCGTGTCCAAGGCCAATGATCGTGAAGAGCTGAAGGACGCACTCCTGTCCGCCGGTGTCTATGATGAAAAGATCCTGGTGGAGGAGTTTATCGACGGCCACGAAGTGGAAGTGGCCGTGATGGGTAACGAGACCCCTGTAGCCTCTGAGGTTGGCGAGATCGACTCCGGCGCAGAGTTTTATGATTATGATGCCAAATATATTTCCGATACTTCTGTGGCCTATATCCCGGCCCGGATCCCTGCGGAGATTGCCGAGGAGCTTCGCCAGCAGGCCGTGCGGGTCTATACCGCCATTGGCTGCCAAGGCATGAGCCGTGTGGACTTCTTTGTTACCTATGCCGATAACCGGGTAGTGTTCAACGAGATCAACACCATTCCCGGATTTACCTCAATTTCTATGTACCCCAAGTTGTTCGTGGCCAGCGGCATTCCTTATAATGAGCTGATCGACAGGCTTTTGCAGCTTGCAATGGAGGCGTAAAATGAAAAAACAAGTTATGCTTTCTGTGAAGGGAACGCAAAGCTATATGGACCAGGATCCGGAGAACATCGAACTGGTGACGGAAGGCGTCCTGGAGGATGCGGATGGCGGCTGGAAGATCAGCTATGCTGAAAGTGACTTGACGGGCCTTTCCGGTGTGGAAACCACATTCTTTGTGAAGGGGGACACCGTAACCCTTACCCGTACAGGTAAGCTTAGCTCCCAAATGGTGTTCAAGGAGGGCGTGAGCCAGGACTCTTTGTACCGAATGGAGTTTGGCGCTTTGATGATGACTGTGTGCGCTACCCGCGTGGAATCTGATCTCACAGAAGATGGTGGAACGATCGACCTAAGCTATAATATCAGCGTGGAGCAATCCGCTGCCGGTGTTATCGATTATCATTTGGATATCAAATCAAAATAAAAAATGCGTGCTTTGGGTAACGCTCCATAAGGAAGTAATGCCCGAAAAAACGGCGTAATTTCCCGCCATTCGGCGTAAAAAATGCTCGAAATACACAAAGTATTTCTGCGCTTTTTGCCTTGACTGGCAGAAAATCTCACCATTTTCGGGTGCTGCGCAGTTTTGAAGTGGTATTTTTTGTTGATTAACAAATAACAAAATTCCCGGAATGCTGACGCATTTCGGGAATTTTTTATGCAGTTAAGCGGAAAAAGAACCGTTCAAAACCAATACTTTCTTATGGAGTGTTGCCCTTTCAGCACGCATTTTCTTTATACAGGAATACATTTTTTGTACCGTTCAATAAATGCCTTGGACTGTCGCAGACTGTCCACACCCGGCGCTAACCGCAGCCGCATAGTGGGCTCTTTGGCAGAGGCAATGAGCTGTACCCGGTTCTTATAATCCGGATCGTTGCACAGGCTTGTGATGGCCTCGAAATTCAGGTTCGTCATGGTAAACTGCACCTCGGAAGCCTTCTGCCGAATGTCGCAGATGCCCACATTCCGGGCATTGGCACGGAGCAGCGCGATCTCCACCAGATTGAGCACACCCTTGGGCGGCTCACCGTAGCGGTCTACGATCTCATCCAGCAGATCGTCCGCATCCTCCTGGGAGCGGATAGCAGCCATGCGTCGGTACAGGTCCATTCGTTCCTCGCCCCGGGTCACATAGTCCTTATCCACATTGGCGGTCACATTCAGGTCAGCAGTGCAATCCGGCTCCTTAGCCTTTTCGCCCCGCTCCTCCAAAACCGCCTCATCCAGCAGCTTCAGATACATATCATAGCCCACGCTCATCATATGACCGGATTGTTCCGCACCCAGCAGATTGCCTGCGCCCCGGATCTCTAAGTCACGCATGGCGATCTTGAAGCCCGAGCCGAACTCTGCAAAGTCACGGATAGCGGACAGCCGCTTCTCCGCTACTTCTGTAAGGTTTTTATCCGGGCGGTAGGTGAAATAGGCAAAGGCGTGGCGGGTGGAACGGCCCACACGGCCACGAAGCTGATGAAGCTGGCTGAGGCCAAATCGGTCGGCGTTTTCGATGATCAAGGTGTTCACATTGGCAATATCCAGGCCGGTCTCAATGATGGTGGTGCAGACTAAAACCTGGATCTCACCGTCAGCCATAGATCGCATCACATCGCTGAGGGCATCTTCGCCCATCTTGCCGTGAGCAACAGCCACAGATAGTCCGGGGATCCGATTTTTCAGTGCCGCAGCACATCGGTCAATGGTTTCCACCCGATTGTGCAGATAGTACACCTGGCCGCCCCGCTCGATTTCTCTGCGGATAGCATCGTCCAAAATCGCGTTGCTGTGTTCCATCACATAGGTCTGTACAGGATAGCGGTCTGCAGGAGGTTCTTCTATGGTGGACATATCCCGAATGCCGGACAGAGCCATATTGAGCGTTCGGGGGATAGGTGTTGCCGACAGGGTCAGCACATCCACACCCTTGGAGATCTCTTTCAAGCGCTCCTTATGGCTGACGCCGAATCGCTGTTCTTCATCCACAACCAGCAGGCCCAAGTCCTTAAATTCTACGCTCTTTTGCAGCAGCTTGTGTGTGCCGATGATCAAGTCGATACCGCCGGCACGAAGATTTTGCAGAGTCTTTTGCTGCTGGGTGGGGGTGCGGAAACGGCTGAGCACATCAATATTCACCGGGAAACCCCGAAACCGGGCCACAGCGGTCTGATAATGCTGCTGGGCCAAAACGGTGGTGGGCACCAAAATTGCCACCTGCTTGCCGTCCATAATGGCCTTCATCACAGCCCGGAGGGCAACCTCCGTCTTGCCAAAGCCCACATCGCCGCAAAGCAGCCGATCCATGGGGATGGGCGACTCCATATCCTTTTTGATATCTGCGATACACCGCAACTGATCGTCGGTCTCCGGATAGGGGAAATTGTCCTCGAATTCCTTCTGCCAGGGGGAGTCAGCAGCAAAGGCAAAGCCCTCCTGCCTGCGCCGGGCGGCGTAAAGCTGAATCAGCTCCCCGGCCATATCCTTGGCAGCTTTTCGGGCCTTTGCTTTGGTTTTTTGCCAGGTTTCTGTGCCGATTTTGTTTAATTTTACATTGGCATCTTCGCCACCGCCAATGTATTTGCTCACCAGATCCAACTGGGTGGCAGGTACAAATAAAGTGTCCGACCCTTGATAGGCGATTTTAATATAATCCTTAACAGCGCCGTCCACCTTGATTTGCTCCATAGCAACAAAGCGGCCGATGCCGTAGTTTTCGTGAACCACAAGGTCACCGGGACTCAAATCCGTAAAGGAATTGAGCTTTTGCCGATTGGTGGCAGATTTTTTTGTGGTTTTCCGCTTGGGTTCTGTTTTGCCGGTGAGCTGACCCTCGGTGAGGATCGCAAGCTTCCCGTTGGGATATTCCATACCATAGGGAAGTGAACCCTCAGCCAAAAGAATTTGCCCCGGCTTGGGCATAGAAGTCAGCGGAATACAAAGGAATGCAGATAGTCCGCGGCTGCGCAGCATCTCCTGCAGCAGCTCTGCTCTGCGCCGGGAACCGCACAGCACCAGGCTGGAAAACTCCATCTTCTGATAATGCTGCAGGTCACTGGCGGCAGTGTCCAAATTGCCGCCATAGCCGGGCAGCTGCTTTGCGGTCATAGGCAGCAGCTGATGGGGCAGGCAGTTCTCAGGGTATGCAGAGGCAGCAAAGGTGTCCAGGTACAGCAGCGGATGGTTTTCAATGCCGTCGCAGAAATCCTCCCATTGCCATACAAAATCGCACAGCTCACCGGCGACCAAACCGCCTTGCAGCAGGCTGTCCAGCTGCATGCCCACATCCTCGACCCGGGTGCGAGCGGCTCGGTGCAGGCTGCCCTGGTCACAGAGAACCACCGTTGCGTTCTCCGGAATGTAGGAAACAGCAGTGGCAATTTCCGGATAGATCAGCGCCATATACCGGTCAGAAGCGGGATTTTGAATGCCGTTTTGGTACTTTTCCAAATCCTTTTCCAGGGTCTTGATCAAATCCTCGTTGGGGTTCTTTCGCCTGCGTTGCCGGGCTATCAGCCGGTTAATATCTTCGCACAAACCGGACAGCCCCTCCGGATGCAGCCGGGGCTGGGTCTCACCGATGGGTAGAATGGTGAGTTCGTTTACATTCTCCGTGCGCCGTTGGGTGTCTGGGTCAAAATAACCCATAGTGTCCAGCTCATCACCAAAGAATTCTGCACGGACAGGTTGCTCAGCGGCAGGGGAGTACACATCCAAAATACCGCCTCTTACAGCAAACTGACCGGGACCTTCTACCATGCCGCAACGGCTGTAACCGGCCTGGGCCAGCAGTGAGAGGAGAGAATCCATCGGATATTCCTTGCCAACATCCAAGGTGAATGCAGCCTTATGAAGAACCTCCGGCGGTATGGTCCGCTGGCTGAGGGCATCCCAGGACATGATCTGCAAGCGAGTCTTACCCAAAGACAGCTCATAAAGCTGCCGCAGCCGCTTTTGTTCCCAACCACGGGATACCACTGCACTGTCATACAGGGTCAGTTCCCGGGAGGGGAGGACAGGACAATCTACCCCTAAAAAGGCTTTTAGTTCCTGACAGAGCCGTTTAGCGGCCAAATCATCCTGGCAGATCACTACCAGGGGCATTTGGGTGTGAGTATAAATGCCCGCAATGATATGGCTGCGGTTGATCTGACCGATTCCTGTGATGGCGGCAGACTTGCCGCCTGCCAAGGTCTCCAGGGCCGCAGTGTATTCGGGCATTGTTTTTAAGATATCCAGCAGTTTATCCATAACACACCTCAAAAAGATAATTCTCTCCACGTAACAATGCGGAAAGGGGGAAAATACCCCCCTTTCCGTGGTGAAACAACAATATTATGCTTTAAATCCGTTAAACTGATTGGCAGCTTTGGGAACACCCTGTTCAACAATGCACAGGGCTGCCTCACCTGCGGGTTTCAAAGCCGCATCCACAGCTTTTTGTTCCGATGGGGTAAATCCGCTGAGAACCCAATCAGCCAGATCCTGCTCCGGATGGGGCTTCGCGCCCACACCGATCTTCACTCTTGGGAACTCTTGAGAACCCAGCTCTCGAATCAAGGATTTGATGCCGTTGTGACCGCCGGCAGAGCCGTCACCGCGGACACGCAGCCGCCCCGGCTCCAAGGAAATATCGTCAAACAGAACGATGATCCGGGCAGGGGGGATGTTGTAATAAGCTGACATCTGCAGAACAGACCGGCCCGAGGCGTTCATCAAGGTCTGCGGCTTCAGCAGGAACAGCTTTGTCCCTTTATAGGTGGTTTGCCCGTACAGCCCCTGGAACTTGCCCTTGTCGATCTTGCAGCCAAGACTTTCTGCAAGCAGGTCAATGGCACGGTAACCGCAGTTGTGCCGGGTGCGTTCATATTCCTTGCCGGGATTGCCAAGACCGACGATCAGCCAGCTTTCCTGATTACGTCCAAACACAGCTTAGAACAGGTCAGCGATGGAAGTACCGCCGTGAACGTGGGAAATAGCCCGGGCGAAGATGGGAGCCACATCCAGCTGCTTGATCTTCTTGCAGGGGCAGTCAGCAGGCACAGGAATGGTATTGTGCACAACCACTTCCTGGATGGGGGACTTCTCGATCCGCTCAAAAGCAGGACCGGACAGCACACCGTGGGTAGCGCAGGCATAAACGGCCTTGGCGCCGCCGATCTCCACAAGAGCCTGAGCAGCGTTGCACAGAGAACCGGCGGTATCGATCATATCGTCGAACAGGATGCAGGTCTTGCCCTTCACATCGCCGATGACGTTCATGACCTCGCACACATTGGCCTTCTGACGGCGCTTATCCACGATAGCCAGGCCCATATGTACCTTAGCGGCAAAAGCACGGGCGCGGGCGACAGAGCCGACGTCGGGGGAGACGACTACGAATTCGTCGTGGTTATACTTATCCTCGGGGAACTTATCCAAATAGTATTTCACAAAGGTGGGGTTGCCCAGCAGGTGATCCACAGGAATATCGAAGAAACCCTGGATCTGTGCGGCGTGCAGGTCCATAGTCAGCACACGGTCAGCGCCGGCAGCGGTGATCATATTGGCGACCAGCTTGGCGGTGATGGGATCGCGGCTCTTGGCCTTGCGGTCCTGACGAGCATAGCCAAAGTAGGGAATGACCGCAGTGATACGGCCGGCAGAAGCCCGGCGGCATGCGTCGATCATAACCAGCAGCTCCATCAAATGGTTGTTGACAGGCTTGCAGGTGGATTGGATCAGAAATACGTCAGCGCCACGAACAGTTTCGTTCAAAGATACAGCAACTTCACCGTCGGAGAAGGTTTGCACAGTGCCGTCGCCCAGCTCCAGACCCAGCTCTTTGCATACTGTTTTGGCAAATTCGGGATTGGAGTTACCGCAGAAGATTTTGATGTTTTCACCGTAAGCAATCATCGTTTGAAATACCTCGTTCTTTCATCTATTTCTGCCTGTGGACATACCACAAGCCATTCTAAGACACATTATAGCCCAACCCCCACGGAAATGCAACACAAAAGGAAAAGAAAAACCAACAAAAAAGCGGAAATCTTTTTTGCGGATTTATACGAAATCCCCCAACAGGCCAAGAAAAGATTTCATTTGCAATTTTACTTGTGCATTTGGCTGTTTTGTGTTATACTATTTAGAAGACTTTTTGCGGAGTGAAGGCGAATATGAACGATAAGATCATCATCAAAGGCGCAAGAGAAAACAACTTAAAAAATGTGGATCTGACCATTCCCAGAGATAAATTGGTGGTATTTACGGGCCTTTCCGGTTCCGGTAAATCCAGTTTGGCCTTCGATACCATTTATGCTGAGGGTCAGCGCAGATATGTGGAGAGCCTAAGCTCCTATGCCCGGCAGTTTTTGGGACAGATGGACAAGCCGGACGTGGATTCCATCGATGGCCTTTCTCCGGCTATTTCCATCGACCAAAAGACCACCTCTAAAAACCCCCGTTCTACCGTGGGTACGGTCACGGAGATTTATGACTACCTGCGTCTTCTTTGGGCCCGGGTGGGTGTTCCCCATTGCCCCAAATGCGGCAAGGAGATCGCCCGGCAGACCATCGACCAGATCGTAGACAGAGTGGAAGCTTTGGGGGAGGGAACCCGCTTTTTGGTGCTTTCTCCTGTGATCCGGGGCAAAAAAGGCGAGCATGTCAAGGTGTTTGAGGATGCCCGGAAACAGGGCTTTGCCCGTGTGCGGGTTGACGGCATTTTGTATGACCTTGCCGAGGAAATCACCCTGGAAAAGAATAAAAAGCATACTATCGAGCTGGTGGTGGACCGCTTGGTGATCCGGGAGGGTCAGCGCCGCCGTCTGACCGACTCTATTGAAACTGCCTGCAGCCATTCCGGGGGGTTGCTGACCGTCAGCCTGCCCGATACCGGTGAAGAACTGAGCTTTTCTCAAAACTACGCCTGCGAGGATTGCGGGATCAGCTTATCTGAATTAGAGCCAAGAATGTTCTCTTTCAACAATCCTGCCGGCGCTTGCCCGGAATGTACCGGTCTGGGCTTCCGTTTAGAGGCAGATGAGGATCTGGTCATTCCCGATAAGACAAAATCCATTTTTGACGGCGCAATCCAGGCCTCCGGTTGGAGCAATGCCCGGACGGATTCTATTTTCAGAATGTACTTTGAAGCTCTGGCGCAAAAGTACCATTTTTCCCTGACCGCCCCGGTGCAGGAGCTGTCCCGGGAGGCTATGGATGTGATCCTCTACGGCACCAAGGGCGAAAATCTCCGTATGACCTATAACCGTGGCAACGGCATGGGTGTTTTGGAGCAGCCTTTTGAGGGTATTCTCAATAATATCAGCCGCCGTTTCCGGGAGACCCAGTCCGATGCTGCCCGGAAAGAATTGGAAGAATGTATGGCTACAGCGCCCTGCCCCTGCTGCCACGGCGACCGCCTGTCTGATATAGCCCGGGCGGTGACGGTTGGCGGCATTGGCATTATGGACTTCTGCCGGATGAATGTGGGCCAGGCCCTGGAATTTATGGAAAACCTCCACTTGGAGGGCAATATGGCTTTGGTGGCAGCGCAGATCGTAAAAGAGATCCAGGCGCGGCTGCGTTTCCTCACAGATGTTGGCCTGCAATATCTGACCCTTTCCCGGGCAGCCGGAACGCTGTCCGGCGGTGAGAGTCAGCGGATCCGCCTGGCTACGCAGATCGGTTCTTCGCTGATGGGTGTTCTCTATATCCTGGACGAGCCTTCTATTGGTTTGCACCAACGGGACAACGATAAGCTCCTTGCAACCTTGAAGCGCCTGCGTGACCTGGGCAATACCCTTATCGTGGTGGAGCATGACGAGGATACCATGCGTGCCGCAGACTTTATCGTAGATGTAGGCCCGGGCGCAGGCTCCCACGGCGGCGAGATCGTGGCAGCCGGTACTTTGGAAGATATCTGCAAAGAAAAGCGTTCTGTGACCGGTCAGTACCTTACCGGATTTAAGAAAATTCCCGTACCTGCCACCCGGCGGAAAGGAAACGGCAAGGCCTTGACCATCGAGGGCGCGGAGGCCAACAATCTGAAAAATGTGGATGTTTCTATTCCTTTGGGAACACTGACCTGTGTTACCGGCGTATCCGGTTCCGGTAAGTCCAGCTTGGTGAACGAGGTGCTGAATAAGACCCTCCTGGGCAAGCTGAATCACGCCCGGACCCGTCCCGGACAGTGCCGCTGCGTAACCGGTATGGAGCATTTGGATAAGGTCATCGATATTGACCAAAGCCCCATTGGCCGCACACCTCGCTCCAACCCTGCCACCTATACAGGTCTGTTTAATGATATCCGCGACCTGTTTGCCTCTACGGCAGATGCCAAGATCCGCGGTTACGGCCCCGGCCGTTTTTCTTTCAATGTGAAGGGTGGTCGCTGTGAGGCCTGCAGCGGTGACGGTTTGGTGAAGATCGAAATGCACTTTTTGGCGGATGTGTATGTGCCCTGTGAGGTCTGTCGCGGCCAGCGCTATAACCGGGAGACCCTGGAGGTCCAGTACAAGGGCAAGAACATCGCCCAGGTGCTGGATATGACAGCCGAAGAAGCCCTGGAGTTCTTTGAAAACCTGCCCAAGATCCGCCGAAAGGCACAGGCTTTGGTGGAGGTTGGCCTTGGCTATGTGAAGCTGGGACAATCCAGTACGACCCTGTCCGGCGGCGAAGCCCAGCGGGTGAAGCTGGCAACGGAGCTGTCCCGGGTGTCCACAGGCCGTACCATCTATATTTTGGATGAGCCTACTACCGGTCTGCATACCGCTGATGTCCACAAGCTGATCGAAGTGTTGCAGCAACTGGTGGATGCGGGCAATACCGTACTGGTGATCGAACACAATTTGGATGTGATCAAAACTGCCGACCATATTATCGACCTTGGCCCGGAGGGCGGCGACGAGGGCGGTTATGTGGTTGCCACCGGTACACCCGAGGAGGTTGCCCAGGTAGAGGGCAGCTATACCGGTGCATATTTGAAGCGTAGCCTATAAAAAATCCTGCCTGTGAAAACAGGCAGGAAACAGTTAATTGATATTTCGGTAGGATTCCGTAGGGAGGACCTCAGCCAACTCAATGAGACCTCTGTCCCGACCGCCGGCGTAATCACCCATACGCAAAACGGGGGAGCGGAGATTGTCGGCATTTCCTTTCACAATGGGAATCGTCATAGTGATGCGGGTTTGCCCGGCAACGGGATTGTCAACCAAAATCGTGCCGCCGTGGAAAGCGGCCACAGCGCTTGCTAAAGTCATGCCAAGGCCCAGACCGTGGCGGGGATCTTCAATTCCGGGCTCCCGGCGATACTGCTGCCACAGGCCTTGCTTCGGCAGGTCTTCCGAATTGGTGTTGCATAGGGTGAAGGTCAAGCGGTTGCCATTTACGGTCAGATCAGCATTTACGGCACTGCCCTCCTGCGAGAATTTTGCTGCATTGGAGAGCAGATTGTAAACAGCCCGCTCAATTTTCTCGGTGTTCACAGCGCCGAAAACAGGTTCTGTCGGCCCATTGTAGACAAGCTTGATGCCGGTGTTTGTGAAAAAGCTTTGGGCCTTTTCCATAATCTCAGACATAAGAGAAACCAAGTCAGCTGTTTCCATTCCGGCCTTGCCGGCCTGGGTGTAGCCGTTGGCATCGGACATATTGCTGACGATTCGCAGCAGACGGTACAGATTCTGATTGATCTGACTGGTTTGCAGTTGTGTGTTTTCGTCTCTTGTTTCCATATTGGAAAACAACTGGTCAGCAACGGTCATCAAATTGGCCAGGGGAACGCGAAGCTGTGTAGCGGCCAAAGCCAGCGCCTGCAATGCGTCATCGTCTTCTGTGCGGCGAATGTGGAAGATATCACATTCCCGGGTCCTTACTACGCTGGCAGGGCAGGGGACACCGAACACATTGATATTCAGATACAGGTTACCGCTTTCAAAGCTTTGGTAAATATCCTGTTGCTCAGTGACGATTTCGCTGATATCCATACCCACCCGGAACTGTCTTTGTTCCGCCAATGCATTGACAGCGATGATTGCGCCATCCTTCACACAAAAGGCGGGATAGTCAATGAGCTCCAGCCAGGGGAAGTTATTTGTATCCAATTTGCCATCTCCTTTTGCAGATAGAATGTGCAGAAAACAGGAAAACTTTCCTGCAAGAACCATTTTAACGAATAGATGCGAAAAAAGCAAGAAAAATCCACGAACGGAGTGAAAATATGTCGATTCATGAGGGTCACAGACAGCGGCTGAAGGACCGATTCCGCCGGGAAGGCCTGGATAATTTTGATGAGCTGTATGTGTTGGAGCTTTTGCTCTTTTACTGCATTCCTAGAAAAGATACCAACCCTATCGCCCACCGGCTGCTGGATCAGTTCGGTTCGCTGACAGCGGTGCTGGAGGCAAGCCCGGAGGAACTGGAAAAGGTGGAGGGAATTAGCGAAGCAGCATCAACCTTCCTGTCACTAATTACCCAGGTGGGCCGCTATTACCAGGTGCGCCGGGCAGAGCCGGGGGATATCCTGCGGACCTCCGACCAATGCGGCAATTACTTAATGCCCTACTTCTTCGGCAGAGATACGGAGACGGTGTTTATGCTGTGCTTGGATGCCAAATGCAAGGTGATCTGCTGTAAAAAGGTGGGCGAGGGGAATGTGAATTCCGCCAATATCCCCATACGCAGGGTGGTGGAAATGGCCCTCAGCGCCAATGCCACTTCTGTTGTTTTGGCCCACAACCATCCCAGCGGCTTGGCACTACCCTCGGCAGACGATGTCCAGACCACCCTCCGTGTATCGGCAGCGCTGGAAACCGTGGAGATCACCCTGGCAGACCATATTGTTGTCTGCGGCGACGATTATATCTCTATGGCTCAATCCCAGTATTTCACACCCAAAATATAAGAAACCCCGGCAGAGTTTAATTCTGCCGGGGTTTGGGTTATCATTGACAAAAATATTGCATTGCAATATAATGAAATTGGACAATATCGCCAATATCTGCGGCGGTGTAAACATGCGTAGTTTTCGTGTTATTTATAGACAAGGAGGATGTGTATGAAAAGAATACTTGCTTGGTTATTGACAGGCTGCATTGCTCTTTCCATGGCAGCTTGCGGCGGGAAACAGAGCGAACCTGTAGACGTAAGCAGTGTGCCTACAGAAATACCCACATCTGCTCCTACTGTCACGCCAACGGAGACTTCTGCAGAAGAACCCGCGGAAAATCTCACGCAGACAACCGTCACAAAGCAAACCGTGGAAATGGTTATAAATAAAAGACCAACAGCGGTGAAAATAACGAAACCAACTACTGCACCGTCCAAGGCACTTTGCAGTATGCCTACCATTGCGCCGACTACCGTACCTACCATTGCTCCCACTACAGTGCCTACTACTGTACCTACAAGTGCCCCAATTGTTTATAGGCACGATCGGCCTTACAGCAAAGAAAATGTATCGGAATTTATGGCCTTATTCCGCCAGCAATATCCAAAAATTGCCAATAATTCAACTCATTATGACGAGAAATACTGCTACAATGACACACTGCCGGAAGTTGCCGCAGAAACAAATATACAATTTTTTACATTTACCAACATAGGGAAAACTTTACTACTGTTGGATAATAAAATTTATGTGTTGTATTCTTCTGGTTTTAGTCCATCACAATGCGATCGTTTGGTGAATGCGATTCCCCATGATTTTGACGGTGACGGCGTCAAGGATCTGCTGATTGCATTTTTTGTATATACCGGCGGTAGTTTTGACAACAGGGTTTCTGTATTCAATCCGGTTACCAAAGAATTTACATCACTCTATTGGTGGGACGATGGAACCTGTGAAAATTTATTATATGCAACCGAGAGCAAAGCGGAGGGACTAATAACCCACACAGTGTCCCGTGTGGAATGTAACTATGAGTACGAAAGGAACGGAGAAGACGCAGAGTGTGTTCTGAAGGAATATACAGTAGTCGGCCCTGCGGGCCATATCGAAGTCAAGGACGGCAAGCCCCGATTCGTAACTGCAAACCCTACAACCTATAAATATCAAGAGCATTACACCAAGGAGAATGTGGAGGAATTTGTAGAATTGTGCTACAGTTCAAACCTATTAAATCCGGAAGCCCCCTACGCGTTGACTGTAGAAAACTGCTATAATGTTACACCACCGGATGTGGCGAAACAAACGGATATTCAAATATTCCAAGGCCACGGATATACATTGGGTATACTGTTGGGTGGTGAGAACGGTTCTGAAATATTCCCTATGGTCGGCAGTTTTGTAGATGCCGTTCCCTGCGACTTTGATGATGACGGAAAACAGGATGTGTTGATTTCTTCTACTTGGGGTAGCGGAGTTATATATCATCAAATTCAAGTTTTCAATTCTGTCACAAGAGAATTTACCACATTACTCAACAGCGATAAAATATCGCCTCTGCAAAGCCTGTTTCTTGCCCGGCATTCCTACGGCATTGAATTTGTAGGCAAAACGGAAACTGATTACAGAGGGGCCTATCCTGTGTTGCTGACAGATAACGTCTATGAAAAAGGATATATTGTAAAGTATGTAGTTGTTGGTATCGCAGGACATATTGAAGTTGTGGACGGAGAACCCAGATTTATACCCAGTGAATAATAGAAAAAAGCCTTGACCTGTATTGGTCAAGGCTTTTGCTATGCTAATTGTTGCCCCTAAGCTCAATTATTTGGTCACGCAGCAGGGCGGCATACTCGTATTCCATCATACGGGCGGCTTCCTTCATCTGCTTTTCCAGACGGGCGATCTCTTTTTCTTTCTCCGCCTTGGTCATCTTCACACCGCTGCGGCCCTTGCGTTCGGCAGTGGGGGAGGATATCTCAATAAGATCCCGAACGGACTTGATAATGGTCTTGGGCACGATGCCGTGGGCCTTGTTGTAGGCGTCCTGTATCTCCCTACGGCGCTTTGTCTCGTCGATGGCAACCCGCATAGAAGCGGTGATGTTGTCAGCGTACATGATCACCAGGCCTTCTGCATTACGGGCAGCCCGGCCGATGGTCTGAATCAGACTGGTCTCCGAGCGGAGGAAACCTTCCTTGTCCGCATCCAGAATAGCAACCAGGCTCACCTCCGGCAAGTCAAGACCCTCCCGGAGCAGGTTGATGCCAACCAATACATCAAACTTTGCCATGCGCAGATCACGAATGATCTCCATGCGCTCCATTGCGCCGATGTCCGAGTGCATATACCGCACCCGAATGCCTGCCTTTTGCAGATACACAGTTAAGTCCTCAGCCATCTTCTTGGTGAGGGTGGTGACAAGAACCCGTTCATCCCGGGCGGTTCTTGCGTTGATCTCCCCAATGAGGTCATCTATCTGCCCCTCGATGGGCCTTACCTCCACTATGGGGTCTAAAAGTCCTGTGGGACGAATGACTTGCTCCACTGTCTGGGCAGAACGCGTCTGCTCATATTCTGCCGGCGTGGCGGAAACATAGACGATTTGATTCAGCTTGGAATCGAATTCCTGGAAATTAAGCGGTCGGTTGTCATAGGCTGAGGGCAGACGGAAACCGTAGTTTACCAGGGAATCCTTACGGCTTCTGTCACCGGCATACATTGCCCGGCATTGGGGCAGCGTCACATGGCTTTCGTCCACAAACAGAAGAAAATCCTCCGGGAAATAATCGAGTAATGTAGTGGGCGGTGTGCCCGGCGCCCGGCCCTGGATCACTCTTGAGTAGTTCTCGATACCGGTGCAGAAACCGATCTCTGTGAGCATTTCCAAGTCATAAGCAGTTCGCTGAGAGATTCTCTGCGCCTCTAAGAGCTTGTTCTGCTCGTTGAACAGGGCAACCTGCTGATCGCATTCTTCCCGAATTTCCCGCATTGCCCGTTCCATCTTCTCCCGGGAAGCCACATAATGGCTGGCAGGATAGATGGCCACGTGGTCAACATACCGCTCAGTCAGACCGGAGACCGCATTGATCTCCGAGATCCTGTCTACCTCGTCACCAAAAAATTCCACACGGATGGCTCGCCCCGTCCAGTAAGCGGGGTAGACTTCCAAAGTGTCGCCCCGGACACGGAATTTGTTTCGGGAAAAGTCAATGTCATTTCGCTCATAGCGGATCTCCGCCAGCTTTCGCAGTACAGAATCCAAAGGATATTCCTGGCCAACCCGCAGGGATATTACCATGCTCTTGTAGTCAATGGGGTCACCCAAACCGTACAGACAGCTCACCGATGCCACCACGATCACATCCCGCCGCTCAAAGAGGGCGGAGGTGGCGCTGTGACGGAGCCGGTCGATCTCCTCATTGATGGCTGAATCCTTTTCAATATAGGTGTCCGTGTGGGCAATATAAGCCTCGGGCTGATAGTAATCGTAGTAGGATATGAAGTATTCCACTGCGTTTTCCGGGAAAAACTCCCGAAATTCCGTACAAAGCTGTGCCGCCAAGGTCTTATTGTGGGCAAGCACCAGGGTGGGGCGGTTCATATTTGCGATAATGTTCGCCATGGTAAAGGTCTTACCGGAGCCGGTGACACCTAAAAGCACCTGCTCCCGCAAGCCGTTATTAAGGCCTGCTGTCAAAGCGGCAATGGCCTCCGGCTGGTCACCGGTTGGCTGATAGGGAGATACCAGTTTGAATTTGTCCATTAAGGTCATTCCTCGATATACTGAAATCTGGGGCCGTGGTAGCCCTCCTTGTCCACGATCTCATTCCACATAGCTGCGGGCCGAACCCATAATCCACCCTCGCCGTAAAGCGCCTGGTAGACGACCATGGGCTCCAAAGTTTCCGAGTGGCTGGCAATGCCGATCACCCGATACTCCTTACCCTTAAAGTGCCGATATTTTCCGATTTTAATCTCCATAATATCACCTTTTGAAAACCGCGCCGGAGTTACCGGCGCGGTAAAATATTACTGAGGAATGGTTCCCCGGGTCTGATCCAGCACAGTGGATGCCTTAAACATGCCGTTAAACCAATCGCTGTGATAGGCCAGATTCGCGCCGGACACCATAATGCGACCCTGGCGTACATAGTCTTTCTCTATAATAGTCCAGGGCTTGCCGTCTTCGCAGAAGCCCAGGTAGTACCGGAATCCGAATTTCTGCAAAGCAGCATATTTATCACCGGAATAGGCACCCTTGCCGGCGATGTCTCCTCCTTGCGCGTAGGTCAGCACTTGGGTATCGCCCAGGATGGGGGTTACAGAGTTCTTCCAAGACTGCAGATTGCTCTGAATAAGGGCAAGGTCAGCATCCTTATAGGATATGTTGGAATAGGTGTAGCAGGAAACGGTGTAGCCTCTGTCCCGGAGAGCCTTAATAACGGTGGCAGCATCCTGCTTGTCCTTCGCGTATTGGGCCTGTCCAAAAATTTTGGAGGCTTCGGGATGTTCCTCGTAGGCAGGATGTGTGCGGTAGCCCAGCAGACCGTTGTGACCGGTCAGTGCCAAATTGGCTCTTGCACCGTGATAAGAGAAGTCGGGATGAGCTGCGATAAATTTTTCCAGGATAGGTACTAAATCGTAATCGCCAGTAACAGTTTTACCGGTAGCATCCACCATCTCGCAGGTAAAATTCTGGCCATCCCACAGCAGCTTGCTGGCGAAGCCGCCGCCCTTGGCATCGGCCTTGTGGTCGTTGTCGCTGTCAATGAGATAGTAATTGTAGTTCACATTGGTTTGGGTGAGCATAATGGGCTTTTTGCCGCTTGGCAGATACATGCTCTTGGCCTTATAAACGGTTTTGCCGCTTGTGTTTGTTTCGGTGGTAATGAAGTCATCAAAATCCACTAAAATATAGCCGTTATCATATAGCTGCTGCAAGATCTTGGAAAACTCGCCGGTGGTAACGAAGTTTTTGTTGATGCTGTTGCTCCAGCCGGCGTATTTGAAAGCCCGGGCAGGATCAGCGATCAAAAGCTGGAAGGAAAGATTTGGGATCTTAGAGGGGTCGTTCCATTCCACTAAGGCTTTTTGCGCCCGTTCGCACTCTAAAATCTTGTCATTGAGCCGCAGATACTCGCTGATGTCGCCGCTGAAGGAATTCAGAACATCGATGGCCGCCTGGTAGTCATACTGCTTGGCATGCACATCGGCCTTAGCGATCAGTTCGTCCACTTCCTGTTCCATACGGGCCTTTTCCGCTTCTGCAGCTGCTTGGCTGGCGGCAATGACCTCTTTTTCATATTTCTTTTTTTGAGAAGCGCGGGTAATAGAACCGGCGATAAAAACAATGGTAAGGATGGCAGCTACGGCAATAATAGCCGCAGGCAGATATGCTTCCTTAATAACCTGCATTTTCGTGCGGGATTTGCGCCGGGGATTTACGGGGCGTTGGGATTCATTAAACTGTTCTTCCATAAAAAATCCGCCTTTCTTGCAAATATACATAGTTATTATAGCTGTTATTTCCTGAAAAAGCAAGAAAAATCCGCAGTTTGGAGAAAGAAGATGTTTTTCTTGCCAAAATAAAGTCTATGGGTTATCATATAGCTATACTTGATACAGGAGAAACCGAATGGAAAAGATAACCAGTTTTACCATTGATCATATTAAACTACAGCCCGGCCTTTATGTGTCCCGCAAGGACAAGGTGGGCGCTGAAACCGTAACGACCTTTGACCTGCGTTTGACCAGCCCAAATGAAGAGCCAGTGATGAATACTGCGGAAATGCACACGATCGAGCATTTGGCGGCAACCTACCTGCGCAACGAGCCGACCTGGAAAGAAAAGGTGCTGTACTTTGGGCCTATGGGCTGTCGTACCGGATTTTACCTGCTTCTGGCAGGAGATTTGAGCTCCCGGGATGTGCTGGAACTGGTGAAAAATTGCTTTCGGTTCGTGGCGGATTTCCGGGGTGAAGTGCCCGGTGCCAGCGCCAAGGATTGCGGCAATTACCTGGATATGAACCTGCCTATGGCAAATTACTGGGGCACAAAATACGCAGCATTGCTGGAAAGCATCACCCCAGACCGCTTAACATACCCCGAATAAAGGAGAGAGATTATGAAATTAGGTATTATTGGCGCTATGGATGTGGAAGTAGCTGCCTTGAAAGAAAGTATGACCGCCAAGGTGGAGCGGACAGTTGCCGGCTCTGTTTACTGCGAAGGACGGCTGGAGGGATTGCCTGCAGTTGTGGTCCAGTGCGGCGTGGGTAAGGTTAATGCGGCGATGTGCGTGCAGGCTCTGTGTGATCATTTTGGTGTGACACATATTGTGAACACCGGCGTTGCCGGCTCTTTGGATGCCAAGCTGGACATTGGCGATTTTGTCATCAGCCGTGAGGCTATGTACCACGATTTTAAGTGCAGTTCTATAAACCCCGCTTATGTAGTAGGACAGGTTCCCGGTCTGCCCGTGCTGGCATTTCCGGCGGATGCAGGCCTTGTGAGAATGGCTTTCTCCGCAGCCAACAGTGTTTGTCCCGGTCATGCCCATATCGGTATGGTAGCCAGCGGTGACCAGTTTGTGTCCAATAAAAAACAGAAGCAGACTATTATTGAGGATACCGGCGCGCTGTGTACGGAGATGGAGGGCGCAGCCATCGCCCACACCGCATACCGGAACAAAGTTCCCTTTGTGATCCTGCGGGCTATTTCCGACAAAGCCGACGACTCTGCCCAGATGGACTACCCCACCTTTGAGGCACAGGCCGCCATGCGCTGCGCCCAGGTGGTCATGATATTGGCAGAAAAGCTGGCAGAACAATAACTTTGGGTTTATCGGGCATATCATGTAGGGACCGGCGTCCCCGACGGTCCGCAACAAAATCGTACCTCAATGGAACGATTTTGTTAAAATGTCAGTGATATGGAAATCATTTTGTCCGTCAATGTCAAAATGATTTCAGGACCGGCCGGAGGCCGGTCCCTACACAGACTCACCGACAAGCTGAATTTTGGACAGAGGTTACAAATTATGAAAAAAAGGTATTATCTTGCTGCCGGGGCGGTAGTCAC
>JAZNNO010000036.1:0-2565 GCA_045580345.1 Faecousia sp.
TGATGAACTCGGGGATGCGGACATTGACGGGGCAGCCCTCCACGCACTTGGGGTTCTTGCAGCCCAGGCAGCGGTTTGCTTCCTCAATGGCCATTTCGGCGGTGTAGCCCAGGGCTACTTCCTTAAAGTTCCGGGCGCGGATCTGAGGATCCTGCTCGGGCATAGGGGTCTTAACCAAAGTCATATTTGCCATTACAGTTTCCTCCTTACTTGATCAGCTGCTTGCCCATAGCTTCCATACGGCAGGTGTGGTGTTCCTTCACATCAGCCTCACGGCCACGGTAGGTGGCGTTACGGCTCATCAGCTCGTTGAAATCGACCTTGTGACCGTCGAACTCAGGGCCGTCAACACAGGCAAACTTCACCTCGCCGCCCACAGTAACGCGGCAGCCGCCGCACATACCGGTGCCGTCGACCATAATGGGGTTCAGAGAAACGCTGGTATGTACACCGAAGGGCTCGGTGGTCTTGCAGACGAACTTCATCATGGGGATGGGGCCGATGGCCAGCACCTCGTCATACTGGTTGCCCTTCTCCAGCAGCTCCTGCAGCTTGGCGGTAACGAAGCCCTGCTCACCGTAAGAGCCGTCGTCGGTCATCAGATACATATTGTCCGCAGCGGCCTTAAACTCGTCCTCCAGGATCACGATGTCCTTGTTACGGAAGCCGACGATCACATCGACCTCAGCACCGGCCTCCTTGAAAGCAATGGCAGAGGGCAGGGCAATGGCGCAGCCAACGCCGCCGCCAACCACGCAGACACGCTTCTTGCCTTCCACGGGAGTGGGCTTGCCCAGAGGGCCGACAAAGTCACGGATGTAGTCGCCTTCGTTCAGGTTGCCCAAAGCGATGGTGGCGAAGCCGACCTTCTGGAAGATGATGGTGACAGTACCTGCCTGGCGGTCATAGCCGGCAATGGTCAGAGGTACACGCTCACCCTGCTCATCAATGCGGAAGATGATGAACTGACCGGCCTTGGCCTTTTTGGCGATGAAGGGTGCTTCGATCTCCATAAGGGTGACAGCCTCGTTCAACTCCTTTTTACGAACGATCTTGAACATTTTCTTTTTCCTTCCTTCTTTTGAGGCAGCCCAAGCTTTTGGTGCTTGCCTGGAAATTCATAACATTCCTATTATAGATACAAGACAGGCTTTTGTCAATTATTCAATACAGCCTTATCGAAATAATTCCGTGTTGGAAAAAGCAAGCCTTTAACGGCCTTCCTTCAGCAGATCACGGATCTCGGTGAGAAGGACTTCCTCTTTGGTGGGCTCGGGAGGCGCGGGAGGTGCTTCTTCTGCGGGTTCTTCCTTCTTCTTGCCCAGCTCGGAGAGCTTGTTCAGAGTCTTTACGATGACAAAAACCACGATGGCCAGAATGAAGAAATTGATCACAGCGGAGATGAAATTGCCGTAGGTCAGATAGTTGTGGACCTCCTGGACGACCTCAGCGCCTTCGGCGTTGACAATGGTTTCAAAGGTGGGCTCTACCCAGGGCATCCGGGGCAGCTGGATCCGTGCCTGGCTGAAATCCGCGCCACCCATAAAGATGTTGACGAGGGGCATGATCAGATCGTCGGTCAGGCTCTTGGTGATGGTGGAGAATGCGCCGCCGATGATGGTACCGACAGCCAGTGCCATTGCGTTGCCCTTAATGGCAAACTCAGAAAATTCCTGCCACAGGGACTTCTTGTCTTTCTTAGCCATAGTGTTATCTCCTTTATTTTTATGTTATTGGTTTACATAACATTGCTTACTTCTTTTCGATGATCTCCAGGCCGCCCAGGTACTTACGCAGGCACTCGGGAACGACGATAGAGCCATCGGCTCTCTGGTTCTGCTCCACCAGAGCGGGGAAAATACGGGAGGTTGCCAGACCGGAGCCGTTCAGTGTGTGGACGAACTCGGGCTTGCCGGTGGCCTCACGGCGGAAGCGGATGTTGCCGCGGCGCGCCTGGTAGTCACGGGCGTTGGAAACGGAGGAGACCTCCTTGTAGCCGTCCATAGAGGGGATCAGGATCTCGATGTCGTAGGTTCTTGCCATAGATGCGGAGCAGTCACCGGCTGCCAGCTTCACGGTGCGGAAGTGGAAGCCCAGACCCTCCACCAGCTTTTCAGCCTTGGTCACCAGCTCGTCGAAGGCTGCGTCGGAGTCCTCGGGCTTGGTGAACTGGAACATCTCCACCTTATTGAACTGGTGGCCACGAACCATACCACGCTCGTCAGCGCGGTGAGAGCCGGCCTCACGGCGGAAGCAGGGGGTGTAGGCGAAGAACTTCTTGGGCAGATCTGCCTCGGTGAGGATCTCGTCACGGTAAACGGAAGCCAGAGCCGCCTCAGGGGTGGGCAGCATATAGTGGACGCGGTCGTCGGTGGGGTTGGCGATCTTGTAGACCTCGTCGGCAAACTTGGGGAACTGACCGGCAGTTTCACCGCACTTGTACTCCAGCATGTGAGGGGGCAGGATAAATTCGTAGCCGTCTGCAGTGTGGGTATCGATGAAGTAATTCAGCAGTGCCCATTCCAGACGTGCACCCATACCGGTGTACATCCAGTTGCCGGAGCC
>JAZNNO010000037.1:0-9273 GCA_045580345.1 Faecousia sp.
GTTTCTTTTTTTTTTTTTTCGAAAAGCACCCCCCCCGCCGACCTTTAGGCCGCTCTCTGCTTTTATTTTAGTTTTCTTCGGGGAAGGCGTACCGGGCCTTGTACTTGGCAAACTGCTCGGCAAAAGCGGCGGATTCGTGGAGCTCGCCGGCCTTCAAAGCGTTCAGATATTCGTGGGCCTCCAGCTTGCCCTCGGAGACCTGCAGCATTTCCACAGCTACATTGGAGCAGTGGTCGGCGGTCCGCTCGAAGGCGGTCAGCAGGTCCTCCAGCACAAAGCCGTATTCCACGGTGCAAAGGCCGTCACGCAGACGGCGCACATGGCGGGATTTGACCTCACGGACCAGGGCATCAACAACCTGCTCCTGGGGCTCGATCTTTGAGGCCTGCTCCCGGTTGAGGTTTTTGTAAGCTTCTACCGTCCGGTCCACAGCATCTAATACAGCCTGCTCCAAAACCGCCAACTCACCCTTGGCCTGCTTGGAGAACTCTACCTTCTTTTCCTCAATCTCCAAAGCCGCCTTGGCAACGGACAGGGCGTGGTCGGCGATCCGCTCGATATCGGAAATGGAGTAAAGCAGGGTGTTGAGGATGCGGTTATCCTTCACGGACAGGCGCATATCAGAAAGCTTCACCATGTAAGTGCCTAAGGCATCCTGATAGCGGTCGGTCTTGTCTTCTAAGGCGATGACATCTTCCATCACCGCGGGGACGAACTTAGTCCGCAGACCCATAGCCAGGCGCATAGCTTCGGCCGCATCGGCAGCCATCTCGCTGGCCACCTCATGGGCACGCTGGACAGCAACCGCAGGGGTTGCCAGCAAACGCTCGTCCAGCAGCTCCGTGGGCTGGGGGGTATGCTTTTGGGGAATGAACACATACGCCAGCTTCACCAGCAAGCCGTTTGCAGGCATCAGCACGCAGGTAGCGGCAACATTGAAGAAGGTGTGGATCACGGCGATATCCCAGGCAGCGGCAGGACTGCTTAGGAAATTCCAGTCAATAAACAGACCCAAACCGTAGAACACCACAACAAAGAGGGCAACACCCACCACATTGAACAGCAGGTGGACCATAGCGGTACGGCGGGCGTTGCGGTTTGCGCCGATGGCGCCCATCATAGCGGTGATACAAGTACCGATATTCTGACCCAAAATAATGGGGATCGCCGCGCCGTAGGTAACAGCGCCGGTAACGCACAGACCCTGCAGAATACCGATGGACGCGGAGGAGGACTGGATCACAGCAGTGAGCAGTGCGCCAAACACAATGCCCAGCAACGGATTGGAAAAGGAGATCATCAGCTGTGCAAACCAGGGCTCATTCTTGAGAAATGCCATAGAATCGCCCATAATGTCCATGCCGGTCATCAGCGCCATAAAGCCAAGGCAAATGGTGCCGATGCCCTTTTTCTTCTCGCTCTTGGAGAACATAAACAGGGCAATGCCGATGATGGCGACCAGGGGTGCCAGGGTAGAGGGCTTAAAGACCCGCACTAAGAAGCTGTCACCCTCCAGGCCGGAAAGGGACAAGATCCAGGCGGTGACGGTGGTACCGATGTTGGAGCCCATAATCACGCCCACAGCCTGCTTGAGGGTCATAATGCCGGAGTTAACGAAGCCGACCACCATGACGGTGGTTGCCGACGAGGACTGGATCACCGCGGTGACACCCATGCCCAGCAGGAAGCCCTTGAACACATTGGAGCTCATTTTGGCCAACACTGTCTGCAGCTTGCCGCCGGCCTGCCGCTCCAAGGATTTGCCCATAACGTCCATGCCGAACAGGAACAGGGCAAGGCCACCCAAAAGGGTGATAATTTTGAAAATATAATCTGTCATATATTTCTCCTTTGCGGGGAAGTATCGTAATTTGACAATAATAGTATAACACAGCTTTTCGCGGGAGTAAACCCTGCAAAATAAAAACAGAGAGGGTAATCCTCTCTGTTTTTATTTGGTTATTTCCTTGTAAATATCGTAGCCGTAAAGGATATGGTCTTTGCTGTGGCAATCGGAGGAGAAAATGATCTCCTTGCCGGCGCTTACCCACCGGCTGATAATATCCCGGGTGGGGTAGGGCTCGGTGGTGTAGCCCCGGGACATAGCGCCGGTGTTCACCTCCAAAATCGCCGGGGCATCCAGCAAAGCATCCAGCGCTTTCCAGGCTGCCGCTATATACCGGGGGTGGTCGGGGTCAAAGAGATCCCGTTCCCGGTTGAATTTGGTGATCAAGTCAAAATGGCCGATGATGTGGCACCGGGTCTTGTTATACACATCGGAAACCGCCTCGTAATAATCCTCCACGAAGCTGTAGAAATCCCCGCCGTAATACTGCTCTACGATGGCGATTTGGGTTTCCTTGCTCTCGTCTACGGACAGGTACGCCCCATCCTTTTCCACATAGTGCACAGAGCCGATGATATAGTCATACCCTGCAGTGGATCTCGGGGAGTGGTAATCCTGCTCAATGCCCAAATATATCTTGATTTGCTCTGCGTACTTTTCTTGCACCGCCCGGACAGCCTTGATGTAGGCCAAAGTGTTTTCCCTGGACATACAAAAGCTGCCGTCAAAGGGAGTATAAGAATGTCCGGAAAAGCCGATCTCCTTACAGCCCAGCCGCAGGGCTTCTTGCACCATTTCCTCCGGGGTATGCTTGCCGTCACAGAAACAGGTGTGGGTGTGGTAGTTACAGGGGATCATTTGGTCATTTTCTCCTGCTTGACCTTGTGGTCGATGATGTGGCGGGAGGCAAGCTCTCTGTGGACGTCCTCTACGGTAATGCCCATCTGCACCATCAGCACCATTGCGTGATAGGCAAGGTCTGCCAGCTCATAGATGGTTTCCTTTTTATCGTCGGCCTTGCCGGCAATGATGACCTCGGTGCACTCCTCGCCCACCTTCTTGAGGATCTTATCGATGCCCTTTTCAAAGAGATAGGTGGTGTAAGAGCCCTCGGGGCGGTTTTCATTTCTGCCAACGAGCATATCGTAAAGGCCCTGGAGACTGAACTCCTGCAGCTCCTCACTTTCCCAAACCGGGGAAGTAAAGCAAGAATCGGTACCCTTGTGGCAGGCAGGGCCGTCCTTTTCCACGACTACCACCAAAGCATCCCCGTCGCAGTCGGCGGTGATGGAAACAATGTGCTGGTAGTTGCCGCTGGTCTCACCCTTCAGCCACAGCTCCTGCCGGGAGCGGCTCCAAAAGCAGGTCAGACCCTTTTCCATAGAAATTTCCAGGCTTTCCCGGTTCATATAGGCTACGGTCAGCACCTTTTTGGTGATGGAATCCACCACAACTGCGGGGATCAGGCCCTTTTCGTCAAATTTCAGATTATCAATGGAGAGCATATTATAACCTCACAATAATGTTATTCTTTTTCAGTTCCTGCTTTAGGTCAGGTATGGCGATCTGTCCGAAATGAAACACAGATGCAGCCAGCGCCGCATCAATGGTGGGAATGGCTCCAAACAGGTCGGTAAAATGCTGTACATCACCTGCGCCGCCGGAGGCGATCACCGGCACATTCACCGCGTCGCATACGGCTTGCAGCATCTCGATATCGAAGCCTTTTTTTACGCCGTCGGTGTCGATGGAGTTGACTACAACCTCACCTGCACCCAGTGAGACGCCCTTTTTGATCCAGGAGATGGCCTCCATACCGGTGTCCTCTCTGCCACCCTTGGCAAAGACCCGGAACTGGCCGTCCACCCGTTTGATATCCGCCGACAGCACCACGCACTGGCTGCCGTATTTTTGGGCGGCATCGTAGATCAGCTGGGGATTGCGGATCGCGCCGGAGTTGACACTGACTTTGTCCGCACCGCATTTTAAGACCCGGTCAAAGTCATCCACGGTGTTGATGCCGCCGCCCACGGTCAGAGGAATGAAGATTTGGGATGCCACTTCCCGGAGCACGTCGGTAAACAGCTGCCGACCCTCGGCAGAGGCGGTGATATCATAGAACACCAGCTCGTCTGCGCCACAGTCGGAATAGTGCTTTGCCAGTTCAATGGGGGAGGAAACATCGGAAAGGCCCTGGAAATTGGTACCTTTCACCACCCGGCCGTTTTTGATGTCCAGGCAGGGGATGATGCGTTTTGTGATCATTTCGCCACCTCCAAAGCCTCTTTCAGGTCGATAGCGCCGGTGTAATAGGCCTTGCCGATGATGGCACCGTAGATGTCCATTTTCCGCAGGGCAGCGATGTCTTCCATGGTGGAAACGCCACCGGAGGCAGTGATATCCAGCTTGAATTTCTCGGAAAGCTGCCGGTATAGGGCAAGGTTTGTGCCCTGCATAGCGCCGTCCTTGGAGATGTCGGTGCAGATAATATGCTTCACGCCGATCTCCTGCATTTTGGCAAGGAAGTCTTCTAAGGTGACAGCGGATTTTTCCAGCCAGCCCTTGATGGCAATGTAGCCGTCCTTTACATCCGCGCCTACGGCGATTTTGTCCCCGTGCTTTTGGACAGCTTCCCGGAGGAATGCCTCGTCGTTGACAGCAGCCGTGCCCAAAATCACCCGGGAAACACCGGCGGATAAGTACTTTTCCACCGTTTCCATATTGCGGATGCCGCCGCCGATCTCCACAAAGAGGGCGGTTTCTTTGGCGACCTGCTCCACGATAGCAAGATTGGGGGTCGTGCCGTCCTTAGCGCCCTCCAAGTCCACCATGTGGATATGGGTGCAGCCGCTCTTTTCAAAATCTTGGGCAATTTCAATGGGATTTTCGCTGTAAACGGTCATATTGGCGTAATCGCCCTTGTAAAGTCGCACGGCTTTCTTTTCATATAAATCGATTGCCGGAAACAGGATCATAGTGTTTCCTCCTTTTCGCAGAAGGCCCGCAGAATGTTAAGACCTACCTCGCCGCTTTTTTCCGGGTGGAACTGGCAGCCCATCACATTGCCGCACTGCACAGCGGCAGTGACGAATTTACCGTACTCAGCGGTAGCCACCACACTTTCCGCACCGGGGTCTACATAGAAGGAATGGACGAAATACACGCAATCGCCCTCTTTGATGTACTTAAGGAGCTTGCTTTCCTTGGTAAAATGCAGGGCGTTCCAGCCGATATGGGGAATTTTCAATTCAGCGGGGATCGTGCCTTCCATAGGAATCACACTGCCCTTCAAAAGGCCAAGGCCGGTATGCTCGCCGAATTCATAGCTTTTTTCAAACAGTAGCTGCATGCCCAGGCAAATGCCCATAATTTCTTTGCCGGCGGCAGCCTGCTCCAAAATCACCTTGTCAAGGCCGGAATCCCGGAGCTTTTTTGCCGCATCGGCAAAAGCACCCACGCCGGGAAGGATGATCTTCTCAGCGCTGCGAATTTCGTCCGGATTGGATGTAACCTTGGCATCAGCGCCGATCCGCTCCAGGGAGCAGCACAGGGAAAAGAGATTTCCCACGCCGTAATCAACAACTGCAATCATTATAAGATTCCTTTCGTGGAGGGTACTTCATTGGCAAAAGCGTGGTCAATGGCAACGGCCTTGCGCAGCGTCCGTGCCACAGACTTGAAAGTGCCTTCGATGATGTGATGGGAGTTGCCGCCGCAAAGCTGCCGCAGATGTAAGGTCAGACCTGCGTTGTTGGCAAAGGCAATAAAGAACTCCAGCACCAGCTCCGTGTCAAAATCCCCCACCTTTTCCGTGGGGATCTCCAAAGCATAGTAGCAGCCGCCCCGGCCGGAAATGTCTACCGCAGTGAGGATCAGGCTTTCGTCCATCGCCAGGGTGGTGTCGCCGTAGCGGATGATGCCCTTTTTGTCGCCCAGGGCTTCGGCAAAGGCCTTGCCCAGGCAGATGCCGATATCCTCTACGGTGTGGTGATAATCCACATAGGTATCGCCCACGCAGGTGACCTCTAAGTCAAACCGGCCATGCTTGGCAAAGAGGGTCAGCATATGGTCTAAAAAACCGCAGCCGGTTGCTATCTTGGATGCGCCGGTGCCGTCTAAACTTAAGGACAGGGAGATATCGGTCTCCCCGGTTTTACGCTTGATTTGGGTGGTTCTCATAGTTATGCTCCCAGTATTTCTTTGATTTTTTCAATAAGGGTCTCCATCTGCTGCAAAGTGCCGATGGTGATGCGCACATAGGGGGAAATGCGTGCCTTGGTAAAGTGCCGCACCAGTACGCCCCGGGCTTTCAGCTCCTTATAAAGCTTTTCACCGTCGATTTTGTCGGACTTGGCAAAGACAAAGTTTGCCTTGGAATTAAGAACAGTAAAGCCTAACTTTTGCAGCTCCGACACTGTCCAGGCCCGGTTCGCCATAATGGTCTTGGCGTTTTGCAGATAGTAGTCATTTTCTTCCAAGGCGGCAACGCCGGCAAACTCTGTCATCCGGTTTACATTGTAGGGGTTGGTGGAGTAGCGAATGGTGTTCAGGTCGGCGATCAGCTTTTTATTACCGATAGCAAAGCCCAGCCGGGCGCCGGCCATGGACCGGGACTTGGAGAAGGTCTGCACCACCAACAGATTCTCATAGGAATCTACCAGCTTCACAGCGCTCTCCCCGCCAAAATCCACATAGGCCTCGTCCACGATCACCACATTACCCGGATTGCTCTTTAGGATATCCTCAATATCACGCAGAGGCAGGCACATACCCGTGGGTGCATTGGGGTTGGCAATGACCACGGTCTTGTTTAACCCCATATAATCGGCAGGGTCGATGGAAAAGTCCTCTTTCAAGGGGATCTGGGTGTAGGGGATGTGGTTCAGCTGAGCAAACACCGGGTAAAAACCGTAGGTAATATCCGGGAAAGCCAGGGGGGATTTTTCGTCGGCAAAGGCCATAAAGGCGAAGTTCAGCGCCTCGTCAGAGCCGTTGGACACCAACACCTGGGAGGGTTTTACCCCATAAACCTCCGCTAATCTTTCCCGCAAGGCGGTGCTTTCCGGGTCGGAATACAGCTGGAGTTTCGAGCATTCCTTAGCCACAGCTTCCGCTACACCGGCAGAGGGCGGGAAGGGGGATTCGTTGGTGTTCAGCTTCACATATTGCATATCTCTGGGCTGCTCACCGGGGGTGTAGGGCTCCAAAGCGGCAAATTTCTCTGTAAAAAACTTACTCATTTTTTGTCCTCGAATCGAATGGTTGCGCTCTTGGCGTGGGCATCCAGGCCCTCTTTGTGGGCGAAGAATGCGATCTTGTCCGCCACTTTCTCCAGAGCATTTTCTGTATAGTAGGTAAACTGGGTCTTCTTCACAAAGTCATCCACGGACAATGGCGAAGAGAACCGGGCTGTGCCGCTGGTGGGCAGGGTGTGGTTAGGGCCTGCGAAATAGTCGCCCAAGGCCTCGGGGCAGTACTTGCCCATAAAGATAGAACCGGCGTGCTTGATCTTATCCAGGTAATCAAAGGGATTGTCCACGCAAAGCTCCAAATGCTCGGGAGCGATCTCGTTGGCGATCTCAATGGCCTGCATCAGATTGCCCTCCGCCACAATGATTTTACCACCCAAGTCAATAGATGCTCTTGCGATCTCGGAGCGGGGCAGCTGTGGGATCTGCTCTTCCAGTTCCTTGCTTACTTCCTCAGCAAAGGCCCGGCTGTCGGTGACCAGCACGGCGCTGGCCATCTTGTCGTGCTCGGCCTGGCCCAGCAGGTCCGCTGCCACAAAACGGGGATTTGCCGTGGCATCTGCCACCACCAAGATCTCACTGGGACCGGCGATCATATCGATGGACACCCGGCCGAAGACCTGCTTTTTGGCCTCTGCCACATAGGCATTGCCCGGGCCAACGATCTTGTCCACCTTGGGAATGCTCTCTGTGCCGTAAGCCAAAGCGGCCACAGCCTGTGCGCCGCCCACCTTGAAGATCCGGTCCACACCGGCGATCTTGGCAGCGGCCAAAATCACGGGATTCACCTTGCCGTCCTTGGCAGGGGGTGTGACCATTACGATCTCCTTACAGCCGGCGATCTTGGCAGGAATGGAATCCATCAGCACCGTGGAGGGATATGCGGCTGTGCCGCCGGGCACATACAGACCCACCTTTTCAATGGGGGTCACTTTCTGACCGATGACCACGCCGTCTTTTTCATTCAGAATAAAGCTGTTCCGCACCTGCTTTTCGTGATAGGCACGGATGTTGGCAGCTGCCTCTCGGAGGATGTCCAAAAACTCCGGCTCTACGGCGGCGAAAGCCTCGTCGATCTCTGCCTGGGTCACTTCCAAAGCGGTGAGATTCACCTTGTCGAATTTGGCAGCATAGGCATAGAGGGCCTTGTCGCCTAAGGTTGCCACGGTGGAAATGATCTCCGTGACCACGCTTTCCACATTGGCGGCAATATTTTCCCGGGCAAAGATCTCCTCGTTGGGGACTTGCCCATAATTATAAATCTTAATCACAACTGTTCACCTGGTTTCTTACTTCACGCAGAAGCTCTTCGATCTGCGCGCCTTTGAATTGAAAACTTGCTTTGTTGGCGATCAGCCTTGCGCTGATGGGGAGAATGGTCTGCTTCACTTCTAAGTTGTTTTCTTTCAAGGTTGTGCCGGTCTCCACAATATCCACGATCACATCGCTAAGACCCAAAATGGGAGCCAGCTCGATAGAGCCGTTGAGCTTGATAATGTCGATCTGCCGACCGATGCTATTATAGTAATTGGCGGCAATATTGGTAAACTTGGTGGCGACCTTCAAGGTGCGGTTTTCGTTGTCACGGAAGGAAGCCGGGGCAGCCACTGCCATACGGCATTTGCCCAGATCCAAATCCAGCAGCTCGTAAACATCCGGCTCATATTCCAGCAGAATGTCTTTGCCGGCCACGCCGATATCGGCAGCGCCCCGCTCCACATAAATGGCTACATCCGAGGGCTTAACCCAGAAATAGCGCACATCCAGCTGAGGATTTTCAAAGATCAGCTTTCTGCCTTTTTCCAGCAGTTCCGGGCAAGGGAAACCGGATTTTTCAAATAAATCATAAACCTTTTCGCCAAGACGACCTTTCGGCAGGGCGATATTCAGGGTAGTTTGCAAGTAAGCTCACCTCACAAGCGAATCAATTGTTGATAGCGCAGATTCTCGGGAAGGCTGCTCAGAGCCAGAACCTGCTGTCCTTGCCGGGTCAGTTCTGCCACCTTTTCGGTAACGGCTGCCAAAGGCGCATCCGGGGGATACAGCAGCACCGTTTCCGCATCATAGGGATGGGGTGCATCCCACAGACGCTCCAGTTCGTCGGTGTAGAGGGCGAAGCCAATGGCGCCGCTTCTGCGGCCCATTTTCTTCATCAGCCGGTCATACTGGCCGCCGGAG
>JAZNNO010000038.1:0-6173 GCA_045580345.1 Faecousia sp.
CTGTCTGCGTAGCAGATTGGGGGATTGGCAATCCCTCCGTCTTGCCTGCGGCAAGCCACCTCCCTTTACACAAGGGAGGCTTTCGGGCGGTTGATAACCGCCCCTACATCCCATCGGCAAGAGTTGCGAATCTATAGTAGATGACGAAAAATGGCTTTTTAGCGGCGGGATAAAAACAAAAAATCCCGCTACCTTCATCATAGCTGGTTTTCCAGCAATGGACGGGTAGCGGCAATTGTGGATTGATACGAAATTTCTTGATTTCGGTGTGTTGGCAGTATATAATTCAATTAGGCAACCAGTTTGATAAATAAGAATCGAAAGGAGTCCTACTGATGAAAAAGATAATTTGCTTTACTTTGGTTCTATTAGCCCTACTTGGCTGCTTGACCGCCTGTAACTTCACACAAAACATGTCAGGTGCGATAGCAGGCGAGGCAGAAGCTACTCCGAAAGTAGAGGAAATGATGGCAGCATTAGCTGATGATAACACACCCGATGCCAAAGCCTTGCTACATCCCCAGGTTACAGAAACATCTGATAATGCTATCGCCCAAATGAGTGCCTACCTGGCAGGTAGAAAAGCAAGTGCCATTGAATTGATAAGCATCAACGTCAATACCTCCACTGGCACAGCTGGTACAACCAGACAAGAGCGAGTAGGCTACCGAGTTGCACTGAATGATGATGCTGTTATTTACATAAATGTAGTATATCTTTCCAACAATCAAGGAACTGGCTTTGCTTCATTCCAAATAGTTCTGGGTGTAGTTTAAAAGTAAATGATAACACAGCCGCCTCTGTGATGGGGGGGGGTGTTATTTTCGTCATGTTGGGGGCAAAATGTGGTTGTTTTCTAAAGTAGTATGCGAGTAGTACAAACAGGGAGTTCACCTTGCAAATCGTGGTATAGGGTTGCATAGCTGGGTATGCCGCTGCTGGGGCAAATCTTGCCATGGCAAACAAATAAGATTTTCATACGCTGTTTCCTCGCTTTCTTAGGGGTATTGTAGCACAATTTCTGCTGAGAGTAAACCCCCGCCGACCTTATCATAGCTGGTTTTCCAGCAATGGACGGGCGGCGGGAATCATGGATAGAATGGCTTATTATTTCTATGCCATTGATGTGTAATAATTAAGCAAACAGTTCAAACAGAGGAATACCGATTAGATACGAAAACGAACCGATAAGGCCCAAAGTCACATTTTCTCAATACGAACTGCTATAATTAGAATCGCAAATTTCTGATGCGGAGGAAATGGACTATGAAAGCCATAAAAGCGATTAACCTAACAAAGAAATACAAAGATTTAACCGCAGTCGATAACTTGAATCTAGAAATCGAACAAGGAGAATTATTCTCTTTACTTGGTGTCAATGGTGCGGGAAAAACGACGACAATAAAAATGCTTTCTTGTCTTACAAAACCTACAAGCGGAGATGCGTTTGTCGGCGGCAGCAGCATCGTGGACAAAGAAGCAACTGTTAAAAGCATGATCGGCGTTTCACCACAAGAAACTGCGGTTGCACCAAATCTATCCGTCAAGGAGAATTTGGAACTCATATGCGGTATTCACAATTTTTCAAAGGAGAAAAGCAAAGCGAAAGTCCAAGAACTTTCAGACCAGTTTGGCTTGGAAAATGTTCTCAACAAAAAGGCAGGCAAACTTTCTGGTGGTTGGCAACGAAGGGTTAGTATTGCCATGGCTCTCATAAGCGAACCTCAAATACTGTTTCTTGATGAACCTACACTAGGTCTTGATGTGATTGCTCGAAGCGAACTATGGGATACTATTCGTTCTTTGAAAGGGAAAATAACAATAATACTTACAACACACTATATGGAAGAAGCCGAGGCTCTCTCTGACCGCATTGGCATCATGAAAAATGGAAGGTTGTTGGCGCTTGGAACAGTCTGGGAACTTATGGACATGACCTCTGCTGATAAATTTGAAAATGCCTTTATTTCGATAGTGCGGGAGGCAACATTATGAGAATGCTGACTTTTGGAAAAAGATGTGCGAAAGAAATTTTGCGAGACCCGTTGAATCTGTTTTTTGGATTAGGCTTCCCAATCGTATTGCTGATATTACTGAGTGCAATACAAGATAATGTTCCTGTGAGGTTGTTTGAGATAGAAAGCCTAACACCTGGTATTACGGTATTTGGCCTTTCATTTATGACCCTCTTTTCTGCCACATTGGTAGCTAGGGACAGAGAAAGTGCTTTGTTGCAAAGGTTGTACACTTCTCCATTAAAAGCCGCTGATTTTATTGTCGGCTATATGCTGCCTATTATTCCGATAGCAATAGCACAATGTGCAATCTGCTATCTTGTGGCGATTATTCTTGGCCTATCCGTTACGGCGAATATCCTACATGCAATCCTGATGGTTATTCCATTTGCGATTTTTCAAATTGCACTTGGTTTATTATGTGGAAGCGTTCTGAATGTAAAGCAAGTTGGTGGTGTTTGTGGTGCATTGCTTACCAATTTGACCGCTTGGCTTTCGGGTGTTTGGTTTGACCTTGAACTTGTAGGAGGTTCTTTTAGAAAAATTGCAAATATGTTACCATATGTTCATGCAGTCGAGCTTGAAAGAGCAATGATAAACGGTGATTATTCTGAACTATTAACACATGTATGTGTTGTTATTGGTTATACAATTGTGATAACGATTGGCGCTATTTTGGTGTTCCTGCGACAAATGAAAAAACAGTAATTCCGATTAGTCGCACAAATAACGACAGCCGCCTCTGTGATGGAGGCGGCTGTTATTTTCGTCATGTTGGGGGCAAAATGTGGTTATTTTCAAAAGTAGTATGCGAGTAGTACAAATGGGGCAAACCCGTTGCAAAGGGTGGTATAGCATTGTATAGCTTGGTGTGCCGTTCCTGGGTCAAATCTTGCCGTGGCATACAAAAAGTACTTTATGCATAGGTCCTCCCTCGATCCGCTGGTTGGGAACGGTCTATGTGCCGTTCCGCGGGACGACACGCAGGTCGTCCCCTACATTTCTGAGGGCATTATAACACAAATCGGGACAGTTTGCAATGTTCGTAAAAGCTTTGTAAATTTTTGGGCGAAGGTCTGTTATTTCCCGGAAGGCTGTGGTAAAATACCCACAACAGGAGGTATGATTATGCTGACATACGAAAAAATTACCAAAAGCGAGGCCATTCGAACCTACATCATCCGTGCCGATGAGTCCCTGGCGGCTCTGGGCTACACGGAGCATAGCTTTGCCCACGTGATGCACGTGGCAGAAACCGCCGGGTATATTTTACAGACCATGGGCTTTGAGGAGCGCACGGTAGAGCTGGCCAAGATCGCCGGATATCTGCACGACATCGGCAATCTGGTCAACCGCAAGGATCATTCCCAATCCGGCGCGGTGATGGCCTGGAGCATTCTCAACGATATGGGCTGCGATCCGGCAGAGATGGCCACCATCGTCACCGCCATCGGCAACCACGACGAGGGCACCGGTGTTCCCGTCAATGCCGTAGCCGCGGCTATGATCCTGGCAGACAAGGCCGATGTGCGCCGCAGCCGGGTACGAAACCAGGATCTTTCCACCTTTGACATTCACGACCGTGTGAATTACTCCGTGAAAAAATCCACCCTGAAGATCAACGAGGACAAGACCCTTGTGAAGCTGAAGCTGACCGTTGACACCAAATTCGGCTCTGTGATGGAGTATTTTGAGATCTTTATGCAGCGTATGATCCTTTGCCGCAAGGCAGCGGAAAAGCTGGGTCTGCAGTTCAAGCTGATCATCAACGAGCAGCAGCTTATTTGATCGGCCAGTGTCGTTACCGCTCCCCAAGGTCGGTTGAAATTTCCGGCCTGATATGCTATAATCAGGAAAACCAAGGAAAGGAGTATGGCTATGATCTATGTGACCTCAGATCTGCACGGATATCCTCTGGAAGGCTTTCTGGCGCTTCTGAAAAGTGCAGGCTTCTGCGATGAGGATTTTCTGTTCGTGCTGGGCGATGTGATCGACCGGGGTGCGCAGAGCATTCCCCTGCTGCGCTGGATGGCGGAGCAGCCCAATGTGCAGCTGATCCTGGGCAACCACGAAGCTATGCTCCTGGGCTGTCAGTTCCTGTTCCAGGAGGTCTCTCAGGAAGCTCTGGAGGCCATCTCCCAGGAGGATATGGCTATCTACAGCAACTGGATGTACAACGGCGGTGACACCACCTTGCAGCAGCTGCGCAAGCTTTTGAAGGAAGATCCGGACATTTTTGAGGGCATCCTCAGCCTTTTGCAGGATGCGCCCCTGTATGACTCTGTGACCATTGGGGACAGGCACTACATTCTGGTCCATTCGGGGCTGGACAATTTCTCCCCGGACAAGCCCCTGCACCGCTATGCGGATCAAGACCTTCTGTGGGCAAGGCCTACCCTGCAGACCCGGTATTTTGAGGGTGCTACGGTGGTCTTTGGGCACACGCCTACGGAGTTTCTGGATCCCGGCAGCAAGGGTCGGGCTGTGCGCACGGACACCTGGATCTGCATTGACACCGGTGTGGCTGCCGGCGGTAAGCCCATGCTGCTGCGTCTGGATGACGAAAAAGAATTTTATCTGTAACGGGAGGACAAAGGGTGTCCTCCCGTTTTTATAGGTCTTTCGTGCATAAATTGCCAAGGTGTGCAAACAATACCTCCGTATAAAAAATAAGGAGGATATTTATGCGTAAGATCTTTTTACTGTGTCTGCTGCCGGTGCTGGTGTGCGCGCTGTTTTTGGGCGCTGCTGCCGCCCAGGTGGATTGCGATGCCACCTACTGCTTCACCGCCACAGATTTTTCCCACGAAAGCGATCTGGAGGGCATTTGCGTGACCGGTCTGCCTGATGCCTCTGCCGGTACCGTGATGCTGGGGCATCGGGTGATCCGTCCCGGCGACATTCTCACCTGCGACCAGGTGGCTATGATGACCTTCTGTCCCCTGCGTACCCGGGAGGACACCCAGGCCCAGGTGACCTACCTGCCCATTTTCACCAACCGGGTAGAGCCTGCCACCACCATGACCATTTCCATCCACGGCAAGGAGGACAAAGCCCCCGTTGCCAAGGACTCCGCCCTGGAGACCTACAAAAATCTGCCCAACGAGGGGACGCTGACCGTCAGTGATCCCGAGGGGCAGACCCTGACCTTTACCGTGGTACGCCAGCCCAAGCGAGGCCAGGTGACCCTCCGGGAGGACGGCAGCTTCACCTACACGCCTAAGAAAAACAAGGTAGGCGTGGACTCCTTCACCTTTACCGCGGCTGATCCTGCCGGCAATGTGTCCCGGGAGGCTACGGTAACGGTGCAGATCCTCAAGCCCACGGATTCCCGGCAGTACACGGACACCGTAGGCAGAGATTGCCGCTTTGCCGCCGAATGGATGCGCAATACCGGCCTGTTTGTCGGTGAGCAGATCGGCGGTGAGGTCTGCTTCTACCCGGAGAAAACCGTCACCCGGGGAGAATTTCTGACTATGCTGGTGGATGCTCTGGACATTCCCACAGAGGATGCCCTTTCTGCCGCCGTTCCCCAGGACACCCCCGGCTGGCTGAGGCCTTATCTGGCAGCGGCTATGCGTGCCGGGATCACCGCGGAGCTTCCCCAGGAGGAAAGCGGCAGCTTCTGCGCTGACCGTGCCATTACCGGTGCGGAGGCCGCTGTGATGCTCCAAAGCGCCCTGGATCTGACCATTACCCAGGCAGATCTGGAGGCAGCGGCTATGGAGGGGGAAGTGCCTGTATGGGCTCAGGTCTCCCTGGCGGCAATGTCCCACAATGGCATCACTCTGGAGGCGCTTGAGCCTCTGACCCGTGGGCAGCTTGCCCAGGTGATGTACCGGGTGTCTGCCCTGGCGCTGGATGCGCCGGGTATGGCTGTGATCCGGATGCAAAACTAACGAAAAGGCCACACCCTCGGGCGGTGCACCACAGTGATGAAATGCCCGAAAACGGCGTTTGTCTGCGCCATTCTGCGTTAAAAATGCTCGAAATACATCCAGTATTTCTGCGCTTTTTGCCTTGACTGACACGGTCCTCCACCGTTTTCGGGTGCTTCGCAGTTTTGAAACAGGAACTTTTCTTCAAGACAAACAATAAAATTCCCGGAATGCTGACGCATTTCGGGAATTTTTTGTGCAGTATTGGAGGAAAGGGGCG
>JAZNNO010000039.1:0-8474 GCA_045580345.1 Faecousia sp.
GTAGCCATGTCGTTCTGTGGGCCAAGGAGTTGTAGCCCCTAATTGTCTTCCTAAGACCGCTTGGCCTCCGACTTCCTCTGTGGGGGCTTCGGTAGGCGCTTCCGTTTGGGTGGTTGTTTCCGTCGTTGCCTCGGTTGTGGCTTGCGTAGGTGCCGGCTTCTCTTGCTGTTTACAGCCAAACAGCGACAGGCAGCAGGCCAGCGCCAGAATCAGTGCATAAACTCTTTTCATACTTTACTCCTTATTTCTGAGGCTTAATCCGCAGGAGCATACCCATCTTGCTCTGGTCTATGGAATTCAGGCTGCATCCCACATAGAAATGCTCTCCGTCATAGTCAAAGCTCAGGGGGAAACCGCTGTAATCGTAGCTGGCCACTTCCGCAAAGGAACCGGCCTCACCGGTAGTGCTCTTGTAAATGATAACGTGATAGATCTTCGTTTTGATATCCTGCCGGGAGGACAGCACATAGATCGCCCCATCGTGCAAAATGGCATCGGACACCTTGCCGGAGTTGGGCATACTGATGTGCTGCCAGGAAGAAGGATCGGAAAAGTCCTTGATGGCATACAGTCTGCGGGCGGTGAGGTAGCAGGTGCCGTTAAATTCAAAGTCACCGCCAAAATACTTCCGGGAGAATTCCGAGCCATCCAACAGCGTTTTTCCCTCTGCCGCATAGTGCATCTTGCCGTCTTCATAGCGGAAGATCTCCCAGGTGGCGCTGCCGGATTTGGTGTAGAAAGCCACAAGGGCATAAGCGGTGTCCTGCAGCTGTGCAAATTCATAGGTACGGGAGTGATCGTACTTGGACAGGTCGCAGAGCTTACCGTCCTTATACAGGGGCACAAAAGTAAAGGTCTTGCCGCCGTCTTCGGACACGGCCACGGTATTACCGACCTTTTCCGTACCCAAACCGGCAAAGATCTTGCCACCGCATTCGATCATATCAAAGCAGTGGACGCCGTTGGGAAGATTGCGGATTTGCTTCCACTTTCCGTCTGCCTGCAGTTCATAGTAGTTGCCGTATTCCCAACCCTGGGTGGCATCGATGCCGGGGGCGACCAGCTTGCCGCCGATCTCCACGAAGCCGTGAATGGCCTCGTCCTTGACCTTATAGGCGGTATCCCATACGCGGTTGGCAACATCATAGGCAAGAATGCTGGCGCCGGAGTTTTTGTCGTAGTCACCGGATGCCCGGTAGACCTTGCCGTTCCAGCATTTCACATCCCAGGGGGTGTTTGCTTTTGCGCCGCTGCCGTACAAGGCATCACTCACAACGCCCAATTCAACCAAAGGCGCATTGTCATCAAAGATCACCTTTCGGCAGGTCTTGCACATATTTGTGGCATTCAGGCTGTGCTCTTCCAACGGAAGGGTGCGGGTCTCGGTGAAATCGCATACACCGCAGCGGCGTGTTTCCTTTCCCTGCGCAACACAGGAAGATGCCTCCTGCAATACCCACTCTCCAAAGGTATGGGTATGGGCTTGGGTCGGTTCTGTAACAGTTTCCTTTGTGGCAGCCGTCGCGGTGGCTTTCGTGGGCGCTTTGGTTGCCCTGGTCGCCTTGGTGGTCACCGGAGCAGATGCCTTCGTTGCGGCAGCAGGCCGCTTATTGGCCGCTACCGTAGCGGTTTCCTTGGTTTGGGCAGGCTTTTTCGTTGCCTCCTCTGTGGGGGCTTCGGTAGGCGCTTCCGTTTGGGTGGTTGTTTCCGTCGTTGCTTCCGAGGGTTCTTGGGTAGGGGTCGGTTCTGCTTGCTTTTTACAGCCAAACAGCGACAGGCAACAGGCTATCGCCAATAAAAATGCACAAATTCTTTTCACATCTGCTACTCTCCTTTTTGTATTATCGTAGCATATGGGCATTAATTTGTAAAATTGATAATTTTGATATTATTTATCAGAAGAATCGATATTTTCATCAGCGGGCGGTTTCGATTCTGTACAGCCGCTTTGCGTTTTCGGTGGTGGCCTGCGCCGCTTCTTCAACGGTAATACCGCGAATCTCAGCCAATCTTTCTGCCATACGGTACAGGTAGCCGGGGTCGTTCCGCTTGCCCCGGAAAGGCTCGGGGGCCATAAAGGGACAGTCGGTTTCAATGACGATCCGCTCCAAGGGGATGCTGGCGGCAGTTTCCACAGCCTTGCGGGCATTCTTAAAGGTCAGCACACCGGTAAAACCGATGTACCAGCCCATTTTCACCAGCTGCCGGGCCATTTCCGCCGAGCCGGAATAGCAATGGAATACACCGGTCACGCCGGGGAATTCCTTTACGATGCGCATACCGTCATCGTGGGCCTCCCGCTCATGAACGATCACAGGCATATCCAATTCCTTGGCAAGCTGCATCTGCATTCTGAATGCCTTCTGCTGGATCTCCCGGGGGATGTCCTCATAGTAATAGTCCAGACCGATCTCACCGATGGCCTTGATCTTTTCGTTTTGGCAGAGCCTCCGGTATTCTTCAATAACTTCCTCATTGACCTCGTCGGCGGTGTCCGGGTGGCTGCCCACAGAGCCGTAGAGCCAAGAGTATTTGGCGGTCATATTCACAATATCCCGGGAGCTTTCCAGGCTGCAGCCGGCATTCATCACAAGGCCGACACCTTTGGCGGCAAGGCCGTTCATCAGCTCCTCCCGGTCCGGGTCAAAAGCCGGGTCATTCAGATGGGCATGGGTATCAAACAGTAACATAATTTTCTCCTTATATTTTTCGATGATGGTCGTAGGGGAGGCATACTATGCCTCCCGCAACCGCCGCACAGCAATTTGCTTGCGGGAGGGTTGATAACCCTCCCCTACAAAGATTCAATCACAGCAACCAAACAGCTGTCCAACTCCCGGACACGGGGGTCATCCAGGGAAAAATCCGTATGGTTGGGCCAAAGCTGCAGGCCTTCCCCGGTGCATTTGCCGGCGGCCTCCTTCAGCACCCAAAAGGTCAGCAGCGCCCGTTTTTTATCCGGGGCATTTTGAAATTGCTTAAGCTCCCCGGGCGATAGAAACTTCTCCGCCAAAGAAAGGCGGATATCCCGGTCAAGCTCCTCCGCATCGATGCCGATGGGGTGTTCTCCTATGGCGCAAAAAACATAGTTTTTGGTGTGGGAAATGGAAAAATGCACATCTTCTCCGGGGAAATAGGGCTTGCCCAGAGGGGTGCGCTTTATCTCCGGCAAGGGCGCGCTGTACAGCTTTTGCAGCAGGGACAGCCCGGCTTCATGGGGATCCCGGCCATTTAATTTTTCATATAAAAGCCTCATAGCCGCCCCTCCTTTTACATTATATTAAGTATACCCGTTGGAATGTTTCTTGTCAATGACGCATAGCCTGTACATACAAGGAGTGATTACTATGACCGACAAACCTATCTTGCCCCACAAGCTGACCTTAAACGAACGGAAAAGCCTCACCGTCACCGGTGTCACCGAAGTGGTGAGCTTTGACGAAACCGCTGTCATTGCCCGTACAGAAAGCGGCACCTTGGTGGTGCAGGGCAAGGGCCTGCAATTAAAGACCCTCCAGCCCGATGGGGGACAGGTCTGCGTGGACGGACATATCTGCGCCCTCGTCTATGAAGAGCCCCGCCCCACCGGCTCTTTCTGGCGGCGGCTGATGGGATGACCACACCTTCTGTCGCCTTTGGGCGGTTTGTGATCGGCATCCTGCTTGGCTGCGTCATCGGTCTTTTCTACGGATTTTTGCGCCCGGTGCAAAAAGGCCGGGCCATCTTGGCAGATATAGTCTTCGCAATTTTTGCCGGGTGGGTACTGGTGTACTATGGGTTTGCCGTGTGCCGGGGCGACCTGCGGATGGGGTATCTTTTTGCCGCCGGGGCGGGGGCTGTGGGCTGGGATCTAAGCTTTGGCCGGTGGTTAAGGCCTGTTTTCGGTGGATTTTGGCGGTTTTTGGCGGGATTTGCGCCTCCTGTGAAGAAAATTTTCAAAAAAATACGAGATTTTATAAAATTTTTCTTTGCAACCGTAAAAAAATGGGTTACAATAAAAAAAGGAATCCCCACATCACCGAAAGGAGCCCCTCATGGACAAAAAGAATCATCCTTTCAGTCATATTCGGATCATTTTCCGCCGGACCTCCCCGCTGATGAAATGCGTAGTCCTCACCGCCATCGTGGCCTGCACCGTGGCGCTGATCGCTCTAAGGGTAAACATTCTGCAAAACAGACAGCGGCAGCAGGATCTGCAGCAGCAGGCCATTCAGCTGGTGCAGGAAAACAAAGCCCTCACCCAAAACATTGCAAAGCTCGGCACCGAGGAAAGCATAAGGCGCATCGCGGAAACTGAGCTGGGTCTGGTGGACCCCAATACCCAATTCTTTACCCCCGGCAATTAACCGTGAAACAAATGGAGGAAGCAAGTTAAACTATGGAGTTAACCGTTGGAGCCGTTTTGGACGGCAAGGTAAAATCTATCACAAATTTCGGCGCATTCATCAGCCTTCCGGAAGACAAGACCGGCTTGGTACATATTTCCGAGGTGGCCAACACCTATGTCAGCGACATCCGTCAGCATCTGACCGAGGGTCAGGATGTGAAGGTGGTCGTCCTGAGCCTAGATAACGGCAAGGTGAATCTGTCCATCAAGCGGCTGGAAGAAAAGCGGGAGGACCGTCCTGCCCGTAATGCACCCCGTCCTGCCCGCACTGCGCCCACGCCTCCTCCTGCCCCCAAAACCGCAGACCAGCTTTTTGAAGAGAAGCTGAAGCAGTTTATGAGCGAGTCCGACAGCAAGATATCCTCCATCCGGCAGTATTCCGATCACCGGACCAGAAGCCGCAGGAGATAAGCTATGAACATTGTGATCACCGGCGGAAGCCGGGGCATTGGCGCCCAGGCAGTGCGGCAGTTTTCTCAGCGGGGCGACAAGGTGTACTTTTTATATGAGAAGTCCCATGATGCAGCCGCCGCTGTGGCTGCTGATACCGGCGCTACCGCCATCTGCTGCGATGTGGCAGATAAGAAGGCTGTAAAAGCTGCATTTTCCCAAATCCCCGATGTGGATGTGCTCATCTGCAACGCAGGCATCTGCCACACCGGACTTTTAAGCCAAATCACCGAAGAAGACTGGGACAGGCTCTTTGCTGTGAATGTAAAGGGCATGTACAACTGCATTAACGCAGCCACCCCCTATTTTCTGCAAAAGCAGGCCGGGGCAATCATCACCGTCAGCTCCATGTGGGGGCAGGTGGGCGCATCCTGTGAGGCAGCCTACTCCGCCACCAAGGGCGCGGTGATCGCTCTGACCAAGGCTTTGGCCCAGGAATTGGGACCCTCGGGCATTCGGTGTAACTGCATTGCCCCGGGGGTCATCTGCACGGATATGTGCGCAACTGTAGACCCCGCAATTATGGAAGAACTCAAAGAACAGACCCCAATCGGCCGCAACGGCACACCCAAGGATGTGGCTGACGCTATGCTTTATTTGGCAGATGCCGATTTCGTCACCGGGCAGGTTCTGCCGGTGAACGGCGGGTTTGTTCTGTAATACAAGGAGGATATACATATGAAAATCGCATTGGGTTGTGACCACGGCGCTTTGGCGCTGAAAAACGCATTGATTCCCCATTTGGAAGCAAAGGGCTATGAAGTCAAGGACTTCGGTACTTACACTTTGGATAGCTGCGACTACCCGGACTTTGCCGCCCCCGCCGCCAAGGCTGTAGCAAGCGGTGAATGTGACAAGGGCATCGTCCTTTGCACCACCGGCATCGGCGTTTCCATCACCGCCAACAAAGTCCCCGGCATCCGCTGCGCTCTTTTGTCCGATGTGGTCAGCGCCCGTATGACGAGAGAGCATAACGATACCAATATGATGGCCATCGGCGCAGGTATGGTAGGTCAGCTGCAGGCTCTGCAGATCGTGGACACCTGGCTGGGCACAGAGTTCTCTCACGATGAACGCCATCAGCGCCGCATTGACAAAATGATGGCTCTGGAAAAATAAACAAAAACGGTCAGGTTAATCCTGACCGTTTTCTGCTTCTCTGATCGTTTTTACAAGATATTCCAGGAAATCCCAAATGAGGGGCTCTAACCATTTATCATAGAGTATACACATATACAGGGCCTGGTGCCAGTTCCAAATGGGGACATATTCCACACCCGCCTTGGGGGTGGCGCATTCTTCCGACAGCACACACACGCCCACACCCTCCGCAACCAACGCCAAAGCGGATTGGGCGGTGTTGACGGTGCAAACGATATTCTCAGCGGCGGATGTGCCGTTGGCCCATTGCTCAAAGCTGTTTTCCGTATCGTAATTGAAAACGATCTGCGGCTCTCTTGCGATCTGGTGGGGCACCAAATGGTCCTGCATGGCCAAAGGGTGTCCTGCCGGCAGGGCAACGCAGAAATTCCGCTCGCCCAACTTCCGGAAATGCAGACTTCTGTCCCGGGCTGTGGTATCCACAATGGCCATATCCAATTTCTCGTCACGGACAAGGTCCATCAGATCCTCGGCGGAGCTTTCTGTGATGCGGAAACGAAGCCGCTCATTTTGGAGGATGTGGGACATGATGCCCTTTGCCACGGTATTTTCCACAGAGCCGGAAACCACACCCAGGCGAACCACCACCGGGGCGCTGATCTTACTTTCCCGCAGGGTGGCGGAAGCATCGTTCAGCTCCTGCAGAGCCGCATCCACCTTTTCCTGGTAGTAGCGGCCCTCTTCCGTCAGACGGATATTCCGGCCCACCTTTTCAAAAAGCCGCACATCGCCTAACTCTTCTTCCAAATGGTGGATAGCCGCACTCAAGGAGGGCTGGGAGATACCCAACCGGGCCGCAGCTAAGGTATAATGCTCCGTCTGCGCCAGCACGGAGAAATATCGCAGATAGTTGTAGTTCATAGAGTACCTCAAATCTATAGATAGAAACTATAGATATAATATCATAACTATATTGTTTTTTGCAAGAGAAACTTGTATAATCTTTCCTGTCGCAAGAAAAAATTCAAATTTTGCCGAAACAGCAGGAGATTTCACCATGGCATTTACATACCGCGGACTTACCGCTGAATACACAAGACACATCGTAACAAGTGAAGAAGTCGACAAGAACATGCACCGGCTGATGGAGCAGAACCCCCGCATCGCCGAGGTCACCGACCGCCCCACTGAAAACGGCGACGAAGTGGTTTTGGACTACGCAGGCTTTTGCGACGGAGAACAGTTCCCCGGCGGCACCGCCGAGAATCAGACCCTGGTGCTGGGCAGCGGTATGTTCATTCCCGGCTTTGAGGAGCAGCTTTTGGACAAGGTTCCCGGCCAGGAGGTCATGGTGGAGGTCACCTTCCCCCAGCAGTATCACGCTGAGAACTTGGCCGGCAAGGCCGCCCAGTTCCAGTGCAAGATCAAGTCCATCCGCGTCAAGACCCCCTACGAGCTGGACGACACCTTCGCCAAGGAAGTGGGTCACTGCGAAACCCTGGAGGAAATGCGGCAGAAGATGCAGGAGAGCCTGCAGAACTACGCCGACGAGCGTGGCGAGATGGACCTGCAGGACCGGTTGCTCCAGCAGGCAGCCGACTCTTTGGAGCTGACCATCACCGACAAGATGCTGGAAAGCGCTCTTGACGAGCAGGTGGATAACTTAAAAGCCCAGCTGGCACAGCAGGGTCTGACCCTGGAAATGTACTGCCAGTTTATGAATGTGACTCCCGCGCAGATCCGCGAGGATGCTACGGAATCCGCCAAGGCTTCCATCCGCACCCGGGCCGCCATCGACGAGATCGTGATGGCTGAAGGCTTAGAGGCCGACCAGGAGGATATTTCCAAGGCGCTGGCCATTATCTGCCGCCACAACGGTATTACCATGGAGCAGTTGAAAGAGCAGTATGACGCCGGCCTGGAGCAGGTGGTCATCAACAGTGTACTTACCGGTAAGGTACTTCGTCTCATTCGGGACGCAGCCACCATTACCGAAGTAAAATAAGTTTGTTAATATTTGTGTCGCATAGCGGCACCCAAAACAAGGAGGAAACATATTATGGCAATCGTTTTTGACGAAAACGGCAAGTATGTGGACGAGAAGGGCTTCACCAAGCTGGACCCCACCAAGTTCGCTGACTGGCAGATCGCAGAAGAGGCTGAAAAGACTCTGCCTTCTGTTGACTACTTCCGTGAGAAGCTGGGCCTGCTGGAAGACGAGATCATCCCCTACGGCAAGACCCCCAAGATCGACTTCATCAAGGTTATGAACCGTCTGAAGGACAAGCCCGACGGCAAGTTCATCGAGGTCACCGCCATCACCCCCACTCCCTTCGGTGAAGGCAAGTCCACCGTTTCTCTGGGCCTGATCGAAGGCCTGGGCTACATCGGCAAGAACGTCGGCGGCGCTCTGCGTCAGCCCTCCGGCGGCCCCACCATGAACGTTAAGGGTACTGCTGCCGGCGGCGGCAACGCTCTGCTGATGCGCATGACCGAGTTCTCCCTGGGTCTGACCGGGGACATCAGCGACATCATG
>JAZNNO010000040.1:0-4932 GCA_045580345.1 Faecousia sp.
CGGGAATCGAACCCATGTTACCGCCGTGAAAGGGCGGTGTCTTAACCGCTTGACCAACGGGCCTGGTAGCGGCGACCTGATTCGAACAGGTGACATACCGGGTATGAACCGGCTACTCTACCAACTGAGTTACGCCGCCATATTTTCGCTATGGAAAATCAGCCTTGTCATTATACACAGGGTTTGTCGGTTTGTCAAGAATTATTTGCGTATTTTCCGGGGAATTTTTGGAAAGAATCCTTTTTGAGGTGATAAAATGCGGTTTATAAAACCGATTGCACTGTTTTTTATGGGTGGAACAGGCTATGTTGCCCTGGAATTTCTGTGGCGGGGGTGGAGCCATTTCAGTATGTTCCTGGCCGGGGGCACTTGCTTTCTGCTTTTGGGAAAGCTGAATACCGTCCGGCCCAGGCTGCCTCTGCTTGCCCGGGGTATTGTCGGGGCAGGTATCATTACGATGATCGAACTGCTGGCAGGGCTTGTATTCAACCGGGATTACGGGGTTTGGGATTACCGGCATCTGCCCGTGAATTTCCACGGGCAGATCTGCCTGCGGTTTTTTCTGCTATGGATCCCCCTCAGTCTTGGTGCAATGGCGCTATACAGCTTTTTGCAAAAGCGTTTTGCAAGGCTGTGGCGATTTGCCGCATAGATTCTGCATCTGCCTTGCACACCCGGCGGTCATAGGTGAGCATGCCGTTGATCTCATCCTCCACATCGGACACTTGGGTGATGATGGCGGCGCACAAACCCCGGTCGATTGCGGGCAGCACCTTGGTGATATACAGCTCCGACAGGGAAGTTTGGAAATGCTCCCGGGATTTGCAGGTTTTGTAGCCGTAGGCCTTGTCCGGGTTAAACAGGTGGCCGTCCACGGCATAGGCGTAGCCACCGAACTCACTGAGCACCAAGGGTTTGTCCGAGGGTTTCAGCGCAGACCAGGGAGTAAAGTAAATATGGCGGCTGTCCACATCGGTTTCTGTGCCCCGGAACCAGCCGGAGGTGGTGTCGATGATGCGGCTGCTGTCTAAGCTTTTTAGCTGTTCATAGACGGCACTGCCGTCGAACTGTCCCCATCCCTCGTTGAAGATGGTCCAGTAGAGGATGCAGGGGTGATTCTTCAACTGCTTGACGGTGGATTCCATTCCTCGCAAAAAGGCCTTGCGGGTATTTTCATCCCGGTGCATCTTCTTGTCATTCCGCTTTTGGATGCCGAAGGTGGGCAGAGCCGTGTCCCGGAAAAAGCTATAATCGCCGTTGTACACCATATCCTGGAAAACCACCATACCCAGCTTGTCACAGGCATAGTAAAACAGCTCTGGCTCTACCTTGATATGCTTGCGCAGGGTGTTAAAGCCCAGCTCTTTCATTTTTAGGATGTCTTCCTCAAAACAGGCGGGGCTGGCGGGGGTGTAAATGCCGTCGCTCCAATAGCCTTGATCCAGCAGGCCGTGGAAGAAATAGGGCTTGCCGTTGAGGCACAGCCGGGGGATGCCGTTTATCTTTTTGGTTTCCACGGTGCGCAGGGCAAAATAGCTTTCTACCCGGTCGAATTCCGTTTCTATGGAGAAGTGGTACAAATAGGGGTCTTCCGGCGTCCAATGCCGGGGATTGGTCGGGGCGATGGTTGCTTTGCCATCAGTTAGCGGATATTCCTTGCCCTCCAGCAGGATTTTACCGGACAGGGCAGGGGTGATAGTAATGGTGGCGGCGTCCAAAGTTACCTGGATATCTAGGCTTTCAATATATTGTTCCGGAACACTTTCCAGCCAAACGGTCTGCCAAATGCCGGACACAGGCGTGTACCACATACCGCCCCGTTTAAGGCTCTGCTTGCCGTAGGGAAGGGTGGTGTCACGCAGATCGTCATAAACTGCAACGATGATTTCGTTCTCCTCTTCCAATGCCGCGGTGATGTCCATGGAAAAGGCCTCATAGCCGCCAACATGGTCGCCAACCAACTTTTGGTTTACATAAATCTTTGCGGTTTGGTCTGCCGCACCGATATGCAGCAGCACCTTGCCTTTCCGGAAGCCGCCCGGGAGGGTGAAGCTACGGCGATAGAAAAGCCATTTCCCGGTATAGCTATCTACATCGGCAAGGCTGAGCATACATTCGGGACAGAAAGGAACAACGATCTCTTGATTGTATTCCTCCGGCAACTTGGTATCGTTTGATATGACAAAACCCCAAGGACCGTTTAGGTTTACATAACTATCCCGCTTTAACTGGGGTCGGGGGTATTCCTGCCAGGGGGCTTGGGTGATTTCTTCGCCCCGGGCGGTGTAGAGTTCATTCAGCATTTTTCTTCTCCTTTTTCAGCAGGCCGAACAGGGGCAGCAGCACACTGAAGATGCAAACTGTTGCCACAAAGGCCGCCAAAAAGATATTCTCATTGGGCACAAAAGAGGTAGTGCCGTCGTCATTGACGATGGTATCTGCATTCCGCAGCACCCAAGCACCAATGGCCGGGCCGATTACGCCGGGGATCAGTACCTGTCCGATGATCCGCTGACCCTGGAACATACCGGCTTTCTTTTCCGGGGTGCGATCCCGGAGCATTGCGCCGAATACAGCCATACCGGAAAGGTAGCCGCAGAGCATGATCAGTGTGCCGGCAAAGACCAAGGCGGTATTTTTGAAGAAGAACAGCACAAGGAATCCGCCCATCAGCAGCCCCAAAGGAGGCAGTACGCTGGTCCGAAAACCCTTGCGGTCGTAAACCTTGCCGTAGAAGAAGGTAAAGGCAGCGGCCAAAATGATGGCCGGGGCAAAGAGCAGGACATAGTTGTCCATACCCAAGGAGACAGTGTAGTACAGGATCAGATAGGGCATAAAGATGTTGATGGCGATGCCGAACACGCTGTAAGCCAGCAGGGTGATGTACAGGGTTTTGTTCTCCCGGATAACCATTGGGCGGAAACCGTAGATCAGATTTGCAAAATAATGTTCGTTGCCCCGGGTGTCCAGCTTCTTTTCCTCAATGAGGAAGAAGCCCAAAAGGCCCATCAGAAACACAACAGCACCGATGACAAGAAACACCAGCGTCCAGCCGCTTTGCTTGTTCAGATCCACACCCATAAAGCCGCCGAAAACTACCAAAATGGCAAGCAGCGGCATCATGGAGTTGATGCCCTCCACGGCGCCCCGGTTGGTTTCGTCGGTGGAATCCGTGACCCAGGCGTTGAAGCAGGCATCGTTGGCAGAAGAACCGAAGAAGGTCATAACGCAATCCATAACGATTACCAGCGACACACCAATGCTGGCGGCAGAAGCTGCAGTGGGGAACAGGGCGTTGATCACATCCATACGGATCAGCGCAAAACTCAAAATAGAAACACCCCAGCACAGGTACCCGCCGCAGATAAACAGCTTTCGCTTGCCGATCTTGTCGGAAAATGTGCCTACCAGCAAGGTGGTGACCGTTGCGGCCACGGCAGAGGCGGATACCATGGCAGAGATAGCCTCTGCGCTGGCGTTGAACATTTTATAGATGAATACGTTAAAGTACATATTCTCCATAACCCAGGCAACCTGTCCTACCAGGCTGAAAATCACCAGGGCTAAATAGAATTTCCGAGATTTCATAAAAATCCCTCCTTATGCGCCCAGTATAGCACATAAGGAGGGAAAGGGCAATGATACATTATATATAATATGTATCAAAACAGAGTATCGATGGAGGCGAAGCGGTAGCCGGCAGATTCCCATTTGGTGAGCAGTTCGTCCAGGATCTCTGCGTTGGTTGCGGAGGTAGAGTGGAGCAGCACCACGGCGCCGTTGTGAATGCGGGGCAGGAGCTTGGTGAAGGCTTCGTCCCTGGTGGGCTGGGCATCGTTGCGCCAATCCACATAGGCAAGGCTCCAAAACACCGTTTTATAACCCAAGTCCTTTGCCATTTGCAAATTCTGCTGGCTGTAGATCCCCTGGGGTGGCCGGTAGTACTTGGGCAGGTCTTTGCCGGTGGTTTCCTTAAACAGGGTTTCCAAATCCTGCAGCTCCTTGGCAAAGGCTTCTTTTTCTGAGAGCTTGCTCATATCAAAGTGGTGCATAGTATGGTTGCCCACAATATGGCCTTCGTCTACCATTCTTCTTACCAGGTCGCCGTTGCGCTCTATGTAATTGCCCACCAAGAAGAAAGCGGCGGGGGCGTTGTGTTTTTTCAGCACATCTAAGATTTTAGCGGTGCTGCCGTTTTCGTAGCCGGAGTCGAAGGTGAGGTAAATGACCTTTTCGTTGGTATTACCCAAATAGGCTGCGTCATAGTATTCAAGCTGCTTTGTGTTTGCCGGGCCGGTGGGGGGCTGTCCTTCCGTTTGGAAAGAAAGACCCCAGGATCCGGTTTCTACGGTCAAATTCCAAAATTGGGTGATTCCCAGTATCATAGCGGCGCACACAGCGCCCACGGCGATCCAAATATCCTTTTTACGCATAATATCCCTCCCGGCACATTTTATGGGGGTGAAAATGGGAATATACACAAGATATTGTGTCGGATTTTGGGCGGAAAATAAATTCTGCGAAATGTACGAAAATGCAGTGAAATTTTTGTGATTTTTTCCAAAAAAATGCTTGACAACTGTCTAATATGGTGGTATCATAATCGAGCGCGTGTAGGGACATTCTGCGCGTGCGATGCGATGATGCAGGAGATTGCGCCTAAAAAGCGGTAACTTCTGCGGAGTATGTCCGGTCATCGGGCGGCTGAACTGCTTCTGTTTTGCGCTGCGTATATCGCTGCGGCAGAGGAAAGGTCGGCCTCGGGTCGGCCATTTTTCTTGGCTCGGAATAATACGCACGGTAGCGCGGACAACAGTTCACCGTACCCAGACATCAAGCAAACTGAGTACGAAAATTTAGGAGGAAAACAAACAATGGCAAACCAGGAAATGATCCGCATTCGGCTGAAGGCTTACGATCATCAGTTGATCG
>JAZNNO010000041.1:0-29621 GCA_045580345.1 Faecousia sp.
CCAGCATATCGCAGTTTTTCCGCACAAGCTGGCTCATACCGTCGCCCTCGTTGCCGATAATAATAGCCGCAGGGCCGGTCAGGTCTGCCTTGTACATAGGCACAGAGCCTTCTGCCGCCGTACCGAAGATCCAAACGCCCTTTTCTTTCAGCTCGGCAATGGCATTGTTGATATTGCTGACCTTGGCTACCTTCATATACTCAATGCCGCCGGCAGAAGCCTTGGCTACGGTAGCGGTCAAACCCACACTGCGGCGCTTGGGTATGATCACGCCGTGAGCGCCGGCGCATTCGGCAGAACGAATGATCGCGCCCAGATTGTGGGGGTCGGACAGTTCATCGCAGATGACGATGAGGGGCGCTTCTCCCCTGTTCTCCGCCTCCTGCAAAATATCGTCAATGGAAAAATACTCCCGGGCCGCCGCCACAGCGATCACGCCCTGGTGGGAATGGGTGGTGCTCATCTGGTCCAGCTTCCGTCTGTCCACAGGCACTACTACCGCGCCGGCCTCCTTGGCCTGGGCCGCTAAGTACTGCAGCGCCCGGTCCGTATCACCGGAGGCAATGAACACCTTATCGATGGTTCTGCCGCTGCGCAAAGCTTCCGTCAACGCGTTACGGCCCTCCAGCTGGTTTTCGTTTTCTTCCTGCTGGCGGGGCTCTTCCCGACGCACGGGACGGTTTCCACGGCGAAAATTATCTTTTTCCGGTCGCATAGATCTTCCATCCTTCCCTAAAAAAGGTTATACTATATTATATTATAACAGATTTTTGCAACCTGCACAACTGCAAATTTTCATATCCTTCCGGGAAATTCACAGAAAATTTACCGGACTTTTCCCTATCGCCGTTGCAGGCGGGGCGAATATGTGCTATGATAAGCACACAATATATAAAACAAGCCCATAAGGAGGCTCACAATGGATAATAACAACAACCAGCCCCCCAAGAAACCGGAGGGCAAAAAACCAAAAATATGGGTGCTGCTTTTGGCCGCTATCGCCATCGTTCTGCTGATCAGCACGATCTATACCTCCATGGTAAACGGCCAGTACACCCAAACCACCTTTACGGAGTTTATGGCTGAGGTAGAAGCCAACAATCTTTCCGAGGTGGAGATCCACCACGACCGGGTGTACTACCTGACAAAAAACGAGGCTGCAAAGCCTGCCCGTCAGCAGAAAGCCTGCTACACCGGCCTGCCCAACGGCAACATCTTGGAACTGGCCGAGCGGCTGGACACCCCCGACACCGAAGTAAATGTCAAGATCGTGGAAGACAATTCCACCATTATGATGGTGCTGTCGTACCTGGTTATGATCGGCGGTCTGTTCTTCTTTATGAACTTCCTCTCCAAGAAGATGGGCGGCGGCATGATGGGCGGTATGGGTGCCAGCAAGGCTAAGGTCTATATGGAAAAGCAGACCGGCGTCACCTTCAAAGATGTGGCCGGCCAGGACGAGGCCAAAGAATCTTTGCAGGAGATCATTGATTTTCTCCACAACCCGGGCAAATACACCGAGATCGGCGCAAAGCTGCCCAAGGGTGCTCTGCTTGTGGGCTCTCCCGGTACCGGTAAGACTTTGCTGGCCAAGGCTGTTGCCGGCGAAGCCAATGTTCCCTTCTTCTCCATCTCCGGCTCCGATTTTGAAGAGATGTTCGTAGGCGTGGGCGCAAGCCGTGTCCGCGACCTGTTCCAGCAGGCCGCCAAGGTTGCCCCCTGTATCATCTTCATTGACGAGATCGATGCTGTGGGCCACAAGCGTAACGACCGCGTCGGCTACAACGATCAGACCCTCAACTCTCTGTTGGGCGAGATCGACGGCTTCGACTCCTCCAAGGGTATCGTAATTCTGGCCGCCACCAACCGTCCGGAGATTTTGGACAAAGCCCTGCTCCGGGCAGGCCGTTTCGACCGGCAGATCGTGGTGGATAAGCCCAACCTCCAGGGCCGTTTGGACACCCTGAAGGTGCACACCCGGAAGATCAAGCTTGCAGAGGATGTGGATCTGCAGAAGATCGCCGCCGCCACCGCCGGTGCCGTCGGCGCAGATCTTGCCAACCTGGTAAACGAAGCTGCCCTGCGGGCAGTACGCAAGGGCCGCAAGGCCGTGAACCAGGAAGACCTGCTGGTATCCTTCGAGACCGTCATTGCCGGTACAGAAAAGAAAAATACCGTCCTCACCGACACGGAAAAGCGGCTGGTCGCCTACCACGAGGTAGGACACGCTTTGGTTTCTGCCATTAAGAAAGAGACCACACCCGTCACCAAGATCACCATTGTCCCCCATACCGAGGGCGCTTTGGGCTACACCCTGTACCTGCCGGAGGAAGAAAAATTCCTCACCACCAAGGACGAAATGCTCATCAAGATCAGTTCTCTGCTGGGCGGTCGCGCCGCAGAGCAGGTGGTGTTCGGCACTATGACCACCGGCGCTGCCAACGATCTGCAAATGGCCACCTCCATGGCAAAGAGTATGGTTTCTCTGTACGGTATGAGCGACGCCTTAGGTCTGATGGCCCCGGCTGTAATCCACAACCAGTACCTGGACGGCAGCGCCCAGATGGATTGCTCTGACGAAACCGCTGCTTTGGTCGATAAGGAAGTGCAAAACATTCTGAACAGCTGCTACAGCGATGTAAAGCATATCCTCACCGACAACCGGGCTTTGCTGGATGAAATTTCCGAATATCTGCTGGCAAAGGAGACCATCACCGGCGATGAGCTGATGGCTTTTGTGAATGCTGACAAGGAAGAAAGTCTTGAAATTCCTAAGGAATAATTGCACACCACCCCCACCGGTACATTCCCGGTGGGGGATTTTTGTACGGTTTTCACAAACCGCAAAAAACATCAAAATAAGGGTTGACTTTCGCTCCCATTTGTGGCAATATATTGTATAGACACGCTTTCGCAAAACACAATATATTGTGTTTGCGATTTCAAAAGAAAGGATAGAGAGAAAATGATCCAGTCAATTATCAAACGGGACGGCCGTATCGTCCTCTACGATCAGAATAAGATCGCAGCCGCAATTTTGAAGGCCCTGGAGGCCTCCGGTGACGGAAACGCCATGGATGCCGCCCGTGTGGCCAACGATGTGCAGCGGGAGCTGGAAGGTAAGTTTACCGACCAGGCTCCCAACATTGAAGCTGTGCAGGATGCTGTTGAGCAGCAGCTGATGAACCACGGCTTCAATTCTGCCGCCAAGGCTTACATCCTGTACCGCGCCAACCGCACCCGCGCCCGTGAGGCCAACACCAAGCTGATGAAGACCATCGATGAGATCACCAACATTGATGCCCGTATCAGCGATATGAAGCGCGACAACGCCAACATCGACGGCAACACCGCTATGGGCTCCATGCTTCAGATCGGCGCAGCCGGCGCAAAGGCCTACAACGAGATGTACCTGCTCCGCCCCGAGCACGCCAAGGCCTACCGGGACGGTGACATCCACATCCACGACTTTGACTTCTACAGCCTGACCACCACCTGCTGCCAGACCGACATCATCAAGCTGTTCAAGGACGGCTTCTCCACCGGCCACGGCTTCCTCCGTGAGCCTCAGAGCATTCAGAGCTATGCCGCTTTGGCTGCCATCGCCCTGCAGTCCAATCAGAACGACCAGCACGGCGGCCAGTCCATCCCCAACTTCGACTACGGTATGGGCGAGGGCGTTGCCAAGACCTACAAGAAGGCCTTTGCCCGTCGCCTGCGGGATGCTGTGGAAGACTATCTGGACTTGGAAGATGCCGAATACACCGTTTCTGCCGTCATTGCCGACGCAGAGAAGACCACCGGTGAAGTTGCCAAGCTCTGCAGCAGCGCCACTTATATCGCTGCCGTTGCAGAAGGTTTGGTCAAGGCCTTTAAGATCGACAAGGATACCGCTGAAAAGCTGGTGAAGCGGGCATCTGAGCGGGCCTATAAGAAGACCGACCGGGACACTCAGCAAGCTATGGAGGGCTTCGTGCACAATCTGAACACCATGCACTCCCGCGCCGGCGCACAGACCCCCTTCTCCTCTATCAACTACGGTACAGATACCACACCCGAGGGCCGTATGGTCATCAAGAACATCCTGCTGGCTTTGGATGCCGGTATGGGCCACGGCGAGACCTGCATCTTCCCCATCCATATCTTCAAGGTCAAGGAAGGCGTCAACTACAACGAGGGCGACCCCAACTACGATCTGTTCAGACTGTCCTGCCAGGTCAGTGCAAAGCGCCTGTTCCCCAACTACACCTTCCTGGACGCACCCTTCAACCTGCAGTACTATGTGCCCGGCCGTCCCGAGACCGAGGTCGCTACCATGGGCTGCCGTACCCGCGTTATGGGTAATGTTTACGATCCCACCCGTGAGATCGCTTACTCCCGCGGCAACCTGTCCTTCACCTCCATCAACCTGCCCCGTTTGGCTATCGAAGCCAAGGGCGACGAGAAGGTATTCTACGAAAAGCTGCAAGCCATGCTGGAGCTGGTTGCCCAGCAGCTGCTGGACCGCTTCGAGATCCAGGCCAGCAAGCACATCTACAACTATCCGTTCCTGATGGGTCAGGGCGTATGGCTGGATTCCGACAAGCTGTCCGTCAATGACGATCTGCGGGAAGTGCTGAAGCACGGCACCCTGTCCATCGGCTTCATCGGCCTGGCCGAGACCCTCACCGCCCTCTACGGTCACCACCACGGCGAAAGCGAGGAGATGCAGGAAAAGGGCAAGGCGATCCTTGGCTTTATGCGCAAGTTCTGTGATGACAAGTCCCAGGAGCTGAAGATGAACTTCTCCCTGCTGGGTACGCCCGCAGAAGGCCTGTCCGGCCGCTTCATCCGCATGGACCAGAAGCGCTACGGCAAGATCCCCGGTATCACCGACAGAGAGTACTACACCAACTCCTTCCATATCCCCGTATGGTATCCCATCTCCGCTTACGACAAGATCCGCCTGGAAGCTCCCTACCATGCCCTGTGTAACGCAGGCCACATCAGCTATGTGGAGCTGGACGGCGACACCGCCCGGAACGTGGAAGCCTTCGAGTCCGTTGTCCGCTGCATGCACGACTTCGGCATCGGCTACGGCTCTATCAACCACCCTGTTGACCGTGACCCCGTCTGTGGCTATGTTGGCATCATCGGCGATGTATGTCCCCGTTGCGGCCGTCGCGAGGGTGAGGAGATCCCCTTCGAGCGTATTGAAGAGCTGAGAAGAAAGTACCCCAAGATGCCCGCATTCCAAGGTATCGAATAAACCATTCAACCAATCGTAGGGGCGGATGCCCACATCCGCCCGCTACTCCGTCTCAACAAAGGAGGAAATGACTATGACTATCAAGAGCACAAACGAAAAGATGGGCCAGGGCGTAGGCTTTGAGCGCATTCGCCGCATCACCGGTTACCTGGTGGGCACTATGGACAAGTGGAACGACGCAAAGCGCGCAGAAGAGCGTGACCGTGTCAAGCACAGCCTGAATAAGAATGCTTAAGCTAAGCGGAATTCAAGCTGACAGTATCGTAGATGGCCCCGGCATTCGAACCACGTTCTTTTGCCAAGGCTGTCCCCATCACTGCCCGGGCTGTCACAACCCGGAGACCTGGCCCTTTGAGGGCGGCACGCCAATGGAAACCGAGGCACTGGTGGATATTGTGGTGTCCAATCCTCTGTGCCGGGGCGTGACCTTCTCCGGCGGCGAGCCCTTCGCCCAGGCGGAAGGCTACCTGGAATTGGCCAAGGTGCTGAAGGAAAAAGGCTACGAGATAGCCTCTTATTCCGGCTACACCTTTGAACAGCTTCTCAGTGGCACAGCCGCCCAGAGAGCCCTGTTGGAGCAGCTGGACGTCCTCATTGACGGACCCTTTATCCTGGCTGAGAGAAGCCTGGAGACCCCATTCCGGGGCAGCAAAAATCAGCGGGTCTTGGATGTGCCCAAGAGCCTGGCAGCAGGCGAAGCAATTTGGGTAACCGCCCCCCGATGGTTAGGTGAATATTAAAAGAAGGCAGGTGCATCGCACCTGCCTTTTAATCGTAGGGGACGGGTTTCCCGTCCCATCCCTACAAATCCCCAAGCAAAAGGCGAAGGTATTTCTACCTTCGCCTTTTGCTATATGGGGTTAATTATACTCTGCGCTTTTTCTTGTTGCCGAGCATGACAGTACCAGCCATACCCAGAACTGCAACGACCATCAGGCCGACATACAGGCCAACGCCGGTATCGCCTGTGGGAGGATTGCTCTCTTCCTCTGCGCCAGTGCCTTCCCAGGCAATCGCCACGGGAGACAAGCCGGTCATTTCAACCAGAATACCTTCATCAGTGTTGATGGGCATGAGCAGCTCTACCTCGCCGGGAGTCAGGCCAAAGGCATCGCTGCCATACATATGCACTGCAGTGAAGGGGGTATCCATATCCGTACCCTCGGGGTAAGGCAGCATTACGGTGATGTAACCGTTTTCGGGATAGTGCTCTTCGTCTGCTACCACCCAGTCTTCACCGTCGTGGTACATCAGAGTGATGTCAAAGAAGGCGAACATATCGGAATAGTCATCCACAGCCCAGATCATATCCACCAGGGTTTGCTGAATGATCTCAACGGAATCAAAGCCCATTTCAACTAAGGAATCGGGGATATCCTCGCTGAGACCCATGGTGATGTTCAGGTTGGGCGTGACATCGTAATAGTTGTCATCCTCCTCATACTCATCGCCATCATCCTCGGGAACGGTCTCCTCAGGCGTGGTTTCCACAGGAGTGGTAGCCTGGGTGGCATCGGGTGCTGCAGTGGCATCCGTTGCGCCGGGCTGGGTAGGTGCTGTAGTGGCATCCGTGGAGTCGAAGATTTCCTCATCTTCCCAATCCTCGTCATCTTCCTCGATAACGATCTTCTGGCTCTCATCGTCGGTGATGAACATCCAGGGTTTATCAAGCAGCTTTACATCACTGCCATCGTAAACCTGGGCCGTTCTCTTACCTGCGCCGGCATAGGCAAACATATCAGAACCAACGACCACAACAGCGCCTGTCCTATACACGGCACGCTCGCCAACGATCGTGGTTGTACCGCCGGTGACATTAATGGTGGCTATCGCCTCCTTGCGGCCGGCGCTGAGGGCATAGTAGGGACTGCTCAGATTGACGATGCCGCCGCTGATGTCGATGCCCACCTTAGCATACATGGCAACCGCTTTCTCTGCAGTAGCATTGACCGTACCGCCGGTGATAATGATCTTCTCATCACTTTGGATGGCGCCATTCATGGGAGAGGTACCGGCTGTACCGACAGCAGTAATATCACCGCCATTGATGATAATGTTACCGCCTCCGCGGGCAATGATACTGGCCATGCTGCCGTCGCCCAGGCTGATGTTGATCTTACCGCCATTGATGGTCAGGTCTGCGTTATTGGTCATCAAGGGGTGGGAGATAGGACCGTTGTAGTAGGATACCGTATGCAGATCCATGTTAGCGTTCACGACCAGAGGCATACGGGCTCCGCCGTAAATCGCGCCACTATGGTTCCAGCTGGTCAGCTTGGTATCGCCTTCGCTCTCGATCCGCAGCATACTCTTAAAGTTGATGCCGAAGCGGGTGTTGAACACGCTGTCTTCGCCGGTAAGAACGATCCGCATATACTGGCCGCTGGCAGTGGCAATACCGGTGGTGTGAGCCGCATCAACAGGCCTGTTGTCATACTTTCTCCACTTTCCGGTTTCCTCGTTGTAATCGTCGATGATCAAACCGTTGAGGTACAGAGTAGGAATACCTTCGTTGGATTTCCAAACGAACATGGCGTTCCAGTTGTTCTCATCGGTGGTGATAGTGGGCTTCATACCCTGGAACAGACCGCCCTCAATCAGAATTTCTTTGCCGTCGGGATCCGTCATTACATTGCCGTCGGGATCCTTCTGCTTGGTGCTCTGTTCCCGATATTCCACGGGAGTATTCACCAAATAAATAGGCGTATCAAACTTGGTGATCCGCATAGTCACACCGCCAACACTGATAGAAACAGCCTTGGGCAGCTTCATGCCGGGAGCCGCAGTGGGGCTGGCAGTGGGCTCAATGGAGGGAGCTGCAGGGTTCTCGCCGGGGTTATTGGGGTCTGCACCGGGCATGGTGGGACCGTTGGCAGGATCGGGTGCAGGAACATTCACACCGATCTTCACATACCTTGCCTTATAATTCTTCTCGTTATCGTAGGCACTGGTAGTTCTGATGGTGTCGCCGGCATAACCGGTGATGTCTGCGCCCAAAACCGGCATCTTGTTGAATGCGCCGTTTTCGGAAATGATTTCTACCATACCGCCGGTAATGTTGATATTGGCTTCTGCACCCACATTCATACCGAAGTAGGGAGCGTAGTATTGCACAATACCGCCTGTGATATCGATACCCTGTGCACCGTAGATACCCAGCGTACTTGTGGAGGCAGTTTCAACCATACCGCCGTTGATAGTGACCTTACCGCCGGGTGTATAAATAGCGCCGGTAGTCATGCTGGTACCGAGAGCGCAGTGGGCAACGACCTTACCGCCATTGATGATGATGTTGCCGCCGTCTCTTGCAATAATGCCGGATTTTGCGCCTTCATCGGTCTTACAGGTGATATTGCCGCCGTTAATGATCAGGTCTGCATCGTAGGTGGCGATAACAGCGCTGCCGAAGGTAGCGTTATAGTAGCTGTGGGTATGCAGATCCAGGTTGGCATCGATGATCAGCTTATCGCCCTTGCCATCGCCGGTGTAGGCTACGATACAACCTGTATTGCTGTCCATTTTCAGCTTGGTATTGTTCTCACTCTTGATGTTGAGCTCTCCTGTGTAGTAGATACCAAACTGGCCGCCCACATAGCTGTCTTCACCGGTGAGGATAATATCATAGGGGAAATTGTTCAGCAGGATCATGGGATACTCTGTGGTACCCTTGCCGGTGTACTCACCAGTGGTACTGTTCTTGGTAGACTCGATCTTACCGGTCTCCTCGTTGTACTGATCCCACTTATAGCCACGCATAATAATGGTGGGGTTGGGATCGCCTGCGTTCCAATAGAACTTCAGGTTATAGTTATCCTCGTTTGCGCCTGTGGGTGTGGTTTTCCAGGCGGTAAACTCTACGCCATCTACACATTCGACAGTGTAAGAATAGTTGATCAGATACTTCGGCTCATTGTATTTGCTCAGCCTCAGGTTATTGTAGCCGTAGCGGATATCCGGCGTGCCGCCAATAATATTTCCGTTCGGAGCAGGCAGGCCCATAGACGCATTACAGACTCCGCATAGGATGGGAGTTTCCAGGTTGCCATCGTCCGGTGTGGGAGTGTGGGCTGCATAGCTGCCGTACTCTGCGTTACAGACTTCACACTCAGCCAGCTTTACACAGGTAGCCTTACCGCCCTTGTGCGCCGCATAATTGCCGTATGCCGTGCCGCAGACTTCACACTCAGCCAGCTTGATACAGGTAGCAGTGCCACCGGTGTGAGGCATAGCCGCAGTGATCACTGCGCGGCATTCGGGGACGGAGCAGAGCAGAGGTGTGGTGCAATCGCTGTCATCGGCATCGGGGGTGTGATCAGCAAATTTTCCGTAGGGTCTGCCGCAGAGCTCACATGTAGCCTTTGCGTAACAGGTAGCAGTGCCACCGGTGTGGTTGCAAAGCTTGTAAAGGATCCAGCTATCCTTCTCTAACTGCTGAGTGCCGGCGGCATCAGCAAAGTACTTGCCGCAATCATCACAGCTCCAGTAAGCGATATTGCCGTCCTTTGTATAATCAGGCGCAACAGCGGGATGGGCTGTCAGAGCCTTGGTATGAGCAGAAGGATTCTTGGGCAGGATGATGGTATGGGTATTGATATTTTCCGTGCAATTCTTGCAGGAAATCGTAATTTTCTGATAGCCTTCCTCGGTGCAGGTGGCTTTCTTGGTATCCTCAATGTTCAGTTTGTCAACCGGGTGGTCCGTGGATTGGTAGATAATGGACTTATGGATAACCGTGTCACCGCAATCCTCGCAGATTACATCGTATGCATAGCGGTTGCTAAATATACTCAGCACTGCATCTTTGAGGTTCGTATGGCCCGTGGGCAGAACGGTCTTCTGCTCAACGATCACCACGCCGCAATCGCCGCAGTGGCTGCCCTCGGTCAAACCGGGCAGGTAGCAGGTAGCAGGAACAGCAGCATCCACCACAACATTGTGTGCGCCGGTGCCCGCAACCTCAACATAGGCTTCTATAGCACCGCAGACAGTACAGGTGCGCTTTGTTGCGCCTGCGCCTGCGCAGTCAGCGGTAACTGCTTCAGCTTCGCCCCAGACATGGGTATGAGGTCCAACATAGACATACTTGGCGCTATCGGGCATAGTCTCACGCAGAGTTGCTGCGATCTTGCTTGCGCCGGCCTTGATATCGTATTTGACAAAACCGGAAATTGTGGGAACTTTGCCAAATGCACTGCTGCCGCCGGTGGCCTCAACCACGCCGCCGTTGATCTTGATGGAAGCGCCATTGATTGCAAAGCCAGCGCCGTTGAGGTTGTAAGTACCGCCATTGAGAACAACACCGTTGGCACCGTAGAGGGCCACACCGTTGGAGGATGCGCCGTTAATGGTGCTGTTTGCGATCTTAAGCACGTTGCCTGCGTGAATTGCGCCGGCGCCGTTTGTAGCGCTTGTAAAGGTACTGCTCGTTTCAATTTCAGCATTTATAATGGTAACATTGCCGTTGCCCTTTGCGTAAATGGAGCAGTTCTGGGTGTTGCTGACCTTGAGCTTACCGCCAATGATAGTAAGATCAGCATTTTCTACAGCAAGAGGTATACAAGAACCGCCTCCGGCTGTTGTCCAAACATCCAGGTTAACATTTTCCAGTGTCAGATCATGACCGGCAAGCAGGTTGAATGCAGCGGCACCTCTTGTTCTGCCGGACAGGATGCTGCCGGGCTCACCAACAATAGTCACATTGCCAAATTTTTGCGTAGCAGAATAGCTGGCACGGAAAATACCATAACCCGCATCAATAACGTTTGTACCTTGGAGAACGATCTTCAGGTCGGGTATAATGCTGTTGGGGAAAATGCCGGAATGGGCATAGTTGAGCTTTGTAGCTCCGTCAGCCTTGGTATACATGATGTTATTGTCATCGTCGTAATAGTCGAAGGTTGCATCTTTCAGCGTCAGTGTGGGGATGCCGCCCATAGGATACTCAAACTTGACAGTCCAGTCATTCTCTGTACCGGAAACAGATCTCCAGTACAGACCGATCTCCTCACCTGCAGCATTGTATGCAGGAGCGGAAGCAGACTTAGCATACTTGGCAACACCGCCTTCGGTGACCGTCAGAGTAACGTTGCCCATAATTTTGACAGATGCCGTTTTTTGGGTCGGTGTAGTCGCAGGGGTAGTTGCACTGGTAGGCGCACTGGTCTGCGTAGGAGCACTGGTCTGCGTAGGCGCACTAGTCTGCGTAGGCGCAGTAGTAGCCTCAGTAGAAGGCTCGGGAGCGGGATATGTAACCTTCACATACTTAGCAGCAGCCAATGCAGCTGCATCGGTAACAGTCGTAGCGGAGGCCTTATCAGCGCCTGCAACAGCAACCCAGCCCTCAGTCAGAACAGGGGCCTTGTTAAAGGCAGCTTCTGTAGAGGTCAGCTCCAGCTCGCCTGCAATATTGATCTTTCCGGATCCATCTGCGTGGACCTTTGCAGAACCGCCATCCTTCAGATTGCTCATATTCAGAACAGCATTCTCCAGGGTAATGTCTGCACCATCCACATAAATAGGCGCAGCATTCGCATTGGTAGAGTTGGAAGTGATATTCAGTGTAGTATTCTTAACGGTAACGGGAACACCATATCGGCTGCGGATACCAATCGCCTTACCACTACCTGTCAAGCTGCTGCCTTCCTCACCTTCAATGACGAGGGAGTTAAACTTGTTGGAAGAGCTGGTATCAGCCTGGATAACACCGTTGGCTGTCCGAATGATATTCTCGCCCTGCAGAACCACCTTGATGTCAATCACCTGATTTCTGGGGGCAATACCGACAGTAGAAGAACCCACAGTGGTATAACTTCCGTTTCCGCTATCGGTGCACAGGGGGTTGCCGCTTTCATCAGCCAGAACCAGCTTGAAGTCCTTCAGCGTCAGAGTGGGCTGACCGTTTGCAGGATACTCAAACTTAAAGTTCCAATCAGTGGCAGAAGCGCCATCTGTGGTATAATCATAACCCTTGCCCTTGGACGCACCGGTGCTGCTGTAAGCATCGAACTCCACGGACTTACCGTAAATTGGGCTGCCGCCCTCGGTAATTTCTAATGTATTGGCCGTGTCGGCCTTCTTAATTGCAAGCTTCGCAGTACCGGGCTCGGGATCTGCTGCAATAGACGCAACAGGAAGCAGGCCGATGACCAAGCAGATCGCAACCAAAAGGCTTATGAGCTTCTTGTTCATAACAATTTCTCCTTCACAAACAAACTCAGTAGAGGTATACTCCACCTATCGTAAACAATATATCATAATACCAATACATTTTCAATAATATAATTATGCATTTTATTTCTTTTTTTGTGCAGTTATGTTCGCATTTTTGTAATTTTGCCCCTTTCGGGGCTTCTCAGCGCCTTTTGGGAGGGTAACAAGGTCTCCTTTTGAGGATATGAAAAGACGAAGGTACAGTGTACCTTCGTCTTTTTTATTGGAAACTATTTTGCGATCACACGATGCGCTTCTTGTTCAGGAGCACAACAGTTGCCATGCCCAGAACAGAGAACATCATCATAGTGAAGAAGATTGTCAAATCGGAGTCGCCGGTGGGAGGATTGATCTCATCCTCAGCATCGTAATCGACCCAACCCAGCATCACGGGGGACAAGCCGGTCAGTTCCAGCTCAATGCCGTCTTCCGTGTTCACGGGCATTAGCAGTTCCACATCGCCGGGAGTCATACCGAAAGTATCGGTAGTGAACATATGCAGTGCGGTGAACTCGGTGTCCATATCGGTGCCCTCGGGGTAAGGCAGCATGACAGTCACATAGCCATCCTCGGGCAGGTGCTCTTCATCCGCGAAGATCCACTGCTCGCCGTCATAGAACCAGGGAACTGCATCGAAGAAGGAAACTCTGTTGATGTACTCATCCACATTCCACATCATATCCAGCAGAGCTTCCCAGATAGCATCCACAGAATCCAGACCCATTTCGTACAGGGCATCGGGGATCTCATCCATATCGCCTTCGACATAGTCGACATAGATGTTGGAATCCCAGTACTCTTCCTCGGGGATCTCATCATCGGGGATCTCGCCGCCGGGTGCATTGCCACCGGGTGTTGTTGCACCGGTGGGATCGAGTGTGCCGGGAGCACCGGTAGCATCGGAGGGAGCGCCGGTGCCGTCGGCAGTGGTAGGTGCGGTGGGCACATCCAGGATGCTGTCGTCGTCCTCTTCCTCTTCAATAACAATGAACTTGCTCTCATCGTCAGTGGAGAAGAACCAGGGCTTGGAGATCAGCCTGGTATCCTTGCCGTCGTAAACCTCAGCATTCTTCTTACCTGCGCCGGCGTAAGCCATCACGCCTTCGCCGATCGTCACAGTAGTGCCGCCATAGAAAGCTCTTTCAGCCATAACGGTCAGCGTACCGCCGTTAATGGCAATGGGCTCAAGATGGTGCTTAAGGTTATTGTTTTCGTCTCTCCAGCTGTAGCCGGAGGTGATACCGTACCAGGGAGCGATGACGTTGATCTCACCGCCGTTGATCTCGATGCCGAGATAGCCGTTCATACCAACGGCCTTCTTGGCAGTAGCATTGATCACACCGCCGTTGATGATCAGCATTCTATTGGCCTGGAGAACACCGTTTCTGTGGCCCTGGCCGTTGGAACCGACCACGGTAATGTTACCGCCGTTGATGATCAGATCGCCAGCTTCGTCAGTTCCTGCCTCGCCTCTTGCGACGATACCCTGTACGTCCTTGGAGTTCTCAACGCCGTTATCGCAGATGATGTTACCGCCGTTGATGACGATGTCACCCTTGTTCATCAGACAGCCACCGCTGTGAGTAGAGTTATACAGGGAGCGGATGTACAGATCCAGATTTGCATCAACGGTCAGTGTAAAGCCGGCAGCGTTGACGGAAGAAACACAGGTGGACTGGTTGACCATCTTCAGCTTGGCGTCGCCCTCGCTCTTGATGTTCAGATGGTTGTTGTAGATGATACCGAACCGGGCCTCGATCAGACTGTCCTCGCCGGTCAGCACGATGTTCATAGGTGTACCGGAACCGGTCTTGATAGCAGTATTTTGGGCCGGAGTTGCTGTCTTGGGAACTGCATCAAACTTACTGGTTTCCTCGTTCCAGTAGTCAAGCTTGAAGCCCTTCAAGTACAAGGTGGGCGCAGAATCGGTGGAGTTCCATACAAACTTGGCGTTCCAGTTGTTCTCGTTGGCGCCTTCGGTGGTCTGGATCCATCTGGTATAGGGATTTCCATCTGTATCGACAGATTCCACAGCCTTGTTTACAGTGTAGAACACATCGGTGTCGTACTTCTTCAGCTCGAAGGTGATTTCCTTAGAACCGTCGCCGGCAAGGGTCACAGTGGTCTTCAGGGGGATGTCACCATTGGGCACGGGGGTGGGCATCTCATTGGGCTCAACAGCTTCGTAAGACAGCTTATTATAGGCCTTGAATTCGCCAGCGTATGCACTCAGCACATAGGGGTTAGGACCAACCCAACCCTGGAGCTGGGCACCGTCCTTCAGCGTGGGCTCCTTATCCTGCCGGTAGGTTTTGCCATCCTCTGCAGAGACATAGTTATTGCTGAAGAGATCTGCGCCCTGGCAATCGATGAGACCGCCGGTGAAGGAGATCACACCGTTAGCATTGGGAAGCAGGAAGGAAGAATAGTTAACTCTGGTCTTTACAGTACCGCCGGTAATGTAAATGTTGTTGGCTTTCAGACCGGACTGGCTGGCTGCAGCTGCCTCGATCATACCGCCTTCAACATAGATGTTGCCGGCTACTTCAACAGCAGCTTCGGTATGGTTTGCAGCGTTGTAGGACTCAGAATAGATATAACCGCCCTGAATGTACAGGTTACCACCGGTACCATTGGTAGTCTTTAGAACGGCAAGACCCTTACAGGACTTTGCACCGCCGGTGTACTCGGTAACAATGTTACCGCCGATAACGTAGATATTTGCGTCATAGTTACGGATAACTGCGCCACTGTGTGTAGCATTGGACCAAGCATTCTGAGTGACCTTCAGGTTTGCATTCAGAATCAGGTCATTGCCGGACAGGAAGCCGTTACCAACGTACTGGCTACCCACGGAGGAGGGAACAATACCGACGCCACTTGTCCACAGAGACAGGCTTGCATCGCCCTTGCTCTCAATGGTCAGCTTGTTCTGGTACTGCAGACCGGCATGCGCCTTCATCAGGCTCTCGCCCTCTTCTGCAACGATCTTCAAAGGAGCCTTTGTGCCGGTAAGCATGGCAGCATTTGTAATGGAGCTTGTAGTGGTAGCAGAGCTATATCTCCACTTTTTCAGCTCCTCGTTATAATCGTCGATCACGAAGTTTCTTAAGTACAGGGTAGGACCTTCGTCGCCTTCGTGCCAAACGAGTTTTGCGTTGTAGTTCGTTTCGTTAGCGCCTTCGGTGGTCTGAACATGGTAATCCTTTTCATGGGATACATCGACCACTGTCTGGGTCTTGACCTCACCGGTAGTAGGATCGGTGACTTCCGCGCCGGTGGTGGGATCCGTAACCGGAATCTTCTTGGTGGTGTTGTAGCGACCGGTAGCTGTGGTATTGATCAAGTAGATGGGATCATCATACATCTCTACCTTGTAAACAGTACCCTGGAGAGTCAGTCTGTAGTCCAGGGACTCGCCGTTATAGGCCACCTGGAAATAAGGTGTTGCGGTGTATTGCTTCACAGCTGCGCCGCCCTTGGCGGTGTACATCTTGTACAGGCCGCTGTAGTCGATCATATTGGGAGCCTGGCTGGAGGAAGTCACATATACAGCTTGCTTATTGCCCTCAACCTCCAGGTTGCCGTTCTTCATATTGAGTGTGGAAGCATAGATACCCACGCCGTTATACTCAATATCCTTAACAGCGGCGCTGTTGGTAATGACCTTGACATTGCTGTTGCCGTTAACAGTCACAGAACCGGCATACAGAACGCCCTTCAAGTTGGACTGGAATACGCCTGCGCACAGGCCAGTGTATGCATTGGTCTCAATGTAGACATTGGCATTGTTGATGGTCAGAGATGTGGTGCCGGCCACAGTAACTGCAGGATGCTGGCCGTCCACATTGGTAACACCGTTAACATTCAGCGTACAATCCTGGATAATAGTCTTGGAGTAAGCAGCGCCGATGACCGCATAGACACCACCCACAGTTGCAGCCTTATCAATATTGATAGTACCGCCGTAGATGGTCAGGTAAGCCTTGTTGCTTACAGTAATCATAGATGCGCTGTTATCACCGCCGGTAACATTCAGCACGGCGCCTTCTGCGCCGGCAATGACCAGGTGTCCCTTACCTGCGGTATTGGTGGCTGCGGAATAGCTGATGAAATAGCTGGTATCAGAGCCGGAAATGTAAGGCGCAACGATGTCATTGGTGCCTTCGTAAGCCACTTTCAAACGGCCATCGTATTTTGCGTACAGGAAAGCAGCATTGCCATTATACTTGGCATTCTTCAATGTTACGGTAGGAACATTGTCGATGATCTGGAAGGCGTAGTTCCAGTTATCGGCAGCAGTAACTGCTACGGGCAGTCCGCCGTCAGCGCCGTTGCGCCAGTAGTAAGCAGTATTGGTAGCGTCAACAGTAACCTCAGTGCCCCACAGGGTAACCTTTGCACTTTCGGGTGCCGTTGCGGGCTTAGCGGGCATGGTAGTGGTTACTGCAGGTGCAGTCATAGCCACAGTGGGTGCAGTGAAGGTAGGTGCAGCAATGCTGGGCTCACCGGAAGGTGCGCCGCCGGTTGCATCGGTAGGTGCGCTGGAAGGAGTGCTGCTGGGTGCGCTGGAGGGAGCGCTGGAAGGAGCGCTGGAGGGAGCGCTGGAGGGAGTGGTGGAAGGTGCGGTAGCGCCAGTATATGCCACCTTGAAGTAAGCAGTTGCAGTATACTCGGTCACAGCTGCGCCACCCTTAGCGGTAAACATTTCGTAATTACCGCTGTAGTTGGACAGATCGGGATCTGTATCAGCGGTGCTCACATACACCGCCTGCTTGGCACCCTCAACCTCCAGGTTACCGCTCTTGACGGTAAAGGTCTTTGCATAAATGCCAACACCGCTATATGCCTTGTCTGTTGCGCTGGCAGTATTGGTAGTCACCTTAATATTGCTGTTGCCGTCGACCGTAATGGGTGCTGCATACAGAACACCGTTCATATCGGAGCCGAAGACACCTGCGCAAAGACCGGTATGGGCATTGGTTTCAATGTTCACATTGGCATTGGTGATGGTCACACCGTAAGAGTTGTAGCCCAAAGTAACTGCAGGCCATTTGTCACCCATAGCATTGTTATGCTTAACATTCAGCGTACAATCCTGAATAACAGTCTTGGAGTAGGCCGCGCCAATGGCACCGTAGCTACCGCCAATGCCGGAACCTCTTTCCATATTGATGGTGCCACCGTAGATGGTCATATAGGCCTTGTTGCTTATGCCCAGCAAAGCTGCATTGTTGTCACCGCCGGTAACTTTCAGCACAGCGCCCTCAGCGCCTGCAAGGAACAGATGTCCCTTACCTACACCGTTGGTAGTAGATGCATAGCTGATGAAATAAGCGGAAGTAGAGCCGGAAATGAAAGGCACAGTGATGTTGTTGGTGCCTTCGTAAGCCACTCTCAGATGGCCGTCATACTTTGCATACAGGAATGCAGCAGTACCGGTGTAGTTGGCATTTTTCAGTGTAACAGTGGGAACGCCGTCGATAATGGAGAAGGAGTAGTTCCAGTTATCGGTAGCAGTAGCTTCTGCGGGCAATGCGCCCTCGGCGCCGTTGACCCAGTACAGAGCCTCGGGAATGTCTGTAGTGGTAGCATCGCTGTCAATGGAAACATCAGTTCCCCACAGCTTAACCGTACCGCTGGTTGCAGGTGTTGCAGGTGCGGTGGGCTTTGTGGTAGTAGCCGCGGGAGCAGTCATACCTACAGTGGGTGCAGTAGTAGGCGCACTGGTAGACTCAGTGGTAGCCTGGGTAGTAGCTTGGGTGGAAGGCTCAGAGGTGGCCTCGGTGCTGGGAGCAGGTGCGGTGTAGGTCACCTTGGCATACTTAGCGGTAGCCAGCGCAGCTGCATCGGCAGCAACAGCGGAAGCTGCATCGTCACCGGCAACAACAGTCATGCCGGTACCCAAAACAGGAGTCTTGTTGAAGGCAGTGCCGGTAGCAGTCAGCTCCAGATCGCTGCTGTTAACCGTAATCGTGCCGGTACCGTTAGCGTGGATAGCGCTCAAAGTACCCTTCTTAGTTTCCAACTTCAGGTCAGAATTTGTAATGGTAATATTGCCGTTTTCAGTATAAATAGGCGTATTGCCAGCAGTAGAAGAGTTGGTAGACAGCGTAATATCAGCATTCTCAATGGTAATGGCAGTATCGCTTGTGCCCGCAGTGCTCTTGCTCTGGAAGCCTCTGGTCTTAGCAGTAGCAACCAGACTGCTGCCTTCTTCGCCCACAATGGTAACATTGGGGAACTTGCTGGAATCACTGGAGAAAGCGCGCAGAATACCGTCTACCTGGAAGGTATTCTCGCCCTGCAGCACGATCCTCAGATCGTGTACCAGGTTTCTGGACTGAATAGCTGTCCAAGTGCTTGTAGTGGCGCCATTTTTATACAGCGTATTGCCGCTGGCGTCAGTATTGAGCAGCTTGGCATCCTTCAAAGTCAGCGTGGGAACACCGCCCTGGGGATACTCAAACTTGAAGTTCCAATCCGTGGAGGAAGCGCCGGTCTTGGTGAATTCCCAACCGGTACCGGCATCAGCGCCACCACTGGTTGTGGCAGCAAAGGACACGGACTTACCGTAGACAGGCTCACCGCCTTCTACAGCCTCCATTATGTAATCGTTGCCAGTCTTTGTGATAGCAACTTTCGCTGTAGCCGGTTCGGGATCTGCCGCAATAGACGCAACAGGCAGCAGGCCGATGACCAGGCACACAGCAAGCAGCAAGCTAATAAATTTTTTATTCATAGCGTTTCTCCTTCACATATTTTTCGCCAAAACGGGGCGACCTCCCTGGGCATTCCCCGCCGATTGTAAACAGTATAACATACTTCCTCGGTTTTTGTAAATTAGTATATTGTACAAAATTTTATTTTTTTTACAGAGTTTGGAGATTAGAATTTGCACTTTTCGGCAATGTAGTTCTTCAAGTCCGCCACAGGAACACGAACCTGTTCCATTGTATCTCTATCGCGGACAGTTACACAATCGTCTGCGGGGGTGTTCTCATCACCCACAGTCTGGAAGTCAACAGTGATGCACAAGGGCGTGCCGATCTCGTCCTCACGGCGGTAACGCTTGCCGATGGAACCGGCATCATCAAAGTCCACCATGAAGTCCTTCCGCAGTTCCCGGTAAATTTCCTCAGCCTTGGGAGAGAGCTTTTTGGAAAGGGGCAGGATGGCTGCCTTGAAGGGAGCCAGCGCAGGATGCAGGCGCAGCACGGTGCGCACATCGTCCTTGCCGTTCTTATCCTGACCCACAACTTCCTCGTCATAAGCCTCACACAGGAATGCCAGCGCCACACGGTCGCAGCCTAGAGAAGGCTCGATAACATAAGGAATGTAATGCTCATTGCGATCCTGGTCGAAGTAGGTCAGCTTCTTACCGGAAGCTTCCTGGTGACGGCCCAGGTCATAGTCGGTACGGTCAGCGATACCCCACAGCTCACCCCAGCCGTTGCCGAAGGGGAACTGATACTCGATATCGGTGGTAGCCCGGGAGTAGAAGGCCAGCTCAGCGGGTTCATGGTCACGAAGCCGCAGGGACTCTTCCTTGATGCCCAAAGAGATCAGCCAGTTCTTGCAGAAGTCCTTCCAGTAGGCAAACCACTCCAAGTCGGTGCCGGGCTGGCAGAAGAATTCGCACTCCATCTGTTCAAACTCACGGGTACGGAAGGTGAAGTTGCCGGGAGTGATCTCATTTCGGAAAGCCTTACCAACCTGGCAAACGCCGAAGGGCAGCTTCTTCCGGGTGGTACGCTGAATGTTGTCGAAGTTGACGAAGATACCCTGGGCAGTCTCGGGCCGCAGGTATGCAATGGAGGAGGAGTCCTCGGTAACGCCGATCTTGGTCTGGAACATCAGATTGAAGTTCCGGATGGAGGTAAAGTGATGCTTGCCGCAGTTGGGGCAGACCACATCCTCGTGCTCAGCGATAAAGTCATTCATCTCAGCGGGCTTCATAGCGTCCACATTGACACCCTTGCCGGACTCGGACTCTTCGATCAGCTTGTCGGCACGGTGACGGGCGCCCCAGCCCTTGCAGTCAACCAGGGGGTCGGTGAAAGAACCCACGTGACCGGTGGTGACCCAAGTGGTAGGATTCATAATAATAGCGGCATCCAGGCCTACATTATAATCAGATTCCTGGACAAACTTCTTCAGCCAGGCCTTCTTAACATTGTTCTTAAACTCCACACCCAGAGGGCCGTAGTCCCAGGAGTTGGCCAGGCCGCCGTAGATCTCAGAACCGGCGTACACATAACCGCGGTTCTTGCAAAGGTTTACGATCATCTCTAATGTCTTTTCGCTGTTTTTCATCTTTTCATCCTCCAAAATTGGAATAATAGTTCATTATATAGGAAACTTTTTGCAAAATCAAGTATTTTCCTGCAAAACCAAGTCAGGGCCAAGATCTTCAGCCATCATACTATGTACCAGCTCGCCCACCTCCACAGCGGTCTTACCTTTCAGCTCCTCCGGCTGCAGCACCTTTATGAGGTGCAGGTGGACATGGGTAGCTTTCAGCTTCTTGATGTTGCGGAATACCTTGTTGGTATTTTGCAGCGTGCAGACCACGATTGGCACATTGGCCTTTTGGGCGATCTTAAGCACACCGCTGCGGAACGGATGCAAAAGTCCGTCCTTGCTGGTATAGCCCTCGGGGAACACACCGATGGAGGCCTTATCCTCCTGAATGATCTTAATACAATTTATAATGGTACGCAGGGCTTCCTTGTCATTTTCCCGGTTGATCCGCTGACACTGAATCTTATGCATGATCTTGCCCACAATGAACATATCGGCATTTTCCCGCTTGGAGATAAAGGCCAGCTGTTTTTTCTTGAAATACGCCAGCAAAACCACCGGATCTAAGTCATTGATATGGTTACAAACCAGCAGGAAACGGCCATCCTTAGGGATCTGCTCCAGGCCTTCCGTGTGCATTTTCATCCGCAGAATGCTCAGCACCAGCTGGGCAGTATTACCCACCATAAAGCGGTGGAATTTGCTGTCACGCTCCTGGGGCTTTTCAATATCCACAAATGCGCAGCAAAGCCACAGCACCAGGAAAAACAGGCGCGCCAGCACCAGCAGACTTGCCAAAAAGCCCACCGGCAACAGCCACAGCCAGGTAAGGCTCTCAAAAGCGTCTGTCAGCACGCATACCGCCGCCGCAATCAGCGCAGATAAAATCAGTCCCATATTCTTAAGCATAGGTTCTCCCCCAACACATAGTTTTTCATTATAATTATACTCTGTATTTTTTCCGGATACAAGAGTAAATTTTCCAAAATAGGGGTAGCAATCCATAAAAAAGGTTGGTATAATACATTTAATATACAGACGACCTGTCTTTTAGGAGGCATTTTACATGAACACCCAACCCAGAAGCGGAATTTTCCCCTGGTTTACCATTATAGAAGGTCTTGCAGGCTTCTTCCTGCAGTGCTGGCTGTTTTCTGCCATCAACGCCAAGGGACTGCTGCCCGAAAACCACATCGCCGGCTATTTGAGCTTCGGCCTGCTGGCGCTGACTTTGGTGATCTGCTGGCTGGGCTCCCGGAATGAGGAGGACCTTTGCCCCGATAAGCTGTTTTTCTCCTCCGGCGCTGCCGCTGTGGGCATTGCGCTGAGCGCTGTTGCCATGGCCTTTTCTGCCTTTGCCGCCCACGGCAAGGGCATCTTGCAGATCCTGACCTTTGCCACCGGCATTTTGGCAGCGGCGGCTTTGGGCTATATCGCCCTGTGCCGGGCGAAGAAATTCCACGCCGACGCTATGCTCCACAGCATCATCACCGTGTATCTCATTTTGCGGACCATGACCAATTGCAGTGTATGGAGCGCAGAACCCCAGTTTCAGCAGTACTTCTTCCCGCTGCTGGCCTGTGTGCTGCTGATGATCACCTCTTATTACCGGGCCGCTTTGGCTTTAGGCTTGGAGCACAGCAAAAAGTATGTATTTTTCAGCCAGGCGGCTCTGTTCTGCTGCTTTATGTGCTGCCGGGGCAGCGACTGGATCTTCTACCTGTCCGGTATCCTGTGGCTGACCTTTGATTGTCCCGCCCCCTCCGCCGTTCCCGAGAAGCTTTCCAGCGATGAATAAGCCTATGTATTTACCGGAAAATGTGCTAAGCTGCATAGCCGCATTGGAAAAGGCCGGCTTTGAAGCTTATGCGGTGGGCGGCTGTGTCCGGGATGCTATTTTGGGCCTTACTCCCCACGACTATGACCTTTGCACCAATGCCCTGCCGGAAGAAACCGCCGGGCTGTTTCCCGGTCATACCCTAGTGCGCAGCGGCGAAAAGCACGGCACCATCGGTGTGGTTTTTGACAAAGCGGTCATTGAGATCACCACCTTCCGTACAGAGGGCGGCTATCAAGACAGCCGCCACCCGGGCTGGGTGCGGTTCGTGCCCGATGTGAAAGAGGACCTTTCCCGGCGGGATTTCACCGTCAATGCTATGGCCTACAATCCCAAAACCGGCTATATCGACCCCTTTGGCGGGCAAGCGGACCTGCAAAGGGGCATTTTGCGTGCTGTAGGCGACCCCACTACCCGCTTTACCGAAGACGCTTTGCGGATCTTGCGGGGTGTGCGTTTCGGCGTACGGTTTTCTTTGACCCCCACGGAAGACACCCTGGCGGCTATGAATGCCCTCGCCCCCCTTATGGACAATTTGGCACGGGAACGGGTGTTTGATGAGTTATGTAAACTTCTCCCCCTGCTGAAGGCCGGGGATTTGTCCACCTATTCTGTCATTCTCACCCGGGTGATCCCCTGCTTAGCTGGCACTGTGGGCTTTGACCAAAAGAATCCCCACCATATTTATGATGTATATACTCACACCGCCTATGTGGTGGAAAATGCCCCCACTGACTTGGCTGTCCGCTGGGCTGCAATTCTCCACGATTGCGGCAAGCCGGGCTGCTTCTCCCTTGACGAAACCGGCATCGGCCATTTCTACGGCCACGCAGAAGCAAGCGCCCAAATGGCAGATGACCTGCTGCTAACGCTGAAAGCCCCCACCGCCCTGCGGGAGCGGGTGGTCTTCCTTATCGAAAAGCATATGACCCCCTTAGAGCCGGATAAGAAACTGCTCCGCCGCCGATTGGGTCAGTACGGTGTGGATGCGCTGCACCAGTTGGTGGCTCTGCAAAAGGCCGATCGCATTGGCACCGGCACCCATGAGAATGACCGCTTTGAGGCCATCTCCGCTTTGATTGCAGAAATCCTGCAGGAGCAAGCCTGTCTGACCCTCCGGGACTTAGCCGTAAACGGCAAGGATCTGCAGAAGATCGGTTTTGCCCCCGGCAAGCAAATGGGCGCGTGCCTAAACCTCCTTTTGGAGCAGGTGTTGGACGAAAAACTCCCTAACGAAAAATACGCACTTTTATCCGCCGCTAAGGCGCATTTGCAAAACGAGGTGTGATTATGAATTACCGAGAACCCGTGGAAACTGCCAAGCCTTATAAAGAGCAGTACCTTGCCGGCCTTACCCGGCTGATCGAAGAAAAGCAAGCCGAAGCCGCTGAGATTCGCCGGGAATACTGCCGGGATATTTTCACCGACCCGGAGCGCTACCGGAAAGATCTGCGGAATATGCTGGGTTGGCCCTTGACCCAGCCCTCCCCCACCGACCTTCCCCCTGTCACCGCAGAAAAATTGTCAGAAGAAGAGGGCTACACTATCTACCGCATGCAGTTAGAGGTTTTTCCGGGGGTAAAAATGGCCGGTCTGTTCTTCCGTATGGACGGAGACACCCCCAAGCCCTTGGTTCTGACCCAGCATGGTGGGCAGGGTACACCGGAACGGATCTCCGGTGTCTACAACGACACTACCAATTATAACCACATGCTCAGCCGGATCATTTCCCACAATGTCCATGCCTTTGCCCCCCAGCTTTGCCTGTGGAGTGACAGCTACGAGGTTCCCTATGACCGGAAGGAGATGGAGGCCCGGTTAAAGCGGGTGGGCAGCTCCATTGCGGCAGTGGAAATTTATGGCTTAATGCGGATCTTGGACTATTTCGAGGCACAAAGCTATGTGTCCTGCTTAGGTATGGCAGGTATGTCCTACGGCGGATTTTACACCTTGATGACCGCCGCTTTGGACACGCGGCTTCGCAGCGCCATCTGCTGCTCCTATTTCAACAAGCGGGATGCTGTCCCCTGGCACGATTGGGTTTGGTTCCAGTCCGGTCACAAATTCGACGATGCCCAGATCGCCTGCCTGATCTGTCCCCGGAAGCTGTATGTGCTGATGGGAAATCAAGATGCCCTCTTTGACTATCACAACACCATCGAGTCCTTCAACGAAGCCACGCAAATGAGCGACAAGAACTGGATGCAGCTGCACATTTATGAGGGCACCCACGAATTCTGCAAAGACGACGAACCCATCGAATCCCTTATCCGCGATTTGAATACATAAAAAACGACCCCAAATGGGGTCGTTTTTCTTTATCCGTTGGGGTTTTCGGCGGTGTTGGAGCCGTCACCAACCAAGCCCAGACGCTGGGCGGCGTCCTGGCGCATTTTGTACTTGAGGATCTTGCCGGCAGCATTCATAGGGAAGCTGTCCACAAACTCAATGTACTTGGGCACTTTGTGCCGGGCCATGCTGGCCTTGATATAATCGGTCATTTCCTCCACCGTCACAGAGCCGGGCTCTTTCAGAATGATGCAGGCCATGATCTCCTCGCCGTACTTCTTATCCGGCACACCGATAACCTGCACATCCTTGGTCTGGGGATGGGTGTAGATAAACTCCTCGATCTCCTTGGGGTAAATATTCTCACCGCCACGGATGATCATATCCTTTAAGCGGCCTGTTATGCGATAGTTGCCGTCCTCGTCACGGCAGGCCAGGTCGCCGGAATGAAGCCATCCATCACGATCGATGGTATCGGCTGTTGCCTGGGGCATTTTATAGTAGCCCTTCATGGTGTTGTAGCCCTTGGCACAGAACTCACCGTTGACACCGGGGCCGACTTCCTCGCCGGTCTCCGGGTCAATGACCTTGCACTGGACATGGGGGAATGCATAACCCACCGTTTCCGTCCGCACTTCCAAAGAATCCGTCCAGCTGGACATGGTATTGCCGGGAGCGCATTCAGTCTGACCGTACACGGACACGATGCCGTACATATTCATTTCATCCGGCTGGGCTGCCCGGCGCATCAGCTCGGGAGGACATCCGGAGCCTGCCATAATACCGGTACGCATATGGGAAAAATCTGTCTTGCGGTAGTCGGGGTGGTTGAACATGGCGATGAACATGGTGGGCACGCCGTTGAAGCAAGTGATCTTCTCCTGGTTGATGCAAGCCAGTGAAGAGGTTGCGGAGAAATAGGGCATGGGACACATGGTCGCGCCATGGGTCATGGACGAAGTCATAGACAGGGTCATACCGAAGCAGTGGAACATAGGCACCTGGATCATCATCCGGTCTGCGGTGGAAAGTCCCATCCGGTCGCCGATACATTTGCCGTTATTGACCACATTGTAGTGGGTTAACATAACGCCCTTGGGGAATCCGGTGGTGCCGGAGGTGTACTGCATATTGCACACATCGTCGGGGCGGACAGCAGCGGCCATCTGCTCCACCTGTTCCCGGCTCACCAGCTCATATCTTGCCATGGCCTCATCAAAGGTCAGACAGCCGGGCTGCTTAAATCCAACGGTGATGACATTGCGCAGGAAGGGCAGCTTCTTGCAGTGCAGCGGAGAGCCTGCCTTGGTCTTGGCGATTTCCGGACACAGCTCATTGATGATTTGGGCATAGTTAGAGTCCAGGCAGGAATCGATCATCACCAAGGTATGGGTATCGGACTGGCGGAGCAGGTACTCAGCCTCGTGGATCTTGTAAGCAGTGTTCACGGTAACCAGCACAGCGCCGATCTTGGTGGTTGCCCAGAAAGTAATGTACCAGGCAGGCACATTGGTGGCCCAAATGGCGACCTTGGAGCCGGCCTTCACGCCCATGGAAACCAGCGCTCTTGCAAACCGGTCCACATCCTCCTTGAATTGGGCATAGGTGCGGGTATAGTCCAAGGTGGTGTACTTAAAGCAGTACTGGTCGGGGAACTCCTCCGCCACCCGGTCCAGCACCTGGGGGAAGGTCAGATTGATCAGCTCATCCTTCTTCCACACATACTGGCCCGTGCCGTCGTGGTTGAAGTAGAGGGATTTTTTCTTGCCCCGGGGGTTGTCAAACCGGTTCATGAAGTTCACAAAATACGGGAAAATAACTTCGGGGTCCTGGAGCTCTTCCAGCCATTCCGGCTTCCACTCCAGGGAGATAAAGCCGTCATAGTTGACACTGCCCAGAGCCTGCATCACATCGGCAATGGGCATCGTGCCCTCACCGATAAGCTGATAAGTACCGTTATCGTCGGAGTCCCGCAAATGCACATGGCATACATAGGCGCCCAGGTTCTTGATGGTAGCATCGCCGCTTTCACCGAAATCCCGGTAGGGATGGTGCACATCCCACAGCGCGCCCATATTGTCACTGGCAAACTGGTCCAGCATGGTACGCAGACGGGCAGTATCGGCATAGATGCCGCTGGTCTTCAGCAGCAAGGTCACGCCCAATTCCTCTGCCTTGGGCAGAAGCTTCTCCAAATTCGCCTTAACAGTGTCTTCATTCTCCGTCAAAGCGCAGGCAACCACATAGGACACACGGGTGTTGTGGGCCACCTCAAAGAGAACCAGCAAATCCTCCAAATTGCAATTAGGATCGGAAATGTCGCAGGAGGTATCAAAGCAGGGGATCTGCAGCTTTAATTCCCGCAGCTGCCGCACGGTGGCAGCAGTTTGGTATTTATGGAAGGGGCCGGTCTTATCCAACATTGGATTGAACTTGGGCAGGTTATACACCTCAACACCGGAAAAACCCATATCCTGGGCTGTTTCCAGCATCTCTTCCCAACTTAAATTTGGCCAGCCACGGGTGGAAAAGGAGAGTTTCATACGGTTTCCTCCTCGTATACGATCTTATTGAGGGCGCTGAGGTAAGCAGCAATGCCGGCGCCCACGATATCGGTAGAAATGCCACGACCGGAATAGACCTTGCCGCCGGCCCGGAGCTTTACCACGGTCTGACCCATAGCCTCCCGGCCCTCGGTAACAGCCTGGAGCTGGAAGTCGTCCAGCTCATAATGACAGCCGGTGATGGATTCGATCGCCTTGAATGCGGCATCGATAGAGCCATCGCCGATGTACACACCCTCTACACTCTCGCCGTTTTTCAAAAGCTTAATATGGGCGGTGGCGGAAATGGTATTGCCGGATGTGATCACATAGGTGTCCAGCTTATAGGTAGCCGGCACCTGCATAGCAGCGGAGGCCACGATGGCATCTAATTCCTTGGTGCTGACCTTGTCTTTTTTCTCGGCAATGGCCTTAAAGGCTTCATACACCTTGGTAACATCCTCTTCGGACAGGTCGTAGCCCATGGATTCCACGATCTTGGCAACAGCGGCTGCATCGTCGTGGGCAGTGAGATAAATGCCGGAATCGGCATCGCTGTTTTCATTGGAAGCGGTCTTGCCGGTCTGGCACATCCAGGCGATCTGATCAATGATCCGGCTCAGCTGGGTCACGCTTACATTGGCACAAATACCCATGGTATCACCCTTGGCGGCGATCACCCGGGCCACATTGGCAAGATTTGCGGTGGTGAGGGGATAGGCTGCGGCCTTCACTTCTCCCACAGTCTCAGCAGCGGCGATAACACAGGCATCTGCCATGGACAAGGTATCCGCGCAGGAAACACCGAGCTTGGCATCCAAGGCAGGCAGCTCCTTAATAAACGCGGCAAACTCCGTAGGCAGCATAGTGCCTGCGGTATCACAGAGGGTCACGGTCGTAGCGCCGGCCTCCACAGCGGTCTGCAAAACGCTGACCAAATAATTAAAATCTGCCCGGGTGGCATCCTCTGCCACAAATTCAACATCCCGGCACAATGCCTTGCAATCGGCAACGGCCTTGGCAACGGCATCCTTCATAGCGTCGGGCTTTTTATGGAACAGGTACTCCATCTGTACGGAGCTGACAGGGGCGCACACCTGCAAACGGGGCTTTTTTGCCTCCTTCAGCGCATTCCAGGTAGCATCGATGCTCTCTTTGTCCAATTTGACAGGCACAGCTACGGTGCAGCCTACGGCACTGCACACAGACTTGATCCGCAGGCTATCGATCCGGGGATTACCAATCCCCTCCAGTTCGATCACATCCACACCCAATTTATCCAGCAGCTTGGAAAGCTCGATCTTCTCCTTAAAGGACAGGGAAAAGCCCTCCTGTACCTGCTTCATGGTTACATCACTGATCCGTACATTCTGCATAATTTACATCTCCTTGATTTGAAAGTGTGTTGCGGGTCTGATGCACAGCGGTCAATCAAGATTACCGCCCGCATTCCTCATCCGTCTGCCCTTTGGGCATCCACCTTCCCCCCGGGGGAAGGCTTTTTCTAAAACAAAAAGCCCTGAGATCCTAAGACCTCAGGGACGAATTTATATTCGCGGTACCACCCTGCTTATTCCCCTTGCGGGAAATCACTCATCGGACTCCAACAAGTCCTATCCCTGTAACGGGGGAACCCGGATCTTATTACTCACTTACGTTTTCACAAGACCGACTCGGGAATCAGATCGCCAAAACATTCCGCACCGGCTCACACCAACCGCCGGCTCTCTGGAGCTTTCCGTTAGGGCAAATTTTCCGTCATTGTCTTTTTCTATTCGGTTGCCCCATTATAATCACAAATCCTCTGATTTGTCAACAAAAAAGTTGGGAAAACCCGTTTTTTGCGATTTTGCACAAAAACAACGCCCACTGCCTGCCGAAAATTATGTAATTCTCCGCTACAAAAACATTTGACTTTTGCCCGTGGACATTGTATAATGTGGTCAATAAGTGAAAAGGCTGTGACGAAGACGGTCCGGCAAAGGGACTTTCAGAGAGTCGGTGTTTGGTGCGAACCGACAGTTTCCTGCCACAAGACCCATCACTTCCGAGCTGAAGCTCCGAGCGTTTGCCAGGTGCTTCCGTAAGCCCGCGTTAAGGGATAGCGCTTGTTGGAGCGTGAAGCGGCAGCGTAAGCTGCAATTTGAGTGGTACCGCGGGTTTGATTTACTCGTCTCAAGAATTTTTCTTG
>JAZNNO010000042.1:0-30252 GCA_045580345.1 Faecousia sp.
GTCGGCTCCGAGCTGATGGCTATCCTGGCTGTTGCCAAGGATCTGAAGGACCTGCGCGAGCGCATCGGCAAGGTCGTCGTTGCTTACTCCAAGACCGGCGAGCCTGTTACCTGTGAAGACCTGGATGTTGCCGGCGCTATGACCGCTTGGATGCGTAACGCCATCAACCCCACCATGTGCTACTCCGTCGAGCATCAGCCCGTTCTGATCCACGCCGGCCCCTTCGCAAACATCGCTATCGGCCAGTCCTCCGTTATCGCTGACCGTCTGGCTCTGAAGCTGTTCGACTACCACGTCACCGAGTCCGGCTTCGCTGCTGATATCGGCTTCGAGAAGTTCTGGAACGTTAAGACCCGTCTGTCCGGTCTGACCCCCAACGTTTCCGTTCTGGTTGCTACCGTCCGTTCCTTGAAGATGCACGGCGGCGGCCCCAAGGTTACCCCCGGCGCACCCCTGCCCAAGGAGTACAAGGAGGAGAACCTGGAACTGCTGGAGAAGGGTACCTGCAACCTGTTCCACCATGTTAACACCATTCTGAAGTCCGGCATCACTCCCGTTGTCTGCATCAACCGCTTCTACACCGATACCGACGCTGAAGTCGCTCTGCTGAAGAAGCTGTGTGCTGAGAAGGGCATCCGCTGCGCTGAGTCTAACCACTGGCGTTACGGCGGCGAGGGCGCTGCTGAGCTGGCTCAGGTCGTTGTTGAGGCTTGCGAGTCCAAGAACGAAGTTAAGTTCCTGTACGATCTGGAGATGCCTCTGCGTCAGCGCGTTGAGCTGATCGCTAAGGAAGTCTACGGCGCTGACGGCGTTGTCTGGCTGCCTCTGGCTGTTGAGAAGGCTGAGCGCTTCGAGAAGGATCCCAAGTACGCTGACTACTGCACCATGATGGTTAAGACCCACCTGTCTTTGTCCGACGATCCCACCAAGAAGGGCGTGCCCACCGGTTGGAAGCTGACCGTTCGTGACATTCTGGAGTACGGCGGCGCTAAGTTCCTGTGCCCCATGGCCGGTACTATCTCCATGATGCCCGTTACTGCTGCTGACCCCGCATACCGCCGTGTTGACGTTGACGTCGAGACCGGTAAGGTGTCTGGCCTGTTCTAATTCCGATTTTTCCAATAAGCAGAGGCGGATTTCCGCCTCTGCTTTTGGGGTATAAAAACACAATGTAGGGCGGGAGCAAGCCCCCGCCCTACAATATTACTTTTAGGAGATACATATTATGGATATGACTATGGAAACCTGCCGCAAGTTTGTGGAGGTTCTGGCATCTGACGCTCCCGCTCCCGGCGGCGGCGGCGCTGCTGCTTTGGTTGGTGCTATCGGCACTGCTTTGGGCAATATGGTCGGTTCTTTGACCGTTGGCAAGAAGAAGTACGCAGATGTGGAAGCCGAGATCATCGAGCTGAAGGCTAAATGCGATGCTTTGCAGAAGGAACTGCTGGACCAGGTGGAAGCTGACGAAGTGAACTTCCTGCCCCTGGCCAAGGCTTACGGCATTCCCAAGGATGACCCCACCCGTGACGCTGTTATGGAAGAGGCTACCATCATCGCTTGCTCCACCCCCATGAAGATCATGGAACTGTGCTGCCAGGCTATTGAGTACATCGCTGTGTTTGCCGCCAAGGGCAGCCGCCTGGCTGTTTCCGATGCAGGCTGCGGCGCAACCATCTGCAAGGCCGCTCTGCAGGCAGCTTCCCTCAATGTGTTCATCAACACCAAGACCCTGAAGAACCGTGAGGTCGCCGAGGAAATGAACGCAAAGGCACTGGGTATGCTGGACAAGTACGGCGCAATGGCTGATGAAATTTTCAATACCGTCAAATCCGGTTTTGGTGTCTGATTTAGGAGGAAACAGAAAATGGCAAAACAGCTGTTAGGTAAAGAAGTTAACGAAGCTTTGGTTGCTGCTCTGCAGGGCCGCACCGCAGCTTTGAAGGAAAAGGGTGTTACCCCCACTCTGGGCATCATCCGTTTGGGCGAGAACCCCTCCGACCTCAGCTACGAAAAGGGCGCTACCAAGCGCACTGAGGAAGTTGGCGTAGCCATCAAGAACTACATCCTGCCCGAGGAAACCACCAAGGAAGAGCTGCTGAAGGTCATCGACGGCATCAATGCTGATGACAGCGTTCACGGCGTGCTGATGTTCCGTCCTCTGCCCAAGCATCTGAAGGCTGACCAGGACGAGATCTGCAACCGCCTGGATCCCAAGAAGGACGTGGACTCCATGACCCACATGTCCAACGCCGGCGTGTTCGAGGGCCAGGATCTGGGCTATGCTCCCTGCACCCCCGCCGCTTGTATGGAAATTCTGGACTACTACGGCATCGACTGCAAGGGCAAGAACGCAGTGGTCATCGGCCGTTCTTTGGTTGTCGGTAAGCCCGCAGCTATGATGCTGATGGGTAAGAACGCTACCGTTACCGTCTGCCACACCAAGACTGTCAACACCGCTGAGATCTGCAAAAAGGCAGACATCATTGTCACCGCTGCCGGCGTGCTGGGCAGCCTGACCAAGGATTTTGTCAGCGAAGGTCAGATCGTCATCGACGTTTCCATGAACTGGAATCCCGAGAAGATCACCTCCAAGGGCAAGGGCGGTATGTCCGGCGACTGCGTCTTTGACGAGGTCGAGCCCATTGTTGGCGCTATCACCCCCGTTCCCGGCGGCGTGGGCGCTGTTACCACCACCGTGCTGATGAAGCACGTGGTCGAGGCTGCTGAGAAGATCTAAAAAATAGCATCCCATATAACTGACAGGGAGCGAAGGAAGTGCCGCCGGTGGCGGATGAAACGACCTGAGCGAGTGGCTGCGGTCAAAATTTCGTGAGCGAATAGCGAACAGGTAATTTTGGGTACCGCCACAGTAATGCGGCGTACCGCGTGGGAGTATGGGAGAAGAAAGCCGACTGTCTGGGCAATTCGAACTTTTGGGCTCGGATTGCCCAGATCTTTAACTGAGGTGTATTATGAAGAAGATCAAAAATATGAACGACGGCAGTTTCTCATAAGGAAGAATTTATTCTGATGCAGATCAACATCCTGCTGACCCAATCGGGTCAGTTTTTTTACGCTTTTCGGCATGAATGAGGAATTTGTACGCAACAGATATTTCTTAGGATCATCTTTGCTAAATAACATCGTATTATGTACGCCTTATTGAAACAACCCCTTGCATTTTGACGCCAAAGTGCTAAAATTATAATGCCGAATTTTGGTGAACTTTATTTAGATAGGAGTATCAACATGCTGCTGCTGTTTTTTCTAGTGTGGGTCGTTTTCAACGGAAGACTGACTTTGGAAATTGCTTTGTTCGGTGTTGCTGTGGCAGGTGCAGTGTTTGCGTTTGTCTGCAAATTCATGGGCTACAGCTTGCAAAAGGAATTGCGTTTCTATAAGAAAATACCTTCTTTTTGTCAATACCTATACTATTTGGTTAAGGAAATCATTGCAGCGAACATTACGGTATCTCGTATGATCCTGACGAGAAAGGAACAAATGGAGCCGGTGATCGTCCATGTTCATACGGATCTGAAAACCGAAACGGCACGGATGATGTTAGCAAACTCCATTACCTTGACCCCTGGTACCATTACTGTAGCTCTGACAGAAAATGATCTGCTGGTGCATTGTTTGGACAAATCTCTTTCCAAGGGTATGGAGGGCTCCGTATTTGTCCGCCTGCTGCACAAAATGGAGGAGGAATAAGAATGGAACTGATACAGGAGTATAGTGCTCTGTTTTACGGTATCTTGTGTGTGTTGGCACTCATGTTAGTTCTTTGCCTGATTCGTGCCGTGAAAGGTCCCAGAATCGCGGATCGACTGGTAGCGGTCAATATGATGGGTACCATCGTTATGGTTATGATTGCACTGCTGTCTGTGGTAAAGGAGCAAGGATACCTAATGGATATCTGCTTGATCTATGCCATGATCAGTTTTTTGGCAGTGGTTGTTCTGACCCGAATCTATACCGGTGTCTACAGACAAAGGAAAGCGCGGGAAGAAAAAAAGAAGGAGGAAAGCGGCAATGCAGATTCTTGAATGGATTCGTTTTGTAGCAGGTGTCGTCTTGTTGCTGTTGGGCCTTGCAATTTTTATGCTGCAGATTTTTGGCGTTTATAAGTTCAAATATGTGCTTAACCGGATGCATGCTGCTGCAATGGGTGATACCTTGGGTCTTGGTGTTTCGCTGACAGGACTGATCCTTTTGTCCGGATTCAATTTCAACTCTTTGAAGATGGCCTTGGTTGTTGTATTCCTATGGCTGGCTTCTCCTGTTTCTTCTCATCTGATTTCCCGTCTGGAAGTAGTAACCAACGAACAATTGGAGGAGCATTGTGAACTGCCGAAGGACACCTGGGAGGACGAGCTATGCTGATTTTTGAGTATATTTTGCTTGGCTTTTTGATCGTCTGCGCCATTGCTGTCAGCTTTTCAAAGAATTTGCTGAACTCTATTTTGATCTTTATGTCCTACAGTCTGGTTATGTCCATTATTTGGATCCTGCTGGAATCTCCGGATCTGGCGATTACAGAAGCTGCCGTTGGTGCAGGCGTTACAAGCCTTTTGTTCTTTGTAACACTCAAGAAGATTCATGCCATGAAGGAAGAAGGTGACTCTGATGAGTAAGCCCATTCCGGAGGAAGAATACAGAAAAAAACCTTTGACACGGCTGCTGCGTTGGATCGGCGGCGACGTTGATCCGTTCTGCGACAACATGGAAACACACCGGCAACAAGAATACATTCCAAACGAGCGGTTGGTCCGGGAGCATCTCCGGGATCAGAACGCAGTCATCCGCAATGTCTATGACCGTGAACACAACCGGACATATAAGAATTTCCGCCGTTTCTATAAAATCGCTTCCGTGATGTGCTGTTTGGCGTTGATTTTAATGCTGCTGACGGCAGTTTCCCACCTCCCGCCTGTAGGTGCGGCGGACAATCCCGCCAGCAATGAAGTGGCTTCCAAGTATATTGAAGATGGCCAGCAGGATACCGGTGCTGTGAATATTGTTACCGGCATGATTTTGGATTACCGCGCCTTTGATACCTTTGGTGAATCCAATGTGCTGTTTATCGCCACCTGCACGGTATTGATCCTGCTGCGCAGCGATAAGAAAAAAGAAAAACACGAAGAAGAAGCGGAGCAACGCCGGGAACAACACTATGAACCCAAGGATGACAGCATCCTCCAGAGGGTTACCTTTCTGCTGTTTCCCATTATCATCATCTTCGGCATTTATGTGATCCTCAACGGTCATATTTCACCCGGAGGCGGTTTCTCCGGCGGTGCCATTATCGGCGCAGGACTGATCCTGTATGCCAACGCCTTTGGCTTTGAAAAGCTGAACCGGTTCTTTACGGAAAAGACCTACAAGCGGATCAGTGTGGTTTCTTTGTCCTTTTACTGTTTGGCAAAAAGTTATTCTTTCTTTACCGGTGCCAATCACTTGGAGAGCGGCATTCCCTTGGGCCAGGCCGGAGCAATTTTGAGCAGCGGTTTGATCCTGCCGCTGAATATCTGCGTGGGCATGGTGGTGGCCTGCACCATGTATGCCTTCTACACCCTGTTTAGAAAGGGGGGCTTCTGATATGGGCGGGAATTTACTTACCAATATGGGAGAAGCTGTGGCAATGCTCCTATTCGGCATAGGCTTTGCGAACCTGCTGTTTCAGAAGAATCTGATCAAAAAAATAATCGGCTTTAACATCATGGATACAGCCATCTACCTGTTTTTGGCAGGAAAAGGCTATATCTCCGGTCGCAAACCTCCCATTGTAGTGGACGGTATCCAAGATGTAGAAGCATATATCAATCCCATTCCCAGCGGTTTGGTGCTGACGGGCATTGTGGTTTCCGTTTCTGTCAGTGCTTTGATGCTGTCGCTGACCATCCGGCTGTATCGCCGGTATCATACCCTGGACTTGGATGAGATCTCTGCTCGGCTGCGGGAGGAGGGACTGTAATGGAACTGGTACGCAATGTCCCCTTTTTCTGCATTATGCTGTCCATGTTTTCCGGAATTCTTTCCTCCGTCCTTCCCGGAAAGGCTGCCAGACGGCTAAATGCTGCCATGGTAACTGCGGTTACGATTCTGTCTGCTTGGCTGCTGCAATATTTGCTGGCTTCCGGAATCGATAGCTATACCTACATGATGGGTCACTTCCCGGCCCCTTGGGGCAATGAATTGCGGGTAGGCGTGCTGGAAGCAGGCATGGCACTGTTCTTCAGCATCATCATGCTGCTATCTCTTTTGGGCGGCAGAAAAAAACTCTTCGATGAGGTGGAAGTCTCAAAGCACAACATTTACTACATTCTGTGCAACCTGCTTCTCAGCTCACTGCTGGCGTTGGTGTACACCAATGACCTGTTCACTGCCTATGTATTTGTTGAGATCAATACCATTGCGGCCTGTGGTTTGATCATGATCCGCCAAAACGGTCGCTGTATTGAAGCTGCGGTACGATATATGATCATGAGCCTTTTGGGTTCCGGTTTGCTGCTTTTGGGTATCTGCATGATCTACGATCTGACAGGCCATCTGCTGATGGAGAACATTCAGCAGCAAATTGGGGCAATTATGGCAGCGGGTACCTACCGGGTTCCCATGATGATCACCATTGGTATTATCACGGTCGGCCTTGCCATTAAGAGCGCCCTGTTTCCCTTCCACTCCTGGGTGCCGGACGCTTACGGCTATAGCACCGTTTCCTCAGGCGCGATCTTGTCCAGTTTGGTGTCCAAAGGCTATATCTTCCTGCTGTTTAAGATCTTCTATCGGGTCATTGGCGCAGAGCACATTGCCGGTAGTCACATTCTGAATCTGCTGTTCCTGTTCGGCCTGTGCGGAATGATTTTCGGTTCTGTCAGCGCAATTTGGGAAAAGGACATACGGCGTATGATCGCCTTTTCCTCCGTGGCTCAGATCGGCTATATCTACATGGGCTTAGGGTTGGGTACGGAAGCCGGTCTGATCGCGGCGGTCTTTCATATTCTGGCTCACGGTGCCACCAAGTCGTTGCTGTTCATTTCTGCTATTGGCCTGACGGATGTTTCCGGTGGCAGTCGCAGCTTCTTTGAACTCACCGGTGCCGCTTACCGGAACAAGATGGCAGGTGTCGGTTTCCTTGTGGCATCCCTGTCCATGGTAGGTATCCCTATGTTCTCCGGTTTTGTCAGCAAACTGCTGTTTGCAGAGGCTGCTGTGCTCTTGCCTAACTGGAAGCTGTTTCCGACTCTTATTGTTCTGGCCATCAGTACAGTGCTGAACGCCATCTACTTCTTGAAAACCGCGGTCCGTATTTATACGCCGGCAAATAAAGAAGAAATAAAGCAAAAGGGATATTTTAGTGTGAAATTCCCGGAGCAAAAACAGTATTGTATTACGATTTTACTGTTCATTCTTGTGAATCTGATTTTGGGTTTGGCTTCCCAGCCGATCATCTCCCTGATTGCAGAAGGTCTGCTCCATTTTTCGTAAAGAGGTAAACATCATGCTGATTTTATCGATTCTTTTCCCTGTATTACTGGGTCTCGGGATCCTGTTGAAACGGGAATTCAAGTGCAGAAGCATTCTTTTGACCCTCACCGGCGTAGGCCTGGCCGTAACTGCTGCGCTGGGTTTGGCTGTTGCATTTGGAGGAGAAACAGAATTGCTGCTGTTCTCCTTCGGCAAAAACCTGGATATCTACTTCCATGTGGATAACATGGGCAAGCTGTTTGCCGTGGTGGTAAATGCAGTCTGGGTCTTGTCGGGCTTCTATGCGTTTGAGTATATGAAGCACGAGCAGGAGGAAACCCGTTTCTTCGGTTTCTATCTTATGGTGCACGGCATCCTCCATGGACTGGTATTCTCCGGCGGTATGGTCACCTTCTACCTGTTCTACGAGCTGATGACCCTGCTGTCTGTTCCGCTGATCCTGCATAACCGCTCCAAGGATGCCATCAAGGGCGGCCTGAAATACCTGTTCTATTCTCTGTTCGGTGCCTATATGGTGCTGTTTGGTCTGTTCTTCCTGAACCGGTTTGCAGATAGCTTCACTTTTCTGCCTGGCGGCACACTGAATTTGGGTTCCATTGCTGGCAATGAAACGCTGATGTTGGTGGTTGCCTTCTCCATGATTATTGGTTTCAGCGTAAAAGCCGGCATGTTCCCCCTCCACGCCTGGCTGCCAACTGCCCACCCTGTAGCGCCGGCTCCTGCCAGTGCGGTTATGTCCGGAATCATTGTTAAAATGGGCGTCTTGGGCATGATCCGTGTGGTCTACTATCTGGTAGGCGCAGACTTTATCCGGGGCACCTGGGTCCAGACCCTTTGGATGAGCCTGGCACTACTGACAGTATTCATGGGTTCCATGCTGGCCTATCGGGAGAAGGTCATGAAGAAGCGCCTGGCCTACTCCACAGTCAGTCAGGCTTCCTATATTCTCTTCGGTCTGTCCCTGCTGCAACCGCAGGCCATGACAGGCGCACTGCTGCACGTGGTGTTCCACGCTGTCATTAAATCCTGCCTGTTCCTCAGTGCCGGCGCGATCATCTATAAGACGCACAAGACCAATGTGGATGATCTGCGGGGTATTGGAAAGGAAATGCCCGTCACCATTTGGTGCTTTACCTTTGCCTCCGCGGCGCTCATCGGTATTCCTCCCGCCAGTGGCTTTATCAGTAAGTGGTATCTGGCTACCGGCGCACTGTCCTCCGGAATCGGGACTTTCTCCTGGCTTGGTCCTGTAGTGCTCCTGACCAGTGCTTTGCTGACAGCAGGCTACTTGCTGCCTATTACAGTGAACGGTTTCCTGCCCGGCGCGGACTTTAATTACGAGGGACTTAAAAAGAAAGAACCGGATCTGACTATGCTGATCCCGTTGCTGATTTTGGCTGTTTTGGCAATTCTGCTGGGCATCTTCCCCAATCTGTTGACAGATTACATCGCCAAGATTACTGCTGCAGTACTGTAAACGGAGGCTGCATATGAGTCAATATTGGATCTTAGTTGCCATTCTTCTGCCAGTTCTAGGCGGCATTGGAATCCCGTTGCTGCCGTTTCGGAAGCGGAAATGGATACTTACATATATCGAGATCGTGGTGCTGCTGACCTCTGCGGTGGTAGTGGCGTTGCTGCTGGGTGGCAAAACGGAAGATTTCCATGTGGTTCGTTTTGTGAACGATCTTTCTATTTCGTTTAAGATCGATGGAATGACCATGGTGTTTGCCGGTTTGGTGGCGATCCTTTGGCCCCTGGCAACCTTGTATGCCTTTGAATACATGACCCATGAGAAACACGAAAAGCCCTTTTTCATGTTTTATACCATGACCTACGGCATCACCCTGGGTATTGCTTTTGCCTCCAATATCATGAGCATGTATTTTTTCTATGAGCTTCTTACTCTGGTAACTGTGCCTTTGGTAATGCACACCATGACCCGCGAAGCCATTTTAGCGGTGCGGAAATATCTGTACTTCTCCATCGGCGGCGCAGCCTTTGCGCTGATGGGAATGGTCTTTTTGATCATCTACGGAGATACCAGCGAATTTGTAATGGGCGGCGTCTTCTCCCCGACAACACTTAGACACCACAGTGATCTGCTTCTGTGGATCTATCTCTTCTCCTTTATGGGCTTCGGCGTAAAATCCGCCATTTTTCCCCTGTCCTCCTGGCTGCCGCAGGCAGGCGTGGCACCCACTCCGGTGACAGCACTGCTACACGCAGTGGCAGTGGTCAATGCCGGTGCCTTTGCCATTATCCGGCTGACCTACTATAGCTTTGGTACAGATTTTCTTCAGGGGACCTGGGTCCAAAATGTATGTATGGTGCTGGCTATGTTTACCATCGTTTACGGCTGCAGCCGCGCGGTGAAGGAGACCCACATCAAACGCCGTTTGGCTTGGTCCACCGTGAGCAATTTAAGCTACATCATCTTCGGCTCCACCATAATGACCCCTTTGGGCCTGGTGGGTGCACTGACCCATTTTGTGTTCCACGGTTTCATGAAAATTACTGCTTTTTTCTGTGCAGGTGCATTTATGCATCAGACAGGAAAGAAGCACATCTATGAGATGAACGGCATGGGAAAGAAAATGAAGATCGTTTTCGGAACCTTTGCGGCGGCTTCTCTTGGCCTGATGGGCGTTCCGGGCTTTGCCGGCTTTATCAGTAAATGGAATTTGACTCAGGCGGCTGTACATAGTGGCAATCCTACTGCCTATGCAGGTATTGTCTGTTTGATTCTTTCTGCACTTTTGACTGCGATCTACATGCTCAGTGTGGTATGCCGCGCCTTTTTCCCGGCTACAGAGGAAAAGCGTGAAGAACCGGCGAGCGATCCCGGCTGGCAAATGTGTCTGCCTATGCTGATCTGTGCAGTGGCTACGGTGCTGTTGGGTTTGTTTTCTGCGCCTTTGATCGAATTCTTCCGGGCAATCGCCCATGGGATGTTCTAAGATGGGAGGCGCATCATGGATATTTTGATTTATCTGTTGGTATTTGGCCCAATAGCAGCAGCGGTCCTTTCTTATCTGATCGGCAGAAAAAATAAAACCGCACGGAACATCTTCTTCGGTGTAGCTGTGGCCGCGGAGTTTATTCTTGCACTGATGCTACTGGTAACCCACAAGCAAGGCCATACGATAACGGTTGCCGGTTTCTGCGGACTCGGTCTGAACTTTACAGCCGATGGGTTCCGTTGTATTTATGCACTGGTGGCTGCCTTTATGTGGCTGATCACCGGCCTGATCTCTTCGGAGTATTTTGCTCATTACCGCAATCGGAATCGGTATTATCTGTTTCAGCTGATTACACTGGGCGCAACAGTGGCCGTTTTCCTGTCCGCAGATCTGTATACCACTTTTGTATTTTTTGAGATCATGTCCCTGTGCTCCTATGTGTGGGTGGCGCAGGATGAAAAGGAAGGGTCCCTGCGGGCGGGCGGAACATATCTGGCGGTGGCAGTCATCGGCGGTATGGTGCTGCTGATGGGTATTTTCCTGCTGTATCAGACTGCAGGAACGCTGGTCATCGAGGAATTGCCTGCGGCCTGTGAAGGTAAAAATCTCTGGCCTGCGGCGTTGTGCATGCTTGTGGGTTTTGCCGGCAAGGCCGGTGCATTCCCCATCCACATCTGGCTGCCCAAGGCCCATCCGGTGGCTCCGGCCCCGGCCAGTTCCCTGCTGTCCGGCATTCTGACGAAAACCGGTATTTTCGGTATTCTGGTCATCAGCTGCAAAATGCTGCTCCATGACGATGCCTGGGGAGCGCTGATCCTTCTTATTGGTGTCGTTACCATGTTCCTGGGCGCATTGCTTGCGCTGTTCTCTGTGAATTTCAAGCGTACACTGGCCTGCTCCTCTGTTTCTCAGATCGGCTTTATTCTGGTAGGTGTTGGTATGCTGGTACTGCTGGGCGAGGAAAATACGCTGGCAGCCAGAGGAACTTTCCTGCATATGCTGAACCACTCCATGTTCAAGCTGATTCTGTTTCTGGTGGCAGCGGTGATCTTTATGAACACCCACAAGCTGGAGTTGAACGAAATTCGCGGTTTTGGCCGAAAGAAACCCTTGCTGATGCTATGTTATCTGATGGGAGCCTTGGGTATCGGCGGCATCCCCGGTTGGAGCGGCTACATCAGCAAGACCCTGCTGCACGAAGGCATTGTAGAATACATCCACGCTATGGAAGGCGGTCATCTGCACTCCGCTTTCTTTACGCTAAGCAGCATGAAGGCCATTGAATGGATCTTTTTGATCAGCGGCGGTCTGACCGTTGCCTATATGTGCAAGCTGTTTGTTGCGGTGTTTTTGGAAGAAAACCGGGATGCTCAGGTACAGGCAGCCTTTGATGCCAAGAAAACTTATTGGAAGCCTATCAGTGCTGTTGCGTTGACATCTGCCGCCGTGCTGGTCCCGATTATGGGCTTGCTGCCCGGTTTTACCATGGATCGGCTGGCAGATATGGCTCAGAGTTTCCTGGGTGTTCACCATGCAGGTCATGCTGTCCATTATTTTGCCTGGGTAAATCTTAAGGGCAGTGTGATTTCTGTAACCATTGGTGTGGCGCTGTATTTCACAGTGGTTCGTGGCTGGATGATGCGTTGTGGAGAGTATGTAGACCGATGGCCTGCACGGCTGGATTTGGAAGAGCTGATTTACCGTCCCTTGATCCTAAAAATCCTGCCCGGGTTCTTTGGCGGGCTTTGCAGCTTTTTGGATAATGTGCCGGATGTGCTGATCGCCTTCCTTCGTAAAACCGGCATGATAATTGCCGGTACTTTGAACATTCTCACCGACGGAGTCGTGGTCCTGTTGCGGAAAACCGTATACCGGGACAGCCCCCAACGGGGAGAACTAGAAGAAGGCAACGCCATGACCCATGTGGTTGGCGTGACCCTGAACCTGCTGGAGAAGCTGTTGAACCAAACCATTTGGCGTAATCATGAGCACCGCAAGGATCTGGAGCACTGGTTCGTACTGAAGTATGCCGCGTTCAAAGAGAATGCAACCTTTATCGAACGGAGCTTGTCCTTCGGCTTGGTTCTGTTCTGCCTGGGACTGTGTGCAACACTGATTTATCTGCTGATTTCCGCAATTATTTAAGAAAAAATGCTGGCTTCATAATGAAGTCAGCATTTTTCATTTATTTTCTTAAGGCCTTTCTTAGTTCCTGACGTTCCAGCTTTGTTTTAAACAGCCGCTCCAAGCCTGGAATCATCAGCAGGCATACCAACGCGGCAGTGAAGCCACCGTTGTACAGACACATATCACCGTGGAGCAACGGAATCGTAGTAACCATAAAATAGTGCAAGATTGCTGCTACCAAACCGTAACGCCAACCGTAATGATCACTGATGGGACTTAAACCATTTGCATAACAGATACCAACGATAATGTTTTGCGTATTGAGTGTCTGTGCAAAGGGAACACCCACAAAAGCAGAGATCAACCGTGTTCCGTAGGAAGCTAGCACATAACCCAGTATAATGGACCAAATATTGCCCGGGTGGGAACCGGAATTGCAGGTGGCGAGCATGCAGAAAACAACACCAAAGGTAATGCCGTTAAAGGGTGCACCGATGATATTATAATATGCCAAAATGAACAAGCCGAACAGACCCACATTCATCAGCATTGTAGCATTGCCGTAGGTGGCAGAGAAGTTCCGCACAACCTCCGGATCGGACATCAGCTTCCAATAATCCTTTGGCCTGCAACCCATTGAAAAAGCAAGCACAATGCAAGCAGAGAACAGACAAGCACAGAAAGTGTTGACAATGGTAGATGAGGCCACCGTGATATCTGCAACAGCCAAAGGAACCGGCACACCAACCGCTTTGTAAAGAAATCCCTGGAACAGCAGCGCGGTCATTCCCACCGGCAGCGCTGCAGAGTATATATCAAAACCTTTGTGGACCTTGGGAGAATTATCCAGACCGGCAGGAAGGAATAAGCCGCATACGATGCCTACACCTGCGGCCAGCAGAAAACCGCCCAGTCGAAAACCTACAACCTCAGGATCGGGGTAACGAACCAAAAACTCGGAAAAGAATGGTGCCAGACCGGTGGTAAAAAGCATGGCGTTGGTGTGATTCCCAAGCTTTTCTTTTTTGATGATGCAGTACAGCACCACTCCCAAAACACCAAACCACATATTTAAAATATGGATGCCCCAAGAACCGAAACCGGTTGTCAGGATCGTAACCAATGTAGCTGTGCTGTTGTCCTTATCTCCCGGCAGGCAGTACAGCCCGGTACAACACAGGCCTACCGATCCCATGTTTAGGAAAGTAGCAGAAAAGCCACCTACCGCAAAGAAGTTGGTATATGCTTTGGTGGGCTGGCTCAAGATCCGCACCAACCCCGACAGCATGTCAGACCGATCCGGCATGAAAACAGCGGCGATCACAAAGCTGCTGCTGAAAAACAAAAGGAACAGCTTTAAAAAGGAACGTTCGGAAAGTTGGTTCAGCTTTCTCATCGCAACACCTCGATCCCATGATAATACACAAATGACAAATTTTTCAAAGGGAATAAAAAACAGGGCCGCACAGTTTTGCTGTGCGGCCCTTACGAATGAAATATCTTACTTCTTTACGATAGCCTTCAGCTTGCAGGTAGCAATACATGCGCCGCACTTGACACACTTCTGAGCATCGATCTGATAAGAAGGCAGCTTCTTACCGGGAGCAATATAATCGGTCTTTTCGATTGCGCCGGCGGGGCAAGCCTTGGCACAGCGACCGCAGCCGACACAATTATCCTGCTCGATGACGTAGCTCATCAGGTTCTTACAAACCTTGGCAGGGCAGGTCTTATCCACCACGTGTGCAATGTACTCATCCCGGAAGTGCTTCATAGTAGACACGACGGGGTTGGAAGCAGTCTGGCCCAGCGCGCACAGGGAACCGGTCTTGATCAGGTTGCTGATCTCTTCCAGCTTGTCCAGGTCTTCCAGAGTGCCCTTGCCCTCGGTGATCTTGGTGAGGATCTCCAGCATACGGCGGGTACCGATACGGCAGGGAGTACACTTACCGCAGGACTCATCGCAGATGAATTCCATATAGAACTTGGCAACGTCAACCATGCAGTTGTCTTCGTCCATGACGATAGCGCCACCAGAGCCCATCATAGAACCCTTAGCAACCAGGTTGTCAAAATCGATAGGCTCATCCAGGTTTTCTGCTGTCAGACAGCCGCCGGAGGGGCCGCCGGTCTGGATCGCCTTAAACTTCTTGCCGTCGGGAATGCCGCCGCCAATGTCGTAGATCAGCTCACGCAGCGTGGTACCCATAGGAATCTCCACCAGGCCAACATTATTGACCTTGCCACCCAGAGCGAAGACCTTGGTGCCCTTGGACTTCTCGGTACCGCAGGAGGCAAACTCCTCAGCACCCTCGCGGAGAATGTAGGGAACACAAGCCAGAGTCTCAACGTTGTTAACGATGGTGGGCTCTGCCCACAGACCCTTTACAGCGGGGAAAGGAGGACGGGGGCGAGGCATACCGCGCTTGCCCTCAATAGAGTTCAGCAAAGCAGTTTCTTCGCCGCAGACGAATGCGCCTGCACCAAGACGGATGTGTGCCTGGAAGCTGAAGCCGGTGCCAAGAATATTTTCGCCCAGAACACCGATCTCGTTCATCTGCTTAATTGCGTTGCGCAGACGGTTCACGGCGATGGGATACTCCGCACGGACATAGAAATAACCTTCGGTAGCGCCAATAGCATAGCCGGCGATCATCATGCCTTCGATAACGGCATAGGGGTTACCCTCCAAAATGGAGCGGTCCATGAAAGCACCGGGGTCGCCCTCGTCACCGTTGCAGACCACATATTTCTGGTCGCTCTGGGATCCGTAAGCAAACATCCACTTTCTGCCGGTGGGGAAGCCGCCGCCGCCACGGCCGCGCAGGCCGGAAGCCAGCACTTCATCGATAACTGCCTTGCGGTCCATGCTCAGTGCCCGCTTCAGGCCCTGGAATGCACCATAGCCCATAGCTTCTTCAATGTTTTCGGGGTTGATAACACCGCCGCCGTGAAGAGCAACGCGCTTCTGCTTCTTATAGAAATTGATATCGTCCTGTTTAGCAACCTTCTCGCCGGTATTGGGCTCGATGTACAGCAGGCGCTCAATAATTTCGCCGCCCTTGATGTCTTTTTCGAAGATTTCTTCCACATCTTCCACCTTGACCAGACGGTAAAGGGTGTCTTCGGGCAGAATCTTAACGAAAGGACCCTGAGAACAGAAACCGAAGCAGCCAACAGTATTGACGGTAACCTTATCTTCCATGTGATTTTCGGCAACCAGTGCATCAAACTTGCCCTTGATGTCCATGGAATTGGAGGACAGACAGCCGGTACCGCCACACAGCAGAATGGCACGCTTGCCATTAGAGCCGTCCAGCTTGGCCTTCAGCGCGTCGGTGCAGGAACAGATCTTGGAATCCAGCTCAGCAAAATTCTTCATTTAGTTAGCCTCCTTTGCCCGGTATTCTTCCACAACGCCGGCTACGGCATCCACAGACATCTTGGGATAGACCTTGCCGTTGATAGTAACAGCAGGAGCAATACCACAGGCACCGATGCAGCGCAGCGCGTCGATGGTGAACATGCCGTCTGCGGTAGTCTCACCGGGCTTGATGCCCAGAATTTCGGAGAATTTGTCGATGATCTGCTGTGCACCCTTGACATAGCAGGCAGTGCCCAGACAGCAGCCGATGATGTACTTGCCCTTCGGCGCCAGAGAGAAGAATGAGTAGAAAGTGACAACGCCGTAGATCTCTGCTACGGGGATGCCGGTCTTTTCAGAAACGAGCTGCTGTACATCCAGAGGAATGTAACCGTATTCGTTCTGGATATCGCTGAGGATCATCATCAGCGGTGTCTTTTCATTTACATATCTGTCGCAGATCTCACAGATCTTCTTGACACCGGCTTCACTGATATGAGCCATAGTTTACCTCCTGTTAATTCACAATTACAAAATTCGTCCAAAGGGAATCGTCCGTTTTGCGGATTCCGGCGCATATCAACGCCAGTTTAATTTTGTTTACTATAAGATAATACCACTTACAGCGACTAAAAGCAATAAGTTATCCGCGATTTCTGCAAAAAAATTTTTTCTGTAGAAATATGTGAAATTCTATTGCTTTTTTGCCTTCTATCCCGTATAATATTGAATTGGTATAAGAGATTATTTTGGCGGTTTATGCCATCTTGTGATGGCGTTGCCGTGTCCATCTATTTTAGGAGGAAGCTATGCTGAATGTAACTATCGACGGCATTAAAGTGCAAGCCAAGGAAGGCAGTACCATTTTGGAGGCTGCTCAGAGTGTAGGTATCGAGATCCCTACCCTTTGCTACCTGAAGGACCTGACCCCTGAGGCATCCTGCCGGATCTGCCTGGTGGAGATCGAAGGTATCCCCAAGCTGTTCACCGCCTGCTCCACGCCTGTAGCTGAGGGCAATGTGATCTACACCAAGAGCGAAAAGGTCATTGCTGCCAGAAGATCTGTTCTGGATTTGATGCTGTCTACCCACAATGCAGACTGCTTCAGCTGCGCCAAGAACGGTGATTGCCAGCTGCAGAATCTGTGCTATGAGTACGGTGTAGAAAAGACCAGCTTTGCCGGTGTGAAGAACGATTACCCTATCGACGACTCCAACGAATTCTTTACTTACAATCCCCAGCAGTGCATCCTCTGTCAGCGCTGCGTCCAGACTTGCCAGAAGCTCCACGGTGAAGCTGCCATCGGCATCGCAAACCGCGGCTTCAAGGCCAAGATCTCTACACCCTTCGATCAGCTGATCCGCGGCACTAACTGCGTATCCTGTGGTAACTGTGTCAGCGTTTGCCCCGTAGGTGCTCTGTTGCCCAAGTCTAAGGTTCGTTACCGCGCTTTTGAAACCAAGAAGGTCCCCACCACCTGTACCTACTGCGGCGTAGGCTGTCAGCTGGAGCTGTTGGTGAAGGACAACACCGTTGTCGGCGCACAGCCTCTGTACGGCAAGGCCAACAAGGGCCTGCTCTGCGTCAAGGGCAAGTTTGGTTACAACTTTATCAACCACAAGGACCGTCTGACCACTCCCTTGATCCGCAAGGACGGTGTGCTACAGGAAGCCTCTTGGGATGAGGCCATTACCTATGTGGCAACTAAGATCAATACTATCAAGGCAGAATCCGGCCCCGATGCTCTGGCCGGCCTCAGCAGCGCCCGCTGCTCCAACGAAGATAACTATGTCTTCCAGAAGATGATGCGTGCTGCCATCGGCACCAACAATGTGGACCACTGCGCACGTCTGTGCCACGCCTCCACTGTTGCCGGTCTGGCTACCACCCTGGGCTCCGGTGCTATGACCAACTCTATTGCGGAAGCCGCTGATCAGGATGTGGTCTTCGTCACCGGCTCCAACACCACCGAGACCCACCCCGTTATCGGCTCTCTGATCCGTCAGGCAAAAAAGAAGGGTGCAAAGATCATCGTTGCTGAGCCTCGGCGTATCCCCTTGTGCCGTGAGGCTGATGTGTTCCTGCAGATCAAGCCCGGCACCAATGTAGCTCTGTTCAACGGTCTGATGAATGTCATCATCTCCGAAGGCCTGCAGGACCAGAAGTACATTGATGAGCGTACCGAAGGCTATGAAGAGCTTAAGGAAGTCGTTAAGGACTACACCCCCGAGGTGGTTGCTGAAATTTGCCAGATCGATGCAGAAGAACTCAAGAAGGCCGCCCGCCTGTATGCCAAGGCTGACAAGGCCGGCATCTACTATGCTATGGGTGTTACCCAGCATTCCACCGGTACTGAGGGCGTTATGGGCACCTCTAACCTGGCTCTGCTGTGCGGCAAAATCGGCAAGTACGGTTGCGGTGTCAACCCCCTGCGCGGTCAGAACAATGTTCAGGGCGCTTGCGATATGGGTTGTCTGCCCGGCGATATGCCCGGCTACCAGAAGATTTTCAACGATGCCGTTCGTGAAAAGTTTGAAAAGGCTTGGGGTGTCAGCCTGTCCGGCAAGCCCGGTCTGACCGTGACCGAGATCATGAATGCTGTGGAAGAAGGCAAGATCCGTGGCCTGTACATTATGGGCGAGAACCCCATGATGTCCGATCCCGACCTGAACCATGTGGAAAAGGCGCTGAAGGCTTGTGAATTGCTGGTTGTTCAGGACATCTTCCTGACCGAGACCGCTGCTTTGGCAGATGTAGTTCTGCCCGGCTGCACCTTTGCAGAAAAGGACGGCACCTTTACCAACACCGAGCGCCGTGTACAGCGGATTCGCAAGGCTATCAACCCCATCGGTCAGAGCCACGCAGACTTTGAGATCCTCTCTGATGTGATGGCTGCTTTGGGTTACGGCAACAGCTTCCGTACCGCTGAAGAAGTCTTTGCTGAAATCGCATCTGTCACTCCCTCCTACGGTGGCATGAGCTATGAGCGCCTGGAAAAGGAAGGCCTGCAGTGGCCCTGCCCCACCGCCGATCATCCCGGCACTCCCATTCTGCATGTGGGTAAGTTCAGCCGCGGTGAGCGCGCGCTGTTCAAACCCGCTCCCTACCGTCCCTCCGCAGAAACTCCCGACAGTGAATATCCCATGATCTTCACCACAGGCCGTATTCTGTATCATTATCACACCAGCACCATGACCGGCCGCGTCGAAGGCCTGAAGAATATCGCTGGCCGCTCCTATGTGGAAGTAAACCCTGCCGACGCTGCCAAGCTGGGCATCGCTCCAGGAGATGATGTGAAGGTCTCCTCCCGCCGTGGCGGAGTTGTCGTGGAAGCAAGAGTTACTGACATCGTACCGGAAGGCGTGCTGTTTATGCCCTTCCACTTTGCAGACGGCCCTGCCAACCTGCTGACCAACACTGTCACCGATCCCACCGCAAAGATCCCCGAGCTGAAGGTCTGCGCCGCCCGGATCGAGAAGGCGTAACCGTGAATACTACAAGCGAAAATCCCGGAGCGGAAACGCTCCGGGAGGCTCTTCCTATGTTTGGAACCGCTGCCATCCTGGCAGGAGGAAAATCCTCCCGGATGGGTTTTGATAAACAGCTCCTAATGGCAGATGACCGCCGAATTCTGGAAAACATCATTCGAACCCTGAAGGAAGAATTCTCTGACATCCTGATCGTCACCGCCAAGCCTCAGCTGTATGAAGGTATTGATGTCCGGCTTTGCAGCGATATCTATCTGGGTAAAGGTCCTTTGGCCGGTGTCCATTCGGCACTAAGCCACGCCCGCAGTCAATATGTGTATCTGCTGGCTTGCGATATGCCGGTAGTAAATTTGGATTTCGTTCGCCATTTGAAAAAGAATCTTTTGAATTCCGGAGCAGATATCTGTGCCGGCAAATTTCAAGATCGGCTTGAGCCATTCAACGCCTTTTATTCCCGCGCACTGTTGGACGAGGTGGTTTACCGGCTGGAAACCGGAAACAGTTCTCTGTTCCGCTTTATTTACGCAAGCCGGGCCTGCGTGATCTCCCAGGATGAGGCTGCCAGTTTTGATAAGGAGCTTCAAATGTTTACCAACATCAATACCCGCAGCGAATACGAAAAGTACTTAGGCACCACCACAGAAGAACCGGAAGGGGAAGCCAGAGCCCTGGTGGATAAGCTGGAAATCGTTCGCTACATCCGGGGAGAATATGTTCCCATGCGGGATTTGATGGTCCACGAAACCGCTTTGCATGTAGAGATTTCCGGAAAAACGGACAGGACACTATACTGTTCTCCCAGTGAGCGAAAAGAACTACTGATAGGATATCTGTACACACAAGGTTATATCCGTTCTCTGGATGACATTATATCCCTGGAGCTGGATGAAGACGCAGGAAGAGCTTCTGCCCAGCTTGCACAGTTCGAGCCTCAGTCCCGGACGCCTCTGTGTGACAGTGCCGTATTTGACCCAGAGATCCTGCTTGACAATCAGCAGCGGTTCTACGACAATTCTACGCTGCAAAAAGCTACTGCAGGAACCCATTGCTGTGCGCTTTGTGACGACAGCGGCACTTACTTCTCCTGCGTGGATATCAGCCGTCACAATGCCATGGACAAGCTGGCGGGAAAGGCGCTGCTCAGTGGAGTTTCGCTGAAAGATAAGTATATCCTTACCAGCGGCCGGATCCCCATGGATATGATCCAAAAGGTGGCCGCCATCGGTGTTCCTATGATCGTATCCCGTTCCACCCCCACTATCGCGGCTGTGGAAACTGCCCGTAGCGCCAATATTACACTTCTGGGTTTTTCCCGGGAGAGCCGTTTCAATATCTACAGCGCTCCCAACAGATTAAAAGGCTGTGATTTTGCGATCACCTCAACTGATGCAAACCGGGAATGATGAACGCAAAATATTCTATAGTTAATACCTATAGATCGTTTTTTGCAAAGTACTGGTGCATCACTTTACATTGTTTATAACACACCTGCGCACACCCCCTTGTCACAGGCGTGTTATCCTTCCTTCGGGGCCCCTGATTTGCCCAATCCTCGGGGCCCCTTCCTTAATAGAATATCACTTTACGGTGATTTTTAAAAGTGCGGTGTGGGATCCACGTCGCACTTTCCTTTATTTGAACATTTAGAACATTACCGCGAATCTTACCGTTATCGAAAATTAGTCTTTCCTTTTTCTCTAAATTCCTATATACAATCAAGGAGAATACGGAGGGGGTAGCTATGCGTATGCGTTCAGATCAGCAGACAGATCTTCAACCAAAAAATCAAGATGCCCGATGCGCTCAATCAAAAGGGGGTTCTGCCAAATTCTCCGCTTTATAAAACTGATATTTGCTGCGGTAACAATGACCGTTCTTGTAGCCGCACTGGCGATAGAGATCTTCCGTATGTTCACGGTAGAAGGGTATCTGTTTGATGCAAACAACCACCTTCGCAACGTGTTAACCTTTGCTGTGGTACTGAAGTTTATAAGAATGCTCATTAATACTTCCCTTGGCAGCATTTTGGAATTGTTTATCATAGCCATCACCTGCCAGGTTATTTGGGCTCACGACAAATTATGGATCACTCTGACCGGCGTTCTTTGTATAGCTGGATTATTTGCCATTCGACGCTTCGCGCCTGACCGAGGTGTTCAGAAAAAATCGTAAGACAAAGCGGGCGTGCTGCTTTTTGCAGCACGCCCACCGTATTTGCCTGAAACCGCAATCTGCTTAATATTAGCAGATTTATTTATATATATGACAGAATAGGAAGTTAGAATCCATAGAACTCTAAAAAGCGTTTTGTTTCATCCTTTTCAGGAGAGGTTAGCATCTGCTGGGCAGTACCAACTTCTAAAAGCCTTCCCTCATGGAAAAACAGCACTTCATCCGCGATCCGCCGCGCCTGCTGCAAACTATGCGTAACCAGCACCAAAGCGCAGCCGGTCTTTTTTACATATTCCACGATTATTTTTTCAGCCAACAAAGACGTTTCCATATCCATAGCGGCAGTCGGTTCATCCAGAATGACCAGGTCATATTGTTTCATCATGAGCCGTGCCAGAGCCATCCGGGCGGTTTCACCGCCTGAGAGACGATCCGCACGTTTGTTAGCAAGATGCCTGATATGGACTGCATCCATCAAGGCATTGGCGCGAGCCATGTCATTACCGTTCAATAAAAGATTGGCTTTTGTGCTCATACGGAAGGCGTAATTTTTTTGGGGCATATATCCGATCGCACCGCCGCTGAACAGCCGGTCTCTCTTGTCCGGGCGCAAGATCCCTGCAAGGATCTTGGCGAAGGTGGATTTTCCGCTGCCATTTGCTCCGACGATGGCGTAGACCCTTCCATGCTGCAATTCAATTCCGGGAAAATCCAGAACGCATCGACCTTCATAGGTCTTGGAAAAAGGAGAAATCTTCATCGACTCAGCCTCCTTTGCAGCAGGGAAATTACAATATTGACAATCAGTGAAAGGCTCAGCAGAATGATCCCTAACGCCACACCCAGGGAGAAATTGCCACGGTTCGTGTACTGCATAATAGCCGTGGTCATGACATTGGTTTTCCAGCTGATCGCCCCGCCAACCATGGACACCGCTCCCACCTCAGCAATAGAACGGGAGAAAGCCAGCAAATAAGCGGAGATGATCTGGTAGATACATTCGCTGCACAGAAGCAGGAAGGTTTTTGTGCCGCTCAGCCCAAGGCCTTTTGCCGTTTCCCGAACAGCCGGAGCAACGCCGGCCACATAGGTTTCCATATTGCCAACCACAATCGGTGTGATCAGCACGACCTGCGCCATGATCATGATATCTACCGTAAACAATAGCCGCAGATGCCGGAATGGTCCGACACCGGAAAACAGCATATAGAATAGCAAACCGCAAACAACCGGTGGCATCCCCATCAGAGTCCGGTTGGCAACCAGCAGCACATTTCTTCCGGGGAATCTACAAGCTCCCAACCAAATGCCGATGGGCAGACCGATCAAAAGGGCAATAATAGAGCTTTGAAGACTCATTTGCGCAGTGACACTTAAGATGTCCAGCAATTCCGCATCCATGGACGCAATCAGCTCAATTGCTTTCATCAAGGATGTTTTCATGTATGCTGCCCCTTTCTTTAGAAAATCCCGTAGGAGAGAACTCCCACGGGATTATTTTACTTTATAATTGTTGGAAAATCAATCCATAACACCTTTGTTTGCTACAAAGGTCAGGAAGGTAGCCTTATCGGTCAGGATATAGGCATCCATTTCTTCAGCCATAACCAGGCATGCGCCCATGCCGGTGTTGGCGGAAACGTACCACTCGGTGTAATCCTTGAAAGAATCAGCTTCCTTGGTGATGCCCAGGGACTCGGGCCACAGAGCCAGTTCCTTGGTGTGGGTGCCGGAGCCGTCACCCCGGGAAATGAACTTATGCTTGCCGTCAGCAATCGCCTTGAAAGCATCCAGAACGGAAGCGGCAGCCTTGGCACCGGCGGGGTCAGCAGAAGGACCGCACAGGACGAAGTAGTTGTAGATAAAGGAAACGCGCTCAGCGCTGAAACCTTCCACCACACGGCCAAAACCGTCGTTTACAAAGGTCTCTTCCTGGCTCTTGGAGTGGACCAGGATCAGGTCGGCATTACCTGCCTTGGCGGCAGCAATGGCCTTACCGGTACCTGCAGACTGGACCTCTACCTTGTAGCCGTAAGCAGTCTCGAAAGCGGGCAGCAGGTAGCCCAGCAGGCCGGAGTCCTTCACGGAAGTAGTGGTAGACAGACGGATCGTCTTGGTTTCTTCAGTAGCCTTGGCGATCTCGCCGGTATACTTGGGAGCATTCTCCAGCACATAGAACAGGTACTCGCCGTACTCCTTGTAGCCGTATTCGCCGGCCATCTTCAGAGCCTCTTCGCTCAGCAGCCACTGAATCAAGGCATCGGCACCGGCGGTGTTCACATAGACGCCGGATACTGCGTTGCCGTCAGCATCCACAAAGGGAGCTTCGGGATTGACAGCGATGGCAGAATAGGTGTTGAGCATCTTGTCGTCGGCTTCCTTCAGGATCACGGTGTCAACGGCAGGAGTCTCATCCTTCGGTTTGGTCGTGCACGCGGTCAGACCCATAATCATAACCAGTGCGAGCAGCAGGGAAATCAGTTTCTTCATATTGTTCCTCCAAAAAAAGATAATAAAAAACGAACCACCCCAAATGCAAAAGGATATACTTTCCGTATCACCATTTTGCTTTCGGGAAGAGGCTCGTCCACCGCTCCACAAAGGCTATGTACCCTCACAATTTGGGGGTTCATTTTTACCAAAAAATTATAGCACAAAAGAAAAGAAAAATCAACAGTTTTTCTTTTCTTTTTTGAAAATATGCGGTATAATAACTGCATAGCAGTTATTATACCGATTTATCGCCATTTTCCTCCCCGGCTTCGCCGGAAACCGGAAAATATGGCTATTATACCATTTCGCTTGCGCTACATGGTATAATAAAGAAAAGGCACAGTCAGGTGCCGGTCTATTTTTCAAGTTGGAGGTTTTCATAATGAAAAAAGAAATTCCTTCCATTGACGCATGGCTGGCAGAAGCCAAAGCCCATGAATCTGCGCCGAAAATCGGCATGTATCTGACCCATAACGGCACTGTCCGCCAGACCGCCAAGGCGAAAGTCCGTTACGGTGCAGAGGACGCCAAGGAAGTAACCGGCATGGTCTTTTCCTATGACCAGGAAAAGGTCGATTCCGTCATTTCCGACACCTACAAAATGGAGGGCATTTACTATATCAAGGTCTGGCTGAACGAAGGTCAACTCAAAACGGGCGACGACATTATGTATGTACTCATTGGTGGTGGTATTCGTCCCAGAGTTGTGGATGCGCTGCAATATTTGGTGGGCCGAATCAAGAATGAGTGCGTTACAGAAACAGAACTAAACTGAAACAAAACTGGACCTGTTGCAAAATACGCAACAGGTCCATATTTTTATTTGGCGCAGTCTGCGCTGCCTTCAGAGTAAAGCATATCCAGTCCGTGAGAAACAGGATCGATAACCGCCAGAATGTTTTCCTGGCTTGCCTTTTTGCTGCCGGGAAGGTTGATGATCAGGCTGCGGCCGCGGATACCTGCGATAGATCTGGACAGGCAACCCTTCGGCGTGATCCGCATAGATTCTGCCCGCATCGCTTCGGGGATACCGGGCGTGGGGCGTTCCACTACCTCCATGGTAGCTTCCGGTGTAATATCCCGGGGAGAGAAGCCTGTGCCGCCTGTGGTCAACACCAGTGCAATATGCATTTCGTCGGCACATTTGATAAGCTCAGACTTGATCATCTCCCGATCATCGGGAATGATTTGCGTATAAGTGACATCGAAGCCTTTATCCTTCAAAATCTCCACCAGATTCGGACCGCTGGTATCTACACGCTCACCACGGTATCCTTTGTCACTGATGGTAATCACTGCTGCTGTATACATCGTCATTCCTCCCGCTCATAATCACCGTGAACGCCGCCGGTCTTGCTGAGCAGCCGGATATCGGTGATGACCATATCCTTCTGCACGGCTTTACACATATCGTAAACTGTCAAAGCCGCAGTGGCCACAGCAGTGAGCGCTTCCATTTCCACGCCGGTACGGCCATCGCAGGAAACGGTGGCACGGATCTCCACAGATTTGCGGTTTTCATCCAGTGTCAGCTCCAAATTAATACCATCCATCAAGATGGGATGACACATTGGGATGATATCCGGGGTGCGCTTGGCGCCCATAACACCGGCAATTTGCGCAACCGTCAGCACATCTCCCTTCTTCATACCGCCGCTTTGAATCAGAGAAAAGGTTTCTTCATTTACAAGCACGCGGCCCGCTGCCACTGCGGTGCGTTGCGAAATGGGTTTTTCCCCCACATCCACCATCTTGGCGCGACCCTGTTCATTAAAGTGGGTAAAGTCGGACATCGTTCAGCCTCCTATTTGATTCATGTTTCGTCCTGCCTGGCTTCTGTGCAGCGCATCCAAATCACCATGCCAAGCGGGTTTGTTCCAAACGGCTTCCTTTAGCACACGCTGCATTCCGGAAAAGTCCAAACCCTTCAGGGAATACTCGTCGCTGCTGTGCAGGCATGGCTTCACCTTGCCATCGGCTGTCAGACGAATCCGATTGCAGCAGCCGCAGAAATGAGCACTGACCGGGCTGATAAGACCTATATTTCCTTTGGCATCCGGCAAGCGGTACAGCTTGGCGACGCCGTCATCTTCTCCTACAGGGACAGCATCCGGCAGATAATCAAGAACACGGGTGCAGGGAATGAATGCCTTTTCATCAAAATCACCGCTGTCATACATGGGCATCATCTCAATGAAGCGCATATCCACAGGATACTGCCTGGTCAGTTCCGCCAACTGCGGAATGTCCTCCTCGTTAAAGCCGCCGATCAACACGGAATTGATTTTTATTTTCTCAAAACCCGCCTCCAGTGCGGCATCCAGACCTGCCCGGAATGCTTCCAGCTTGCCCACACGGGTGATGTAAGCATACTTTTCTTCATTCAATGTATCCAAGCTTAGATTCAGCCGCTTCACACCGGCTTCCTTCAGCGGTCCGGCTAACGACCGCAGGCGTATGCCGTTGGTGGTAAGGCAAACCTCCCGGATGCCATTTACCGCAGCAGCTCTGCGGCAGATCGAAACGATGTTCTTTTTTACCAGAGGTTCTCCGCCGGTAAACCGCAGCTTGGTGATGCCCAAAGACGCAGCAGCTTCCACAGCGGTGATGATCTCGTCCTCTGTCAGCATTTCGGAATGACTCTTTTTGCAAACACCTTCTTCCGGCATACAGTACCGGCAACGCAGATTGCACTTATCTGTAACAGAAATGCGAAGATAAGTTATATCACGGCCCAGCCGATCAACCATAAACTCACCTCGTTATTTTAGGGTTATCGATCCAACGGAATGATTTCACCGCAACCGTCTACGGTATAACCGCCCAAGGAGAGGATTTTCTCTTTGAAAGCATCGCTCTTCATGGTGGCAATCATCTGCTGGATCTGAGGCGTAGCCCACGCATGGTCAGGAATCAACAGATCATATTCCTCAATGCAGATGGGAATGAAGTCCAGTCCGTACAGATTTGCAGCAGAATAGATACCCATGCCGGCATCAGCGCTGCCGCTGACGATTTGTGCTGCCACGGAGGTATGGGTCAGTTCTTCCCGGTCATAGCCGTAAATAGCGGCGGTATCCAGATTCTCCTGGCTGCACAGATAATCTGTCAGAATCCGGGTACCGGAACCCTTCTGACGGTTGACATAGCGGATGCCCTCCCGTGCAATGTCAGAAAACTTTTGGATATTCAAAGGATTGCCTTTTGCCACCATCATGCCCTGCTGACGGCCCACGCAGCGGATCAGCTTCACGCCGCCGTTGGGGAAATACTTGTGGATAAAGGAGAGGTTGTATTCACCGGTGGCGGTATCCAGTAAATGACAGCCCGCAGCGTGCGCTTCCCCACGGCGAATAGCCATGATACCACCCATCGAGCCAACATGAGAGGACGCCATATAAACACCGGAATCGGCAACATGCAGCATATCGCCCAGTTCATCCAGCAAGGGGTCATGGCTGCCGATGACAACAACCGTATTTTTCAGCTTTTCTTGGGAGCAGAGCAGCCGGACAGTCACTTCACTGCCTGCTTCATAACCCTCCAGACCTTGGGGTACTTCCAGAATACCATCGGCTTTCATGAAAGAAGAAACCACACCGCTGCCGCGGCTCAGAGGGGATGCCATCAATCTGTCACCCACATAGCCCAGGCGCACACGAACAAATTCTTGGTATTTCAGACCCGATACAACCGGGCGGGTGAGAATTGCTTTGGCATATACACTTGGTGCAGCAGGCACTTTCAGCCAATGGTCAATCAAAGGCTTCAGCAGCTGCTCAATGACGATAATACCGGAAACGGGATAACCGGGTACACCCAAAATTGGTGTAGCACCCTGACAGCCTAAAATTGCAGGTTTTCCGGGTTTCATAGCAATGCCGTGATACAGTACTTCACCCAGCTGGCGGATGACCTGCGCAGAGAAATCTTCCCGGCCGGCAGAGGAACCGGCATTCAAAATCACAAGATCACATTCCCCGGCTGCTTGCGCCACAGCATTTTTAATCAGCTGAAATTTGTCGGGAACGATGGGGTACACTTTTGCTTCAGCACCCCACTGGCGTACCATAGAGGAGAAGATAGATCCGTTGAACTCCAAAATATCGCCGGGTTTCGGATCCGTACAAGGCGGAATGATCTCATCGCCGGTAGGGATAATACCAACGATCGGCTTTCGGATCACTTCCACCTCCAGCACACCACCGGCGATCATTGCACCAATGGCAGCAGGTGAAACCGGCATATGAGAAGAAAGGATCATTTCTCCGGCACAAATGTCTTCACCGATTTGGCGGATATGCTGCCATGGAGCTGCAGCGTCGTGGATGGTAATGGAGCCGTCTTCGTTTTTGACAATATCTTCCACCATGATCACGGCATCACAGTTTTCGGGGATGGGATCACCGGTATCCAGCACGATATATTGATAGGGCTGCAGCTGGATCGGGGTCGTTTCCGTTGCGCCAAAGGTGTCTCTGGCGTTTACCGCAACACCGTCCATAGCGCTGGCAGCGTAGTGGGGCGCGCAAATGTGGGCATAGACCGCATGGGCGGTGACCCGTCCACAGGCATCCCACACAGGAATTACTTCCGTCTTAGGGCCATAGCCATGGCTTTTCATCAACTCGATATAGTCTTCCCTTGCTTTTTCCAAAGGAATATTGGTTAAATACGCAAATCCCATAGAATCAATCTCCTTGTGTGATCGTAACTTGAATTTCTGCAAATTGGGGTAAGCCTTCACGATCTCTGTCGATACAGAAATAGCCATCGGTACCGGCCAGTGTGGTGATCAATCCGGATTTTCCCCGGATCGGGTATGCATAAAGCTCCTCACCTTTGCGCTCCAAACGGCAACAGTGATACTGAGCTCTGCCGTGGTTAGCACTTATATTTTCCGTAATCTTTGCTGTAGTCGTGTAAACCGCTTCCGTTCTTCCCATAAGTTGTGATAACAAGGGCAACACAAACAGCTTTGTGATAAAATACGCCGCAACCGGATGGCCGGGCAGACCGACCAGCGGTTTATTCCCCGTCTTACCTAAAATAGTAGGCTTACCTGGTTTGATGGCAATACCATGCAGCAAAAGGCTACCCATAGACTCAATAATCCGGCAAGCAGCGTCCTTTACGCCTACGCTGCTTCCACCGGACAGCAGCACAGCATCACACTGGGCGATGGCTTTTTCTACGGTTTCCCGCAGTAGGGCTTCATCGTCAATTACAATACCGTAGTTGATTACATTCACGCCAAAACTTGCCAATAAAGCGTCCAGCATAGGGCTGTTCACATCCCGGATCTGCCCGGGACCGGGTTTAACATTCGGCGGAACAAGCTCGTCCCCAGTAGAAATCACACCGACAGTCAGTTTTTTGACGATCGGTACTTGCACCCGGCCAATGGCAGCCAGAGCACCGATGTCTTTGGCGGAGAGGACCCTGCCCTTTTGCAGGATCACCTTGCCGGGATAAACATCATCACCGCGAAAGATCATATTTTGACCGGGCGCAGCAGATTTCAGCACGCCGATCGTACTGTCACCGTAATCCTCGGTGTATTCCAGCATAACCACACTGTCAGCGCCTTCCGGCACTGCACCTCCGGTGGGGACCGCCACACAGCACCCGCCGCCCAAAACAAATGCCGCACCCTGACCCATTAACACTTCGCCCTGTAAAGGGAGAATAGCAGGTATCGCATCTGTACAACCAAAGGTATCACTGGCCCGCACAGCATATCCATCCACTGTGGATCTGTTAAAATCCGGCACATATTCCGATGCTGTGATATCTTCTGCCAGTGTTCTGCCCATGGCAGAAGACAGAGAAACCGTCTCCATTTCTGCCATGGGAGAAAATTCGTTTTTTATCAGAGCCAGAACCTCTTCCGGCGTTTTTACACTGAGCATAGTAACCCTCCAAGATAACCTGATTACAACTGCAAAAAACAAAACACGACTGCAAAAAGTGCAGTCGTACCAGGGGCGGTCGCAAAGGCAAAACCGTCCCTATCATGTATCCATCACATTCTTACCGCACTGGGAGGCCAAGCTGTTTCCGGCTTGACCCTAACGCCTGGCATTTCATAGATTTCTCCTTAGAAAAAGCAGGTCGAATGTTATTCATTTGTCAGTTAAATAATACTGCATTTTGG
>JAZNNO010000043.1:0-99053 GCA_045580345.1 Faecousia sp.
ATCCCCTTCAGCATTATCATGAAAGCTCAAAAGGCTCAAAAAACACAAAATACCAGCTGTTGCCAAAATTCCCCAAAAACCCCCTTTGTCCAATATCTGCACCGAACCACCCATCGTAAAAGACAAAAGAGAAAAAACGAAGCCTTTCCGAAGAGTACTCTTACGAATCCCAAAAGCAATCACCGACATTGCTCCGAGGCTTACAATCCGCCATATACTATTTCCCAGGAAATCCAACCCTGGCCGTAAACAGACCCAAGCGTAAAATCCGCCAAAGCCCGCAGCAAGAAGTATTCTTTTTTTCTTCCCACTGTAGCCACAAAACCTCCCGGCAGCAAACAGTAATAATAGGTTTACAAGAAAATTCAGCATCACAACAACACCTACAAAAGCTGTCAACTCCCCACCTCCTTAGCTGCCGTTTCAGTATAAAGCAGCCGTATAAAAAATACAGTCGCTTGAGGTTTTGTAGTTCCCTACGGATTCTGGCAATCCACTTTGGGTTTCTACCTTGAGATGTGCGAAAATATAAAATGCGGCAGCCGATGCAATCGGCTGCCGTTTCATTCTGTCGAGATGTTTTTCAGCACCTGGCGAATATTCTTCTCTGCCTTAAATCTTGGGACCATAATCTCATGTCCGCAGCCAAGGCATTTTAGTCTAAAATCCGCTCCGGTTCGCAGAACCTTCCATTGCTTTTCACCACAAGGATGGCTCTTTTTCATAACCAAAATATCCCCTAACTGAATATCCATACTACTCCCCCTTTATAGCCTTCCAATACTGCTTTGCGGCTTGTTCCAACTTATTATCGCCATAGGTATAGTATTGTGTCCCCTCTAATTCGTTGGGCAGGTATTGCTGGCGAACCCAGCTGTGGGGGAAATCGTGGGGGTAGAGATAGCCCTGCTCCCGTTCCATTGTATAGGAATCGGCATGCATATTCTGCAGATGCCGGGGAAAATCACCGGTTCTGCCCTTTCGAACATCTGCAAGGGCTGCATCCAAGGCAATATGTCCGGTATTAGACTTGGGACTGGTTGCCATCAGCACTGCAGCATCCCCAAGAGGGATACGAGCCTCGGGCATACCCAACATCAGCGCCATATCTACACAGGATTTTACAATCGGAATGATCATTGGATAGGCAAGCCCAACATCCTCCGCTGCGATCACCATCAACCGGCGGCAGGCAGACTGCATCTGTCCCACCTCCAAAAGCCGCGCCAAATAGTGGCAGGCCGCATCCGGGTCAGAACCGCGAATGGACTTTTGCAGGGCCGACAGCAAATCATAGTGATTGTCTCCGTCACGGTCAGCGCGCATTGCGCTTTTCTGGGTAACGGTTTTTGCATCTTCCAGTGAGATTTTCAGTGAATCGCCATTAGGAACACCAGCTGAGAAAAGCACCTCAACAGCGTTCAGCGCTTTTCTTAAATCACCGCCACAGGCCGAGGAAATATATTCCAGCGCCCCTTCTTCACAATCTGCGCGGAGGCCTGTCCGCGCCTGTAAGAAGCTTACAGCCCTGTTCACGGCCTGCAAAACCGCATCCTTGGAAAGCTGCTTGAACTCAAACACTGTGGAACGGCTCAAAATAGCGTTAAACACATAGAAATAGGGATTCTCGGTGGTGGAAGCAATGAGCGTAATTTTACCGTTTTCAATATACTCCAAAAGGGACTGCTGCTGTTTTTTGTTAAAGGACTGGATCTCATCCAGGTACAGCAGCACACCGTTTGGCGCCATAAAAGTATCCAGCTGCGCTACGATCTCCTTGATATCTGCCGTGGATGCCGTGGTGGCATTGAGCTGATACAATGTGCGATTGGTCTTTTTTGCTATGATATTGGCCACGGTGGTCTTTCCTGTTCCACTGGGACCATAGAAGATCATATTAGGGATGTTTCCCGAATCGATCAAGCGGCGCAGTACCGCGCCTTCGCCTAAAATATGTTCCTGGCCAAACACTTCATCCAAAGTTGTAGGCCGCAACTGTTCTGCTAACGGTTGGTACATAAGCCGCTCCTTTCCTTAAAATGTGGCAACATCCGGTACTGCCGGTTCTGCCGGTTCAACCCGCAACGCTGTCAGCACCGGGCCAAGCTCACCTTGGTACAGAAAGTGCTTTTCTGCAGTAATTTTGGCGGTAACAGCTACCCAGGACCGGGATTCCAGTGTCTTTGCCTGTTCGTAGCGGCAAGGTATACCGCAGAACTGGATATCATCTTCGCAGCAGGTCATCACAAAGCGACCGGGTGCAAACATTCCGTTCTTCTCCCGGCGCAACATCGCTACCTGACCCTTAAAGCTGACTGTCTTGCCATCGTATTTCGCAGGCTCCTCTGTCACATCCCGATACCACAGGGCATAATCCTCATCATTAACTGTAATAATGGGCGCATTGATATCAAAGGGCAGCGGGTCTTCGATCTCATCAAATTCGGTAGTGCCGTCAGTGTAGTCATAGAGAATATCCATTCTCCGATTGGCAGCACGAACCAATTTGTGGAACGGCATCGTATCCTGCCCGGGTGTCAAACGGTTGAACACGACCATCTGACCGCCTACCAATTTGTCCATCACCAAATTACGCATATTGGCATTGTAAGCCATAAAGGTGGTGGAGTCCGCAAACATAACCTCTTGGGCAACTACCCAATCGGCAGGAAAACGGCTGTACATATCTCCAACCAGGAGCATACCGTTCAGCTCCGCAACCACGCGCTGGGCTTTGTGCTTCTTGGCTAATTGCTGAAGTTCCTTGGTGGTAACGGACTGCTGGTCAATGACTTCCAAAAATACATTCTTGTGGGGGTAGGTGGAAAGGTCGTACTCCTCCTCGCCTTCCTCGCAAATCAGCAGGAGTGTCCGCTCGCCTGCATTAAAGCGGGGATCCTCCAATGTCTGCTGAATAAACTTAGTTTTGCCGGAATCCAAAAATCCGGTGAATACATAAACGGGAATCTGTGCCATATTATACTCCAAACAATTCTGCAACCTTATCTTCCTGCAGTTGCGAGCCAATAACACAGAGCTTACCGGTAACAGCAGCACCGCCGTTACGCAGGTTCATTTCACCGGGAACGAAATCGAAGTGGATCCAGTTTCCGTCTTCCCCTTCCACAATACCTTTGGCCCGCAGGACAATGCCATAAGCACCGGAATTCAGTTCAAATAAGGCCTCACGGATGGCATCCAAAGTAAACTTCTTGTGGGTTTCCACACCCCAAGAGGTAAAGACCTCATCGGCATGGTGGTGATGATGTTCATGGTGATCATGTCCACAACAGCAATGCTCATCATCGTGGTGGTGCTCATCATGGTTATGACCGCAGCAGTGATGCTCCTCGTCGTGATGATGATGTTCATCATGATCGTGACCACAGCAGCAATGATGTTCCTCATCGTGATGATGGTGCTCCTCATGGTTATGACCGCAGCAATGATGCTCCTCATCGTGGTGATGGTGGTGATGATGCTCTTCTTCCATCTGCGCCAGATCCACAGCTACCTTGGCCTTACCTTCCATGGCTTCCATCAGCTGCGCACCGGTCAGTTGATTCCAGGGTGTTGTAACAATAGTTGCCTCCGCATTATGCTCCCGGAGCATCGCGACAGCAGCATCCAGCTTCTGCTGGGGAACCATATCCGTACGGGACAGGATAATAGTGGAAGCGGGTTCAATCTGATTATTATAGAACTCGCCAAAGTTCTTCATATAGACTTTCACCTTGCCCGCATCCACGACGGCAACAGTACAATCCAAAACGACCTCACCGTTTGTAACCTTCTCTACGGCGGCGATCACATCGGAGAGTTTGCCTACACCGGAAGGTTCGATCACGATCCGGTCTGGGTTATACTCACTGATCACTTGCGTCAGTGCCTTACCAAAATCACCAACCAGGCTGCAGCAAATGCAACCGGAGTTCATTTCGGTAATATTGATGCCTGCATCCTGCAAAAAGCCGCCGTCGATACCGATCTCACCAAATTCGTTCTCGATCAGTACCAGTTTCTGACCAGCATAGCTTTCTTCGATCATTTTCTTGATCAGAGTTGTCTTACCTGCGCCTAAAAAGCCGGAATAAATATCAATTTTCGTCATTTTTCTTCACACTTTCCTAAGAGATTTGCCTCATTCTGTAAGGCATTGCATTACATACTAACTATATCACATTCTGTCCAAAAATCCAATACTATTCTTTTTCTTTTTTACCAAAAGAAAAAGAGAGATCGCCAAAAGACGATCTCTCTTTAAATAAGTTAGAACAATTCGATTTCGTACAGTTCCAGTCTGCGCAGGCCAAAGTTCAAACGCAAGGCCTCCGGACAGATCGGCTCTGCCAAAATAAAGGTCTTGGAGAATTCTTCGACCTTTTCCTCCGTGATTGCAGGTGAAGTCAGCTCCTCGCCGCTTCTGACCTGGATGGTCATATCGTCGATCTGGTAGCCGTGAACAACGACCTTGGAGAAAGTGGGCTTCACCTTAGTCAAGTTCATTTCCATAAACTTAGGTGCCTCGGTCTTCTTCACGCCAACACCATAGTTATCCTTTACGCCGTCAACCAGCTTTCTAAGGGAAACAGCGAAGTTGCCGGTAACACCGATATCGAACTGACGCTCAAAGATCAAGTTTCCGGTATGGGTACGCTCGTACTCCAGCTTCTCAATCAAAGCTTCAACCTCCTGATAAGTAGGCAAGCCCGTATCCTTAATTGCGCTGGTGCCGATAACGACCTCATGAGGCTTCAGTTCGAAGGTGTTGCCGGTAATTGTACCGCCGTGACGGAAATTATGCCAAGTACCGGACAGGCCTTCCAGGGTAACATTCTGAGGATCCTGCTCCATATTCACCAGGACAAACATCTTTTCCTTCTCAGTTTCGTAAAGAACGGATTCAACCTGAGGTGTCTTGATCAAGTGAGTACGCTTACCAAACAGTACCAGATCCTCCAGTGCAGCAAAGCTGGAGAAGATGTAACGGGTGCCCTCATACAGACCTGCACGGTCATCCATATCGTGGTAAGCATAAGGCCACAGGGTCTTACCACCGCGGATCATAGGTGCCCAGGTCTGGCAGAGGTACTCCTTAAAGGTGGGATAATACTCAGGCTTGTCTCTCTTTGCACCGTAGCAGGTGGGCAGGAAACCAACACACTTATCGCTGCGATTCAGATTAACGACAGCATCGACCTCTTTACCCAAAGAGCTGATCTTACGGCCATAGACACGGCGACCCTGCTCATTGGTATGGGGGTTAATGTAGGGGTGAGCCTCAAACCAGTCAGCGCAATCCACATACACATCCGGATCACGACTGGCGGTCAAAATAACGTGGTAAGGATCCTTCTCCGCAATGAAGTCATACAGATACTTCAAATAGATGGGAGAAACACCACGGCACTCAGGCTCATCATCAATGTAATAATATACAAAATCTTTATCGCGGTTGGCCTCCATAACAGCGGCCACCTTTTCAAACATCTCATCACTGGGTCTGGCGTCCTTAGTAGCTTCGCCACCGGATGCGTCACTGCCTTTCTTCAATCTGCCGGGTGTGATATGACCTGTCTGACCACAAACTTCCTTGGTGATATACAGCTCATCCGCATCATATTTGCGCTTGAATGCCTCACCACCGGCATAGTACTCAGCATACATATTCCGACGCAGGACAGGCTTGCCGTTGACGATCAGATTGCCGCCGGAGATCCAGGCCATTGTATGCTCAGAAGGAGCCAGACGACGGATCTTCTTTGTCAGCGTGCGATCCTCGGTTGTAGCGGTCAGGAAAGCTTCACCAATTTCAAAATTGGGTGTATCGAAGCTGAAGCTGCCATCTGCTGCGGGAGTGATGGTAGTAGTTTCAATACCGGGTCCCTCCAGTTTCAGGGTAACAGGCTTGTTGGTGATCACTTTACCAGCGATCTTGCTGTAATCCTGTCCGGGGTAGAAATTCGCACGGTACTCAGGGAGAGTAAATGCAAACTTAATAGCCTCGTAAGTCACACGCACAGGATAACGGCGGAAGAACACCTTACCGTCAGACAGGCGCTTCAGCTGCATCCCGGGTCTATGACGGCCACGGGAAGGAAATACGCAAGGCAGAGTAAACTCATTACTACCGGTCTTCAAGGACACCTTGATAGTCTCCGTGCAATCAGAAGAGAACTCGAACTCACCATCCTCGGGGTTCACAGTTTTCACAGTCAATGTGCCGGTAAAGCCCTTTTCATTTTCATCATTAATGTCCGCCAGGGCGGTAGCAATCCGCAACTCATCGCACTTAGGCCGCATGGGGAATCCGGGCAGGCTACGGTAATTCTTCGAATCCTTATAGCCGGATAGTTGACCCCAGCAACTATCGGTACGCACATCCGAATCAACATTCAAATGATGACGGGCGCGGCATACATTCACCAGCCAGTTATCACACCACAGCTCATTGGGAGTCATATAGAAAGAGCTAAGGGGAATCTCGATCTCAACAGACCAGAAATCTTCGCCCTTGTAAACAGCACTCTTCCATTCGGGAGCATAAGGATCAGGACGAATAACACCGCCCTCAGAGTGGAACAAGCTGGAAGTGGCACCAACAGAGCTGACTACGAACTGATAAAAGTCGAAATAGTTGTTGGTGGGAGCTAGATACACTTCCACTGTGTCACCTGTCCAAATAGTAGTGAACTGGTTGATCTTATTCACATACGCCATATCAGGCTCTTCACAACGGATGCCGATAAAAATTCGATCCTCGCAGGGAATGATCTTGAAGAATGTCTGTGCAGGATCCAGCGTAGGGGTTTGTCTTTTGAGAAGATAAAATCCGGTCTGTTCTGCAACTTCAGCCCACTGAGGCTCGTCCATACGGCCATCAACGGTAATAGTTTCGGGGTCAAACAATTTCTTTTCCATGTTTTTTCTCCTTTCCGTCTTGCGGAATATGTTCTTTGCTATTATAGCAGACTAAACCTGTGATAGCAACATAAAGATTTCCTTTTATTCCATTTATTCTCACATTATCTCCCCTTTCCTAGAAACTGCCCCGGTGTATACCGGGGCAGCAACACGAAAAGGGTATAAATCAGAACGCTTCGATTTCGTAGACCTCAACTCTGTGCTCACCAAATTCAAAGCGCAGAGCATCCGGGCTGATAGGCTCAGCAAAAATGTAGGTCTTGGAGAACTGCTCGTTCTTAACTTCCTTAATGGCAGGAACAGAAAGTTCACCGTTATTGCGGACCTTCAATTCTGTATCATCGATCTGGAATCCGTGAAGAACGACCTTGGAGAAGGTTACTGCAAGCTTGGTAATATCCATCTCAAAGTACTTACCTGCGCCGCTGCACTCCCAGCCATAGTTATCAGAAACGCCGTCAAAGAGCTTGTAAAGGCTTCTGCCGGGCTTTCCGTTGATAATCATATCTGCCTCGCGGTCAAAGAACAGGCTGCCGGTGTGGGTACGCTCATACTCTAACTTATCTACAAGCGCTGCAGTTTCCTGGTAAGTGGGCAGACCGGCATCGCGAACCTTGCTGGTACCGATAACAACCTCATAGGGCTTCAGCTTGAAGGTATTGCCGGTAATCATATCGCCGTGACGGAAATTGTACCAAGTGCCGGAAATGCCGTCCAAGGTGACAGTCCGAGCCTCATCCTCCAGGTTTGCCAATACGAACATTTCCTCGCCGTTCAGCTCATAGTGAACTGCGTGAACCTGCGTGTTACGGACCAGCTCAGTGCGCTTCGCCAGCAGCACCAGATCCTCCAACGCCTCAAAGCTAGAGAACAGATAACGAATACCCTCATAAAGCGCAGCACGGTCATTGAGATCGTGGTAAGCGTAGGGCCACAGTGTCTTTGCGCCGGGGAGGATACCCGCCCAAGTATGACAGATCATCTCTTCAAAATTGGGATACTCAGAATAGACAGACTGATACTTATAAGCAAAGCAGGTAGGCAGGAAGCCAACGCACTTATCCGTTCTGTTGATGGAAAGAACTTCATCTACGAATTTACCCAGGGTGTTGATGGGCCGTGCGCAATAACGCATACCGTCACGAACCTGAACGTTGATATAGGGATGGCACTCAAACCAGTCAGCGGCCTCTACCATGCTGCCAGCACTACGGGTACCGATCAAGACAACGTGGTAGGGGTCCTGGTCAGTAATAAACTCATACATGTGCTTCAGATAGACAGGAGAAACACCGCGGCATTCGGGTTCGTCATCCAGGTAGTAGTAGACAAAATCCTTGTCTCGCATTTTCTCAATCACCCCAGAAGCAAGGCGGAGCATCTCCTCACTGGGCATCTGATCAAAAGTAGCCTCACCACCGGGGGTATCCGCGCCCTTCATCAAACGGCCGGGCGTAATAAAGGGAGCTTGCTTAATGTGCTTGGTTTCGTGGAGATCGTCAGCATCGTAGCGAAGCTTGAATGCCTCACCGCCGTGATAGTAAGTCGCATACATACTCCGGCGGAGGGTAGGCTTACCGTCAACTACCAGATTGCCGCCGGAGATCCAAGCCATAGTATGACCGGTTGGAGCCAAGCGGCGGATCTTCTTGGTGAAGGTGTCTTTGCCATTGGTAATGGTTAGCATAGCCACACCTTCCTCCAGCTTGGAGGTATCGATGGTGAAGTTGCCGTCTGCATCGGGGGTTGCGGTCTTGGTACCGATGCCGGGACCCTCCAGGGTCACGGTAACAGGCTTGTTGGCGATCACCTTACCCACGACCTTGGAATGATCCTGGCCGGGATAGAAGTTACCGCGGAACTCAGGGAGCGTCAGCTCCAGCTTGATGGGTTCATAAGCTACACGGACAGGATACCAGCGCTTGAACACTTCTCCGTCGGACTTTCGGGTCAGCTGCAGCTCCATACTGTAACGGTTTTCCTTTTCAAAGCAGCAAGGCGCAGTGAACACATTGTTGCCAGCCTTCAAGGTAACATCCACGGCTGTTACATTTTTGCCGGAGAAAGTGTACTCACCGTCCTGGGGAACAGATACATTTACATCCACCTGGCCCGAAAAGCCATTTTCATCCTTGTTGTTGATCTTCACGGCTGCGGTGGAGATACGCACATCATTCTTTTCAGGGCGCATCGGCATGCCTTCCACAGGCCGGAAACGGGTAGGCTCAAGATATCCGGACTCCAAGTCACACCAGCTGCAGAACTGGAGACCACCGGTTTTTACAGCACGGGTACGGCAGACACTCAGCAGCCACTCGCTGTTCCAGGTGTTGTTGGAGGTCATATAGAAGGCAGTCAGCGGCAATTCGATCTCTGCGCTCCAATAATCTTCGCCCACATAGGTAGCATGCTGCCACTGAGGCTTATAGGGGTCAGGGCTAATGTTGCCGGCCTCAGAATAGAAATTACTGACAGAAAAGTCTCCCAAAGTCACCATAAACTGATAGAATTCAAAGCTGTCGCCGGAGGGAGAAATAAAAAATTCTACGCAGTCAGTGCACCAATGGGAACGCTGGGAATGAGTGTCCACTACCCAATCAATATCCGGCTCAATGCATTTAATGCCGATGTACACCCGGTCTTCGCAAGGCAGAATTCGGAATTCTGCATCAGCAGCCGCAAGTCCGCCGCCACGGGACTTAAAATTCTTAAAGCCAGAGAAAACCTTTGCAGACTCCCATACAGCTTCGTCCATTTTGCCATCCACAGTGACACAATTTTTCTCATACAGTTTTGTTTCCATTTTCTACTCCTTTCTAATGCTCTTCATGTGCAAGAGCATTAACTGCCGGTGGTTTTTTACAAATAAATTTTCATTCCGGTAAGGTTAGAATGAATGCATCCGGCAGTCCGCGGAGCCTCTAACAGATGCTCCGCGCGCAGAATATGTACAAAGAATATGTACAGGGTCATTGTAACAGAAATATCAAAATAATCAATATTCTTTTTTGCTTTTTTCAATATTTTTTATCCATAAGACAAGGGCGATTCCAAAACGGGAATCGCCCTTGTTCTAAGGCTTAGAATGCCTCTATTTCATAGAGTTCAACACTCTGCTCGCCAAACTCAAGGCGCAGGCAATCCGGATTGATAGGCTCTTCCAGTACAAAAGTCTTAGAGAACTCCTCAATCTTAACTTCTTTAATGGCAGGAACAGAAAGTTCACCATTATTGCGCACTTTCAGCTCCATATCATCAATCTGGAAGCCACCCACAACAACCTTAGTAAAGGTTGGCTTAAAGGCAGTCAAATCCAGCTCCATAAACTTCTCTTCCTTGGTGCATGCCCAGGCGTAATTATCCCGCACACCATCGAAAAGCTTATGCATAGATGGACGAACCGTAGCGGTGACCTTAATATCTCTGTACCGGTCAAACAGCAGGTTGCCGCTGTGGGTACGCTCGTACTCCAGCTTATCAACAAGAGCAACAGTCTCCTGGTAGGTGGGCAGCCCCTCGTCCATAATCTCACTGGTGCCCACAAGAACCTCGTAGGGTTTCAGTTCAAAGCAATTACCGGTGATGGTGCCGCCGTGGCGGAAATTATACCAAGTTCCGGAAATTTCATCCAACTTCACCGTTTGGGGCTCATCTACCAGATTTGCCACAACAAGCATCTGCTTGCCATTCAGATCATAATGTACCGCATGAACTTCCTTGTTTCGGATCAATTCTGTGCGCTTAGCCAGCAGGACCATTTCCTCCAGAGTCTCAAAGGTCGAGAATATATAGCGGATACCTTCATACAGGCAGGCGCGATCGTTCATATCATGATAGGCGTAGGGCCAAAGTGTCTTAGCGCCAGCAAGGATTGCCGCCCAAGTATGACAAACAAATTCATCAAATGTGGGATAGTCTGAATAGAAGGATTTGGACTTATAAGAGAAACACGTGGGCAAGAAGCCAACACACTTATCTGCTCTCTTGGTCTCCAGAACTTCATCCACAAATTTTCCCATGGTATTAACAGGACGCTGGCAAAAGCGCTTACCGTCACGGACCTGCGCATTAATATAGGGATGGGTCTCAAACCAGTCAGCAGCCTCCACCATTCTGCCGGCACTGCGGGTACCGATCAGGATAACATGGTAGGGGTCAATGTCGGTAATAAAGTCATACAGATGCTTCAAATACACAGGCGAAACTTGGCGGCATTCAGGTTCATCATCCAGATAGTAATAGACAAAATCTCTGTCCTTGTTATCATCCAGTACCGCCTTAAATCTGCGGAACATCTCCTCACTGGGCATCTGATCCTTTGTGGCCTCACCGCCAGGGGCATCGGCACCTTTCATCAAACGACCGGGGGTAATAAAGCCCTTGGACCCTCTCACTTCCTTGGTCATATAGAAGTCATCAGCTGCATATTTCCGTGCAAATGCCTCGCCGCCGTGATAGCCGGGTGCGTACATATTCCGACGCAGAGTCGGCTTGCCATTAACTACCAAATTACCGTTGGAGATCCAAGACATTGTGTGTCCTGTGGGTGCCAAACGGCGGATCTTCTTTGTGATCGTGTTCACGGAGTCAGTAATGGTGAGCAGTGCTACGCCTTCCTCAAAATCAGCAGTGTCAATAACAAAATCACCATTAGCATCCGGTGTTACCGTCTTGGTTCCGATGCCGGGACCCTCCAGGGTCACTGTAACTGCATTATTCGCAACAATATTGCCGGCAACCTTGGAATAATCCTGTCCCGGATAGAAGTTGCCACGGAACTCGGGCAAGCTGAGCATCAGCTTGATGGGTTCGAAAATCACAGTAACAGGATACCACCGCTTGAACACCGCGCCATCGGATTTACGGGTAAGCTGCAGGTCCACACTGCAACGGCCATCTTCTTCAAAACAGCAAGGCACACTGAACTCGTTCTCGCCCGCTTTTAGGAAAACAGTTTTCGTTTCAGCGTACTGCGAGGAGAATTCAAATTCGCCATCCGCGGGATTGATGGTCTTCACGGTCATTGTGCCGGCAAAGCCTGCATCCGTCTTATCCTTAATATCTGCCACAGCTGAAGAAATGCGAATATCGTCCTCAGCTGCACGCATAGGAAAGCCACCAACTTTCGGAAAATTAGCGGGCTCAACAAATCCGCTAACCAAATCGCCCCAGGTATAGAACACCAGTGCGCCACCGTCCTTGCGGTACTCAGACCGGGTGCGGCAAATATTAAAGAGCCAATCGGTGCTCCACATAGCATTAGGAGTCATATAAAATGCGCTAAGGGGCAATTCAATTTCAACACTCCAGTAATCCTCACCAACATAGGTCGCATGCTGCCACTGGGGTGCATAGGGATCCGGGCGAATCGTGCCACCCTCAGAATAAAACTTTGTTGATGTATGATTACCCAATGTAATCAAGAACTGATAAAAATCAAAAGAATCACCGGAAGGAGCCAAAAAGAGCTCCACACTGTCAGTTCCCCACATAGAACGTCTTCCGTGGCTTTCAACCACTTTATCAATATCCGGTTCCTCACATTTGATACCGATATAGATACGGTCCTCACAAGGCAAGATCTTAAAGATGGTCTGGTCCTTTGCCGGAACAGAACCACGGCACTGCAGTGTCTTAAAACCTGTGTAGTCTTTTGCATCTTCCCATACCGCTTCGTCCAACTTTCCGTCCACGGTAATGCAGTTTTTGTCATACAGTTTTGTTTCCATTTTCTACTCCTTTCTAATGCTTAAAAGCAGGATACGTACAGGGTCATTGTAACAGAATTAGAAAAATAATCAATATTATTTTTAGCACTATTAGATGTTTTTTTAATAAAAAAGGGCGATTCCCGAGATGGGAATCGCCCTTAATTGGTTTCATTCAGTAAGGATTACTTAATGTAAGTATCGTTGTATGCCTTCAAGGCAGCCTCGTATTTGCCCTTAATTTGAGGAATTGCAGACTCGGGAGGCATCTTGGTGACTTCCTCGTAGCCAATGGGGCTGGTAACACCGGCGAAAGAGTTATACAGATAGTAACCGCGGTTATCCAAATACTTATTCAAAGCGGTAACGTGAGCTGCGTCATAGGTGTTGCCCAAAGCCTTCAGCTTCTTGGTACGGGTATTGTTGATCTTATCCAGAGCTTCCAGAACCTTCTTGGAGTAGTCACAAGCACCCTGCAGGCCCTCATAATCGCAAGCCACAGTTCCCAGAGAGTAGTCAGAAACATACTTATAGCCGCACTTCAGCACATAGCAGAGCAGATCCATAACAGCTTCACGCTCATCACAGGTAGATGCCATATGGAAGCAGGACTGAGTCAGCTTGGACTGACCCTGGGTCTCGCCATTTTCGCCAACCCACTCGGGAACAGGAACGACCTCCAGGATATTGCCGTTGGGGATCTCCTGGTACAGGTGCTGCCAGTTGTAGGGCTCGCAGTCAGACAGCTGCATAGCAAACATCGGGCTGATAACATTGGTCTGAATCTTGTTCTGACCGGCATGTGCACACTTCTTAACAGTGTACATATCGTACTTCAGCTGCATAGCATCCTTAACAAAGGGCTCGTTGATGGTGGAAACCAGCTCACCCTTGTTGTTAAACGCAACAGTATTCACGATATTACCCCAAGAGTCGCCATTGATACCGTAGGTATCCATCTTGCCATCACCGTTGGTATCCTTAGTCATTGCTACGCAAACTTCCAAGAATGCATCCCAGTTCCACTTACCTTCCTGGAAGTACTGCTTGGGAGTCTTAACACCATACTCCTCAAACATGGTTGCGTTGTAGTAGCACATAATGGTACCGGTCCAGGGACGGGTAACGCCGTAAGACTTGGTGCCGAACTTCATCAAATCCAGGAACTGCTCACCGCAGATCTCGGCCAGCTGCTTATACTCAGCATTGGTCCATGCTGCAGCAATACCGTTCAGGGTAAGGCTGGAGAACATATTGGACTGGAAAATAACGTCGGGCTTTTCGCCTGCGTTGATGGCGGACATAACAGTGTTCTGATCGTATGCACCCTTAAACTCAATGGTAACACCGTTCAGCGCAGCCCATTCCTCAATGGCAGCGCGCTCGATGTAGGGATAAATCTTGGTGGATTCGTTGTCGATCATCACCTGCAGATCCTGGTAGGACTCATCGTTACCCATACCGTAGATCTGAAGGGTCTTGCCCTTGAACTTAGAATTGACAGCGGTAGTTGCCTTGGTAGAACCGGTGGTTGCCTTGGTAGCGGCAGCCTGGGTCGCCTTGGTAGACTTACCGGTAGTAGCCTTGGTAGCCTTGGTGGAAGTAGTCTTCTTGGGTCTGGTAGCAGCAGTAGGCTTATTACCCTTAGAAGGCTCATTGCCCTCTTCTTCGTTGGGAGCCTCGGTCTCCTCAGTAGCGCCAGTCTCATCGGTGGCGTCGGAAGCCTCAGTTCCCTCAGTTGCGTCCACAGCCTCGGTAGCATCGGTAGCTACAGAAGCAGTGGGGTCAGTAGCAGGATCTTTGGGCTTCTTCTTACAACCGATAAAAAGACCGGCGACCATGCAAATGACCAACAGAAGTGCGATCAGTTTCTTCATGTTCATTGAAATATACTCTCCTTTTAATTTTTTAATCTGCGGTTAAGCCGCAATAACTCATATACATTATAGCTGATTATTTTGAAAATTTCAATATCAATTTTATCACTATTTAATGTTTTTTTATGACAAAAGGGCGATTCCTAAACAGGAATCGCCCTTGATGGAATTCAGCGCCTAACGAACTTACTTGATATAAGTATCGTTGTAGGACTTCAGGCTTGCCTCGTATTTGCCCTTAATTTGAGGAATTGCAGACTCGGGAGGCATCTTGGTGATCTCACCGTAGTTGAGCAAGAGGTCAACGCCAGTATACTTACCTTCCAGGAAGTGACCACGGCCATCCAGATACTTATTGAGCTTGGTAACATACGAAGCATCGTAGACATTGCCCAGATCCTTCAGCTTCTTGGTACGGGTCTTGTTGATCTTATCCAGTGCTTCCAGAACCTTCTTGGAGTAGTCACAAGCACCCTGCAGACCCTCGTACTCGCAAGCCACAGTGCCCAGAGAGTAGTCAGAAACATACTTATAGCCACACTTCAGCATGTAGCAGAACATATCAATAACTGCCTCGCGCTCATCACAGGTAGCAGCCATGCTCCAGCAGGCCTGGGTCAGCTTGGAAGTACCCAGGGTCTCGCCGCCTGCGCCTTTCCACTCAGGAATGGGAGCAACCTCCAGACGGTTGCCGTTGGGGATCTCCTGGTACAGGTGCTGCCAGTTGTAGGGCTCGCAGTCGGACAGCTGCATAGCGAACATAGGATTGATAACATTGGTCTGGATATTATTCTTGCCGCCGGTAGAACACTTCTTAACAGTGAAAGCACTATACTTCATCTGCATAAAGTCCTTGATGTAAGGCTTGTCAATGATGGAAACCAGTTCGCCCTTGGTGTTCATTTCCCAAGCGTTAACCAGGTTGTGCCAAGAGTCGCCGGGCAGACCGTAAGTATCCATCTTGCCGTCGCCGTTGGTATCCTTGGTCATCTGAGTCATAACATCCAGGAAGGTATCCCAGGTCCAGTTGCCTTCCAGGAAATACTCCTTAGGAGTCTTAACACCATATTCTTCAAACATGGTTGCGTTGTAGTAGCACATCATAGTACCGGTCCAGGGCTTCACAAAGCCATGGGTCTTGGTACCGTACTGCAGCATATCCAGGTATTCCTCACCGCAGATCTCAGTCAGCTTCTTATATTCAGCATTGGTAAAAGCAGCGGTAAGGCCGTTATTGGAAATACCGGGGAAGACATTGGTATGGCTGATAACATCGGGCTTTTCACCTGCGTTGATAGCAGACATAACGGTATTCTGATCATAGGAACCCTTAAAAACGATGGTAACACCGTTCAGCTCAGCCCATTCAACAATAGCAGCGCGCTCAATGTAGGGGTAGATCTTGGTGGACTCGTTGTCGATCATAGTCTGCAGATCCTGGTAGGACTCGTCGTTACCCATACCGTAGATCTCAATGGTCTTGCCCTTGAACTTAGAGTTGACAGCGGTAGTTGCCTTGGTGGAACCGGTGGTTGCCTTGGTAGCGACAGCCTGGGTCGCCTTAGTAGCCTTAGTGGCCTTGGTAGCCTTGGTAGCCTTGGTAGCCTTGGTGTTCCTGGAAACAGCAGTGGGCTTCTTGTTGCCGGAAGCATCCTCGGTCTCCTCAGGAGCCTCAGTAGCCTCAGGGGCCTCGGTTTCACCGGTAGCAGTGGGGTCTACAGTGCCCTCAGTTGCGTCAACAGCCTCGGTAGCCTCTGTAGCACCGGTGGCAGTAGGGTCAGTAGCAGGTTTATTGGTCTTCTTACAACCGATAAAAAGACCGGCGACCATGCAAATGACCAACAGCAGTGCGATCAGTTTCTTCATGATATACTCTCCTTATAATTTTTTGTACAATACAGCAAAGCTGTAATATATCACAAATATTATATTAGAATAGTACAAAAATTTCAACATCTATTCTTCACTTTTTGAAAAATTCGGCATTCCGCATAACACTTGTGTATTACATTTGTCAATTTGCTCAAAAAACTTCCATTTCGTACAATTCAACACGCTTGCCCTTAAAATCAAACCGCAAGCCATCGGGAGAAATTGCATCCTTTAGCAGATACGTGACAGAGAATTCCTCGGTCTTTACTTCAGCAAATTCGGGAACGGTCAGTTCCTCTCCATTACGGATCTGAAGCTTCATATCATCCAACCCCCAACCGCTGACAACGATCTTGGTGAAGGTAGGCGCAACCTTGGTTAGGTCCAACTCAATATACTTATCATTGTCGCCAACCATATTGAAGCAGAGATTATCCCGCACGCCGTCAAAGAGCTTTCTTGCAGAACGGGTATAACCGTTACACACAATGCCAATATCCTTCCAGCGCTCCAAAAGCAGGCTGCCGGTATGGGTGCGCTCATATTCCAGCTTATTGATAAGGGCATCTGTTTCCTGGTATGTAGGCAGATCTGCATCCTTGACCTGGCTGGTTCCGATGATGACCTCCAAGGGCTTCATTTCAAAGGTATTGGTGGTAATGGTCTCGTTATGGCGGAAGTGGTGCCAGGTACCGGAAATACCGTCCAAGGTAACAGTCTTGGGATCATTGGTCATGTTGACCAGAACAAACATCTGCTCCTCTCCCCTGTCATATAGCACACCATGGACCTCCTGGTTCTTTATCAACTCCGTACGCTTACCCAGCAAAATCAACTTATCCAGCGCAGCAAAGCTGGAGAAAATATAACGTGTGCCTTCGTACATAGAGGCACGGTCGTTGAGATCGTGGTAGGCATAAGGATAGAGAGTTTTACCGCCATGGATCATTGCTGCCCATGTATGACAGATGTACTCATCAAAGGTGGGATACGGCTCCCCGTTACCGGACATAGCTGCAAAGCAAGTCGGCAGGAAACCAATACACTTATCGGGGCGGTCCAGCTTGACGATATCATCCACGAATTTACCCAAGGTATTGATGTTACGGCCATAGGCACGCTTACCATCAGCCGTGGTGTAGGGGTTAATGTAGGGATGGGTCTCAAACCAGTCTGCGATCTCCACCAATTCCGCAGCATTCCGGCTGGCGGTAAGAACTACGTGGTAGGGATCTCGCTCGGTGATGTAATTATACATATGCTGCAGATAAATTCTGGACAGTCCGCGGCACTCGGGCTCATCGGAGATGTAGTAGAAAGCAAAATCTCTATCCTTGTCATCATCCATAATCTTATCAATTATGGCCAGCATTTCGGGTGTGGGTTTCTTATCCAAAGTGGCTTCGCCGCCGGGAGCTTCCACACCCTTGATCAGACGACCGGGCTCCATGTGCTTGGACTGACCGCGGATCTCTTTGGTCATATACAGATTGTCAGCATCATACTTGCGTTTGAATGCCTCGCCGCCCATATAGTACTCTGCATACATATTCCGGCGCAGGACAGGCTCACCGTTGACGATCAGGTTACCTCCGGAGATCCAGGTCATCATATGGCCTGTGGGAGGCAGGTTGCGGATCTTTTTGGTGGTTTCATAGCCTTCGATGGTAGCAGTAAGAATGGCATCGCCAAACTCAAAATTGGGTGTTTCAAAGGTAAAGCTGCCATCTGCATTGGGGGTAATGGTCTGGGTCTCAATGCCGGGACCCTCCAGCTTCAAGGTGACAGCCTTAGAAGAGGTCGCTGTACCGACAATTTTGCTGTGGTCCTGTCCGGGATAGAAATTGGTACGGAACTCCGGCAGGGAGAATTTAATAACAATAGGTTCATAAGTAACGATAACAGGATAATTACGCTTAAACTCCACGCCGTCAGAAAGGCGCTTGAGGCCAACAGCAACCTGGAACCTGGTCAGCTCATCAAAGAAACAGGGCGCAGTAAATTCATTGACACCAGCCTTCAGCTGAACAGTTACTGTTTCGGCATGGTCGGATGTAAATTCAAATTTACCGGGGAATGCGCATTTCACCAGCACTTTCAAATCGCCGCGGTAAATGCCATCCTTCTCGCTGGTAATATCAGCAGTAACAGAAGAAATGCATAACTCATCCTTGGGGTTTCGGATGGTGAACCCTTCGATACTGCGGAAGTTCTTGGAATCGTTAAAACCCTTCTTGAGAGGACTCCAGGTGCTGTAAAAACGACCCTTGTAAGGCAGGTGTGTACGGCCAATATTTACCAGCCACTTGTTCGTCCATCTGTCCTGAGGCGTCATATACAGTGCAGTGAAAGGAATCTCGATCTCAGCAGACCAATAGTCCTCGCCATAGTAAATAGCGGTCTCCCAGTAAGGCGCATAGGGATCGGGACGAATAACGCCCGCCTCTTCCCAATAAACACTTGACTTACTGCCCTTAGCAGAAATAAAAAACTGGTAGTAGTCATAATCGCTACCGGAGGGTGCGATAAACAGCTCAATAGCATCTACATGGTTCATAGAACTGTCACTGGCAGCCTTTAGCCGCTCCATTTCCGGTTCCATGCACTTTACGCCAACATAGACACGGTCCTCGCAGGGCAGGAACTTGAAGATAGTCTGACTATCCTCAGGTACTTCTGCTCCGGAACCTAACTTGCTAAAGCCGGTATAGGCAGGAACAGTTTCCCATACAGGCTCGTCCATCCGGCCATCCAAGGTAATGCAGTTTTTGTCATACAGTTTCGTTTCCATTTTCTACTCCTTTCTAATGCTCTCCATGTGCAAGAGCATCAACTGCCGATGTTTTTTTACAAATAAATTTTCGTTCCGGTAAGGTTAGAACGAATGCATCCGGCAGTCCGCAGAGTATTTCTCAAATGCTCTGCGCGCAGAATATGTACAGGTCAAATGTACAGGGTCATTGTAACAGAAATAATAAAATAATCAATATTCTTTTTGTTTTTTGTAAATAATTTTTGTAATTGTATCCACCAATCCTGTGGTTTTCTCTACATAAAAACAAGAGGGTGTCAATACTTGACACCCTCTGTTAAACATAGAGAATTTTGTTTTAGCCTTTGCTGCCGGAACGGTCCATACATTCCACAAAGAATTTCTGACCGATCAAGAACAAAATCATCAACGGCGTTACCGCAGTCAATATAATGGCATAATGCTCTGCCTGTTTGCGCATCGCATCCAACTGGCTTACACCAATACCCTGCCGCTCTCTCATTTCCTCCAGGGCAACCATCAAGGTGAGGTTATCATCGCCGGGCAACGAGAACACGCCAGCAAGCAGCGCATCGTTCCAGTAATAAATCACAGAAAGCAATGCCACTGTTACAACAACAGGTTTGATATTGGGGATCATGATCCGCAAATAGATGGACAAGGGGCTACAGCCATCAATCTTAGCTGCTTCTTCCAAATCTCTAGGCATACTCATAAAGAACTGCCGGAACAGGAAGATGTAGATACCGGAGTTCAGACCGACACCAAAAAGCGCGGGAACGTAGAACGCCATATAGTTGTTCAAGATGTTAATCGTGAAGGTCTCACCGGTAAACAGACCTATAATCTTACCGATACCAAAGATGTCGAACCAACGATATTCATAGTACAGAGGAATGATAGCAGTCTGCACAGGCAGAATAATCGTAAACAGCACACAGGCATACACAATAGGATTGCCCTTGAAGTTGTAACGGCCTAAGCCGTAACCGACCAAGGAGCAGGAAAACACCTGCAACAGTGTGCAAATCAATGCAATGGTAGCCGTGTTCTTGGTGTACTTGAGAAAATTAAAATAGGCCTTTTCACCAAACATAGCATTCTTAAAGTTCTCAAATGTTGCTCTACTGGGCAAGAAGCCGGATTCCTCCGTATACAATTCCACAGCGGGCGTAAAAGAAGAGGAAATCATCTTGATAACAGGGAACAGAACAACGTAGCTGATACCAATCAACAGTGCATAACGGAACACTTTGTACAAAAACGAGGCACAAGGTTCGATAATTTTCTTATTAAATTTCATAATCGTACCTCCTCCCCCTTAGTCCATAGAGATAACCCTGCGGGACAAGAATGCATTCACAATAATGACCACGATAAAAATCGCTACAGAATAGCCCCAGCTCATTGCACAGGCATAGTCAAAGTTACCTAACATATTTGTGTCGATCATGACAACGATAGAGTTAGTACTTGCATTGAAGTAATCAATGATTGTGTAGATCAAACACAATAATATGCTGGGTGTAAGCAACGGGAATGTAATCTTCCAGAAGGTTTCCCATTTGGTTGCACCTTCCATCTCAGCTACTTCATACAAGTAGGCAGGAATGGTCTGCAAGCCGATGATAAACAGGATGATCTGGATACCTGCGCTCCACAGCAGATTAAACAGCTGTGTAGCATATCCGGTAAACTTCTCAATGATAGAAGACAGCGGGCCAAAGCTTCCAATGATTTCCTTCACGAATCCGCTTGCCTCACCGCTCATCACAAAGAAAGAACTGGTTGTATCCTTCAGCTCATCTCTGCCACCCAGGGCATTGAAAACAGACAGAACCTGGTCAGCCGCGAAGATAACCGGCAGGAACATAATGGCACGGAACAGCAAGCGGCCGGCAAACTTTTCATTCAGCAAAATTGCCAGGAACATACTGATGAACATAATCACCAGGATCTTAACTGCAGCTTCCTTGACCATTGCCCACAAAGCTTTTATGAACTTTGCATCACCGGTAAACATTTTATCAAAGTTTGCCCAACCAATAGGATCAAATACCAAACCCTCTTGGCCTACAGTAACGTCATTAAAAGAGTACCTCAGTGACTGCGCAACGGGCTTTGCAAACAGAAAAATGAATCCGATAATGAAAGGTAAAACAAACATCCAGCCTGTGGTATCGGTGGGAGTTATAATTTTGACTCTTTTATTTCTTTTCATTTCGTACCTCCCAAAACAACCTTATACTGCTTAGCCGGAATTTCAATACCTGCATGCGTGTATGCCTCGTCACGATAATTGACAATTACCTTACCGTTTTCATACTCGGTTACAGTGACATCCTCAGCAACAGTTGTGTGGCTAATGATCTCCTTACCTGCAAACTGTGCAGAAACTTCCTGCAGAGTCTTATAGTGCTCTACAATCTTTTCCTTCCAGCGCTTATAGGAGTAAGAAACCATATTATCGTATTCAGTACCAACCAACTGGTCAACATCACCGTAAATCAGGTTGTACTTCAAATTACTGCCATTCTCCAGTACCTTCAGCAGTTCCAGTTCGTAGTCAACGGACATATTGAAGGCAGTAGGTGCCAAAACCATACTTCCCTGCATTGCAATCTGATAGAAAGGCACCGTATGGTCAGCCAAATCAAAGTCACTGCTGCCGTTTGCAACATCGGAAACAATATCCGCATACTGCAAAGTGTAAGCATTACCGCCATGCACCATGACAAAATCAGCGTTCTTATCCGCATAGTCCAATGCACTTTTCCAGAACTCCATTGCGTGAGTTCTTGTAGTGGAAGGAACACCATCCGCATAGTCGGTATACAGCACCTTACCTATACGATCAACAGAAATATTGCCAATCTTCCAGTCTGCAGCAGCATCCACAAATTTTGTAACAAGGCCGGGGAGCTTTTCCGGATGGAGAATATTCCAACGGCTGGTATTATCCTTCTGTTCGGAATCCAAAATGAACTTATACTGGAATGCGTATTTGTCGAAGAAGGTCTTTGCTGTATCAGCGTTGGTGTCATAGCCGTTGCCGTTATTGTAAACATCAACGGGATTTGTCTCCAGGAAGAAAATTACGCCTTCCTGGTTCAAATAGTCAATCATAGCGCGGAATTCCTTTGCAGAACCCAAGACAGACTCGGTCTCAACAGTGCTATACACCTTGTTATTCAAGCCGCCATCCAATGCGCCGGTATAGTTGATAACCAGGTTATCAATGCCCTCTTTCTTCAACTCCTCAACGATAGAAACCACATCATTATAGGTAGTCAACGCAGTAACAACGGGCTTTTTGACACCAAAAACATACTTTTCAATGCTAACAGCACCTACAAGATCCAGAATTAAGTACTTCTTATCAGCAAGAGCAGACTTCTTCAGCTGGTTAGCGTCCTGAAGATGCTCTCTGTACTTCTCAGCCATGCCAACATAATTAGCCTTATCACCGTTCAGGAAATAGTAGCGAACGGTAAAATTCATGTTATGAAACTGATTGTCGCTTTTCGCAAAAACTCTGGCCTCCTGACCGGCAAAAACGCCGGTACCCGTTCTGATGTATTGGCTCTCCACCACATGCGCAACAGGGTAAATCGTATTGTAAGAGCTGACTTTACCACTGCTACTTGCAACAATGCTGGAACTTGCATCACCGGAGGTAATCACGCCGAGGAATGCCTTATCCTGTGTGGCTACGCTATCGGAAGCCTCCTCACCTTCGGAAGGTTCTTCCCCTTCAACGGCTTCCTCTACTCCCTCCCACTTGGAACCAAAAATAGGCAAGCTGATCTGTTCCTTTACAGTTTCAGCCTTTTCAAGCCCCATGGTGATATTATTGCCATAAACAGTATTGTTGTAGAAAACAATAGCGTTATGATCCTTGCCGTTATTAAAATCAATCAGTGCGCCGGATCCATCAGGAACCAGCAACTCACCGGGCTGAGATTCATTGGCTGCGCCAAAATAAGGCAGGAGTGTAATATCAAGAATTTCATAGGGATAGGTACCATAGCGACCAATCTCTTCTGTTATGATTTCAGCCTGGAAGGCACCATTATCAACACTATACTGCACAGGAATAGAAACATTCGCAATGGGGAAGCTATAGGTGAACTTCACACCGCCATTCTCGGGAAGCACTTCATATTTCATGCCGCCTTTGCGAATGCTGTCACCATAGTTATTGAATTCCTGGTCCACAGGCTCTTTCTTCTCGATGTTGAAGAATTTCACGTGAATCTGAGAGTTGATCATGGGTTTTCTAACCGGCAGTGTTGCATCTGCGCGGTCTACAGGATTGGAATACCAAACATTACCGGTTTCCTTTTCGACAACCTTAATTTCACCATTGGTAAAATTAGCCCACAGCTCAAGCTTGTCATCAGAATCAACACATTCAAAGGCTTCAAGGTCTTCCTCGGGTATCTCACCGAGTTCAACAGTATCTTCCTTGATTTCAATCTGACTTGCCTTTTCATAAGCGATGTCAGACCAATAGATCTTATAGGCGCCCCAGCCCAAAGCTACCACCAGGACAATAATCAATGTCACACTGATTACACGAGCAATTAACTCACCATTTCTGTGGAGCGCACGCTTAAATTTGAATAATTTATTTTTAATATCCATATTCTTCTCCGTTCCACAAAAATCACTGATAACTAAGTTCGAAATACAAGGATGCCACGAAGAAATACACCTGCTGGAACAGCATAAGCAGCATCAATGCAAGGAACAAGATAATAATCAGGCCAACAACTGTAAGTAAAATAGCAAGCAATGTCTTAGCAAAGGAATACTCGTGAATTTCTTCCAAACCGCTAAAGGCAATAAAGGCACCCCAAATTTCAGACACAACAACTGCATAAGTCAAGAACACCTGCTCATCACCAGCCAGCACCCAGCTTCCGCAAACAGTGATAAACCGAACAATAATGTAGGGCACCAGTGCATTTGCACAAACCACACAAATATCCTTCAGCTTTCCCTTACCGTCCAGCAGTGTGCAGAAGCACCAGTTGGAAATAGCCACCATAAAGAAGATCATTACGGTAATAACAGATGTACGAAGCAAGCTGGTATCCGCATCATCAAATGTGTTCATATCATAGCCGGTGGCTGTACGGTAGAACATTTCCACCAAAAGCCACAAGGCAATGGTAATCGCAACAACCGCAGAAGAACCCTTCTTATTAGCCTTCAACTCCAGAAAACCATCCCGGGGATGCATGCAAATATAAAAAGGATACAAATAGGGGCTCATTGTATCAAAGCCAGTACGTTTTTTCATTACAATCAATCCCCTTTCCTTGTAGAAATTTTCCACACAATCTTATTGAAAATGCTCTTAATCTGATCATATCCCAAAATGCCGATCATAGCCAAAATAACGACTGCGGCAACCAAACCGAAGTTTGCACGAACGATTTCATCACGCAGGCCTGCTTTTGCTTCAGCATAACCGCTTTGGTCTTTGCCCAGCATGAAGTAGTCCATAGCTTGCTCATACTTACCCTGGCCAGTCTCAGATGTGGCGCGAGCCTGTTCATCGTCCATTGCCAGGAAAGCCTTACCCATACCTACATAAGCACGGGTAAAGTTGGGGTTCATAAGCAGAACCTCTTTCCAGTAATCGACGGAGTCAATATAACGACCCTCATTGTACAGATTATTTGCCTCACGGATCTTTTCACCGTAGAGAGTCTGGGTCATAACGGTAATAGTCAGCTTCTGTGCATCCAAAACCAACAGGTTATTCTCGCTGTCAGATTCGATGCTCATAGGGCTCAGGAACAAGCCTTTCTGGTTACCAGAACCACCGAAAATACCCAGCAGGTTACAGTTTTCATCATACTGGAACAGACGGCCTGTCGCAGAATCGAGCACTGTGAAAACGCCTTCATCATCGACGGTCATGTCAACCAACTGCATATTCTTCTGCTTACTGGTTTCAGAAATGCTGTAGAAGTCAATGTTTTGTGGAAACACGTTGTTACCCAAAGCATTCAACTTAACGACATTGGCTGCAACATTATCCTTAATAGGAGCAACACCGTAAACAAAGCGATCCTCAGACCAGAACAGGTTGATAAACGCAACGGGCTGGTAGCTTTCACCGGTTTGAGAACTCTGCTCAGCAGTCAGAATCTTACGCCACATAAACTCAAGCTTCATGGCCGCTGTCTGCTTCAGCTTATTGGTACCATAGAAACCCAGGAAGTTATTGGCGCTGTCGATCATCAAAGCACCGTTTTTAGCAACCTCAGTATCACCGGTGACAATGTACATGATACCCATATTGTCAACAATGATTTTCTTGGGCTCCAGACCCGTAGCCTTCTCCAGCATTACATCCTTGGGCAGGGTATAAATTCTGCTGACATTGCCATCAAGATCGGACACCAAAACACGATCGTTCTGGGTATCAGCAATATACAATGTACCAGTGGTTTCGCGGTAGAACAAGCCACTTGCACCCTTAGCCAGGGTCAGGGTCTCATCCTTGTGCTTAAAGGTTCTGAGTTCTTTGAGCAAGGTATAATCCTTGTTCAGAATAATTACCTTAGCCAACATTGTATCGGTTTTATTACCGAATTCATCTACTTCATAATAGTGATCTATGATAAAAACACGATCACTCTTGTCTACAAAGATCTCAGTGGGCTCCATTAGGCGTTCGGTACCCATTACTGTCTCATCAACGATTTTCTTTACCTTATAAATATTCGTAGAAGGAACAGCTACCGAATCTTCGTATGTATAAGCCCTGTCAGGCTGGCCTGCAAAAGCTGCAATTCCGGTGCAACTCAGCGTAAGCACTAAAACCAGAAGCAGGCAAAATAACTTTTTTCTCATATACACACCTCACTTCAAAGCTCTTAATCCTTAATACCGGAATGTGCCATCGTCTGCAGCATCTTACTCTGGTTAATAACGAATGCTACGATAGGCGGGATCATCAGCAACACAGCAGCTGCAGCAGACGCACCGGAACGGGCAATACCACCGGCGGTGATCTGGCTCAAGGCTGTGGGCAGCAACTTCAGATCTTCTCTAAAGATAACACCGGCAGAACCGTTGTTCCAAACGTTTTGGAAAGACAAAACCACAACAGTCATAAAAGCAGGCTTAACATTAGGCAAAACCACATTGTAGAAAATTCTAAAGTCGTTAGCGCCGTCCAGCTTAGCCGCATCCAGCAGCGAATCAGGAATCTGCAGCATAAACTGGCGAAGCAGGAACATATGAAGGGTAGATGCAAGAGAAGGCAGAATCAAAACCCAGTAGGTATTGATCAAGCCCAGCTTTGCCTTAACAATGTATGCAGGCAGAGCAGTAACACCACCGGAGAACAGCAGAGTCAGCATAATCAGACGCCAGAGACCAGCCTTACCGGGGAATTTCTTCTTAGCGAAGGGGTATGCAGCCATTGCGCCGATCATAACACCAATGCCGGTACTGAGAACACTGACAAAAATAGAGTTAAACAGGTATCTGCTGAAAGGAACTGTCAAGTCAGACACCAGGGTAAACAACTGTGAGTAGTTACTACCGGTGGGGTTAACAACATAGAAACGCGGGGGGAAGATGAAACGTTCTTCAACAGGCTTGAAGGACTGAATGATATTGTAGTACAGGGGCAAGCCCATAAAGCAGCCTACAACAACCAACATCAACAAGACCAAAAAGTTGCCGGTATGAGAGCGATTCAATTGTTTTTTGATTCTTATTCTTTTCATAATCTCTCTCCTATTATTCGTCAACTAATAGCTTGTTGATCACCTTGTTGACAATCAGCATAACCATCAGAAGAACAGTACTGATTGCACAGGCATAACCCAACTCATACCGAACTCCGCCGTAATCGCTTACGTGGTTGATGATCGTGTGAGTTGCATAATCTGTGGAGGGGTTGCCGCAGAGAGCTTCAGCCACAGGACCAACTGCGAAAGAGCTGGAGATCTGCATAACCGCACCGAACAGAAGCTGAGGCTTCATCTGGGGCAATGTCAGATACCAAATCTCCTGGAAACGGTTGTGAACGCCGTCAATAGCGCCGGCTTCATACAAGGTAGTATCAACAGTCTTAAAGCCTGCTAAGAATGAAAGGAAGCTGGTGCCCAAGCTCAACCACAGTTGGACGATAATAACGCAAGTCAACATATAGTCGGTGTTAGTCAACCACAAAATGGGTGAATCGATGATGCCCAAGTCCAACAGCAGGCCGTTAACCACACCGTAGCGGTCACCGCTAAGGATGTAGGTCCAAATGAAGTAAATACTACCGGAAATGGAGGGCGCATAGAAGATCAGGGTCATAAATGCGCGAATCCGGCGAGGCAGTTCATTGATGAACCACGCGAAGATAAAACAGGCCATATAACCAACAGGGCCGGTGATCAACGCCATAATCAAGGTGTTCTTAACAGCAATGATAAATACATCATCATTCAAGAACAGAGTCTTATAGTTGTCAAAACCAACCCAGTTGGGGGTCTGTAACATATTAAAGTCAGTAAAACTTAGCGCAATTGCCGCGATAACGGGCAAAACTGTAAAAATAAAGAAGGCAATCAAGAACGGAGCAATCATAAAATAGCTGGAACGCTCAGCATGCATATTCTTAAAAGTATGCTTTATTTTATATGATGCCGTTAACCTTTCAGGTTTCTTTGAACGACTCATCGCTTTCTATCCTTTCAAAATAGTTTAGTTATTCAAATTAAATTCATTTCTCTTTCTGAGAATCTCATCATTGATCTTGATTGTCCACTCTGTCATAAGTTCACGCGCATTTGCACCTTGGTTAATTACGCCAAGTTGGCTGTTGTTAACACCTCTGGTCACATAGTAGTTACCAGGAACAATAGGAATAAACTTCAAATTCTCAAATTGGGTCTTCAGAATATTCAATTCCTTCTGTGTCCAGCCAATATTCTCCAGTGTGATCAAGTTTGCTGTAGCACGTCTGCCGGAAATGCCCAAGCATGCTTCCAAATCATTTGCGTAGCGGGTCTGAACCTTGTGATCAGACCACCACTTAATGAGCTCCCAAGCAGCATCCTTGTTCTCGCAATCCTTCAGCATAATCGCACCAACACCGGTGTTATCCATCTGGGTACGGTTAATCTTCTGTCCACCCTTCTCATTGGGATCGGGGACAGGGTCACCGTTTTCATCATATACCAGCGTGCCAGGCATGGGAACCATCTCCCACAGACCAGAAATTTCGGGTGCTGTATACTTCAGGTTAACATACACACTATAGTCGGCAAGACCAATGGGCATTTCACCGGTTCTGAATCGGTTAGCGAAATCATAAGAAACAGGGAAACCGTACTTGGTAAAGAACTCACAGTGCTGGATCATTGCCTCAATAGCAACATCCTGGTCAAACAGGACCTTGGTGGGTGTGCCATGCTCATCATATTCGAAGTAGTCGCCACCATTCTGGTACAGCAGATTTGCAAAGGAAGGCGCTGCGCCCAAGGTCATATTGTAACGCTGCAGCACCTGCGCCACATCGTACATATCATCCCAGGTCTGAGGGATCTCCAGGCCCATATTTTCAAAGATATCTGTTCTGACGAACATAACGGTGCAACCGTTGGTACTGGGCACGCCGTAGTACTTACCCTCCATGCGGAAAGGAATTTCAGAGCCCTCTACATATTGCTCAAGAAGTTCAAAGTATTCATCACCACCGTAATCGGCCAGATCCACAACAGCGCCACGCAGGCCCAGGTTCACGATCGTTTCGGAATTGACACCCAGCATCACATCGGGGCCAGTGCCGGCAGCAAGGGCATTGATCAAAGAGCCCTGTGCCAGTTCCAGGTTAACATGAATACCCGTTTCAGAAGTAAATTCAGTTGCAATATTCTTCAGAATCTCGAACTGGTCAATACCGGTACTGATCCATACGCGAAGGGTATCTTCGCTCTCTTCTTTTCTAGCGTCGGTAGCGTTGAAGGATGCAATAAAGCTCTTGACCTGATAAACAATCCACTGCCAAACATTCATAGTTGCCTTGGACATTTTCTTGTCGGTAGAAAGCAGTGCAAAGTAATCAATATCCAGGGCCTGCTCCTGATAAGTGGTCAACTTAGCAGACAGACCGTTGATGTCATTCTTCAGTTTAGTAAGCTTACCCTTACCCAACTGCTCAACATCCTTGGCATAGCTCTGCAGGTTAAATGCAACATCTTCGAAGTAAGCGATCTCAGAACCCTTAGCGCCAACAGTAGACATTAACAGTTCGGCCTCTTCTTCCATCAGCTTAGCATTAGCCCGCAACTCATCTGCCAAAGTAGGCAGCTGCTTAGCAATATCATAGTCACGATATTGGTCAGGATCAGCGCCGGTGATCATAACTATGTTCAGATAAAGACGGTTCAGATCTGTAATAACAGTGGACAACACACTCATAGTGGCGGTCATATCACCGATCACATTTTCCATTCTGAGGTAATGCTTGCCCTTAGTGAGGTAAATATTGAAAGCGCCATCCTCATTGCCCAGGATCTTGTTTTTCCAACCGCTGGAATACTCGAAACGCACGGCATTCAGTTCAGCAAAAGGAACCTCATCATCTATGTAGATTTTACGGGAGCTGAACAGGCCATCCAAATAACCCTGACGGTACTTAAGACCCAAATTGTAGAAACCGGTCTCGGGTACATCAATTTCCCAAGTGATCCACTGGCCGGGAGTCTTCCACTGACCACCGCCGCCATAGTTGATCAAAACGTTATCATAGGAGAAAGGAACGGTCAAAGAGCTGGACTTATCAGCATCAGGCCACAGCTGAGAGCTGGACTGACGGTAATAGGTCTCTGCCTGGTACACTTTCAGCTGGCCAACGGTATCCTTAGCGCCCTTACTTTTCCAGGCTTCCAAATAATCCGCATAGGAAGGCGCAACAGGCTCCTGCTTCAGGGTAAGACCAAACAGACGCAGAGGTGTACCATCAAAGCACAAGGACAGTTCGTGCTCGCCCTGTTCCAGATAGAAGTACAATGTACCATATGTACCGGTCTGGTCGTACAGGAACTGCGTTCTGCGCTCAGGTGTCTGTGTAGCCTGAGGCCGCAGGTCGTCTCCAGTATTCTTGTCCGGTTCAATCTTGCCATTGGTATATACACGGCTCAACACACAGCTATTAGCTTCTGTAAAAGGCGTCTCGCCATCGACACGGATGGAGAACAGATACTGGATACCCTTGTTATCATTTACAGGAATGTAATCCAGTTCAACTGCGTACAAACCCGTCTCAGGCACATCTGCCTTAAACACGATCTGCTCACCCACAGCTACGATATCCAGAGAACCATCCTCAATGATCTTCGTGCCGGAAGAATCGCCGTACTCAGAAGCGATCACAGTATGCTCTGCAATATTTACAGAGATCTCCTGCTTGGGATGGGCAGCATCCTTATGCTTCTCCTTGTAGTAATAATAGGTGTGCTCACCATTCAGGTTCTCTTTGTTGTAAACCCAGTCACCTTCGCTATTCTGACCGCCGCTGGTTTCAGATGTATCTGCATACACAAAACCGGTGGAGGACGCGAACAGACTGATGATAAGCAACATGGCAACACATTTTCTCATCTTCTGCAACATTTGTTTTCCTCACTCCTAATTGTTTTTCTGCACAAGTGTATGACCCTTTCGCCGCAAGACAACTTCCTGCATATTAATCAAGCAATCGCCCCGATCGTACAGGAGGGCATACTAACAGGCAGTATATAGCCTTATAGATTATAGTACAAAACTTTCAAAAAAGCAAGTGAGGCTCTTGCACTTTTTGAACTTTTTTTCCAGTGTGCCCCTGATATTTCATCGTCATATTGCACAAATTTTCTCTATGCCTTTATTTTAGGTCATTTCATCTCGTGGTTTGTGTCTTCGCACTCCCCTACCGGGCATCATTTCGGGTATGGGCATATCGTTGTCAGAATTCGCTTCACTTATGTATCGCTTGGATTGTGTGGTGAAGAGTTCTGCGTATTTTCCACCTTGTGCCATCAACGCAGTGTGACTTCCTTTCTCAATCAAGCAGCCGTTTTCAATAACCAAAATTTGGTCTGCAATAGTCGCGCTGGACAAACGGTGTGAAACAAAGACAGTAGTCTTATTATTGCGCAGACGGTCAAATTGGTTAAAAATCTCCTGTTCGGCCATAGGATCCAAAGATGCAGTAGGCTCGTCCAAAATAATAATATCGGAATCTGCATAGAACGCTCTGGCAATAGCCAGCTTCTGCCATTGGCCGATAGACAGTTCCAGGCCATTATTCTCAAAATAGCGCATTAGGGGCGTATTATAGCCGTCAGGTAGCTTTTCAATATAATCGCTGGCTGTGCTTTGCTTTGCGGCAGACACTACTTCTTCATCTGTGCCTTCTCTGTGAATATCGCCAAGGCAGATATTCTCCTTAACACTAACAGCATATTTACCAAAGTCCTGGAAAATAATTCCAAATGTACTGTACAGGCTCTTTAAGTCATAAGATCGCAGATCTTCTCCATCCAGGAGGATCTGACCGGCAGTAGGATCGTATAACCGGGTCAGCAATTTAATAAGGGTCGTTTTACCTGCGCCGTTCAAGCCTACCAATGCAAGGGTCTCACCCGGATGAATGGTAAAGCTGATATTTTTCAGCACATCCCGATTGGTGCCGGGGTAACGGAAGCTTACATTCACAAACTCAATGGTATGCTCGGCATTTTGCGCAACCTTCTTGCCAGGAAGAGCCAAAGGGGCAATATGCTGCTTTTCTTCCATAAAGGCGATAAGGTTGTCAATAAATAAAGTACCCTCGTAAATAGTGCCAGTAGCAGAAATCAAAGTGCTGATACAGGTTGCAACGGAAGCAATAGCACCGGTGTACAGCGTGTAGTCGCCGATTTGGATCTGTCCAACAAAGACCTGCTTTGCAATGACAATGTAGAATACTAAGTTGGTCACACCGGTTATCACAGAAAACAGAATATGCCAGATACTTTCACTTACAATCAGCCTCCGCATACCCTTGTAATAGGTTTTGAATGCAGTAAAGAAACGGGCAATAAAGGTATCTGCCAAATCATATAGACGGACTTCTTTCACCAAATCCTTATCCACCAACACATTGGAGAAATAGTTCATTTGCCGCCGTTCCTTGGAGCTGAAGCGCATATACTTAAAATTCTTTTTGCGGTAGACGAAGTTTACCACAGCAGACGGCACAGATACCAAGATCACCACAAAGGTAATCCAGGACAATCCAGGTGCAGAAAGCAGCACAATCAGAAAACTCACCAATTCAATAACAGAGCTGACTACACCGAAGGTTTGGGTGAGAATATGCAAAGGACGGTGTCCTGCCTCCCGGTTGGCATTTTCCATTTTTTCATAGAACCCAGGATTGTCGAAAGATGACAGGTCAACTTCTTTGGACTTTTCCATAATCTGCGACTTAACCTGCATAACCACTTTTTCACCGGCAATGCGATTAATGGCATTGCTGATATTATTGACCACCAAAATCAGCAATCGGTATGCAAACAATGCAATCAGCAGATATAGAATTCCAGACTCCCAAAACTCACTTTCCGGCAGGTGACCAGCTTTGATAACATCCTGCAAGGCATTGAGGATATTCTTGGAAATCAACGATCCGATTACAGGGGTAACACCCTTGAACAAGGATACAAAAGACAAAATAACAGGGATCCACCAGCCAGTCTTCCACACCAATTTGATAATATAAAAGAAGCGTGTAACGAAGCCGCCAAATACCTCGGACAGGTAGCGGGGCAAATCCTTCAGTGACTTAGGTTGTTCTGGGCGTTTATGCTCCATTGGCATTGGTCTTCCGGGCATCATACTAACATTCCTCCTTATTCTCCTGCAAAGTAAACGCCGCTTTGCTCAGCAACAGCAGCAGGGTTTCTTTTTCTTGATCAGTCAATGGTCCAAAAATCCGGCGAGCATTTTCAATTCGCTCATTATGAAGGTCTATCTGCCGTTGCCTGCCAACCTGGGTAATATAGACTAAGCTGCTCCGCTTGTCCTGTTCGTTAACTCGTTTTTCGATTAACCCCTGGCCCTCCATGCTGGCAATGGCTTCAGAAGCAGACTGGGGACGTATGTTAAGCAACTCGGCAATCTCTCGCTGACTTATTCCGTCATTTTTGGAAAGCACATCCAAAATATGGCCATATCCACAGATCCTCGGCCTATCCGTATTTTTCGCAGAATGGTGTCTTCGCCGTCCACCGGAGGCAATGCGAATAACACATTTCATAATCTCATGTTCTAATTCCATAACAAATCCTCCTTATATAGTAAGGTACCTGTATATAATAACACAGGTACCTTACTATTTCAAGCAGTATTACAAAAAAAGAGATGATGCAGTTGCATCATCTCTCCTGAAATTATTCTTCTTCCTCTGCCGCTTCAATGACAGGCTTCTTCCCTGTCGCGGCCTCGATCATAGGATCGAACACCTTCACAAACATCTTGGAACAAACAAAGGCTGCCAGGCCTGGGTATACCAAAACCCAAATCGGAGCCGACAATAAGAACATATCAGTTGCCCACAAAATCAGAATTGCCGGTATGACGTTTACACCGAACACAAGCACCGTCATAGGAAACTTGCGGGCAGCCAAGAATATTGCATTGATGATAGTCTGTTTCACAGTATTGTAAAACTGCGCCTGCAGCGGGAACGTATAGAACGCTGTGCACAGTAACCAAATACCCAAAGCAAAGAAGATGCCACAGCAAACAGTTCCGGCTGTACCGGGCATACCCATCGCAACCAAATAGTCAAACACCAAAACAATTCCCAAGATCACAAAAATAAAGCTATAGGCAACACCCTGCTTAAAATTCTCCTTAAAGCCCTTAAAAAAGCAGGAAGTAATTTGGACATCCTCTTTTCTTGCCAATTTCAGCGCTACATAGTAAAGAGCAGCTGTCGCTGGCCCAATTGTAATAACAGGCAGGCAACACACAAACCACAAAAAGCTCAGGATAATAATATCTGCCACCTTAGACAGAAAAGAGAAAAAGGGATTGTTCAAATCAAACAGCTTGTTCATTTCCATACTCCTGTAAGCCACAAATATTAACTATGCGTTATTGTACACCACAATTTTACAGAAATCAACAGCAAGTTTGTGAACAATTTTGGACGAAATATCCCGGGGGCTTCGACAGGATTCCCTTGCAATCCTTTAAGCCCCCGGGATAATCTGTTATGCGGCGGACATTCTCCCCGAATGCGACACCGCCACCGTCGCTGCGGTTTCTCCCACGCAGCGGCGGTTATTATATTATATTTATGCGATAGGAATGAGCAGAACAGCATTGCTATCCGGCTCGCCTTGCAAGTTATTGGCTTGCTGAATCGCTTCAACTGTAGAACCACACTGTTTCGCCACGTCCCACAATCTGCGTTTGCCAACTCTGCACAAAATCAAGCTCGGTCGGTTGGGATTGGCTTTTTCCGGTTCACCCATTTCTGCCCCCGTGACAACCGAAATCCCCTGCCCTACAGTTGTTACTGCATTCACATTTACTTCCGCTCTGAGATTTACACTTCCAGCTCCCGGAATGGCCTGCGGCTTTCCTGCCGGTGTAATTCGGGCATCTACACTGCAACTATCAGAAACTGGCAAATCCCATTTACCTTCCCAGGGCGCTGTAACACTCTGGAGCACGCTATCCGAATCGTAATAGAGCATTTGCATCTGACCCGGCAAGACAACGGAAATACCGGTATCCGTCCGCTCATGCTCCCCAAAGCGCGGACAAAAGGTTACATCTACGATCTGCTGGACATCTGCCTGTATAGACTTCTCTGCCTGTACCGTCTGCGCTGTTTGATCCAAAACAGCAGGCAATTCCAGCTCCTCCCGTGTGAGTGTTATTTCCCGGCGAGGACTATAGGCATCTTCAGCGACAGTTATCGTCGTATGATCCCATAGCAGGTACTGTCCCAAGATGCCCGCTTTCATCTGCAACTCTCCGTTTTCATCCATGGAAATATCCAAGCTGGTAACGCAGCAACGGATTGTTACCTCCGGTTCTCCGTCATAGTCCACTTCCAAATCTGCGTATTGAGAGAAGGGCAGCTCACAATCCCAAGTGTAAAGTCTGCAATCCTCACCCCGGTACAGGATATGGACCATTCCAACACCCCGGAATACCACTTTCCCGGCCATTACCTTTTTCTCAAGGATCTCCGGATGCAGGCTGTAATACATTATTTTCTCTATCTTTGGGCAATTGGTCGGCAGGTTTAACGGATCCTCCAGCAGGAACATTTTTTCTCCTGCTTCAACAGGTAACAGGACAGGGTATGTTGCTGTCAACACCGCCACATCCTCCGGAACATCCGCAGGGACCGGAACCTGCGCTTCAGCGCTTTGCCAGGCCTCACCCATTGTTTCTAAGTTTGCCCGTATCATCAGTTTTCTTGCGGATGTACTGCGGGCATCCACATTTTTCAGCAGGCAAGATGCCAATATCTTGCCGTCATACCGGGTTTCCGGCAAATCCCATTTTACATTAAACGGCAACCATGCCTCTACGCTTTGTACACAGCCCTCATCCTCCGGCACATAAAGCACCCAAGCCATCACACCGCAGGAAAGAGACATTGTACCACTCCCCCACTCTTTACTGCGTACAATCACCTGCCCCCAGGCGCCCAGCACCCTACCAATATCCGGCATACCATCCGGCAGGCGCACCTCAAGGGTCTGCTCCTGGGTACGCAATTGGTCGCTCAGCTTTTGTAGGTATGGAACAGATATTCTGTCAAACTGCATTTCCAATCACTCCTTATGGCTCTTCTGATACCAAAGCATATTCACCTGAGGACAGGTTTATGCCAACTATTTTCTCCTACATATGGCAAAACCCCACAAAACTGCAAGCAATCCAAGCAAACAACAAATCAAGCCACTTTCCAACCAAGTACCAAACAGCATACCCAAGCCGAAAGCCAACAGAGAGCAGCCCAAAAGCTGATTGCGTCGGCACATAAAAACACCCCCTGCACAAGTGTATGCAAGGGGTGTTTGATTTTAACCACCTAAGTAGGCTTTTTGTACCTCCGGGCTGTTGGCAAGTTCCTTGCCTGTGCCGCTCAAGGTCACACTGCCGGTTTCCAGCACATAGGCCCGGTCAGAAATCTCCAGGGCCTTGCTGGCGTTCTGCTCCACCAGCAAAATGGTGGTGCCGGCCTCGTTTAGTTCCTTTATGATCTCAAAGATCTGATCAACCAAAATGGGAGCTAATCCCATGGAAGGCTCATCCAGCATCAAAAGCTTCGGACGGGTCATCAGCGCCCGGGACATTGCCAGCATCTGTTGCTCACCGCCGGAGAGCGTGCCAGCGATCTGCTTGCGGCGTTCTGCCAGCCTGGGGAAACGCGCAAAAGCAGCCTCCAAATCTTCCTTAAACTGTTGCTGATCCTTAACAGAGTAAGCGCCCATCAGCAAATTGTCATAAACGCTCAACTCCTGGAAAATCCGTCTTCCCTCGGGAACCTGGGTCATACCCAGCTTCACGATCTTGTGGCAGGGTGTCTTAGTAATGTCCTGGCCATCAAAGATAACCGTACCGCTGCGCTTAGGAATGATACCCACTACGCTCTGCATCATTGTGGTCTTACCGGCGCCGTTTGCGCCGATTAGGGATACGATCTCACCTTCATTGACCTGGAAACTAATGCCCTTCAGTGCGCGGATAACACCATAGTACACTTCCAAATTATTTACTTCCAACAATGCCATTGTGTTATCCTCCGATATAAGCTTTAATGACCTCGGGATCTTGCAGTACGGTCTTGGTATCACCCTGTGCCAGAACAGTACCGAATGACAGAACTGTCAACTCGTCGCACAGCTCAGAAACAAAACGCATATCGTGCTCAATGAGCAAAATGGTCATATCGAAATTATCCCGGATGAATCGGATGGTCTGTGCCAGATCCTCAGTTTCATTGGGGTTCATACCTGCAGCAGGCTCATCCAGGAGCAGAATTTTGGGATTTGTCGCAAGAGCACGGGCAATCTCCAGCTTGCGCTGCTTGCCGTAAGGCAGGTTGCAGGCCAGGTTGTTCCGTTCCTCCTCCAAGCCAAAGATCCGGAGCAACTCCTTTGCCTTCTCCCGCATTTCCTTTTCTACCTTGAAATGGCGGGGCAGGCGCAAGAAAGATTCCAGCACGCTGCACTTGTACTCAGGACGATTGTGAAGGCCTACCATAACATTACGAACCACTGTCATATTATTAAACAGTCGGATGTTCTGGAAGGTACGGGCAATGCCCTTCTGATTGATCTTATGGGGGGCCAAACCGACCATTTCCTCCCCATCTAAATAAAAAGTACCGGTGGTGGGCTTGTAAATACAGGTCAGCAAGTTAAAGATGGTCGTCTTGCCTGCGCCATTGGGTCCGATCAAACCGTACAGCTGGTTCTTCTTGATGCGGATGTTCACATCCTGCGCAGCCTTCAGACCGCCGAAGGAGATACCAAGGTTCTTGGTTTCCAACATATATTCAGCCATTACTTATCCCCTCCTTTTTTATCGGGGCCAAGATTCTGGGGCGTAAAGTCCACGGACAGGACTTCGTCCATGCTGATCTTGGTGGGGACAACATCCCACTTTGCTTTGTCATCATTGATATGGGCAGGATCGTGCTTCTTGAATTTCTTCACAAGTGCGCCAAAGTTATAGGTATCACGGAACGCTTTCAGCTTAGGTGCATTGTTATAGATAACGATCACGATCAGAACCAGAGCGTACAGCAGATTCTGCAGCACAGCCAGGTCACCGGTAAGCTTAGTGGGCAGCCAAGTGTTCAACCAGGTAATCAGCACAGCGGCAATGATAGAGCCGTTGATATTGCCCATACCGCCCAACACAACCATAACCAAAATCTCAATGGAATAGTTATAGCCAAACTTCAGGCTTTGGATATTGTAATTGCTGTAGCTGTACAGCACACCGGCCATACCGGCTAAAGATGCAGACAGAATAAAGGTCAGCAGCTTGTACTTGGTCACATTGATGCCGGTAGCCCGGGCTGCGATCTCATTGTCACGAATAGCTGTGACCGCTCTGCCATGCTTGGAGCGAATATAATTCTGCACGATGGCAAGGGTAACCAGCACCAGCACAAAGGCAATAATAAACAGGTAATCCTTGTCATAGCGGGGTGTGTCCAAACCCAAAGTACCGCCAAAGGTCTTTTCCGAGGTGTTCAGGAACAAAGATTTGACGATCTCACCAAAAGCCAGCGTAACGATAGCTAAGTAGTCGCCACGCAGACGCAGGGCAGGAATGCCGACGATCGCACCGCAGACAGCAGCTGCTGCACAGCCAACCACCAAGGCGATCAAAAGGGGCACCAGACCATTGCCCATAGACGGAACCAACAGCGCAGAGGCCTTACCGCCAATGTAAGCACCAATGCACATAAAGCCGGCATGGCCCAAAGAAAGCTCACCCAAGAAGCCGACCACCAAGGAAAGTGACACCGCCAGGATAATGCTGATAGCTATCTTTTCCAGCAAAAACAGCATGGAGCTGTCAAATCCGGCGCCGGATGCAGACATAATACCCAGCACAAGTGTCATCACGCCGATCACAAGATAGTTGATGTAATGATTGATTTTCACTTTGCCCAATCTCATACTTTCTCCCTCCGTTTCTTGCCAAGGAAGCCGGTAGGCTTGACCAATAGGATCAGGATCAAGATAGAGAACTCGATGGCATCCGTGTAAGGCGCAATTGCCGTGATCTTATACGAAATGCTCTCCACCACGCCCAACAGAATACCGCCGAGCATAGCGCCGGGAATGGAGCCGATACCGACGATAAGCGCGGCGGTGAAGGCCTTAATGCCGGGCATTGCGCCCATAGTAAAGGATACATTGGGAGCTTTCAGCAGGTAGAAAAGTCCGGCAAGGGCTGCCAAGGAAGAACCAATGGCAAAGGTAATGGTAATAATGCCGTTCACATTGATACCCATCAGCTGGGCAGCGTCCCGATCCTCAGAAACTGCGATCATTGCACGGCCTAAACGGGTGCATTTCACAAACAGGGTCAGCACGGTCATTACCACAACGGTAACTGCCAAGGTGACCAAGGAGGATACCTGCATAGTAGTGCCTAAAAACTCCACAGAGCCAAACTCATATACCGTAACCATCTTCGGTGCAGAACCGAAAATGATCTGCGCCAAGCTCTGCAAAAGATAGCTGACACCGATCGCAGTGATCAGCACTGCCAAGGGCGATGCGCCACGCAGAGGGCGGTATGCCACTTTTTCGATGGTCACGCCCAAAACCACGCAGACAATGATCGCTGCCAAAACAGCAAGCAGCGGATTGTTTGCAGCCATTGCTACAAAAATCGTATAGCCACCCACCATGATGATGTCACCGTGGGCGAAGTTCAGCATCTTTGCGATGCCATAGACCATGGTATAGCCCAAAGCGATCATCGCATAGATGCCGCCAAGGCTAAGACCATTGATCAAGGTAGATACAATAACTTCCATTCTAATTTTCCAATTCTATGTTTTAGTCACTTCCATATTTCAGCACGAAACTGCACATACCGACATTCGCCGGTATGTGCAGTATCTTTGTGTTTTTATGGATTAGTTAGCTTCTTGATTCGCTTCCTTGATAACATATTGGATAGCGCTCTTGTCAACATAGCCCTTCTCATCCCAGGTGATCTTCTCGCCGGTAACACCGTTCTCGTAAGTATAGCCACCCTTGAACTGCTCTTTCAGGATCTCGCAAAGCTCGTCAGCGCTGATGGTAACAGGAATTTCCTTGCCGGCATCCAGAGCCTTCTTCATAGCGCCATACAGAGCATAGATGCAATCGTAAGCAGAAGCGCCAAACTGGTTCAAGGTATCCTTGCCGTACTTGGCAACATACTTGTCAATAAAGGTCTTTGCGGCGCCATCGGTTGCCTTGGAGTTGAAGTGAGAGAGCATAGTGACCTTCTGAGGAATGGAATTGATGTCAAAGCCTTCCTGGCTGTCGATGCCGTCAAAGCCGTCGCAGCCGTAATAAACAGCATCAGCCTTAAGAACAGACTTGGCCTGGGTCATAAACAGTGTTGCGGGCTGGTAGTAGATAGGCATAAAGATGAACTCACAGTCCTTCAGTGTGCTGACCTGTGTGCCGAAGTCAGTGGTGTTGGCATCACTAAAGGAGGTCTCGATAGTCTTAACATCCTTGGACAGGTTGGCCTTAAACTGATCGTAGATGCCCTTGGAGTAGGAATCGTCGGACTTGTAGAACAGGCCGATGGTCTGGCCGGCATAGTTCTTGCTCACGAACTCAGCTGCAACCTTACCCTGGTTGCCGTCAGCAAAGCACATCTGATAGCCGTTATCAAACTCAGGGATCTCGTCGCCGGAGGCGGAGGGGGTCAGGAAGAACACATTGTCTTCCTTTGCCAGGTTCTTAAACTCCTTGCCGGGGTCGGTGGTAACAGTGCCCAGAGACAGCTGCATACCGCCTTCCAGCAGAGATGCATAGTTGGTAGGAACCAGTGTCTTATCGTGCTTATCATCCATAGCAACCAGCTTGAACTTGATGCCGTTCAGGCCGCCGGCTGCATTGATCTCATCCACAGCCATCTGCGCAGCATTCTGCACAGCCTTGCCGTAAATAGCAGCGCCACCGGTCAGAGGGCCGGAAACACCAATAACATACTCAGTATTGTTTGCTGCATAGTTCTTCTTGCCGCTGCAGCCGGCGAACATTGCTGCCACCATCAGGACAGCCAGTGCAAGTGCGAGGAATCTTTTCATAACATTATCTTCCTTTCATACTTTGATTGGGAAGGCACTTACTTTCCCAAACACTTACTTTAAGTGTGGCTATATTGTATCTCCGCTACGAACATTTGTCAACGGGCAAAACACAATATTTTTACATTTTTTCGCAAAAATTTTTGTTGATTCCGTACAACAACCTTATTTCAGTGCCTTTGCCGCCATATCCAGAACCTGGGACGCAATGGGAACACATACGGTTTTGCCGTAGCCTGCATCCTCTACACAGACCATAAATGCAAGGGGCATTTCTGGGTCAGAAACAAAACCCGCCAGCATCGCATTGGGTTTTTGCCCTTCCACTTCCGCTGTGCCGGTTTTTGCGCCTACAATCAAACCGGGGAATTTTTCCGCGCCGTATTTTGCTGTCACATTGTTCAGCATATATTCCTGCAATACAGCGGCTGTTTCTGTAGAAATCAGCTGCTCTCCTGCTTGGACAGCGGCTTTGTAGGTTGTATTTCCGTCTACGGAAACCCGGTCAACCAAGTAAGGTTCGACCACTCTGCCTCCGTTGGCAACAGCGCCTACGAAATGCAGGAATGCACAGGGGTTTACCAAATCCAGGTACTGCCCTACTCCGCTCCAGGCAACATTAACAGGATCTGCGCCAATAATAGAAAAATTGCCCTTTTCTGTAGTAATACCGTCAAAGGAAACCGGCTGCATAATACCGATTTCATCCACAAAGCTTTGCATCACCTCGGCGCCCAGATCCATAGCGATCTGCGCAAAAGCGCAGTTGCAGGAATTGCAGAAGGCCTGCTTCAAATCCTGTTCCCAATGGGCACCGTCGTCGCATATGATCTCGTCTGCGCCAACCTGCATACTCCCCTTGCAGGTGAAGGTTTTATTAAGAATCTCGGGGTCATTTTCCAAGGCAGCCGCCAATGTGACGATTTTGAAAATAGATCCGGGTGTGTAAGCGGATTGGATAAATCTATTAACATATAGTCCTTCATAAGCAGGGTCATCTTTATCAAAGTCAGGTACATTATCCGGGTCATAGGTGGGCGTTGTCACCGCGCACAAGATTTCACCTGTCTTATAATTAAACACAGCAACTGTGCCTTTGTAATCGCCTAAGGCCTCCAGGGCTTCCGTCTGCATTTCAGCAGACAGGGTAAGCTCTGCCACGCCGCCGGTCTGTCCATAATTGTAGATGCCGTTAAAATAGTCAAAGCCAGCCATTTCTCTGGCATAATGGGACAGGGCCGGTGCGCTGATACTGCCGTATCTGTCGCCGATCCAATGGACAGTTGCCCGGCGTAAATCTTCTACATTGGAATACTTCCGGCCATCGTTTAAGTCCACCAATAAAGTACTATCCCGGTCCACAACCACACCGCAGCCGATGTTTTCGCCGTTATACACGTGTGGCGAGCCGGGCACAACCACCCAATCAGATCCTTTTGTGAAATACTCCGTCAGAAAGAAGCCAAAACCTCCCAGCAGTACTGCCACAAACAGAAGCAGCGCCCAAACGCGGGTTGCTATCCTATTCATCCACGGCCACCTCCTTCTTTTGCAGACGCACAGCGAAGCTGGCATTCTGTCGAGTGTCGGCAGCCTTGATAAAGGCCAGCAAGCCCCAGGCGCAGATCATACTGGAACCGCCGTTGGACACGAAGGGAAATGTCACACCGGTGAGGGGCAGCACATCTACAGTACCCAGCACATTGAGGATCACCTGTACTAAGATGATACCCGCTGCAGTGCAGCTGCTGATGGTATAAAAGCTGCTGCGGCCCAAACCGGCAGAACGCACTGCAAACAGCGCTAATCCTACAATGGCAAGAAGCAGGAAGATGCCCATCACAAGACCCCATTCCTCACACAGTGTTGCAAACACAGCATCGGAATCGGCTGCAAAAATATACTTCATAAAGCCTCTGCCTGCGCCTAACCCCAGCAAGCCGCCGGAGGTCATACACATCAGCGATTGGGTCTGCTGATAGCCGGTATCCAAGGGGTCTTCCCAAATATGCCGCCAGGTAGCAAATCTCTGTAATGCGTGAGGTGCCATCCGTAGTGCCACCACGCCGGCAAAAGCCAAAGCACTGATCGCCAGCGCAATGGTGCCAATGTTACCGGAACGAAGAAATGCAATGATCAAAAACGCGCAGAAGAAGATCAGCGCCGTGCCGAAATCGTTCATAAGCGCCAGGCAGCCACACAGCACCGCCGAATAGACAATGAACAGAAACAGATTCCGCTTCTTGATAAGTCGATCCATTGTGGATGCGCCAACAAAGGCAAAGCAAACCTTACTCAGCTCAGATGGCTGTAAAGAAAAAGGACCGATCTCCAGCCAGTTTTTTGCGCCGTAATAGCTCTTTCCGAACACCAGCGTCACCAACAAGAACACGATGCCCGCTACACCGGCTATGTAGCGGATCTTTTTTGCCCGTTCTAAATTTCGCAGCGACCACCCTATCAGCAAAAATGTGCCAATGCCCATAGCCATAGCCAAAAGCTGCTTGAGCGCTTCCCCGGGTACCACCGCCGCCACGGCGCACATTCCCATTGTACATAGGAAGAACGCCACGGTTTCCGCTTCGTAAGAAGTGCGGCGGATGCAAACATAAAAGAGCAGCAACAGCCACTCCATCGCCATAATGCCCAAAAAGGCCAACAGCACTGTTTGGGGGGCTTTCTGTCCGTGATTCAGTAAAAATGCAAGGCATACAAGCACCTGCAGCACTGTCAGTAATAGCAGGTTAAACAGGCTCGCGCCAAAGGACGAACCTTTGGTCCGTCGCCGAGAAAGCTTATGCTTTAAGCGGCCGGATATAGCTTCAAATTCCAAATTCACACCGCCCACAGTGATCACATCACCGGACATAAGCTCTGCGCACTCTACCACTTCACCATTGATGCAAATTCCCTTGACAGAATCCGAAGCAGTTATAGACCAGCTGCCATCATCGTAGCGAGTCAACACACTGTGTGTCTTGGCAACATTCAGAGCATTGATAACAATATCACTGCGTTTGCTGCGGCCGATCACATTTTCCCAGTGGGTAATGGGCAACCGGGTACCGTTCTCAAGCCGTAGCCAGCCCCAGGTTTCCGGTTCCCTGCGGAAGGTGAGCATCGATGCCATGCAGCGAAACAGCAGCAAGAAGGCAACGGCAGGCGCACCGTAACGCAGAATGCTAACAAGCACATTGGAATAAGCGGCATTTGCCGATTGCAAGGTCTGCAGGAATTGCGCCATATCATCACCTCCCGTAATTATTTTGATATCATACCATAAATAGCGAAAAAAAGCAAACGACCTTCCCGGTGTACTTTTTTGATTATTTTTCTGTGTACGGTAGAAATATACCCAAATCTATGGTAGTATCATTTATATGACATGCGCTTAATTCTTAGGAGGACTAACAATGCAGCATACTGAAAACTGGATATGGCTTCCCGAAACGAAATATCCTCATAACCAAACTACAGTATACAGTGGGTTCTTAAAGAAAACGGCTACGAATTATACCGTTGCCGAATTTGCAAAAAGCTATACCTTTTCCACAAAGGTCACCAGTGCCGCAATCCGTTTCAGCGGTGATACCCTATTCCAGTTCTTTTGCAATGACAATATTATTGCAACCGGACCTGCTTGCGTAGGCGGTGATTTTATCAATAACGATACACCTCGTAACAGTTTTTATTCCTTTGAAACCACCATTTATCCCAACAAATCAACCCTTGATTTTTTTGCCCGGGTGCAAATGATGCCATATCATATGTGCGACTATTCGCAAGGACACGGCGGATTTATGATGTCCGCAATTCTCACATTTGAAGATGGCAGGAAAGAATCCATCTGCACAGACAGCAGCTGGCTTGTGCGCAAAAACGGCGCATATATCGCTCCCAAAGTCTTCGACGGACGCATTGCACCGGACGCATTTACCCAAGCCGAATCCACCCCCAATATTTGGAATACAACCACTGCACCGATTCCTGTACGGGAAGAACAACCTCTAAGCATCGAGATTTCTCTGTTACCAAACGAAGAAAAAACAATTGTTTGGGAGCTCGATAAAATTTGGGGCGGTTTCCTGCAGGTACAGACGCAGGCCCAAGGGGAAGTATCCCTGCAAATTATGTGCCGGGAAAGCGACGAAAAAGCATTGCCGGATGAATTGTATTTTGTCGGCAACCAAACATACCGGGGTTTCTGTATGCACAGCGCCGGAAGTATTGAGATCCACGCAATAAACCACGCCACCTCCCCTGCTCAGGCTAATGTCTGTTTTATTAAAACCCATTATCCCGTTTCTGAAGAAGCAACAACAACGACCAGTGATGCTGCACTCAATCTTGTTCTTGAAACCTGTAAACACACTCTGAAAATTTGCCGCCAAACCCATCACTTGGACAGCACAAGTCACTGTGAGCCAACTGCCTGTCCCGGTGATTATTACATTGAAAGCCTTATGACGCCCTTTTCCTTCGGTGACATGCGGCTTGCGGAATTTGACTTAAAACGCATAGCAATTATGCTCCAGCGGGAAAACGGCAGAATGTTCCACACAACTTACAGTTTAATTTGGGTTAAGATGCTCTATGATGTGTATATGTTCACCGGAAACACTGACTTACTGCAGCAATGCGAAAACGCTCTGAACATTCTATTGAAGCGTTTTGAGGCGTATGTGGGTGACAACGGAATCATTGACGATCCCCCCAATTACATGTTCGTGGATTGGATTTATGTTGACGGTTTTACGCTCCATCACCCCCCGGCAGCTTTGGGACAAAGCTGTATGAATATGTTTTACTTTGGTGCATTGGATTGCGCAGAAAAAATATATCGCATTCTCGGCGCAGAGCAGAACGCCCAATGCTGCTTAAAACAAAAAGAGGCTCTTCGCCACGCTATTAACCGGCATCTATTTGACCTAGAGAAAGGCTGTTACTTCGAAGGGTTGAATATTCCCAACAAGCCGGAACACCGCAATGGGTGGCTGCCGGACAACACGCAAAAGCAGTACTATCTTAAGCATTCCAACATTCTTGCCTGCTATTTTGGAATCTGCGATGATGAAACCGGCAAAAATCTGATCCACCGCATTATGACAGAGGAAATCGAGGGCGACTGCCAACCGTATTTTCTGCATTACCTCTTGGAGGCCGTGTATCGATTGGGCTTGCGGGAGAAATACACCCTGCAGATTTGTAACCGTTGGAAAGAATCGGTACAGCAATGTTCCAAAGGGTTGGTGGAGGGTTTTGTCCCGCCCGAACCAGGTTACCATTTCGATCACAGCCACGCCTGGGGCGGAACACCTTTGTATTCCTTGCCCAAAGCGATGATGGGTTTAGAGATCAAGAAAGCCGGTATGCAGGAGATTTCCCTCGCACCTTCCCTTTTAGGTTTACAGTACGGAAAAGCCGAGCTCTTGACACCTTATGGGAAAGTCACCTGTGAACTAAAAGAGGGCGCAGATCCGTGCATCACACACCCGCAAAATGTCAAAGTTATACTCCGATAAGCAGAAAGCAGCCTCCTTTTACAAGGAGACTGCTTTTCGTTATACAGACTTTTTAAGAGTTTCGGCGAGGTCGGTCTGCTCCCAGGGCATATTCTCTACACCGAAGTGGCCGCCGCGGGCGGTGGGGCTGTAAATAGGCCGGCGCAGCTGCAGCTTGCGAATAATACCGCCGGGGGTCAGATCACAATGCTTACGCAACAGAGCGGTCATTTCCTCGTCAGCGATCTTACCGGTGCCGTAGCTGTTCACACGGACAGAGACAGGCTCAGCAACACCGATGGCATAAGCCAGCTGCACTTCCACCTGGGTTGCCAATCCGGCTGCCACCAGGTTCTTAGCCATATACCGGGCCATATAAGCACCGGAACGGTCCACCTTAGTGGGGTCCTTTCGGGAGAAAGCGCCGCCGCCGTGGGAGAAGTAACCGCCGTAAGTATCCACGATGATCTTTCTGCCGGTAAGGCCGGTATCACCGTTGGGGCCACCGATGACAAAATTGCCGGTGGGATTGATATGGATATTGGCAACCTTATTGATATCAAAGCCGTACTTCTCCAGCACAGGCGCAATAACGCCCTCACGAATGTAACGGCGCAGCTCGCTCATTTCAAAAGCAGCGCTGTGCATAACAGAAACAACAACAGTATCAATACCAACCACATTGCCCTGCTCGTCAAACTCTACAGACACCTGAGTCTTGCCATCGGGGCGAAGCAGGTCATTGCTCTCCACGCACTGGGTCAGCCGGTTTGCCAAGGCTCTGGACAGAGCAACAGGCAGAGGCATCAGCTCGGGAGTCTGGGTACAAGCGCCGCCGAACATCATACCCTGGTCGCCGGCACCGCCAACTTCATCGTTGGTACCCAGGGCAATATCAGCAGACTGGGTATGGATCTTGCAGAGGATCTCCACGGTATCAGCATCGAAATTGTCGGCAGGATTGGTATAGCCGATGGAGCGGATCACCTCACGGGCTACTTTCTCATAATCCACATTGGCCTTGGTGGTGATCTCACCGCAGATCAAACAGAAATTGGTGGTAACTGTGGTCTCACAGGCCACACGGGAGTTAGGGTCCTGGGCAAGGCAGGCATCTAAAATTGCATCGGAAATGCAATCTGCTACCTTATCGGGATGTCCACAAGTTACACATTCGGAAGTAAACAGTCTTTTTTCCATAATCAAATTCCTTTCTATATCACAACAGTACGCAAAGAAAAACCGCACACCGACGATCCGATGTGCGTTATATCGAATCCTCATCTCTCGTTGCCGCCGGATTTGGCACCTTGAATTAACAGGTTGCCGGGTTTCATCGGGCCGTTCCCTCCACCGCTCTTGATAAGGCTTGTATGCAGTTCGGTGATATTCTACACGAAATAATAAAAATGTCAAGTATTTTTTCGATTTTTTCTTGTAGAAAAGTTTATAATTCCTTTATAGACATTTTAAGGAAATGATGATATGATAATAAAAGCTATGTTAGGAGTTGATCGCTTTGAATAATTTGCGGCGTGGATTTGAACGCTTTTGCTTCCGCAACCGGGACAAGGGCATTCCCAATCTGATGCTTTATATCGCCCTGGGCAATGCCCTTGTGATCGTGATGAGTATGATCAATGGTGGTATTGTTCTTTATGAACTGTTGAGCTTTGACAAGACCAAGATTTTAGAGGGTCAGGTTTGGCGGCTGTTCACCTATGTGTTCACCCAATCCGGCAGCGGCATCATTGATCTGCTTTTCCTCTACTTTTTCTATTTGATCGGCAGACATATAGAAAACAGTATGGGCACATTCAAGTTTAATCTTTATTACCTCTCCGGTGTTATTTTGATGGATGTTTTTGCAATGATCTTCTGCCCCATCATCCCGGACACTCTCGTTATTTACACGATTTTGCCCTACGGAGAAATGGCCGGTTATCTGCACATGAGCCTGTTCCTGACCTTTGCCACGCTCCACCCGGACAGCCGTTTCTTGATTATGTTTATCATTCCTATCAAGGGTTGGGTCCTTGCGCTGATCTATTTGGGATTGGAAGTCATCCAAATTTTCAATTTAAGCTACCCGGTTATGCTGTTCCCCCACAATTTGTTCCCGCTGGTAGCTTTGGCAAATTACTTGCTGTTTATGGGCTCTGACATGAAAAATCTGCTGCCACTTTCCTGGCGGGTAAAGGCCGGTAAGGCTGTTCCAAAAAAACCTGCAAAGAGGACCGGTGTTACACCGCTTCCCGGAAGTATGGACTACAAGCGACCCTCTCCCCAACCCCAAGATTACAACCATCGCTGCACTGTTTGCGGTCGGACGGATACTGAATTTCCGGATTTGGAGTTCAGATACTGCTCCCGCTGCGCCGGCTATCACTGCTACTGCGAAGATCACATCAACAACCACGAGCACATCGAAGAATAAATAGATACGGAGGAAATTCCAATGAGCAAAGCTGACGAACTGTACCGCCAAACCTGTTTGGATATTTTAGAAAACGGTTTTTATGATACCGACCTGGAGGTCCGTCCCCGCTGGGCTGACGGCACACCTGCCCACACTGTTAAAAAGTTCGGTGTGGTGAATCGCTACAATTTGAAGGAAGAGTTCCCCATTATGACTCTGCGCCGCACCTACTGGAAGTCCGCACTGGACGAGCTGCTGTGGATCTGGCAGAAGAAGTCCAACCGCATCTGCGATCTGGGCAGCCACGTTTGGGACGAGTGGGCAGGCCCAGATGGCACCATCGGCAAGGCCTACGGCTATCAGTTAGGTGTGAAGCATCAGTACAAGGAAGGTATGTTCGACCAGGTAGACCGCGTGATCTACGATCTGAAGAACAACCCCGCCTCCCGCCGCATCCTCACCAACATTTACACTTTTGAGGATCTCCACGAGATGAACCTGTACCCCTGCGCCTACTCTATGACCTTCAACGTTTCCGGAAACACATTAAATGGCATTCTCAATCAGCGCAGCCAGGATATGCTCACTGCCAACAACTGGAATGTAGTGCAGTATTCTATGCTTCTGATGATGATGGCTCAAGTTGCGGGTTTGGAAGCCGGTGAGCTGGTGCATGTGATCGCCGACTGTCATATCTACGACCGGCATATCCCCGCTGTAAAGGCAATGCTGGAAAACGAAGGCTACGCTGCTCCCAAGGTCACTTTGGACAGTTCTATTACCGATTTCTACCAGTTCACCAAGGACAGCTTCAAGGTGGAGGACTACCAGTTCCATCCCTTTGATTTTGAAATTCCTATGGCCATTTGAGGTAAAATATGGAACTGATTGTTGCTGTATATGACGACTGGGGCATCGGCAAGGACGGTACTCAGCCCATCGCATTGTCTGCTGACCGGAAGTTTTTCCGGGAAACCACAAAGGGTGCGATGGTAATAGTTGGCCGCAAAACCTTGGCGGATTTCCCCGGTGGCAGACCCCTTCCCAATCGGGTGAATGTGGTGATGACCCGACAGGATGCAGAGATTCCCGATGTGGTGATCTGCCACAGCCCGGAAGAAGCTGTGGAGCTTGCAAAAACTGCTGAAAGAGCCATGGTCATTGGCGGCGGCAGTATTTACAAGCAGATGCTTCCCTACTGCGACACCGCCTACATCACCAAGGTACATACCACTCCGGAATCGGACACTTTCTTCCCTAATCTGGACACCAATCCCCAATGGAAGCTGGCCGAGGTTCTCCAATCCGGTGAAGAAAACGGCATTTCTTACGAAATGTGCCTATATAAAAAAGCGAACTGATTTCAGTTCGCTTTTTACTTGCGTATTTCCCTTGCTGACTGTATAATAGATGCATCTGACTTTCGCAGAAACGGATAGATAGAAAATGAAGAAATTTTTAATTATATTTTTCTCCTGCTTGCTGGCACTGTCTGTGCTGACTACAGGGGTAATTTGGTTATACAACAGACAGACGAAACCCTCTTCTCCGTCTGACGAATCATCTTTTGCTTATCAATTGGCTGTGACACTGAATGGCGAGCAGGACATTGAGATTGAATATGGAGATGTCTATAAAGAGCCGGGCGCAGTCGCCCAGCTTCTTGGCGGAAATGCCGCTTTGGACGTTCCTGTAGAGATACAGGGCGAAGTAGACAGCACGAAGACCGGCACTTACGTTGTCACTTACACAGCAAAATCCACCGGGTTTACTGCTACAGCTACCCGAAAAGTGCATATTGTAGATACCCAGCTTCCCAAAATCACCCTGACCGTTGACCCCTATGCTTATACCCTGCCGGGTCAGCCCTATCAGGAAGAAGGCTTCACCGCTGTCGATAACTACGACGGTGATTTAACAAGCAAAGTCACCTGCAGGGAAGAAAACGGCATTATGACCTACACCGTGTCGGATTCCTCCGGAAATACTTTTTCTACCAAGCGCACGATTCATTATTTCGATCCCGGACGGCCTAATCTAAAGCTTGTGGGCAGTGATACCCATTTAGTGGCCCAGGGCGATCATTTTGCCGACCCCTGGGTTACCGCCATTGACAAAAATGACGGCGATATTACAAACAGTGTTTATGTAGAGGGCTGTGTGGACACAGACAAGCCCGGTCGTTACACCTTGACATACACTGCGACCAACAGCTATAACTATTGCAGCAGCATTACACGGACTGTTATCGTTTTTCCGATGGATTGCTTGGTGGAGAAAACAGAACCACCCAAAGCCCCCACAAGACCCACGACAACAAAAGCTCCCACCGCGCCTACAAAGCCCACAGAAACAACCATCCCCACAGAGCCGACCTATCCTAAAAACTGTATGATCCCTGAGGGCGGTATGCCCTACGAAGAAAACGGCAAAACCATTTACCTTACCTTCGATGACGGCCCAAGCCAGTATACAAAAAAGCTTTTGGATGTTTTAGCCCAATACGATGTGAAGGTCAGTTTCTTTGTAAAGAATAGCGGCTATATGGACATCATCGCTCGTGCTGCTCAAGAAGGGCATACCGTCGCTGCCCATACATATTCCCACGATTATAACAAAATTTATACCAGCGAAAATGCGTTCTATGCTGATATGTCAGCCATACGGACGACAATTGCTATGTATACCCAAGAGGCAACCTCCCTTATTCGGTTTCCCGGTGGCAGCTCCAACACCATCAGCCAGCTGTATAACCGCGGCATTATGACAAGGCTTGCAAAGGCACTGACAGAAATGGGCTACACTTATTTCGATTGGAATGTAGACAGCAACGATGCCGGCGGCGCCAAGACACCGGATGAGGTTTTCAAAAACATTACAAAAGGCGTCAAAACAAGGGATGCATCGGTGGTATTGCAGCACGATACAAAAGAATTCAGTGTGGATGCTATAGAGCGGGTCATTGCCTGGGGTCTTGTAAACGGCTATCGCTTCGAACCCCTTACGGAAAACTCCCCCACTTTCCATCATCCGATAAATAACTAAACAAAAGCGTGTTGCGGAAAACCGCAACACGCTTTTTCTTATTTCTCAGCCGACCCGGTGATTGTAATCATCAGGTAGTTCTTCAAAAATTTTGTTCAAGTAGGCTATGGTATTGGTGCAATCATCGTAAACAGACAGGTGTGTATAGCGGTACGGCCTATCATTGTCTTCATTAGAAAAGTCAGGGCTTATTCCAAAGTCAACACTGTAGTCGCTGGATGCACCTGCGTGGTAGATCCAGGACTGTCCCATCTTACCGGCTGCGCAGTCAGCGAGGACAGCATCCAAAAGGCCTTTTAGTTCCTCGGGATCTGCGGACTTATAGAATGTCGGCTCTTGTCCGTTCCACACATCTAAATTGTAATAATACTTTTCCCCGCTGAACGAATCGAACAGCGAATAGAGCATCTGCGGGTCATCTACCTGGAAGACATACCGGGCATCGCTAAACCAGATCCTGGCTTCATCTGTAAGATTGCTTTTGTAATCCACCTTGTAGTAGCGATTTACAGTCTTACCGTTACTGAGTTTATAGCGGATGCGCACGTCGTAGTTATCGCTTGTTACAGAGCGTGCATTCATCAGCTTTTTGTGGTAGCTCTGCAGGGCCGTAATGTCTTCCTTTTCCGTGTATTCAAATCTGTCATAGTCGGCATCTTCGTGATACCAATAGGTTCTATCCGGGCCGTAGATGGTGGCGCTTTCCACTTTGTCAACGGGCGGCACATAGCTGCTGATGCCCATGGGATCCATCCATGTCAGCGCTATTGAGCCGGACAGCACCACAGCAAGCACAGCAAAAGCCAGCAAGGATTTCTTCTCAAACACCCGCACAGTGCGGTTTAAGAGCATCTGACCGGTAAAGAAGCCGATGATAATGCCTATGGCATAGATCAAATAGGACGGCTGATTGATCATTACAAAGAAGCTATACAGCACCGTGCCAACCGCAACGGTATACACGATCAAGAACACCGGGCCCAGTGGCCGCAAGGCAATAAAGTCACCTGCCCGCTCCAAATGTCTGCGGCGGTACACAAGCCAGGCCATCACAAAGGCCAGGGCGCCAACCGCTGCGCAGATATACAGGTGTGTCCAGGCCGCAGTATCCAAGCCCTTAAATTCAATAGTTCCCATACCAAATTCCGTTTCCACATATTCCGTGTACATACGGGCAACTGGGAAGAAACGATAGAACTTATCGGTCTGCAGCTCAACGCCGTAGATCAGCGGCTGATAGACGACCTCTGCCAAGAAATAAACCAGCACCACAACAAAATGAATAATGCTGTAAACCGACAGCATACCCAAGGCATTGCCGGCGCACAGAGCGCTGAGCACCGCTGTGCCGAAGAAGAAAATATACTGCAGGCTTGCTGCCCCAAACATATACCAAATATAATGGGCGTGTTCTCCCAGCTGGAAGGATGTCAGGGTGCAAATAATCAGATTGGGAATAAGGCTGAACAGGAAGCCTGTAGCAATATTGGTCAGCAGCCAACCCTCACGGCGCATAGGAAATGCGTGGAGCGCATTACACAGCCGGCCTTTATAGAGGTCACTGAACAGGCACAGTGTCACAATGCCTGCATAGAGCAGATTGCCGATGCCGGCCAGGCGCGTGATAATAACCACATCCCGGGCCATATAGTCGGTTTCCTGGTTGCTGATACCGAAGAGCACCAACAGCAAAAACGCAGTATATAACGCCCACACCGGCCAATACCGGGTGATGTTTTTACGGAAAGCTGTCAGATTAAAGAAGGATGTTCTTGACTTCATAGTCTACACCTCCTAATTCGTAAATAAATATCTCCTCCAAGGAAAGAGGCAGGATATCAAAATAGACAGGGTTACAGGCGATCACCTTTTCCCGGATCTCATCCTGTGTACCACGGACCACCAAGGTGGTAAGTCTGCCTGCTGTGCCGGAATGGAGGATCTCCAGACCCTCCGGGGCATCGCCCACGATCTGCAGCTTCACGGTACTGCCCTGCATAGAAGCAAGGCTGCGCTCCAACAGCATATGTCCTTTGTCCACAATGCCCACATGGTCACAGATATCCTCCAGCTCCCGCAGGTTGTGGGAAGAGATCAAAACTGTGGTTTCCCGCTGGGCAACATCGGACAAAATAAGACTCCAAACCTGCCGGCGCATCACCGGATCCAGGCCGTCCACGGGCTCATCTAAGATCAGCACATCGGGACGGGTGCAGATACTTAACTGGAAAGCCGCCTGCTTTTGCATACCCTTGGAGAAACGACGGATCTGGGACTTTTTCGGCAGCTGGAATACTTCATGCAGCCGTCCAAACAGCTCGTCGTTAAACTGGGGATAAAAGCCCTTATAGTACTTGCGCATATCCTCTATGCTTGCCGATGGGAAAAAGAAAATCTCATCGGGAATATAGCACATCCGGCTTTTCACTTTTGGGTTTTCATACACAGCTTCACCCTCCAAGGTGATCGTACCGCCATCGGGGCGGTAAACACCGGTGAGCAGGCGGATGGCTGTGGATTTACCGGCGCCGTTCGGGCCGACCAGGCCGTAAACTGCGCCCTTAGGTATGGTCATTGACAGGTCATTCAGCGCTGTGAAGCTGCCAAAGGTTTTGGTTACATTTTGCATTTCAAGCATCGGTATCGCCTCCTTGTTTCAGATATTGCAGTAGAGTTTGCCGGGATACGCCAGCCTCTAAAAGCTTTTCAGCTGCCGCATCCAACTGAGCCCACAGAGGCGCCAAGTCCGGACTTGTCTCCTTTACCGGGCCGCAGACAAAGCTGCCCTTGCCGGATACAGAGGCGATCCAGCCTTCTGTTTCCAGCTCCCGGTAGGCTCGCTGAATGGTGTTGGGATTGATGGTCAATTCACTTGCCAACTCCCGGACACTGGGGAGCTTATCCCCTTCTGCCAGCACACCGGCACGGATCTGCGTGCGAAAGCTATCGGCGATCTGGGTATAAATGGGTCGCGAATCCCGGTAATCCAGATGCACCATACTATCCCCTCCTTTTCTGTATTAACTGTACCAACTGTACTAATACAGTTATAATACACCCTTTCCTGTTTGTCAAGTACTTTTTGCAAAAAATTACCCCGGCAGATTTTCTGCCGGGGTAACAAATCCATATTATTCCATCTTGGGCAGGTAGCTGAAGCCCTTCTGGAGTTCTTCCTCGGTGGGAACATAGTCCACCATCTTGCCGTCGTGGAATTTTTCGTAAGCCATCATATCGAAATAGCCGGTACCGGTCAGGCCAAAGAGAATGGTCTTTTCCTCGCCGGTCTCCTTGCACTTGAGTGCCTCGTCGATGGCCACCTTGATGGCGTGGGAGCTTTCCGGAGCAGGCAGGATGCCCTCCACACGGGCAAACTCCTCAGCAGCCTTGAACACCTCGGTCTGAGGCACGCTGACAGCTTCCATAAGGCCATCATCATACAGCTGAGACAAGGTGGAGTTCATGCCGTGGTAACGCAGACCGCCGGAGTGAGTGCCGGCAGGAATGAAACCACTGCCCAGGGTGTACATCTTGGACAGGGGGCAGACCATACCGGTATCACAGTAGTCATAGGCATACTTGCCGCGGGTAAAGCTGGGGCAGGTAGCAGGCTCAACAGCGATAAAGCGGTAATCCGCATTGCCCTTGATCTTCTCACCCATAAACGGAGCGATCAAGCCACCCAGGTTAGAGCCACCACCGGCGCAGCCGATGATAATATCGGGCTTGACACCGTACTTATCCATAGCAGCCTTGGCTTCCAGACCAATGGCGGACTGGTGGAGCATAACCTGGTTCAGCACACTGCCCAGCACATAGCGGTAGCCGGGCAAACAAGTTGCCTTTTCCACGGCCTCGGAAATCGCGCAGCCTAAGCTGCCGGTGGTACCGGGATGCTCAGCAAGGATCTTCTTGCCTACCTCAGTCTCCATAGAAGGGCTGGGAGTAACGGAAGCGCCGTATGTACGCATAACTTCACGGCGGAAGGGCTTCTGCTCATAGGACACCTTAACCATATAGACCTTGCAGTCCAAGTCCAGGTAAGCGCAGGCCATTGCCAGGGCAGTGCCCCACTGGCCGGCGCCGGTCTCGGTGGTAACGCCCTTGAGGCCCTGCTTCTTGGCATAGTAGGCCTGAGCAATGGCGGAGTTCAGTTTATGGCTGCCACTGGTGTTACCGCCCTCGTACTTATAGTAAATCTTAGCGGGGGTTTGGAGCTTCTTCTCCAGGCAGTATGCGCGGACCAGGGGTGCCGGACGGTACATCTTGTAGAAATCGAGAATTTCCTGGGGAATCTCATAATAAGCAGTTGTATCGTCCAACTCCTGCTTGACAAGCTCATCACAGAACACAGGAGCTAAGTCCTCAGCGGTCATAGGCTTGTGGGTTTGGGGATCCAGAAGAGGTGCTGGCTTATTGACCATATCCGCCCGGAGATTGTACCAATACTTGGGCATCTCGCTTTCTTCCAGATAAATTTTGTAGGGGATCTCTTTGTTTGCCATAATTCTTCACCTTTCTTTTTGGGGCAAAATAAAAACCTGCCCCAGTAATGAGCTGGGACAGGATAAACTCCTGCGGTGCCACCCGGCTTGACGCATAGCGCCCACTTTACGCATACTGACATATGCTGACCTTTGCTTACGGAGGGTCATCTCCGGCGCACATACTAAGGGTCTCCCCCGTTCCGCTTGCCCTCGGAAGTCCATTCGGTCTTACGCTTTCTGCCGCAATCCCACCACCTGCGGCTCTCTGAAAGAAAGGAGGGTAATACCTACTCACTCTTCCTCAACGGTTTAGAGCATTGTAGCACAGCTTTTATTCCTTGTCAAGTATCATAAAGCCGCTCAAATACGTTGTTTTGAAAAATTTTGAAAGTTTTTTAAGAAAAATTTACATATTCTTCTTGAATCGTTCAGCATTCTTTCGTATAATTGCGGTAAAATAACTTCAAATACCAAGGAGGTTACATCTATGACTGAGCCCTTTGAAAATCAGAACGAGCAGCCCATTTGGACAGAGCCCAAGAATGAACAGTCCACTTGGACAGAACCTAAGCAGGAACAGCCCGTGTGGGAACCGAATCCCAATTACTACTATAAACCCCCTAAAAAAGAAAAATCCGGTTGGCCTGCCGGTCTTGTGATCGCTGTTACTTTGGTATGCAGTCTGTTGGCCGGTGCTTTCGGTGCAGGCGGTATGTACCTGGCTACCACATTTATGGACGACGCCAAGCCGTCAACCAATACAACAAAGCCGAATAATTCCGGCACCAGCCAAAACACCACTGTTTTGGAAGGCGACCGGGAAAACACTGTCATCGATATTACAAAGATCGATACCAGCAAATTGATGACCCAGGCTGAGGTTTATGCCTCCAATGTAAATTCCACTGTGGGTATCACCACTTCTATTACCACCAATTTCTGGGGTTATCAAACCACCTCTGCCGCCTCCGGCTCCGGTTTTGTTTTCAGCAAGGACGGTTATATCCTCACCAACTACCATGTGGTGGACGATTCCACCTCTATCACTGTTTCTATGTATGACGGTACCACATACGATGCCAAGCTTGTTGGCTATGACGAAAGCAACGATGTGGCTGTTCTGAAGGTAGAGGCAACGGATTTAGTGCCTGTCGTGCTCGGCAACTCCGATAACTTGAATGTAGGCGACAGTGTGGTGGCCATCGGCAATCCTCTCGGCGAGCTGACCTTCTCCCTCACTGCCGGCTCTATCAGCGCCAAGGATCGGGATATCACCATGTCCAATGGCAGTTCTATGCAACTGCTCCAGACCGATTGCGCGATCAACTCCGGTAATTCCGGCGGCGCGCTGTTCAATCTCTACGGTGAGGTTGTCGGCATCACCAATGCCAAGTATTCCAGTTCTTCCTCTTCCTCCTCTGCATCCATTGATAATATCGGTTTTGCCATCCCCATCAATAAGGCCCGGTCCATTGCCGAAAGCATCATTGAAAAGGGTTATGTTTCCAAGCCCTATGTTGGTGTTTCTGTCGCTACTGTCAGCGAGGAGACCCAAATGTACGGACTTCCTCAGGGCGCATCTGTACAGCAGATCGTGGAGAATTCTCCTGCTGCCGAAGCCGGTCTGCAGATCAATGATATCATCACCCACGTAAACGGCAATGAGATCGCAAGCAGCAATGATATGGTTGCCGCTGTCCGCAATGCCGCCATCGGTGACGAGCTGAAGCTTACAGTTTATCGCATGGGTAAGACTGTGGAAGTTACTGTTACAGTTGGTGAGCAAAAAACCTCTGTGCAAGAGCAGGAACAAACACAGAATCAAAACCAATCTCAGCGGCCCCAATTTCCCTTTGGGTATTAAACATCTGCACCCGGACAGTGAAAACCTGTCCGGGTGTATTTTTTTCTTGATTTTTTCAAAAAAATGAATAGAATATAGGATATATGTATCTGTCACAAGGAGGATACTCTTATGAACCAAATTTATATCCCCGAAGGCTACCGCCCCCCTCTGGATGCCTATGAGACTCAGCGGGCCATTGCCTACATCAAAAGAATTTTTCAGGAGGAGTTTTCCAACGCACTGAATTTGAAGCGCGTATCCGCTCCCCTGTTCGTTACCGACGCTTCCGGCCTTAATGACAATCTGAACGGCTTTGAGCGCCCTGTAAGCTTTGATATTCCCGCGGTAGGTATGGATGCCGAGGTCGTCCATTCCTTAGCAAAATGGAGGCGTCTGGCCCTCAAGCGCTATGGCTTCGGTTTGGGTCAGGGCCTGTACACCGATATGAACGCCATCCGCCGGGATGAGGAATTGGACAATATCCACTCCATCTATGTGGATCAGTGGGACTGGGAAAAGATCATCACCGCTGAAAACCGCAATATCGATTACTTAAAGCTGATCGTTACCGCAATCGTCAAGGCAATCTGCGATACCAACGAACAACTCCATGTGCGATTCCCGCAGATCCCGGCTAAGCTTTCCCGTGAGGTCAGCTTTGTGACCACCCAGGAATTAGAGGATATGTATCCCGATCTGGATGGAAACGCCCGGGAAAATGCCTATGTAAAGGAGCACCACACCGCCTGCATTATGCAGATCGGTGGCAAGCTCCGCTCCGGCAAGCCCCACGGCGGCCGCGCCCCCGACTATGACGATTGGCAGCTTAACTGCGACATCTTCTTCTGGAACGACACACTGGGCCGAGCCTTAGAGATCTCCTCTATGGGTATCCGTGTGGATGCCGAGGCTATGGATCGCCAGCTGAACCTGGCCGGCTGCAATGACCGCAGAGAGCTTCCCTTCCACAAGATGCTTTTGAATAACGAACTGCCCCTCACCATCGGCGGCGGTATCGGTCAGTCCAGACTGGCAATGCTGATGCTTGGCTGTGCCCATATCGGCGAGGTACAGTCCAGCGTATGGGACGAAGAAACCGTCAAGGCTTGTAACGAAGCCGGCATTCCTTTGCTGTGATTACTTTTTGTCATTCTGCGCCGGCGCTGTCGGTGCAGAATGATTTTTTATGACTGGAGGTTACTATGATACTGGAACTTAGGGATATTTATAAGTCCTTTGGAGAAAAGCAGGTCCTTACCGGTGTTTCGTTCAAGGCTGAGGGTGGCAAAGCTTTCGGCCTGTTGGGCAGAAACGGTGCCGGCAAAACCACAAGCATCCGCATTCTGATGGATGTGTTCCCCGCAAACAGCGGTAGTGTTCTCATCGACGGCAAGTCCATCGACTACAGCAAGGTAGGCATCGGCTATCTGCCGGAGGAACGGGGTCTTTATCCCAGGAAGGTCATTATTGATCAGCTTACGTATTTTGCAGAATTAAAGGGTATGGGCAAGAAAGATGCTGTGAAGTCCGTTGATTATTGGCTGGAACGGCTGGGTATGACTGAATACCGCAACAAGAGGCTGGACACGCTTTCCAAGGGCAATCAGCAGAAGATCCAGCTCATCACAGCGTTGGCTCATGATCCGGACATTGTGATCCTGGATGAACCATTCTCCGGACTTGACCCGGTGAACGCAATGCTTCTGAAGGATGTAGTGAAGGAACAGATCCGCAAGGGGAAGATCGTGCTGTTTTCCAGCCATCAAATGGCTTATATTGAAGAGTTTTGCGACAGTATTGCCATCTTAAATGCCGGTAAGGTAGCTATCTCCGGTGATCTGCGGGAGATCAAGCGAGATTACCCACGGGATCGGCTTGTCGTGCGCACAGAAATGCCCGAAAAGATCCTATATGACTTCGGAGTTGCCTGCTCCCGGGCAGAAAACGGTGATCTGCTGATCCGACTGAATGCCCCCTCCGAAAAGAATGCCATTATGCAACGGCTTACAGAAAACTACGATATCGATGAGGTACGGGTGTTTGAGCCTTCGCTGAATGATATTTTTGTAGAGTATGCCGGCAACAGCGGAAAGGAGGCGCAGGTATGAAGCAGTTTGGTAAAATTTTGAAATTTGAGCTGAAAGATTATGCCAAAAATAAAGCCTTTGTAGGTATCACTATTTTTCTTGTTGTGGCCATCGCTCTGGTGATGTTTTTTCCCCGCATTAAGATGCTGTTCAAATCCAATAGTGTTTCAGATGCCCCTGCTGAGAAAACTGTTATATTGATTAAAGCTGAGGACGACACTCTGGGCGATATAGTACACCAAACCTTTTCCTCTGCTTTTTCCGATTACAATGTACAAATGACGGACAAAGATACAGACAGCATTAAGCAGGATATCCTTGACGGCAATGCCGAATGCGCCTTTGTGTTGACCGGCCCCGCCTCCTACACCTACTATGTGAACAATCTGTCAATGTACGACACCAACCAAGCCACTGCTGCGGAGGTATTACAGCAGATCTATCAGATGAAAACTATGCTTGACTACGGTATGACCCCAGAGCAGGCTTTGGATGTTATGACGCTTCCCATCGACGGTCAAGTAGAGACCTTGGGCAAAGATCAAATGCAGAATTTCTTCTACACCTACATTATGATCTTCGCTTTGTATATGGTGATACTCCTATACGGACAGATGGTAGCAATGAGCGTAGCTACGGAGAAAAGTTCCCGGGCAATGGAGCTGCTTATCACCAGTGCCAAACCTATCAATATGATGTTTGGCAAGGTACTGGCAGCCTGCGCTGCCGGCTTGGTCCAGCTTGCTGCCATTTTCGGTTCAGCACTTCTGTTTTACAACATCAACCAGTCCTACTGGGGCAGCAACGAGATCATCGGATCCATTTTTGCCATCCCGCCGGAGCTGCTGGGCTATATGCTGGTATTCTTCCTGCTGGGGTTCCTGATCTACGCCTTTTTGTTCGGCGCCATTTCCTCCACGGTGTCCAAGTTAGAGGATATCAATACTGCAGTTCAGCCGGTGACTTTTCTGTTTGTGATCGGATTTATCGTGACGATGATCTCAATGAGCAGCGGCAACGTGGATACTACTTTGATGAAAGTATGCTCCTACATTCCGTTCACCTCTCCCATGGCAATGTTTACCAGAATAGCAATGGGTACGGTCGCTTGGTATGAGATCATAGCATCTATTGTGATTTTGGTGGGCTCTACCGTTGGTATCGGTATCCTTTCCGCTAAGATCTACCGGGTGGGCGTTCTGCTGTACGGCACACCCCCCAAGCTCCCCGCAATCATAAAAGCCGTATGGAAAGCATAACAATTAGACCCGGTAGGCAAAACCTACCGGGTCTAATTATCACTTTCTCTTTGCTATCGTTTTCAGACGGTTAACCAAATCTTCATAACGCTTGTCATTGCGCAAAACAGCAGCTTCCTTGTCTGTTGTCAGCCAATTTAGCATTTTTTGTGAAAACTTATCTCCCCTTAAACTAATCCAACCCCCAGGTATCATACCCCGGTTGATAGGGGAAGTAAACGGCGCATTAAAATCATAGGTTTCCATATGGATGACAAAATCTGCACGTCTTTCAAGCCAATGCCATGCCGCCTCGTAATCACCCTTTTCAAGATGCAGACTACACAGGTGGGTACAGGCCTGATCTCCGAATTGCGCGTAGAACAGATAGTCCCCATCGGGAAAGAGTAATTCCAAAAGGGCAACTCTTGTTTTCCATAAATGAATTCTGTCCTCAAGAGAATACATATACTCGTTGTTATCGTGGCGCTGCTGAGCTGCAATTCCCAGCATCTCAACAACGCGACCAATCAGAAAATCCATATAACCTTGAATTTGTTCAAAGCCGGCATCCCCTTTCCAACGATAGCGCATAACATCTTCCCGGCTAAAAAATACATTGGGCAATTCTTCTGCCAGTTTGAGCATCTCGTCCTGTTTGTCTGCATAATCATATATTCTGACAAGTGTACTGAGCGCTTCATAACGTGTAAAACTATCAGTACACTCTGCAAGAACCCGCTTGCAAAGTCCTAAAGCTTCATCATACGCATTGACACAATTGCGCTTATTGACACAAATACACGCGTTTGCAAGACACAGCATAATTTCGAAGGATTTTGGAAATTTGCGAAGCGCCTCTCTGAGTGTTGCGGCGCTACTCTCAAAATCCCCCTCTTTCTCATAGTTGACAGATTTATCAATATACTTCTTAATTTCCTCGTTGTTCTTCTCAATATCTATACCCAGCAGTGTATCAGAAGAAACATCAAAGATTTGGCAAAGAGCGGGCAGCTGCGAAATATCGGGAGCGGTCCGGCCGCATTCCCATTGGGAAACAGCTCGGGAAGTAATACCGAGATATTCTGCAAGCTGTTCCTGTGTAATGTCCTTCTCCCGTCGCAGGCGTTTGATCGTAGTTCCAATAGACACGTTATCACCTCCAAATATGTTTCAAAAGCGCTTTTGTAATTATATTGTAGCAAATCTCAAAAAAGATTCCACGAAGTGTTTGTTGGTATCCGGTATAGCACCACTTTGATTTTCAAAGCAATTATATACTAAGTACATTTCAATTGCAAAAGAAACAGCACCTTCCAAATTGGAAGGTGCTGTAAATATTTGGATAATTAGTTCTTAGGGGCATTGGCCAGCAGGTAACGCTCGGCTTCGGCGCTCCACAGGTTGTTGTGAGCCTTGCAGATCTTGTCCAGCTCAGCAAACAGAGGATCGGTCTTACCCTTCTCCTCGAAGTCCGCAATCGCGGTGAGGGGCAGGTCGATATGGTTGTAGATCAGTTTCTTGCCGCCGGGAATGGAGGTCAGGTTCAGCACGGTTTCGGGAACAGCATTCAGGCCGCCGATGTGGGTAACCAGCGCAGCGGGGTTCAGCTTGCCGGCGCTCATCATCTCAATTGCCTCACGCAGGTCATCGTTGTTACCGCCGGAAGTGCCAACCACATGGGTGTACAGGTAGTGGACATTGTACCAGTTGAAGGGAGCCTTGAACTGAGAGTCGGTAGGACCGGCGAAGAAGTTCAGGCAGCCGTCGTAGCCCAGGATATCGTCAGCCTGCTCGATGAGGGGCTTCACAGGAGCGAAGCAGATAACATCATCGTAGCCGGTGCCGCCGGTTAAGGATCGCAGATACTCGGTAGCGCCTTCCATCTTGGTGTTTACATAGTGCAGCTCGATGCCCTGCTTCTTAGCTTCCTCAATGGTGTAGATAGAAGCAGCGCGCTCCAAACGAGCATCGTCAATATCGGTAATAACCAGCAGGCTGGGACGGCGGTCGCAGTGCAGAGCGTAGTCGATAGCGCCCAGGCCCATAGGACCAACGGAAGCCAGCATAGCCATCTTGCCGCCTTCCTTAATGCCCATCTCGTGGACATAGGAACCGGCCTTGGTGTGGTACATTGCGTGGAAAGTGCCGATAACGCAGCTGATGGGCTCAGCCAAAGAGCCATAGAAGTAAGCATCTGCGCTATAGGGCAGCAGGCAATCGGTCAGCAAGGTCTCGATGGGCACATTGCCGTAGGTTGCAGAGCCGCCGCAGAAGTTGTAGGAGTAGCCGGGAGCCATCTGAGAGCCCTTATAGTAGTGAGCGGGCTGGATAGCGAACTTATCGCCCACCTTATACTTATGCTTCCAGTTCTCGCCAACAGCGACGATATCGCCGCAGAACTCGTGGCCGATAATGGTGGGGTTGGTGGCGCAATCGTCAGGAACGCGCTTGTGGTCGCCGCCCTCAATGGCTGCCTTGTAAGTGGACATACATACAGAGTCGGAAACTACCTTGATCTGTACATCATCGGGACCGACCTCGGGCAGAGGGAACTCCTCCAGACGCAGGTCCTGCTTGCCGTAAATTCTGACTGCTTTGGTATTCATAATAATCCTCCTATAGAATCAAGTATTTTTCTCGTGTTCGATCAGCTTCCAGGTAGCATCGATCAGGTTTTGGAACATAGGATTCTCCATTGCCTTGATAACGAAGCTCTGACGGGGGGTGTTAATATCCTCGCCGGAGATCTGGAACATTCCGTATGCGTCGCACAAATTGCGCAGACGCTCCAGCTGTGCGGGGGTGTTGCGGGTAGGCATATAGGTAACAGCCTTTACGCCCTCTTCCTTCAGACATTCAAACACATCGTCCAGGTAGTCGTCCTCGAACTTCTGTGCCTTCTTATCGCCGGTGACGGAGTCACCCACATCGCCTAAGTAAGCATAGCAAAGGTAAGCATCCACTTCCTTACACAGCTTCACCATATCGGCAAGCTTGGGGCATTCGTCGGTAGCATCAATGAAGATCTTGGGAACGAAGGTGCCCTTCAGCATACCCAGCACATCGTAGGCATAGAAAGGATACGCGGTGTCCAACAGCAGGGTCTTCTGCTTATCGGACAGGGTCATACCCATCTGGGTGAGCTTTTCGATCATAGGCTCTCCCCTGCCCACCTGCTTTTCCAAACACAGGGCCAGGGCATACATCAGATGGCGCTCAGTAACACCGCCGTTTTCTGCCGCCATAGACAGGGGCAGAACATCCCGGTCATAGTCCAGCTCCACGCCAACAAGCGTGTTGATTTTCTCCAGCATCTTGCGGTTACGGGCATGACGGGCAGCCTGGTAGGGCTTAAAGAACTCGGTGAGCGTGTTGATCTTATCGTGGGGCACGGACTGGATGGTCATATAGCTGACGCCCACCTGGTCCGGATTGTTGGTACGGCGGCCCTCCAAACGGGTACCGTCCATAGACACACGGGCTTCCATACCGATGGTCACAGGCATATCCACGATCGCAGCCGCCTCAATAAACTCCTCCGCGCCGGAAATGGAATCATGGTCAATGATACCGGCGGTGCAAAGTCCTTCCATACGGGCAGCATACACCGCAGCCGTGGGAGAATAGGGAGAGAAGGAATAGGTGGTGTGGATGTGGTTGTTTATGTACTGGGGTACCATCGGAGGAAATTCGGTAGTCTTCAGCACCTCCCGCAGGTTCGCAAGCCGTTCCTGCTTGGTAGGCGCATTCAGTTTGTTAAGAATTTCAATATCGATCATAGCTTCCCTCTTAGTTCAGCATAACCTGACCACCGGTAACAGGCAGAGCCTGGCCGGTCTCGTACTTCTGCTCAACACAGTACATAACAGCACGGGCAACGTCGATGGGCAGGCAGCCGCGGTTCATAGGAGCCTTGGCCTCGTAGAACTTGCGGACATCTTCCACAGTCTTGGCGCCGGGTACCTTGCCGGCCTTCAAGTACTGGACAAACAGGCCTCTTTCGGGATCAGACCACAGAGGACCGTCCAGGTAGTTACCGGGGCAGATAGCATTGACCTTGATGTTGTAAGCGCACAGCTCCAGTGCAAAGGACTGAACCAGACCGATAGCACCGAACTTGGAGCCTGCGTAGGCAAAGTTCTTGTTGGAGCCTTCCAGACCGGACTTGGAGGACATAGCGATGATATCGAACATTGCCTCGGGATCAGCCTCGTGCTGGGCTTCCATAATGATGGCTGCATACTTACAGGTCAGGAACAGGCCGGTGTAGTTGATAGCGGTAACGAAGTCGAAGTCCTTCTTCTCAAACTCAGCAATGGGGCCAGAACGAACAACACCAGCGTTGGCAACCATAATATCCAGGCCGCCAAACTTCTCGACTACCTGTGCGACCATATTTGCACAGCTTTCTTCATCGGACACATTTACGGCGATGGCCCAGGCGCGCTCGCCCATTTCCTTGGCCACGGTCTCCGCCAGAGGCAGGTTCATATCCGCAATGATAATGGTTGCACCCTCTTTGTACAGTTCCTCAGCAATACCCTTGCCGAAGCCCTGTGCAGCACCGGTGACAATGGTGATCTTACCAGCCAGACGGCCCTCACCTGCAGGACGGTTGTGGATGTTCTTCTTGGCAATTTCCTGCCATTTGGTCATATCTACGCTCATATTTACATCTCCTTTAAGAATAGTTTACAAATATGTAAGCAGTTTTTTATACGCGGCTTCCCAAGCCTCAGTATGGTTGGGCTGCCAGGTTTCCACGGATTCAGAATTGCGGACGACTTGCCGCAGGTGGTCTAAGTCCTTGATATCACCCAAAGCCATGGCCTGGGTCAGCAGGTTACCAATGGCTGCACCCTCCACAGGGCCGGTAACCACTTCCCGATCCAGGGAGTCAGCGATGAGCTGGTTCAAGAACTTGTTATTGATAGGACCGCCGACAATGTTCAGAGAATCGATCCGCTGACCCTTCATAGCCTCCAGGCCTTCCAGGGCGTTGCGGTACTTCAGTGCCAGGGATTCATAAACACAGCGGGCGATCTGACCCACAGTTTCGGGAATGGGCTGGTTGGTATCCTTACAGAAGTCCTTGATCTTCTGCACCATATTACCGCCGGCATAGAACTGGGGCGCATCGGGGTTGATAATGCTGCGCAGAGCTTCCGCCTTACGGGCCTCCACAACGATCTCATCCCAGCTAAGCTGAATACCTGCCTTGATCCAATCCCGACGGCATTCCTGGATGATCCACATGCCGATAATGGTGTTCAGGGGGCGGTATGTGCCCTGGATAGTACCCTCATTGGAGAAGCCGCGGGCCTGGGCCTCGGGGGTCAGGTCGGGCTTGTCCATCTCTGCTCCAAACAAACTCCATGTGCCGGAAGAGCAGAATGCAAAGCTTCCCTTACCGGGGATAGCGGCAACAGCAGATGCCGTATCGTGGCTGCCAACAGCTACGAAGGCTGCCGGATTCAGACCCAGCTCCTCACAAAGCTCTTTCCGCAGATGTCCACGAACTGTGCCGGTCTTATCGATCTTGGTAAAGATCTTCTTAGGCAGGCCCAATTCCTCGATGGTCTGCCAGTCCCAATCCTTAGTGGTGGGGTTATACAGGCCGGTGGTAGTAGCAATGGTATACTCTGTGCCCTTGCTGCCGGTGAGGAAATAACCCAGCAGGTCGGGGGTCAGAAGCATGGTATCTGCAATCTCCAACGCGGCATCTTCTTCCCGCAGACGGCGGTAAAGCTGATAGATCGTGTTGAAAGTTAAGGTAGTATCAATGCCTGTCCGGGCGTACAGGGTATCCCCGGGGATCTTCCCCTTTACCGCATCAATGTCCGTCTGGGTTCCCAGCCGATAGGAACGGGGCACGCCGGCCAGGTGACCGTTCTTGTCAAGCAAACCGTAGTCAACGCCCCAGGTATCAATACCGAAAGCATCCAGGTCACCATAGCCACCCTGCTTAAAAGCGAGCAAGCCTTGCTTCAGCTGATTGTACAGATATGGTGTATCCCAATAGAAAACACCGTTCATTTCAATGTAGTTGTTCTCAAAGCGGTGCAGCTCCTTCATCGTGATCTTCTCGCCGTCAAACTGACCGAGAATAGCACGACCGTTACTGGCACCTAAGTCAAATGCCAACAGGTTTCTCATGTTCCGATCCTCCTATTTAACAGAATATAAATCTGCACATTCTTATTCCAATTTATTATACACGCTTTTCGTCCACAGCGCAATAGCTAAATTCGTTTTTATTCCATTATTACGCCTAATATTAACGCGCAAAAGAATTTTATGTTAACCGCCTTGACAAGAAAATCTCCAAATGTTACAATATAGAATACTTTTTGACCCATTATCTCACTTTTGAATGGAGGTTTCGGCAATGACTTTCGTTGATGAACTGCAAAAAGACAGCTTGCCTTATCTTTCTGACGATGCTGCTACCGCATCTTTGCTGAAGCGTATTCTTTTATTCTTGGAAGACGGTGAATTTATTCAGGCCGACTTATATTGCGAAAAGGTTTTAGATGCAGAACCGGAAAATCCTTTAGCCTATCTATACAAGCTGATGGCATCACGCCGAGTCTCCTCCCTAAAGGACTTAGCTTCGGCACAGTACATCATAGACAATGACAGCTCTTATAAAAAAGCCGTCCGCTTTGCTCCCGAGCCGATGCGGTTACACCTGCACCAGCTGAATATGCATATCTACGCGGGCAGCATCAATGCTTGTCGTAGCCGGGCAAAGATCCATTTGGCCCACGGAGAACTGAAAGAAACCGCGCAGCAATATCACGACGCTATGAAAATGTGGGAGGACAGCCACAAAGATCTTCCCAATGCAGACGTAATTCACGTTGATCTGTCCAACGAAATTGCTGATTTCAACTGGACGCTGTTGCTCCACAACCGTCAATGTCCCGACGACGAGCAGCTGATTGCCAGAAGCATCCCCATTGACAATGACCGCTGGTACTTAAGCGCCGTAAAATGGGCCGATGCGAAAAAAAAGGCTTACTTCACATCTGTGGCAAAACGCACCCTTTTGGGCACCCATCTTAAATGCTTAGACTGCATCAAATCCAAACAGACACGACTGGCACGGATTTGGAGTAACCACTACAAAGCCGCAGCACCCGATTACGATCCATTGATAAGCATTCACCAGGCTCTGGTGGATACTGATGGCTTTACAAAATTTTCCGCCGACGCACCCACTGCAATACTGCAACTGATAAAGCTGTATAAGACTACCAACCCACAAGTTGCTGAAGACCTGAAAGCTATCCTTCAGGATTATTATATAAAGATTTTCCGCTCCCTTTTGGATTTCACCGGAAGGGCAGCCAAAACACACATCACACCTGCCCGGTTGGATGAAGACAGTTACGCGATTATGATCGCACAGCAGGAAGCAAATTCCTGTGCCCCTAACGCAGACGCCATCCCCATTCCGGACTTCCGTATACCTGTCGAGTCAACCGTCACCGATCCCATTGTCGCCATGGAGACCGCACGGAAGATCACCGCCGAAATGACAGATGCTGTTTCTGAAGACCTATCTCCCTACGGTATTGTAGCTACCTACTTGATCGCCGCCAAGGAATTAACCATCCGTTATGGAAAAAAAGATGGGATCGTCACAGACCCTGTGTTCTTCAAATTTATCTGTCAATACTACACAGATGCTATCGCCAATGCCCAACAGGAACAGGTTGCAGCCATTCAAGCCAAGTTTAATGATTTCTTGATGGATGCCGTGCAACTGTCTTCCGCCACCGCTGAGATCGTTGCGGAAGCATCCGTGTATATGCAGGGCAGCATTCTCCCCTATCAGATCTTTTTGTCCCGCATTACCAACAACTACTCTGCAAAATCAGAGGAATTGATCCCTCCGGACGTAACCAAAAGTATAGAAAAGTGGCAACAGTATTTGGAGAAGGTTGACCCGAAACGAGATTGTTACCACATCCGTGATAAGCAGGAAAATATTACCAAAGCCTTTACATCTGTGGAAGAAGCAATAAATAACTGCCGTCACTACTCCGAAACCCAGCAAAAGCATCTTGATGCATCCTATCAACAAGTGCTCTCCTCCGCCGGTGACGACCAGGAAGTACTTTCCGATGATTGGACGCAAAAAATGGCTGCCTTACAGGTTACCTGTGATGGTTGGGCAGCAAATTTGGAAGACAAGCTGAACCAAATCAAGGAACTCAACAGCGTTAAGCTGATGCTGGCCCAAGATCAGATCAAAGCAAAAGAATCCCGACAGTTATTTGCGTCCATTATTCTGAACCTCCTCCTTGCATGCACCATTTTTGTTTTCGGAAAGTTTTTGGCATCTGCCATCGGCAACATCTGGAGATTTTTGAATACCAACAGTGGACTTCCCCTGCAGATCAGCTTCTATGTAATCGGCATTATCTCTGCATTGTCTGCCGGCGCTCTATCCCTTGTAAACGGCATGGTTGCCCCCACCTACGACAACAATAGCAAATCGAAGCTTCTTTGGCTGTTTATAATCTTTGGCGCTTTAACCTATGTTTGCACATACCCGAGCACCGCAACAAGCAATATTGCCCTCGTTGGCATTTTAGCATTGATCGGCATCGTCCGTACACTGATGGAGTTCTATCTGTGCAAGCTGAAAGATCGCACCCGTGGTCACTCCGCGCAGGTCAGTTGCGGTATTGGCAGTACGATTGCTAAGGTTGCAGGTATTGCCCAGTGGCTTATTTGCCTTGGTCTTACCGCACTGTATATCTGCTGTTTACTCCTTATCCTGTGATGATTAGAAAGGAAGATGCGTTTTGAAAATCCGCTGCACTACCTGTGGCGCACCCTGCGAAACAGAAGATGGCTTTGAAATTGCTTACTGCCTGACCTGCGGCAGTCAAATCACCGTAAAGGACGCTTTGGACTATCGCTTTTCCCGGGAGACCCTGGACTCCCTTGAAACAGAGTCCCTTGTACAGTTAGCAAAAGAAGCCTATCACACCCACAAGATCACACCCGAGGTGCTGACTCTGCTAAAAGCCGCCTCCCCTTCCGGTGATGTAGAAATACTATATGTGTTGGGATTAAACCACTTTAACAACAAAGAGTACGCCCAGGCTATCCCATATCTGTATATCGCCGCTGAGAAGATGTATCCGGATGCACAGTGCCTGTATGCTGTTTGTAAATATATGCAAAATCCGGAAGACCAAACAATTTACCCGCGAATTCGCAAGTATTTGACCAACGCAAAAGAAACCTACAGCAAGATTTATGACAAAGTTGATGGCGACAAGCTTCTTGCCTATATCAGTGCTGTTTTGGATTCTAACACAAAAAGCAACAGTGCACCCACTGTTCCCCATTTGTAATTTTTTGTACCCTTAACACAAACCACCCACGGGGGTCCCGTGGGTGGTTCTATTTTTATACCTTTTCGATGGCCTGCTTCAAGTCGGCAATCAGGTCTTCGCTATTTTCCAATCCGCAGCTCAAGCGGATCAGGTCCGCGCCTACGCCGGCGGCTTCCAGCTGCTCATCGGTCATCTGTCTGTGAGTGGCAGAGGCCGGGTGCAAGCAACAAGTGCGGGAGTCGGCTACGTGGGTCTCGATAGAGCCCAGCTTCAGGTGCTTCATAAACACCTCAGCTGCCTTCCGTCCGCCCTTGAGGCCGAAGGAGATAACACCGCAAGAGCCGTTAGGCATATACTTCTTGGCAACTTCGTAGTACTTATCTTCTTTCAAGCCGCAGTACTTGACCCAAGCGACCTTTTCGTTGGTGCTGAGGAACTCGGCAATGGCCTGGGCATTGGCACAATGCTGCTTCATACGGAAAGGCAGGCTTTCCAGGCCTAAGTTCAGATAGAATGCGCTCTGAGGAGACTGGATAGAACCCAGGTCCCGCATCAGCTGAGCGGTACACTTAGTAATAAATGCGCCCTCCAAGCCGAAACGCTCGGTATAGGTGACACCGTGATAGCTGTCGTCGGGCGTGCACAGTCCGGGGAACTTGTCCGGGTACTTGGTCCAATCAAACTTACCGCTGTCGACGATACAGCCACCCACAGCAACACCGTGGCCGTCCATATACTTGGTAGTGGAATGGGTAACGATATCAGCGCCCCACTCGATAGGCCGGCAGTTGACCGGCGTTGCAAAGGTATTGTCAATGATAAAGGGCAGGCCGTTATCGTGAGCCGCCTTGGCAAACACTTCAATATCCAGCACATTCAGCGCGGGATTTGCAATTGTCTCACCAAATACCAGCTTGGTATTGGGCCGGATGGCAGCGCAGATCTCCTCGTAGGTAGCATCGGGGCTGACAAAGGTCACATCGATACCCATACGCTTCATAGTCACAGAGATCAGATTGAATGTGCCACCGTAAATCGCGGAAGAAGACACGATATGGTCACCGCAGGAAGCGATGTTGAACATAGCGTAAAAGTTTGCAGCCTGGCCGGAACCGGTGAGCATAGCGGCTGTTCCGCCCTCCAGGGCTGCGATCTTGGCAGCCACCATATCGCAGGTGGGGTTCTGCAAACGGGAATAGAAATAACCGGAGGCCTCCAGGTCAAACAGCTTGCCCATATCTTCGGATGTTGCATACTTAAAGGTAGTGCTTTGAATAATAGGAATCTGGCGGGGTTCGCCGCTTTCGGGGCTGTAACCTGCCTGGATGCACAGGGTTTCGGTACGGAGTTTTTGTTCCATGTAAATCACCTCAAAAAGTAGATAGCAATATTGTAATACCCCCAGAGGATTTTGTCAATTTGAAAAATACGCCTCCGAAACATCGGAGGCGTATTTTGTAATCATTTCTTGCACTTGATCTTATTGAGCTTTTTGTTCAGCGCCAAAAGCTCTTCCTTGGTGAAGGAAATGTTCAGCATGCTAACCAGGCTGGTCAGCCGCAGCAGGGTGAAGCCACCCATCATTTCCATCATACCCTCGGTCATCTCAAAGCCGGCTGCGCCGCCGCCACCGCTCATACTTTTCTTCAGCTTCATGAACAGCTTACCCAGCACCAACTTGCCGCGGAAGGTAGCCATGATCTCACTCATCTTGCTGTTTAGGGACAGGCGGCCCTCGGGGGCATCCACATCAAACCAGTTGAGAACAGCACCCTTTTCTTTCAGACGGTAGTCCTCATTAAAGGTTTCCACCTTCTTGATGACGCTTTCATCCTTCAGTTCACCGGCAACGGCAACCAGCTTGGTTTCGCCCTTGTTAGGAACATCAAAGTAGAAGAAGGGCAGGCCGTTATTCTTCTGCACGCCCAGGGACTCACCGTTTGCAAACAGCTCAACGGTCTCGCAGTTGGAGTAAACAGTGACCTTGGTCACATCCTCCACACGATCCACATAACGCTTGCCACACAGGTGGATCATAGGCTCGGGATTCAGCCATGCCTTGTAAGCAAAGAACGCATCCTTCTTATACTTTCGGTCGATGGTGATCAGACCCTTATGGTTCTGACCGTTCTCACCGCCCTCGGAACGGGCATCGGCGCCAAAGTCGTACATATTCCACACGTGGGTCGCCCACAGGTAGGGACGCTCAGCAATGCACTTGATGAGCTCCTCGTGGTAATATGCCTGATATTCCTCAGTGTAGTCACCCTGGGTGGGCGTAGAGGTGTGCCAGTTCAGTGCCTCACAGCCGTACTCGGAAATGCCAATAGGCAGATTGGGGTGCATTGCATGGAACTTATCGAACCAAGGGCCGTTCATAGAGGTCTCGCCACCGTACCAGCCGAAATAGTGGTTATAGGAAACACAGTTGGGGATCTGCAGGTACTCTGCATCCATGGGGCACATGGAAATTGCGGCCAAAGTGGTAAGGCGGGTCTTATCCATCTCGTGAACAAGGTCATTCAAAATGCGGTGGTTTTCCAGCAGGTCAGGGTCCTTCTCGCCCTTCATGGTGATCTCATTGGACAGACCCCAAACTACGATACAGGCGTGGTTGTAGTTCTGGGTGATCAGTTCCTTCATCTGGCTGATGGTGTTTTCACGGCCACCGGGCATATGCTGGGAAATATAGGGAATCTCAGCCCAGATCACCAGACCGGCCTCGTCACACAGGTCATAGAAGTACTGGTCGTGCTGGTAGTGAGCCAAACGGATAGTGGTAGCGCCCACCTCGCAGATCAGCGCCACATCCTCTGCGTGGTCTTCCTTACTCAATGCGTTACCCTTCTGCCAGCGATCCTGGTGACGGGAAACACCGCGCAAGGGGTATTCTTCACCGTTCAGAATAAAGCCCTTATTGGGATCGATCACATAGCTACGGCAGCCAAAACGGGCAGAAACCTCGTCGATAGCGACATCATTATCCAACAGCTCAGCCTTGGCAGTATACAGGTAAGGATCCTTGCGGCCATGCCACTTGTGGACATTGTCCAGGTGGAAGCTTACCTTGGTATCGGCAGCGATGGTCTCAGCAACAGTGTTGCCTTCCTTATCCAACAGGGTGTAGCGGATCTGCTTGCCGTCAGCATTGGTTACAAATACTTCCACTTCCACATCGGCATTGGCACCATCCACGATGGGGGTAACCTTGATGCCGGGGGTGCCGTAGTACTCCAGATCAAAGTGTGCAGCAGGAACTGCAATCAGATTCACATCCCGGTACAGACCGCCATAGAAGGTGAAGTCTGCCATTTGGGGATAGACACGGTCGTTGGGCGCATTGTCAACAGCCACAACCAGCAGGCACTCCCCTGCCAGGTGATCGGTCATGTCCACACGCCAGGTAGAATAGCCGCCGTCATGGTGAGCCAGGTGCTTGCCGTCCATGTACACATCGGCAGAAGAGTTAGCGCCACGCAGCTCCAGAAAATACCGCTCGCCGGCGGGCAGCTCGCTCTTATCCAGCTTCTTGGCATAGTAGCAAGTGCCGCGGTGGTAGTCATTGCCGCCGTCCTGGCCGTCAATGGCATTCCAGGTATGGGGCAGGTTTACGATCTCCCAGCTGTTGTCAAGCTCAGCAGGTACAGCAGTAGCGGCCTTGGAGAAAGACCACTGGCTGTTCAGGTTCATGATTGTTCTCAAAGAATTTTCCTCCTTAATGTATTCTCACGAACTGCCGCATCCAATATGCAGATGCGGCAGTTGAATTTTAATTTGTTGCGTGGCGCGCTTCCAGCTCGCTGTTCATCTTTTCCACTGTTTTCTTATCAAGGTTGTAGATCACAGCCAGGCCAATAAACTGTACCACTGCGCTAAACAGGTACAGACCAGCTACCAACCAGCACATATTATGAGAAGTCTGCTGACTTTGCGCAATAGTACCGTACTTCGCTTCATAACCCAGCCAACCCATAATCAGCAGAACAGCAGAAGGACCGATGCCTTGCGCTAACTTACGGAAGAAAGAATGCAACGCATAAACCGTGCCTTCTTCACGCGTACCGTACTTCCATTCGTTGTAGTCGATTGCATCGCCCATCATAGCCCAGGATACACAGGTATAGACACCCATTCCGACACCATAAATCACCAAGCCAGTCAGGAAAAGAATCAGAGATAACTTCACATTGCCAACCATTGGGAAGATCAACATGAACACACCGCCAACCAAAGACACAATGGTACCGAAAACAGATGCTTCCTTCTTGCCGTACTTCACAACAATTTTCTTAATGAAGGGAATGAAGAATACCATCGGCAAGAAGCCAACAATCTGCACAACACCGGAAAGGGATGCCATATTGAAGTAAGTGGCAAACATAATGGTGCTTGCAGTAGTAGCAGCATTCATGCCAAGGAACATACCCATCGCAGCCAGCGTGCAGCCAACAGCGGGTCTATTCTTCATAAACTTGCCAAATGTGCCGAAAATATTGACTTTTTCTCCGCCTTCACTGGTCTTAACAGTGCTTTCATCTACACGAACGGAGATGTTCTTAATCATGAAGATAAACGCAAGGAAACCAATAATGCCCATAATCAGCGCAGCCCAAAACACCCGGTCACCTAACAGAATCTCCACCTGCTTTCCGGTTTCGGGGCTGAGAACCTTATCTCCGATCTCGTAAGGCAATTTTGTTTCCGGATTGATCAGAAACTGCTCTTTAGTAAATCCCTCAGGAATATGAATCTTATCCAAGAAGGAAGTCGTTCCATCGAAGGTAACCTTCTGCCAAATCAGCATAGGCAGAATAGCCATGGGGAGCATATTACCGATCATAGATCCAATGGAGCGCCATGTAGAAAGCTGTGCCCGCTCTGCGTTGTCGCTGGTAACCAAAGACAGCATAGAACCGTAAGGTACATTCGCAATCGTATAGAACGCATCCCAAACGATGTAACCCACAACAAACAGCATTGCCTTAAGAACAACCGGTGCATTGGGGAAAGGCAGGAACACTGCAGCACCGCCAACAAGCAAACCGCAGGCACCAATTAAAATATAGGTTTTGAACTTACCCATCTTGTAGCTTCTTCTGTCGTGATCAATCAAAGAGCCGATCAGAGGATCGTTTACAGCATCCCAAATCTGAACCAGCAGAAGCAGCAAAGATAGCAGGCCGGTTTCCATGGTCATATAAACCAGCCAAAATGTCTGCACAGTACTCTTAAGTGCAAAGCTCATATTACAGCCAAGGTCTCCAGCCGCATACGCAAGCTTGTCCCGCATGCCAAAGGGACGGGGTTGTTTTGTAGTTTTCACAGACAAAACCTCCTAAACATTTTTAACAAAGAAACCCATAACTCTCGTTTCTTTTTTTACATTTTACCATATGAACCCTATTGCGAAAACAATAAATCTCTGTTATTATAACACATATCTCACATACATCAAGAGGTGTCTTTATGGAAGAAACACTTATCTTTCTGCAGAAATTATTGGATGTTACAACAGGCATTCCGTTAACCGTTATTCCTCTGGAGAAGTATTCTCTGACAGCGTTTTTAGAAAATACCACAGGCCATATATCCGATCCTGCACTCACAGAAAACAATTCCCTTTGGCAACAAATTATAACAGCAAAAAGCAATTTATTTGAATGCATTTTGTCGGACAATATTTTTCTTTTGGCAATCCCCCTCAAACCTAAACATACAATTCTCGTTTTAGGCCCGGTTATCACTGCGCCTAACGGGGATTCCCCACTTCCCTACGCCGAATATAACACGCTTCATCAAATCGGCAAACTAATATCGCAATATACTTTTGGCCATGCGCTCCCCCCTTTGATCTCCGCAGATACTGCACTGATTCGTCACAGTCCCCTTGCCGGGGAAGACATTGCGCAAATGCGGCAGGTGGAGCAGCGGTATGAATACAGCGCAGCCCTTACCAATGCCGTTCAGCAGGGCAACCTTTCTTTGGCAATGCATTTGATCGGTCAGTATGACCCCGCCAAGAACACTTCCGTAAGAAACACCAACCCCCTGCGGAACGCGCAGAATTACTGCATCGTGCTGAACACGCAGCTCCGTCACGCGTTGGAGAAATCCGGCATTCACCCCTATCAAGTGGATAGACTGTCCAACGATATTGGTTTAGAGATCGAACAACTGAAAAACATTTCTCAGTTGCCGGATTTCTTCAGCGGTGTCATCCGTCGGTACTGTAGACTGGTTCAGGAACACGCTTACCCCAATTTGAAGCCACTGACCAACCTGGCTGTGACATATATCAAAGAGCATTTGGCAGACAATCTCACCGTCAAAGATACCGCAAAAGCCCTGACCATCAACGCAAACTACCTATCCTCCCTTTTTCACAAGGATATGGGAATGACTTTCATTGATTTTGTCAACAAGGAACGGACAAACCAGGCCGCTGCCCTGCTCCGCCACACCAACCTGCAAATACAGCAGATTGCCTCCACTGTTGGGTATAACAACACCAGCTATTTTGCCAAGCAGTTTGTACGGTTTCAAGGAATCAGCCCCAGCCATTATCGGCGTGAGATATAACAAACCCCTCTGTGCTTAGAGCACAGAGGGATGTCTTTTAATACAATTTGAAAACCTCCACCACTTTGCGGGCTGTTTTGTAAATAGGGCCTTCCAGGTCCTTCTTCACATTTTTCAGTTCCTGGCGAATGGATATTCCCTGAGGACAATGGCTTTCGCACTTACCGCAGCCGATACACAGTGATGCAGCGGTAGAATCCTTTCGGGCTGCGCTGCACATAAAATGCTCCCGCAGTCCGGCAAATTTACCCTCAGAAGCCATACGGTTATACGCGGCAAAAGCGCCGGGAATGTCCACACCTTTGGGGCAAGGCATACAGTAGCCGCAGCCGGTACAGCCAACCTTCAATTTGGCATTGATAGCCGCCACAACCTTTTGGAACATTGCTTCCTCTTCTGTCCCCATCTCACCGATCTTTGCATCAGAAGCGGTCTGCACATTCTCCCTAAGCATTTCCATAGAGTTCATACCGGACAGAACGCAGGTAACTTCCTCCTGGTTCCACAGCCACCGAAATGCCCACTGAGCCGGAGTCCGGGAGATGGGATGCTCAGCAAAGGCATCGACAGCATCCTGTGGCAGGCGATTTACCAGCTTGCCGCCACGCAGCGGCTCCATTATAATAACCGGCAGTCCCTTGCTATGGGCATATTGCAAACCGCGGCGGCCTGCCTGGGAATGTTCGTCTAAGTAGTTGTACTGGATCTGGCAAAAATCCCAGTCATAGACATCCACCAGCTTGCAGAACATATCTGAATTGCCGTGGTAGGAAAATCCGATCTGGCGAATGGCGCCGGACCGCTTCTTCTCTTCCAAAAAGTCCAGCACACCCAGCTTTATTTGTTTTTCCCAGGTGGCAATATCTGTGAGCATATGCATCAGATAGTAGTCCACATAATCGGTTTTTAAGCGTTTCAGCTGTTCGTTGAACAGTTTTTCCATTCCCTCCCGGGATTTGATCAGGTAATGGGGCAGCTTGGTGGCGATCTTTACCTTTTCACGGACACCGTTTTTTGCCAGTATCTCACCGAGGGCTGCTTCACTGCCGGGGTAAATATAGGCGGTATCAAAGTAATTCACACCGGATTCGATAGCGGCCAAAATTTCTTTTTCCGCCTCTGCCATATCGATGGCCGGGCCGTTGCGGCGAAACCGCATGCAGCCAAAGCCCAGGGCAGATATGTCATTGCCGTATTTATCCTTCCGATACTGCATTTTTACTCCACTTCCTCTTATAGTATTTGCCGAAAGCAACGATCTCCGCCACCAAACAAACAGGGATCGCCGCGAAAATATCCATCACAGAATGCTGCTTGGTGAAGGCAACTGACAAGCAGACAAAGATCACAAACACCACCACAAAGGTCTTTACATACCAGGCGGCAGACATTTCCTTCAGCCAGGCAGAAGCAATGCCCAAAGAGTAGGCCACATGCAGTGAGGGGCAAACGCCGGTGTTGGTATCCTGGCTATAAATGATATTCATGATCCAGGTGAGGAAATTCTCACGGCCCAGGGTATCCAGATCCGGGCGCAAGTCCTGTCGGCTGGGCCAAACAATATAGCACACCACCGCGATAGCCTGTGTGACGATAATATAGGTCTGCAGACCCTTGAAATTATCCACATGGTAAAGCAGGAAATAGCCCAAGGATACCACGATCAAAAGATACCAACCCACATACGGAATGACGAACCACTCGTTAAAGGGAATCACATCGTCCAAAGGATGCCACACCACATGGCACTTTTCGGCAGGGATCAAATTCTCCGTGAGAAAATAGCACAGAAAATACACCACCCAGCCTAACAGCAACAGTACATGGCGATACTGGGGGCTTGTTATATTGGAAAAACGCAATTTGCTGTAATCCACAACAGGTTTTCTCATTCTTCTGTTACCTCCTCGGGCCGGTTTTGGGGGTAGTGCTTTGCACCCATATTGGGGTACGGCACTACAGTATGCTGTGGCAGATTTACCGCGATTTCAGTGATGGCCTCCATCAGATAATTGGTGATCCGCTGACGCTCCTGGTCTATAGGGGCATTGGGATCAAACACGGTAGGCTTGCCGATATACATTTTCTTTAGGTTGGGTGCAACATATAGCGGCACAAAAGGCACTGCCTTTCCGGTGCGCTTATAGTAGAGTTTTGCCACATCGATGTACTTGTCCTGGAACTGATAAACGATGTTGTTATACGGGGTGTAGCACTCCGGGAAGATGATCACATTGGTGCTGTCCTCCAGAGCAGAGATGGTCAGCTTAAAGGTGGTAAGCAGGCGGTTATCCCGGTAAACAGGAATCGTTTTGGCATTGCGGAACAGGCACACGGCAAGCGGTGCGATCAAATAGGACGCAATACGGTAAAACCAATGGGTCCACTTGGGTTTCAAACTCCAAAAATCCTCAAACGCATAAGCAGGAACTTCTTTCAGATACATCATCTGATGGGCACACCACATCCTTCGCTTGCCGGGAAAATAAAACTCACCGGCCAACGGTCCATGCATATGAGAATGGTTACCCACCACGATACAGGGCTCCTGGGGCAGGTTCTCCTGCCCTACCACCTCAATTTTCGGATATATCAAGCCCAATATCCAGCGAATAAGACGGAAACAGACCACAGAAAACTTACTGGACTTCATTTATGTACTTCCTCTCAGCAATAACTTACCAAGTATTATAGCACAAAAATGTTAAAAGTGTATAAATATTTTCATCTTCTAAAAAATGGGAATCCGGGTTGCTTTCCAGGTTGTATTATGCTATACTGTCTTTGACTATAGCCAGCTGGCTAAAATACAGAAAACAAGGTGATTTTTATGGTCTTATCCAAGGAAATTTTAGAGCATATAGAAGCCAATTCCCAGGAAGCTTTGGATCTGCTGATGGAGTTAGGTAAGATCCCTGCCCCCTCCAATCACGAAGAAAAACGGGCAGCTTTTTGCAAGGAATGGCTGGAAAAGCAGGGCGCTAAGGATGTGTACATAGATGAAGCGCTGAATGTGGTATATCCTGTGGGCAATGTGGAAAGCGGTCCGCTGGTGGTATTTATGGCCCATACCGATGTGGTCTTCCCCGACACCGAGGAACTGCCTATGCGTATAGAGGACGGCAAACTTTACTGCCCCGGTATTGGCGATGACACCATCCATTTGGTTGCGCTGCTGATGGCCGCCAAGTACATTGCACAGAACAACCTTGTTCCCAAGGATGTGGGTATGCTGCTGGTTGCCAACGCCGGTGAGGAAGGTCTCGGTAACTTAAAGGGCAGCAAAAAGATTTTTGAGAAATACGGCGACCGTGTAACCGAGTTTGTTACCTTTGACGGTCCCTTCGGCCCTAACGCAACCTCCGGCAAAATCGCGACGGTTGCAGTAGGCTCCAAGCGGTATAAGATTGAGATCGACACCGAGGGCGGCCACTCCTACAGCAAATTCGGCAACCGGAACGCCATTGCTTATATGGCCTCCTTGATCGACACCCTGTATAACATCAAAGTTCCCACCCGGGGCAAAACCACTTACAATGTGGGCCTTATCTCCGGCGGTACTTCTGTCAATACCATCGCCCAGCACGCAGAAATGCTCTATGAGTTCCGTTCCGACGACCGGGATGACTTAGCAGAGATGGAAGCACACTTAAATGCCGCTTTGGCCTTCTATGCCACCAAGGGCATCAAGGTTACGACTACAATTGTTGGCAACCGACCCTGTGGCATTGAAGTAGATGCTGAACGCCACAATGCACTGATCACCCGCACCCAGGCAACTGTCGAAAAATACTTTGGCTTTGTACCAGTACCCGGCTCTGCTTCCACCGACTGCAACATTCCTCTGTCTATGGGCATTCCCTCTGTTGAGGTTTCCTGCGGACGGGGCGGCGGTGCTCACACCCGTGAGGAATTCATTGAGATCGACAGTCAGCTCCCCGGCATCAAGCTGGCATTTGAATTGATCCTGTACCATATGTAAGGAGAGAGAAACATGGCAGAGAAAACAACTTTTATCGCCACTGGCGATGCCTTTATGACCCGTCGGCTGCCCGAGGGCGGCTATCCCGGCTTTGCTGAGATCCAGGCGATCATTGGAAGACACGATGTAAAGTTCAACAATTTAGAGATCACCATTCACAACCAGGAAGGCTACCCGGCCGTTGTTTCTGGTGGCACTTGGGCTATGGCTGAACCGGAGATCCTGGACGATTTGAAAAAGTACGGCTTCAACCTGTACAACACCGCCAATAACCACTCCGGTGACTACGGCAGCGGCGGTATTTTAGCTACCTGCAAGTATCTGCGTGAGCGGGATATGGTCTTTGCCGGCACCGGTGCAACGCTCCGCGAGGCTGCTGCCCCCGCTTATCTGGAAACCAAAAACGCCCGTGTGGCACTGCTTGCCTGCAGCGTTTGTGACGGCGCTTACGCTTCCATTGCAGGTGATCAGAGCGTGGATATGATCGGCCGTCCCGGTCTAAACCCCCTGCGATTCAAGACTACATATCATGTGGAGCAGAAGTACTTTGATGTACTGAAGGAAGTGGTCGACAAGACCGATATGAACGCCAGCAAGCTCTACTCCATTGCCTGCGGTTATGCCAATCCCCTGCCTGAGGACGAACTGGCAATGGGCAGCCTGGGCTTCAAGCTGGACACCAAGACCGAGCAGCACACAGCCCCTTTGAAGAAGGATCTGGACCGTATGGTCGCCAACATCCGGGAAGCCCGCCGGCAGGCTGACTATGTACTGGTCAGCATCCACTCCCATAAGTTTGCCGGTCTGGACACTGTCAATCCCGCTGAGTTTATGCAAGTCTATTGCAAGGCCTGTATCGATGCCGGCGCCGATGCTATCCTTGGTCACGGCCCCCATGAACTGCAGGGCATCGAGATCTACAAGGGCAAGCCCATTTTCTATTCTCTGGGCAACTTCATTTTCCAAACCGAGACAGTTTCTCTGCAGCCTGCCGATGCCTATCAGAACAAGGGTATGGCGCATGACACCTTCGTAGGTGAATATATGAACAACCGCAGCCAAAACGGCACCCGCGGTTACTGCGTACTGGAGAATATTTGGCGCAGCGTGATGGCCGGCTTCACCGCTGAGGACGGTAAGATCACTCAAATTCAGCTCTACCCCATCGATATGCGTATGGGCGCCCCCAGAAGCAAGATGGGTATCCCCCACCTGTCTGACGATAAAGTATTGCATTACCTTGCGGAGCTTTCCGCTCCCTTTGGCACTAAGCTGAACATCCAGGACAATATTGCTACCATCGATCTGTAAGGAGTATCAAAAGATATGGATACAATTCGTGTCGGTATTATCGGCATAGGAAATATGGGCAGTGCCCACGCATCCTGCGTGGCAAGCGGTACGATCCAGGGTATGGAATTGGCAGCGGTCTGCGACGTGATTCCCGCAAGGCAGGAATACTGTCAAAAGACCTTCCCCCAGGCAAAGGTTTACAGCGACTATCCCTCCCTTTTGCAGGACGAAACTGTTGATGCTGTGATCATCGCCGTCCCCCACCCTCTCCATAGTGAGATCGCCTCCGCCGCACTGAAAGCAGGCAAGCATGTACTGCTTGAAAAGCCGGTGGATATTGCTGTAAGCAAAGCAAAACGGCTGAATCAGATTGCTAAAGAATCCGGCAAGGTGTTTGGCATTATGTTCAACCAACGCACCAATGACCTGTTCCAACGAGCAAGAGAAATTATCCGTGGCGGCCAGCTGGGTGAACTGAAACGGTCTGTTTGGATCATCACCAACTGGTACCGCACCCAGCACTATTACGATTCCGGCTCCTGGCGAGCCACCTGGGCCGGCGAGGGCGGTGGTGTTCTGCTGAACCAAGCACCTCACAATCTGGATCTGTGGCAATGGATCTGCGGTATGCCCTGTGAGGTCACAGGTTTCTGCGATGTGGCAAAATACCACAACATTGAGGTTGAGGACGATGTGACCATCTTTGTCCGCTATCCCAACGGGGCTACCGGCACATTTATCACCTCTACCGGCGAGGCTCCCGGCACCAACCGTTTGGAGATCACCGGCACATTGGGCAAGATCATTTTGGAAAACGGTTTGCTTAAGTGGTGGAAACTGAAGAGTCCCGAACCCCAGGTCCGGGTGGAATCTCAGAAGAATTTTGAGATCATTCCTTCTGATTATGAGGAGATCAAGCCCCGCTTTGAAGAACCTGCTCACGCAGGTATTCTGCAAAATTTCACCAACGCTATTTTGCACGGTGAGCAGTTGCTTGCACCCGGTATTGAAGGCATCAACGAGCTGACCATATCCAACGCAGCCTATCTTTCCAGCTGGAACGGCAGCCGTCCTGTAAAGCTGCCTTTGAATTGTGAAGCTTTTGATAAAAAGCTTGCTGAGCTTGCAGCAAATTCCAGCTTAAAGGATGCCAAGGTTTCCGATAAGTACAACACCGCTTACAGCAAACGCTGGCAAATCAACTGGTAATTACATAACACAAAGACCCGCCGGTATCCCGGCGGCTCTTCTATTATTCAACTTCAGTAGGTTCTGCAAGAGCGGTTTTGCGGATTATGGCGGTTTCTACCTGGTAGTTATCTACCTGTGTAACCTGGATCTCCAGGCCCTCCAGTTCCACTTTGTCATCTTTCTCGGGAGAAGTACCCAAATGATGGAATATCAAGCCGTTAAGGGTGTCGTACTCCTCGGATTCCAGGTGCATTCCAACAGCTTCAGAAAGTTCTTCTAAAAGCACACTGCCATCGGCCTGCCACAGATTCTCCTCCAGGGAAACGATCTTTTCTACGGTTTCCTCCGGCTGAATATCGTCCTCCAGATCACCGACCAATTCCTCGATCAAGTCCTTGATGGTAATGATACCGCTCAATCCGCCGTACTCATCCAGTACAACAGCGATCTGCTCGTGCTCTTTTTTCATGTTGCGGAAAAGCACATCCGCCTTCAAGGTCTCCGGCACCACATAGGCCTCGGTCACAGCCTGCTCCATAACATTTTCCTTGGATTTATCGGCCAAGCGGAAATAGATCTTACTGTTCAGCACACCAACGATTCGGTCGGGGGTCTCCTCACAAATGGGATAGTAGGTAAACCGACTATTCACAATGGTATCGTGCCAGGTTTTCACGCTGTCCTCTAAGTACAGAAATGTTACTTCAGTACGGTGGGTGATGATTTCTGAAACAGGAAGATTGTCAAACTCAAACACATTCTCAATGAATTCCCGCTCTTCGTTGTCAATGGTGCCTTTTTCGTTGCCTACGTCCACCATCATACGGATCTCTTCTTCGCCCACTTCCTCTTCCTGCGCATTGGGGTCAATGCCCATCAGCCGCAGGACACCGTTGGTGGAAACTGTCAGCAAGCCAACCAAGGGAGAAAACACCTTGGCAATGCCGCTAATCAAGCCGGACATACCCAAAGCAAGCTTTTCTGCGTTACGCATAGCCACCTGCTTGGGCACCAGCTCACCAAAGACCAATGTAAAGTAGGACAGCACGATGGTAATAAAGATAACCGCAATAGAGTCAAGGATTTCTGCGTTCATCCCCACACCCAGGCCCAAAAGCCAATCTACCAACACACCGGAGAAGTTCTCCGCTGCAAAAGCACTTCCCAAAAATCCGGACAGGGTAATTGCAACTTGAATGGTAGCCAAAAAACGGGCAGGCTGACTGGTCAGCCGGGCAAGGCGCACCGCCCGCTTATCCCCTTCCGATACCATTTTTGCAAGTTTTGCATCGTTCATAGAGATCACTGCGATCTCCGCGCAGGCAAAGATCGCATTCAATGCGATAAGTATCACCTGCAAGCCTATCGTTAACCCAATATTATTCATAATTTCCTCCAAATATATCTCATTTTCCTCAAAAAGGGCGCAAAAAAGCAAAGCCTATGCCTTACATCCGCAGATGCAGCCTACGCTTCGCCAAATCAAACTTCCGATATAAGGGAGGATTTTCGGGATTACTGTCGCCGTCGTCCATAGTTTCTTAGGGAACTCCTTTCTGCATTTATTCACATACAGTATAGCAGAATTTTTGCAAATTGCAAGTATTTTTTATTTTTCTGTACTTCTTGGTTTGTGTTCATCAAAATCGACAATAAAATCCTTGTGTTTTGTGCAATTTTACTGTTGTATCACTTGGGCAATTATGTTAAAATATGGGAAACGCAAGGATTCTTCTTGCGACTTCAAAAAATTCTGCAAATTGGAGGACCTGACAATGGCAGAGAGAATCAGAGTGAACATTCCCAAGAAGTACGATTTGGTGGTTGGTGATACCTTCCAGCTGTATTACCGTGGTATCATCGAAGCCCCCAACCCCTATGTATATTCCATCGTATCTATTTGCGATAAGGGCCGGAACTTCCCCCGGTACTTTGAATACGCACCCACTGAGCCCGGCCAGCACAAGCTGACCGTTAAGGTTTACGACGCACAGCGGAATCTGCTGGGCGAAGGCGAAACCACGCTGAATGTGGTGGTTCCCAAGGAGCCTGAGAAGTGCACCAATATTCTGTGCATCGGCGCTTCCACCACCGCCGGTGGTCAATGGGTGGGTGAGCTTAACCGCCGTATTACCGGCGAAGGCGGCGAACCTGCAGCGCTTGGCTTTAAGAACGCCGTGAAATTCGTTGGCACCTGCAAGCCTGCGAAATATCCTGATGTGAATTTGACCGCTTATGGCGGCTGGCACTGGGATTCCTATTTGACCAATGCTCCCGGCGCTATGTGGGTCAAGTGCGACAACAATCGGCAAGTAGATGACCAGCACTCCCTGTGGCAGGACGTAAACGGTGCGATTTGGCAGCTGGAGACCCTGCAGATCGATTATTTGAAGTTTAACCGCTGGAAGGACCACACCTCTCCCCGTCCCACTGAGGGACCTCTCGTCCACTACGCTAACGCAGCAGACACCTCCCCCATCGAATTCACCAGCTCCAGCGATGCCCCTAAAACGCCTTTCTTCATCGACGAGTTGGGCAAGATCGATTTCAAGGCCTATGCCGAGCAAATTGGCGCTGAGAGCATTGACGCAGTATACATTTGGCTGGGCGGCAACGGTCTGATGGGCCAGCAGGCTCTCTCCTTGCCCCGGAAAGAATACTGCCAGGTGGTGGTCAGCAAGGGCAAGAAGTTGGTTGGTCTCATCAAAGAGGCATTCCCCAATGTAAAGGTTAAGATCATGGGCCAGCACCTGTCCTCTCTCAATGGCGGTACCGGTACCAGCTACGGTGCTATGCTGCCTTTGACCGATACTTATGAGATCTGCAACTACAAATGGGAGCTGAACCTGGCATACGAGGCCTGGTGTCTGGAAGACGAGTACAAGGACTTTATGGAGTTCATTAACATTGCCGGTCAGTTCGACTGCGAGTACGGCTACCCCTGCAAGCAGAAGCCCGTAAACACCAGAAGCACTGTTACTGAGCGTTTGGATACCAACAGCGTTCATCCCACCACAGAAGGCTACTATCAGGTGGCTGATGCAGTTTATCGCAATGTAGTAGCAAGCTTCTGCAGTGAATAACCGGAGGAAAACAAAATGGAAAATCAGATTCGCATTATTCTGCCCAAGAAATATGATCTGGTAGTGGGCGATACTTTCCAGCTTTATTACCGTGGTGTCATCGAAGCGCCCAATCCCTATGTCTATTCCATCGTTTCCATTTGCGATAAAGGCCGGAACTTCCCCCGGTATTTCGAGTATGTTCCCACTGAGCCCGGCCAACACAAGCTGACTATGAAGGTCTATGATGCCCAGCGGAATCTGCTGGGTGAGGCTGAGACCTTGCTGAATGTGGTTGCCCCTAAAGCACCGGAAAAGACCACCACAATTTTGGTCATCGGCGACTCTCTTACCGGCGGCGGTCACTGGATCAATGAAGCCCGTCGCCGTATCGTAGAAACCGAGGGTGAGCCCGCAGGTCTGGGTTTTGAGAACGCAGTCAAATTCGTGGGTACCCGCAAGGGCTACTATCCGGAAGCCTACTCCGAAGGCTACGGCGGCTGGCACTGGGATAACTTCCTGTATAATGTCCCCGGTGCAATGATGATCGAGTGTCCCAACAGCAGAGGTGTTGAAGATCAACACTCCCTGTGGCAAGACGAAAACGGTGCCATTTGGCAGCTGGAGACCCTGCAGATCGACTATCTGAAGTTTAACAGATGGAAGGATCACTCTTCCCCCATCCCCGAGCACGGTCCCCTCACCCACTATGCCAATGCTGTGGATACCTCTCCCATAGATTTTGTTTCCGCTTTCAGCGCCGGCGGTTCCCCCTTCTTGAATCCCGACACCGGTAAGATCGATATATTGGACTACTGCAAGCGCAACAACATTGAAAAACCCGATGTGATTTACATTCTCTTGGGCGGTAATGGTCTGATGAGCACCGAAGCCTGCACCAACACCCGTGAGGATTACTGCCAGATCGTGATCAACAAGGGCAAGAAGTTGGTTGGCTTTATCCGGGAAGCCTTCCCCGATGTAAAAGTCAAGATCATTGGCCAACCCTTGGGTTCTGTCAACGGCGGCATGGGCGCAAACTACGGCGCTGCCCTGCCTTTGACTGACCACTACGATATCATCCACTACAAGATGGAGCTGAACAGATGCTATCAGGCCTGGTGTTTAGAGGATGATTACAAAGACTTTATGGAATACGTGGATTTATCCGGTCAGTTCGACTGTGAGCACGGCTACCCCTGTAAGGAAAAACCCGTAAACACCAGAAGCACTGTTATGGAACGAATGGACACCAACGCTGCACATCCCACCGCAGATGGTTACAAGCAATTTGGCGATGCCGTTTACAGAAACATCGTGGCAAGCTTCTGCTGCGAATAATAAGGAGGAATTAAAATGGCTGATTCCATTCGTGTTATTTTGCCTAAAAAGTACGATCTGGTGGTAGGCGATACTTTCCAGCTATTCTATCGTGGTGTTATCGAAGCGCCCAACCCCTATATCTACGCAATCGTTTCTATCTGCGACAAGGGTCGCAATTTCCCCCGGTACTTTGAATTCACCCCCACCGAACCCGGCCAGCACAAGCTGACTATCAAGGTTTACGATGCTCAGAGAAATCTGTTGGGCGAAGACGAGACCTTGTTGAACGTGGTTGTGCCCAAGGAGCCCAAGAAGACCACCAACATTTTGTGCATCGGTGACTCCCTCACCGGTGGTGGCTGGACTTACGAGGCATTCCGCCGCATCACCCAGGAGGGTGGTGAGCCTGCCGGCTTGGGTTTCAAGGATGCTGTTAAGTTTGTGGGCACTTGCGGCAATCAGCAGAAGTATCCCGGTATCAAGGTAGAAGGTTACGGTGGCTGGCACTGGGATAATTTCCTGTATAACATTCCCGGTGCTATGTGGGTGGAATGTGACAACAACAGAGGTGTGGAAGATCAGCACTCTCTGTGGCAGGATGAAAACGGTGCTATTTGGCAGCTGGAGACTTTGCAGATCGATTATCTGAAGTTCAACCGCTATCAGGATCACGACTCTCCCCGTCCCGAGAAGGGTGTATTGACCCACTATGCCAATGCGCATGATACAAGTCCCATCGTGTTCAAGAGTTCCAGCACCCCCAAGGGTTCTCCCTTCCTGAATCCGGAAACTGGCAAGGTGGACTTTATCGATTACTGCAAGCGCAATAATATCGACCGAATCGATGCTGTGTACATTTTCCTGGGCACCAATGGCGGTATGAGTCAAGAGGCCCTGACGCACACTCAGGATGAATATGCTGAAATTGTAGCGCAGAAAGGCAGAAAGCTGGTTGATCTTATCAAGGAAGCTTTCCCCGATGTAAAGGTCAAGATCATGGGTCTGATCCTTGCCTCTCTCAACGGTGGCGGTGCTTCCAACTACGGTGCTATTTTCCCCTTGACAGATACTTACCGTGGTGTGGTTTACAAAATGAAGCTCAATCGTGCTTATGAGGCTTGGTGTTTGGAAGACAAGTACAAGGATTTCTGTGAATTCATTAACCTCAGCGGTCAGTTTGACTCTGAGTACAACTACCCCTGCAAGCAGGTCCCTGTGAATACAAGAAGCGAAGTCACTGAGCGGCGGGACACCAATGGCGCTCACCCCACTACGGCTGGCTACTACCAAATCGGCGATGCCGTGTACAGAAACATCGTTGCCAGCTTCTGCAGTGAGTAAAACCAGCAAAAAAGACGGTTGCAAATGCAACCGTCTTTTCTTATTTCTTCTTAAACATATGGAAGTGGATTCTGTCAGCGTAGCAGGCTTCGTCCACCACTTTGGGATCAGCATAAATGAAGGGTTCTTCCTTCCGGACCAGGCCCTTGCGGCCCTCAATTTCGTACTTCTCCGGTTTATCGCTGGGGTCCATAATCTGCACTTCGTCCCCAACCATACCGGTTGCCAAGATGTAATGACCCCGGTTGGAGAACATGCCGATGTGTCCGTCCTTATCGCCCTGGGCGTGGACAATGGCCTCGCCACCGTCTTTCAGCCAGGCAATCAGCTCATCTTTATCGCTGGACTGAACATACTCTAGATCAAAAAGCTTCGCAAGGACAGGGCCCAAAACCTTCATATTTGTACCCAAATCCTGGTTAGCCAAATTCTCTTCAGAAAGCTTTACAAACTCAGCAATAGGCAGTACCTTACCGGTTTGGTGGGCTACTACCATACAAGCGCAGCACAGGCCGCAACCGGAAGTCTTCACACTGGTTCTGCCTTCAGGTGGACCGCCGTGGGCCATATTGTGGTTATAGGGAACATGAGGATAGTTTAGTTGATTGATGTAGAACATATACATACCTCCATATTTCTGTCTGCTGATATGATATACTTTTTTCCTTGTAATTGCAATAGTTATTTCCTATGAATTTTGCCACTATAGCGGATTGACAGGCATTTTCTTTATGCTATAATGAGGGGCGAGGTGATTCAAATGAATACAGAACTTCTTACTAAAATCGACGAGATGATCGAAGCCTCTACTGAAAAATTAGCAGCCGACACCATCCGTCTTGTAAACATCAACAGCGAAAAAAGCGAACCCATTCCCGGCGCGCCTTGGGGTATCGGTCCCCGGGCCGTTTTGGACGAGGTTTTGAAAATGGGCAAGGATGCCGGTTTCTACAATACTGACTACAATGTGGGTGTCATTAGCACCGCTTTGAAGGAAGGTCATCCGGATCTGGGCATTTGGCTCCACGGTGATGTGGTGGCTGCCGGCGAGGGCTGGAACTACCCTCCCTATGATGCCACCGAATATAAGGGCTGCATCATTGGCCGTGGCGCTACTGACAACAAGGGTCAGCTTGCTGCCATTTTCAATCTGCTGAAAATTTTCAAGGAACTGAACATTGAACTGAAGTATAACCCTGCCCTTTATGTAGGCAGTAATGAAGAGTTGGGTATGCAGGATCTGATCGGCATTCCCGGGAATCCTGATGCAAAGGGCTTCCTGAATGTGTGCACACCCCCTCGTATGTCCCTGGTCCCCGACAGCGGTTGGCCCGTTGGATTTGGTGGCAAGGGCGCTGTGTCTGTGGTTCTGCGCAGCAAGACCTCTCTCCATGGCATCAAGCTGATTGCCGGTCAGCCCGGCAAGCCCGGTGATGCCCTGGCAATTCTTGACCGCAGCGATGTTCCTGCAGCGCTTCCCAAGTGTACGGTTACCAAAGGAGAGACAACAGAAGTTTCCTCCTATTCCCCTCCCCGTCACGGCGCCAATCCCGATCCTAACGGCAATATGATCACATTCATCTGCGAAGATTTGCTGGATGCAGGTTTGGTTTCCGAAGAGGACAAGCACATCTTTGAATTTCTGAAAACTCTGTCCAAGGATATTTACGGTCACTGCATTAACATCGACTATGAGCACCCCGTTATGGGGCTGCCCAGAGTGGCTACCACCCGGATCGATGATGTGGACGGCTGCGTTGAGGTTACCTTCCGTATTCGCTACCCTGTTGGCATCACCGTAGCAGAAATTGAGGAGAATATCCGCAAGGTTGCCGACACCAAGGGCTTCACTGTTGAAAAGTGCGCTGCCGGCACGCCCGCATATATGATTGATCCTGAGAACGATATGGTCAAAATGCTGGCTCGTATCGCCAACGAGATCACCGGCGACAACAGCACGCCCTACACCATGTCCGGCGGTACTTATGCGCACCGCTTGCCCAACGCCTATCCCTTTGGCATGTCCGGCAACTGTCCTCCTGAGGACTTCCCCAAGGGCCGTGGCGGCGCCCACGGCGTTGACGAGTGTGTATCCCTGTTCCGCTTAAAACGGGCTATGCGGATCTACGCACGGGCTCTGCTGGAGTTGAATGATATTTTAGGTTAATTTATAAAAGCACACCGATGTGTCATCGGTGTGCTTTTAACTTTATTTTGCTGTATGGTAATCGATGAATTCAACAGCTCTGAGCCAGTCCGTTTCGGTAAAAGCATGGGAGCCTTCACGCATGTGGTAGCCGATATCGCCTTCCAGGAATGCGTCACCGGCAACAGCCATAACATCACAAGCAAAGCCATTCTCGAAGGCTGGCGATGCAGCCAAACAGCCAAGCTGCTCAGACAGCGGATCTGCATTGATATCCTTGGATGCGCTGCCTACCAGAACCTTCCGGGGCGCAATGGATGCCAGCAGCCAATGCTGGTCAAATGGCATCTCCGCTTCACGGCCTGCCCAATGCTTGTAATTCTTGCAGAACCAGTACGGAAATGTACCGGTAATTCGGGCAATATTTTCACCGGCCTTACGGCGGGAGATAGCTGAGCCGGCACAGCCGGATTCATTGGAATACGTAAACTGGATACGGGTGTCGGTAGCGCCGGCAAGCAAGGCAGCCTTGCCGGTACGGGAGTGGCCGCAAACAGCAGAGCGGCTCAAGTCTAACTTGTCGCTGATACTCTCTGCATAATCCATCATTCTATGTGCGCCCCAGGCCCACATTGCAACCTTTCCGGGATCGGTATCGCCCCGCTTGCCATCGGGGTACAGAATCGTTGACAGGCCATTGTCAAACTTGCCGTCGTCACTGGCAATATCCTGGTAATCGTAATAGATAATGGCATAACCCTTGTCGATCACAGCTTCCGTAGATTGATACTTGGAAGTTGGTCCCTTTGTAAATCCAATGAACATAAAGAAAGGCACTTTGCCATTGGTATTTTTGGGGAATACCATACTGAAGGGAAATGCAAATTCCTGTTCGTTTACAGTACATTTTGCCACAATGGAGTAGCGTTCCGCCTTCCCGTTACAGTAATCATCGGTAGTAATGTCCTTACTGGTAAATTCAATATTCGTGGGAGTCGCAGGCATATAGCCGTAGACCTCTTTCTGAAGTGTGTCCAGCATTTCCTCCCGGGATTTGAGAGCCGGAAGCTCACCGCGAAGTTCCAGCAAAGGTTTTAGTTCCTTCCTGTCTGCAGCAGATTTTGTTGCCTCTGTCGGTGTAGAAGGCTCAGTACGTTTCTCACCACAGGCAACCAGGCCAAACACAGTGACCAAAGCAAGCAACCACGCAAGAAACTTTTTTGTCATTTTGTATCCTCCGTTTGTAATTTTCTCCATTATAGCACAGAAGAAATCACAGTCAAGTTTTGGTCGATACAAAAAAGCGATTATAAGTAATCAAAAACAGTACCATTTTTGCGGAATGGCTTCCTCGTCTGCCAAGGGGTCTGCATCGCCGCAGTTCTGATAGATCAGCTCGATGGTTTCCTTCATTTTCCGGGCGCTGCACAGCTGTGTCGGCGCATTTCCCAGGAAACCGTCAGTAATGCATCTGTGGTAGCGAAAGGCGGTTTCATACTTTGTAAAGCGGTAGGAAATATCCTCCGTATAGTCGGTTTCAAACAAACACAGATTTGTTTTGACAACCTGACCGTCTTTCTTACGGACAGCCATCGAAACAGGCTTATTGCCCATTCTGTTGGGTATGTTCAAAATCTCGTCTACTGTGTGGAGGAATGTGTTTTTATTGTGGGCAACACCTGCCAGCAAGACATAGCCGTCCATATCAAAAAGTTTACCATAGCAGCTACCGGGTGCGGTGGGCGTAGGCACATACAATTCGTCCTTGACAAAGGCTTGTGCTTTATCCCGGTCACCAAAAACCACCATAGAATGGCAGGGATTTTCCGAACGGACACCTCGGGGATCCCGGAGGGCAACTGTCGAGAAAGCACCCAGGCAATTATCATCGCTGGTTACATCCAAGGTGATCTCTTTATCCAAATTATGCCAGGTATGGGTCGGCACACAGAACAGACCGCCATCCCTGGTGAAATATTCGACCAAAGCATCCAAAAGTGCCTCTGTCCCGCCCTCTACCGGGCCGATAGCCCGCAAAGAAGAATGGAACAGGACCGGGACACCCTTGGGCGTATGTAACGTATCCAATTGGCGGATAATGTCATCTCTTGTAAATTCGTTCATTGGTTTTCTCCTCGGTTATGCGCGGATAAATTTAATAAATTCATTTTCCAGTAAAGCATAATCGGTTTTTTCGTAATAAAAATGGCCCGAATTTTTCAGCTCTACCACCGAGATGCACGGGTTGTCTGCAAGTATAGCCTTACTCTTTTGGGATACCATTTCATCCTTGCAGGATTGACAGGCAACAGTCGGGGTATGCAGCAAATCTATCGTTCTGCGAATATGTCGGATCTGTGAAAACAGTTCCAAAAAGCGTGGTATCCAAGGAATGTAGCGGAGGGGATTTTTCTCATTCGCCACGCCATAGCATTCTAATGCCGCCTTCAGTTCTTCATTTTGGGGATCTATCCTGCCAAAATACACCTTCAAAGAATTCGCAAACAGTTTCGGTTTCAAAGATACTTTCAAGGGAACTGCCAACAAAAACAGCCTGGTGATTTTTGCGCAGTTTACAGCCTGTTCAATCGCTAACAATGTTCCCAAAGAATGTCCGACAACGTATATGCAATCGTGATTTTCCGACAATTCCTCTACCGCAAGAGAAACTTGCTCCTTCCATTTTTTCATAGACGTATTGGCAAAATCTTTAGCGCTCTTTCCGTGTCCGTCAAGCAAAATGTTGTAAACAGATATGTTCTCTGGGACAAGGGGAATCAATGACTTAAAATGATTCGGCGTACCAACAATGCCGTGAACAAAAAGGACTGCTTTATTTGCACGCTCTACAGTGCGCTTATACTCTGTATGCATTATCCTCCCCCCTTTGTGTTATTCTAACACATAATTAGAGCGCCTTCAAGAGGTGCCGGAATTTAAGCGCATTAGCCGTTGATTTTACTTGATTTTATTTATTGAAAAACAATGTGTTCTTTGCTATTATGAAACAGAGGTGATTATTAATGAAAATTACATATTTGGGAACCGCAGCAGCTGAAGGTTTTCCCGCTCTGTTTTGTAATTGCCAATATTGCCGTGAAGCGCGTATTCTTAAGGGGAAGAATATCCGCACGCGTTCACAAGCATTGATCAATGACGATCTTTTAATCGATTTCCCTGCTGACACATACAGCCATTTTTTGAGCAACGATATACAAGGTGATATTATTCAGTATTTGCTGGTAACACACGCCCATGCCGACCATTTTTACGCAGGTGATCTGGCGCGTCGGTTCGGTGCATTTGCGCATGATATGCGCGTAGACCGGCTAAAGCTGTATTGTGGTGCAAGTGTTGCGAGGCTTGCTGAAAAAACATGTGATGTAGAAGGTTACAATGTTGACATCGAAACCCTGAACCCGTTTGATACGGTTACTTTGGGTGATTATACCGTTACTGCGCTGCCGGCAAGACATTCGAGTACTTGTCCGCTGATTTATATTATCAAAAAAGACAAAACAATCTTATATGCACATGATACGGGATTCTTTTTCGATGAAGTATTTGATTATATTCAAAATTCCGGTATTGTTTTCGACCTGGTCAGCTTAGATTGCACCAATGTGGATTTGCCCATTTCAGATAACGGCGGACATATGGGAATCGATAATGTAAACAGAGTGGTAAAAAGATTACAGGCTATGTGCGCAATATCCGAGCAAACCAAGGTGGTTATCAACCATTTTTCCCATAATAGTGCACCAATTCACCATAGGCTTGAGGAAAGAGTTTTGGATTATGGTTACATTGTGTCTTATGACGGTTTGTCCATAGAACTATAATACTCCCAAATACCTCTGAATAATTTGCAGGATCTTCATCAGCATACAAAAAAGAGACACACCAAACGGTGTGTCTCTTTTTTGCTGTTGCGAACCATTTAGATGCCAACTTTGTTTTTTGAAAAAACAGGTATTTTTCTAATCCCCAAAAATATTTTCTATCGACCTCTATATTCTTGTTTCAAAACCTCTGCCATTTCTTCCGGCGATTCCTGACAACCACCTGCAAGCCACAATTTGATAACGGCATTAAGACCATTTCTGAAAAATTCAATATGATACTTGATATTGCTATCAATATGTTCCTTTTCGGCTCGCCTTGTATCATATATCGAAACAAGGTGTTTGTCGTCATAACAAAGCTTAAAATATGTCTTATAGAAAATTTGGTTTTCTTTAATATGAGTAAACATCTTTAATGCACCGGTATGTACATTAAAATAATCATAATCGGCAAACAGATCGCTGAACTCATTTTCGAGTTTTTCTCTCGTTTTATCGGCAAGATCGAATATATCAAGATAGTTTGCATAGAAGGTACTGCGGTTCAATTCTGTCATTTTAATGAGATCTGAAACAGTAATATCCTTAATTTCACGGGTTTGCAGTAGCTCTATAAACACCTTTTCGATCTTCTCTTGTGACTCTCTGCGCCGCTTGTTGTTCTTTACATTCATAACATTTTCCCATTATTCCAACACTTGTCGTTTAATTGTTGATTGTTTTGCTTTGGCAAAAATATTATACTATAAACACAATAAAAACACAAGTGTTGGTTTAATGAAAGGAGATTTCAAAATGAAAAAGAGTAGTTTTGTTGCACTCATTATGGGAACTGTAAGTGGGGTGCTTTTCGCACTCGGTATGTGTATGGCCCTTCTGCCTGAATGGGACGCCTTCACAGAAGGTATCATTTTGGGCGCTGTCGGTATTGTGCTCAGTATTATCACGGCACTTATCTGGTGCAAAATGGAAAACAAGAAACTGCCGAAAATGAGTGGTAGAAATCTGTTCCGTACTGTTTACGCCGTCATTGCTGCTTTAGTGCTTGGTGTAGGTATGTGTATGTGCCTTGTGTGGCAGCAAATCATTTGGGGCACACTCGTCGGTTTGCTTGGTATCATTATGCTGATTGCTCTCATTCCGATGATTAAAGGTATCAAATGAAGGTATTAAATCTTGTAAAAAGCCCTTATACAAGTCTTGCGTTTAATGTTGCTTATGCGCTTAGCAACTGTATTATAGGTTTTCTTGCACATTCGTGGTGGTTTATTACAGTAGGTGCGTATTATACCGTGCTTGCAATCACAAGGTTTTCTGTGTTGCAGGTCAGACGAAAAGCAAGCGGCAATTATGATACCGAGCTTTTTGCACGGCGCATTACGGGAACTTTATTGGTTGTGCTTTCGTTCTGCATAGTAGGCGTAAACATAATGTCTGCTATTAAAGATAGAGGCACCGCCTTTCATGAAATTGTAATGATCACCATTGCCACATACACATTCACTAAAATCACTATTTCAATTATTGGTATGGTGAAAGCAAAGCGTTCCGCTTCTCCGGTGCTAAAAACACTCCGTAATATATCTCTCGCTGATGCGTGTGTTTCCATTTACACAATGCAAAGATCAATGCTCGTGTCTTTTCCGGGTATGGAAGCGGCGGAAATCTTATTACTAAACATATTTACGGGAACAGCAGTTTGGATTGTTGTACTGCTTCTCGGAATCAATCTGATTGGAGGAAAATATACAGATATGGCTAAATCAAAAATTGTAAAGGCAAATGAAAAAATCGCCGAAGCAGTAACCGGCGGTTACAAAAAAATTGAACAAGGGGTTGTAGGTGGTTACACCAAGCTCGAAGATAAGTTTGTCGATGCCTACCTCACAAAAGACGGCGAAACTGTTGAAGAAGCAAAAGCAAGATTGAAAGATAAAAACAAATAGAAAAAGGGGTGATTTAGCAAAATAATTGCTAAATCAGTCCCTTATATTTTGTTTCGGTGGTTCAAATCCACCTTGTAGGTCGTTGGCATCTATGAAATTGCAACTTGAAAATTAGGGGTAAAATTAAGAAAAGCCTTGATTTCTCAAGGCTTTTCTGTGCGGCATCTATTTAGACCACAACACTTGGTGGGGGAGGACGGATTCGGTTGCGTTTTCGCCTTTAGCGAAAACAAAGGTAGCGACCAGTGTTTGCACTGGTCGCCGCAACACCCCACCGGGGTGTTGCACTGCTATGGGTTCGAATCCGTCTGTACCTTACACATAGAAAAAGTCCAACACCACAAGGTGTTGGACTTTTTCTGGCTGTTCCGAACCATTTAGATGCCGGAACATAATTAAAACTTATAAAAATTTTTTAACTAACGCTATAACTATAATAAATATGATACCACAAACTACAAATGCAATTTTCCCACCAATTCCACTTCCGATTTTTTCAGGTTCAGTAATACCTTCAATTTCTTTCATTTTCTTAACAGTGACATGCTTCTTGCAATTTGGGCATTCAAATTCTTTCCAAATAAATTTTATATTACCTATCAACCAAGTTTTATTTGGAGCACTTCCTAAACCAAAATCAAAATATTTTGCTTCTGGTGATTTTCGATTAATAACTTTTGAAACTTTTACGGTTTCAAGTTTTGTTTTGCAATCGGGACAAAAATGTTCTTCTTTTAAATATTTCACATCGTCATTGAAATATTTTACACCGTGTATCATAACACTCATCTCCTTTTATTTATTATAGCATAAAACAATAAATCAAGCAAGGTATATCGTATTTTGGTCGTTCGACTCCATTTTGACGGAGATTTTAGTGATATTGTGCCTACGGCACAGTGATATTTTCACTTCGTGAAAGTGATATTGAAACCTGCGGTTTCAGTGATATTATATTCGCCATAAAACTGAGCAAAGCCCAATATCACTGGGCTTTAGCCGAATATCACTGCGAACCAATATCACTCGCCGAAGGCGAATATAACTGAAAAAAAGGATTGCTTCCGCAATCGTCTTTTTCTGGTGGGGGAGGACGGATTCGAACCATCGAAGCGATACGCAGCAGATTTACAGTCTGTCCCCTTTGGCCACTCGGGAACTCCCCCATATTTAATTCTCTACCGTCTGCTTGGAGCCGGTAGACGGACTCACAAATCAAGGTGCGGCTCCGTCGAGCCATCGCCGCCAACAGTCCTCCGGACTGTTGTGATTTATACTATTCGAGTCTGTCAGGGACTACGCTCTGTATGGAGCCGGTAGATGGACTCGAACCCCCGACCT